>NZ_VFMX01000001.1:3785067-4415912 GCF_006715285.1 Arthrobacter sp. SLBN-83
TCACGCCCGGACGCCGTTTGATGAGGCGGTCTGGAACCAGTTGTCCGAGGGCATCCGGTTTGTCCAGGGCGAGTTCGACGACGACGCAGCCTTTGAGCGGCTCGGCGAGACGATCAAGGAACTCGACGACGTCCGCGGCACCCGCGGGAATCACGCGTTCTACCTGTCGATCCCGCCCAAGGCGTTCGAACAAGTCTGCCGGCAGCTGTCCAAGCACGGCCTGGCGCAGGCCGAAGGGGATAAATGGCGGCGCGTGGTGATCGAGAAGCCGTTCGGCCACGACCTGGAATCGGCGCGGAAGCTGAACGACATCGTGGAGTCGGTGTTCCCGCCGGATGCAGTGTTCCGGATTGACCATTACCTGGGCAAGGAAACGGTTCAAAACATCTTGGCGCTGCGGTTCGCTAACCAGTTGTTCGAGCCGTTGTGGAACGCCAACTACGTGGACCATGTCCAGATCACCATGGCCGAGGACATCGGCACCGGCGGCCGGGCAGGATACTACGACGGCGTCGGAGCGGCCCGCGACGTGATCCAGAACCACCTGCTGCAGCTGCTGGCCCTGACGGCGATGGAGGAGCCCATTTCCTTCAACGCCGATGACCTGCGCGCAGAGAAGGAAAAGGTCCTCGCCGCGGTCAAACTCCCCGAAGACCTCTCCACCCATTCGGCCCGGGGTCAATTCAGCGGTGGCTGGCAGGGCGGAGAGCAGGTCCTGGGCTACCTGGAGGAGGAAGGCATCCCGGCCGACTCCACCACGGAAACCTACGCGGCAGTGCGGGTGGACATCCACACCCGCCGCTGGTCTGGGGTGCCGTTCTACCTGCGCGCCGGCAAGCGCCTGGGGCGGCGGGTGACAGAGATCGCGGTGGTGTTCAAACGCGCCCCCAACCTGCTGTTCCGTGACCACGGCGAGGATGACTTTGGGCAGAACGCCGTGGTGATCCGGGTCCAGCCTGACGAAGGCGTGACCATCCGGTTCGGCTCCAAGGTTCCCGGCACTCAGATGGAGGTCCGGGACGTGACCATGGACTTCGGGTACGGGCATTCGTTCACCGAATCCTCCCCCGAGGCCTACGAGCGGTTGATCCTGGATGTGTTGCTGGGTGAGCCGCCGTTGTTCCCGCGGCATGAGGAAGTGGAGCTGTCCTGGAAGATCCTTGACCCGTTCGAGGAATACTGGGCATCGCTGAACGAACAGCCCGAACCTTACGCCCCCGGCTCCTGGGGCCCCGCCAGCGCTGATGAGCTGCTGGCCCGCGACGGACGAACCTGGAGAAGGCCATGATCGTTAACCTGCCCGATACCACCACGTCCAAGGTCTCCAAGAAACTCATGGCCCTGCGTGAGCAGGGCGGGGTGATAGCCCTGGGCCGGGTCCTGACCCTGGTGGTGGTGACCAAGTCCGGGCTGGAGGAAGAAGCGATCGAGGCCGCGAACGACGCCTCCCGCGAACACCCCTGCCGCATCATCGTGCTCGCCGACGCCGGGAAAGACGCCAAGGACCGGCTGGACGCGCAGATCCGGGTAGGCGGGGACGCGGGGGCCTCGGAGGTCATCGTGTTGCGCGGCTACGGCCAGCTGGCACACGAATCCGAGTCACTGGTCGCAGCGCTGCTGCTGCCGGACGCGCCCATCGTGGCCTGGTGGCCGCACGGCGCCCCCGAGAACGCCTGCGAAACCTCCATCGGCGCCATCGCGCACCGCAGGATCACCGACTCCGCGAACGAACCCGATCCCCAGGCTGCGCTCGAACGCATCCACCGCACCTACAAGGCCGGCGACACCGACCTCGCCTGGACCCGCCTCACCAACTGGCGCATCCAACTTGCTGCAGCCCTTGATGAAGTGGATTCGTCCCCGGTGACGGCCGTCGCCGTCGAGGGTGCCTCGGACTCACCCTCCACCATCCTGCTCGCGGCCTGGCTCACCCTGACCCTGGATGCCCCCGTGACCATCGTGGCGGACCCGGCCGGAACCGGGATCCGGCGCGTCCGGCTCACCCGCCCGGGCGGCGACGTCCAGCTCTTCCGGCCGGGACTGTCCGTGGCGGAACTGACCCAGCCGGGCCAGCCGGCCCAGCGGATCTCCCTTCCGCGACGCAGCCTCCGCGACTGCCTCGCCGAAGAACTCCGCCGCCTGGACCCGGATGAAGTGTTTGGTGAAGTGATTACTATTGGACTGCCACGTACCAATCTAAGGAGCGTCCGACCCAGTGAGCGTTGATCCACGAGTAAGCATCCATCCTGATTCGTCCGTCCTTATGGCCGCCATCGCTGCACGACTGATCACCAAGCTCGTCGATGTGCAGGACAAGTACGGCGAAGCCACCGTGGTGCTCACCGGGGGAACCGTGGGGATCGGCACGCTGAAGGCCGTTGCGGACTCACCGGCGGCGCCCGCCGTCGACTGGTCCAAAGTCAACTTCTGGTGGGGTGACGAACGCTTTGTTGGTTCTGCCGATCCGGACCGCAACACGAAGCAGGCGTTTGATGCGTTGCTCTCGCATATTCCGGTGGACCCGGAACGCATCCATTCGCCCGGCTCGTCTGACGACTTCGACACTCCCGAGGAGGCCGCGGATGATTACGCCCGGCAACTGAGGGAAGCGGCAGCGGCCGAGCATGCGGCGGACATGTCCGACGACCGGCCAGAGGAACCGTCATCGCTCCCCCGGCTCGACGTGGTGCTGCTCGGTGTTGGGCCGGATGCCCATATCGCATCGCTGTTCCCGGAACAGGCCGGAATACGGGAAAAGGACCGGACTGTGGTGGGCGTCCGGAACTCCCCCAAGCCGCCGCCGCTGCGGATCTCCCTTACCCTTCCCGCCATCAACACGGCGGCCGAGGTGTGGATGGTGGTGGCAGGCGAGGACAAGGCTGGGGCAGTGGGACTTGCCTTGGCCGGGGCAAACCCTGTGCAGGTGCCTGCCTCAGGCCCCCGAGGCACCTCCCGCACCCTGTGGCTGATTGACGAGAACGCAGCCTCACGTGTCCCGCAGCAGCTGGTCCGGAAGGACGCCGCGGGCGCGTAGCTTTTCCAGCGCTCCGGCCAGGACATCTTCGGCGTCCTGGCCGGAGCGCCGCTCTTTAACGTATTCCAGGTGACTCTTGTAGCCGTCCTCGAAGAGGTCGTCCGGCGCCGCCGCCTGGCTGTCACGGATGGCAGTGCCGCCGCAGCGCCTGCAGTCCCATGTCCTGGGAATCTGGTCCTCAGGCATCTTCAGGAATACGGGCTGGGTCTCGTGGCCCTTGGCGCACCAGTAAGACACCCTGATGCGCGGCAAAGGCTGGGACGACGAGTCATCATTCGATTGCAGCGTCGAGCCGGAGCCTGCGATCACACCGGCGCGGGTGCCCCGGAAGCCTGATGCTGGGTGGACCATGGCAACTCCTGCCTCATGTCTGCGTTCAGCGACAAAAAAACTGTGGCTGACGAATTCCGTCAGCCACAGTTTAGTTGGCAGTCCCGGCGGCCGGCAGGGCCGAAAGGACCTTGTGTCGTTGCCCAGCGCCTAGGAGTCCCCGCCGCTGAAACGCATGATCAGGCCCAGTGCGATGATCACCACGCCCCAGGTGACGCCCAGGATGATCGTGAAGCGGTTCAGGTTCCGTTCTGCCACCCCTGAAGAGCTGAGTCCCGAGCTCATGCCGCCGCCGAACATATCGGACAAGCCGCCGCCGCGTCCCTTGTGCAGGAGGATCAGCAGCGTCAGCAGGAGGCTGGTGATGCCCAGGAGGATCTGCAGAATGACATGAAGAACGTCCACGACGGCCTTTCGGAAGTTGGATTTGCGGGAGTGTGCGCTGGTTGCGAATTAGTCCGCGACCAGGTGGCTCTCGAACCTGACAATATTAGCAAACTCCGCCGGGTCAAGGCTGGCGCCGCCCACCAGGAGGCCGTCAACGTCGCGCTCCTGCAGGATGGCGGCGGCATTGTTGGCCTTGACCGAACCGCCGTAGAGGAGGCGGGTCTTGGCTGCCACGTCGGCGCCGAAGATGCCTTCGAGTTCTGCCCGGATGGCGGCACACATTTCCTGTGCGTCCTCCGGCCCGGCCACCTCGCCAGTGCCGATGGCCCAGACCGGCTCGTACGCTACCACCAGTTCGGCAGCCTGTTCGTTGGTCAGCCCGGCCACTCCGGCCCGAAGCTGCTGCAGGGTGTGGTCAACGTGGGTTCCGGCCTGGCGGATCTCCAGGCCCTCACCGACGCAAAGAACAGGAATGACGCCATGCTTGAAGGCCGCTTTGACCTTGGCATTGAGGACGTCGTCGGATTCGTTGTGGATGGTGCGGCGTTCGCTGTGGCCCACCAGGACGTACTTGCAGCCGAGCTTGTTCAGGAACTGACCCGAAATGTCGCCGGTGTAGGCGCCGGAGTCGAACTGCGAGAGGTCCTGGCCGCCGTAGGCGACCTGCAGGTCGTCGCCCTGGACCAGGGTCTGCACGCCGCGGAGGTCGGTGAACGGCGGGAAGACGGCCACCTCAACGCGGCTGTAGTCGTGTTTGGCGTCGGAGAGGGTCCATGCCAGCTTCTGCAGGAGGGTGATGCCCTGCACGTGGTCCATGTTCATTTTCCAGTTGCCCGCGATGAAGGGCTTGCGGTCGAAAGCGCCGTTCGTTGACGTAGTCACGTGATCTCCAAAAGATTCTTGATATGTGTGCGGCCGGCAGGCTGCCGCGGGCAACCTGCCGGCCGGAGGACTGCGGGGCCGTACTACCGGTCCAGGACGCTGAGGCCCGGGAGCTCCTTGCCTTCAAGGTATTCCAGGCTGGCGCCGCCGCCCGTGGAAATGTGGCCGAACTGGTCGTCGGCGAAACCCAGGGTGCGTACTGCTGCAGCGGAGTCGCCGCCGCCCACCACGGTGAAGCCGTCGGTTTCGGTCAGGGCCTGGGCGATGGCTCGCGTGCCTGCCGAGAATGCCTCGAACTCGAAGACGCCCATGGGGCCGTTCCAGAAGACGGTGCGTGCGCCCTTGATCTGTTCAGCAAAGGCGGCAGCGGTATCCGGTCCGATGTCCAGGCCGATGCCTTGGGCGCCGAAGCTGCTGCCTTCGATGGCGTCGGCGGCAACCGTTTCGTGGGCGGCGTCGGCGGCAAACTTCTCCGCCACCACGACGTCCGTGGGAACCACGAACACGGTCCCCGCGTCAGCGGCCCGCTTCAGGTAGTCCTGGACCACAGGGATCTGGTCCTCCTCGAGCAGGCTCGAGGCGACCTTGTGGCCCTGGGCTGCCAGGAAGGTGAACAGCATGCCGCCGCCCACCAGGATGGTGTCGGCCTTGCCGATCAGGTTGGCGATGACCGCGAGCTTGTCCGAGACCTTCGAGCCGCCGAGCACCACCACGTAAGGGCGCTGGGTATCGGTGGTCAGCTTCCGGAGGACCTCCACCTCGGTGTGCACCAGGTCGCCCTGGTACGACGGCAGCCGGGTGGCGACGTCGTAGACGCTGGCGTGCTTGCGGTGGACGGCGCCGAAGGCATCATCCACGTACGCGCCGTTGCTGCCGGTCAGGGCAACCAGCTCATCGGCGAAGGCGCCGCGTTCGGCGTCGTCCTTGCTGGTTTCGCGGGCGTCGAAGCGGACGTTCTCGAGGACCAGGGCTTCGCCGTCCTGCAGGGATGCCGCCGCAGACTTGGCGGCATCACCGACGGTGTCGGCCGCAAGGGTCACCTTGAAGCCGGCCAGTTCGGCGAGCCGGTCCACTGCGGGCCGCAGGGAGTACTTGTCCTCCGGAGCGCCCTTGGGGCGTCCAAGGTGGGCTGTTACCAGCACGCGGGCACCGGCGTCCGTGAGCTTTGCCAGCACTGGCAGTGAGGCCTTGATGCGGCCGTCGTCAGTGACTGTAGAGCCGTCGAGCGGCACATTCAGGTCACTTCGAACCAGAATGTACCGCCCGCGGACACCTTCAGCGATCAGTTCGTTGAGGGTGTGAGATGTCATGTGTCTAACCCTAGCCCAGCTTGGATGCCACAAGCTCCGTGAGGTCGACGAGGCGGTTGGAGTAGCCCCATTCGTTGTCATACCAGGAAACAACCTTGACCTGGTTGCCAATGACCTTGGTCAGGCCGGAGTCAAAGATGGAGGAGGCGGGGTCGCCCACGATGTCGGAGGAGACGATGGGCTCGTCCGTGTAGGTCAGGAAGCCCTGGAGCTCTTCGGACTCAGCGGCGCGCTTGAGTGCGGCGTTGACTTCCTCGACGGTGGTCTCGCGGGACACGGTGACGGTGAGGTCGGTGGCGGAGCCGGTGGGCACGGGGACGCGGATGGCGTAGCCGTCCAGCTTGCCCTTGAGCTCCGGCAGCACCAGGCCGATGGCCTTGGCGGCACCAGTGGAGGTGGGAACCATGTTGATGGCGGCGGCGCGGGCCCGGCGCAGGTCCTTGTGCGGTCCGTCCTGGAGGTTCTGGTCGGCGGTGTAGGCGTGGACCGTGGTCATGAGGCCACGCTCGATGCCGAATTCGTCGTTGACCACCTTGGCCAGCGGGCCCAGGCAGTTGGTGGTGCAGGATGCGTTGGAAATGATGTTGTGCTTGGCGTTGTCGTAGAGGTTGTGGTTGACACCCATCACGATGGTGATGTCCTCGTCCGAGGCCGGAGCGGAGATCAGGACCTTCTTGGCGCCGGCGGCGATGTGCTTCTGCGCGTCGGCCGCCTTGGTGAAGAAGCCGGTGGATTCGATGACGATGTCCACGCCCAGTTCCCCCCAGGGAAGGTTTGCGGGGTCGCGTTCGGCCAGGACTTTGACCACGTTGCCGTTGACGACGATGTTGCCGTCCTTGACCTCGATGGTTTCCTTCAGGCGGCCGCCGACCGAGTCGTACTTGAACAGGTGCGCCAGGGCTTCGGGGCTGGTGAGGTCGTTGACTGCAACGATCTCCAGGTCCGCGCCTTGGGCAAGCGCTGCGCGGAAGTAGTTGCGGCCGATACGGCCAAAGCCGTTGATACCAATACGGGTCGTCACTTTTACAGTCTCCTTGGTGCTTTGAGAAGCACTACTAGTTGAGCGGGCGTTGAAGCCAACTAACAGATCCCGCACGCCATTGGGCAGAGATGATTTACACGGAGGGCGACCAGCCTCATTGCTGAAGGCTAACCGCCTTCCGTGACCTATCTTACGTTTAACTGGGTCCGCCCCCGCAAGTGCGGGGGCGGACGGTCCACATCCCGGCTGCTTTAAGTCGGAATGTGAAGTTTGTTACAGCGATGTATAACGCGGGTCACTACGGGAGGGTGATGAGCCCCGTGGCGTTGGTGCGTGCTGCCTCGAAGCGCTGGGCAACATCTGCCCAGTTCACGATGTTCCAGAAAGCCTTGACGTAGTCGGCCTTGACGTTGACGTAGTCCAGGTAGAAGGCGTGCTCCCACATGTCCAGCATCAGCAGCGGGATGGTTCCCAGTGCGGTGTTGCCCTGCTGGTCGTAGAGCTGCTCGATGACCAGGTTTCCGCCGATGGGCTCGTAGGCCAGGAAGCCCCAGCCCGATCCCTGCAGGCCAAGGGCTGCAGCGGAGAACTGGGCGCGGAAGGCATCAAAGGAGCCGAACGCGTCATCGATTGCGGCAGCCAGCTCACCTTCGGGCTTGTCGCCGCCGTCCGGGGACAGGTTCTTCCAGAACACCGAGTGGTTGATGTGGCCGCCGGTGTGGAACGCGAGGTCCTTGGAGAGCCGGTTGATGTTGGCGAAGTCGCCCTTTTCACGTGCCTCGGCCAGCTGGGCCAGGGCGTTGTTGGCGCCTGCCACGTAGGTGGCGTGGTGCTTGCTGTGGTGCAGCTCCATGATCCGCGCGGAGATGTGCGGTTCAAGGGCGGCGTAGTCGTAGCTGAGTTCCGGCAATACGTACTCGGTCACAAAATCCTCCAATATCGTGGACCCGGAGGTCCGGTTTGGTAACGCTCGGATTGTGCATCCGGGCAGCTGGTGCCCGGAATTCTTTCTGATTCTATGGGGCGCTTACTCGTCCAGCATTTCGGGCGTCACATTGGCGTCCGTCCCGGGAACGCCCAGGTCGAGCGCACGCTTGTCCGCCATGGCCAGCAGGCGGCGGATCCGTCCGGCGATGGCATCCTTGGTCATGACGGGGTCGGCCAGCCGGCCCAGCTCGTCGAGGCTTGCCTGCTTGTGGGCCACCCGCAGTTCGCCCGCGTATTTCAGGTGGTCCGGAACGTCGTCGCCCAGGATTTCCAGCGCCCGTTCCACGCGTGCGCCGGCGGCCACGGCGGCCTGCGCGGAGCGCCGCAGGTTGGCGTCATCGAAGTTTGCAAGCCGGTTGGCGGTGGCCCTGACCTCCTTGCGCATGCGGCGTTCCTCCCACACCATCAGCGCGTCATGGGCGCCCATGCGCGTCAGGAGCGCGGCGATGGTGTCCCCGTCCCGGATGACCACGCGGTCCACTCCCCTGACCTCGCGCGCTTTGGCCTGGATGTCCAGCCGGCGGGCGGCGCCCACCAAGGCAAGGGCGGATTCGGGTCCCGGGCAGGTGACCTCCAGCGACGACGAACGCCCCGGTTCGGTGAGCGAGCCATGGGCCAGGAAGGCGCCGCGCCACACGGCCTCGGCGTCCGCCGCTGAACCATTGACGACGGCGGATGGCAGGCCGCGCACGGGCCGGCCGCGTCCGTCCAGGAGGCCGGTCTGGCGTGCCAGCGCTTCGCCGTCACGGACCACGCGCACCACGTAGCGGCTGGCGCGCCGGAGCCCGCCGGCGGAGACCACGATGATTTCGCTCTGGTGTCCGTAGACCTCGGCGATGGCGGCACGGAGCCTGCGGGCAGTGGATGCCAGGTCCACTTCCGCCTCGATGACGATCCTGCCGGAGATGATGTGCAGTCCCCCGGCGAACCGGAGCATTGCGGAGACTTCAGCCTTGCGCACTGATGACTTCTTGATGTCCAGACGGGACAGTTCTTCCTTGACTGATGCTGTCAGTGCCATGGCACCTTCCTAACTGTTCCCAAAAATGTCCTGGTACGCCGTGGCCAGCCGAAGCGGCTCATGGACGGGCCGGCGTCCCGACGCCCCTACTTTACCCAAGACAACTTCCGCTCCGAGCATGCCGGCAGCCTTCTCGAACTCCTGCCGGTCCGGCACCGATGCGGGATCGGCCAGGACCACGTCCACGCTGAACTCCGGGGCGTAGCGCCGGAGGACGTGCAGGTGGTCCGCGGCCGTCATGCCGGTGGTTTCCTTGGTGTCCGTGGCAAGGTTCATGGTCAGGCAGCGCTTGGCAGGCGTGCTGCACAGTGCCTGCCGCATCTCCGGGAGGAGCAGGTGCGGCAGGACCGACGTGTACCAGGAGCCGGGGCCCAGGACCACCCAGTCCGCCAGTTCGATGGCCGTCAGGGCATCAGTGCACGCCGGGGCTGCCTTGGGAAGGAGCCGCACTTCCTCCAGCGAGCCGGCCACGGCACAACGCGCCTGGCCGCGGATGGTCTGGAGGGTGGTGCCACCGTCCGGGGCGGCCACGCGCACATCGCCTTCGATGGTGAGCGGAACGGTTGACATGGGCAGGACCTGCCCCCGGGCGCCGAGCAGGGCCCCGGCCCACTTGAGTCCTGCCACGGCGTCTCCCAGCAGTTCCCAGAGCGTCACGATCAGCAGGTTGCCCATGGCGTGCTCGTCCAGGGAGCCACCGGGGCCCTTCCCGGCGCGGAACCGGTGCTGCATGACATCGCGCCAGGTCCGGCCCCAGTCGGTGTCGTCGCAGAGCGCGGACAGTGCCATGCGCAGGTCTCCCGGCGGAAGGACGCCGTACTCCTCGCGCAGACGCCCGGAAGAACCGCCGTCGTCCGCTACCGTGACCACCGCGGTGAGCTCGGAGGTGAGCAGCCGCAGTGCCGAAAGCGAGGCCGCCAGGCCGTGGCCGCCGCCCAGGGCCACCACATTGGGGCCCTTGTCCTGCTGGCCCGAGCCCTTACCAGCGGCCGGCGGCACCAGGGGCAGGGCTCCGGTGAACAGGGCCATTACTCGCGGCCCAGATCCCGGTGCGCGGTGGTCACCGTGACCCGCGGGTACTGCGCGAGTTTCTTGGAAAGTTCCACGGCTACTGCAACCGAGCGGTGCTTGCCGCCGGTGCAGCCCACGGCGATGGTGGCGTAGTGCTTGTTTTCCCTGCGGTACCCCTCCAGCACCGGCTCCAGGGCCAGGACGTAGCGGTCCACGAAGTTCTTGACGCCTTCCGCCTCCAGCACGTAGTCGCTGACGTCCTTGTCCAGGCCCGTCTGCGGGCGGAGCTGGGGCACCCAGTGCGGGTTGGGGATGAACCGGACGTCTGCCACGTAGTTGGCGTCCACCGGCAGGCCGTACTTGAAGCCGAAGCTCATGACGTTGAGCCGCAGGGCGACGGGGCCGGTTTCGCTGAACAGTTCCGTAATGGCGGTGGCCAGGCCGTGGACGTTGTAGTTGGAAGTATCCAGGACGACGTCGGAGCTGTCGCGCAGTTCCTGCAGCAGTTCACGTTCTGCAGCAATACCGTCAAGGATGCGTCCGCCGCCCTGCAGCGGGTGCGGACGGCGCCCCTGTTCAAACCGCCGGACCAGGACGTTGTCGCTTGCGTCGAGGAACAGGACCCGGAAGGTGACCCCGCTTGCCGCAAGTGCATGCAGCGCCGAACGGATATCGGCAAAGAGGCCTTTGCTGCGGACGTCGATGACCACAGCCAGCCGGGGAATGGACTGCGGTGCGTGCGAGACGAGTTCCGCCAGCGTGCCCAGCATCTGCGGCGGCAGGTTTTCCACGACATACCAGCCGTGGTCCTCCAGGGCGTCGGCGGCCGTGCTTCGTCCGGCGCCGGACATTCCGGTGACCACCAGCAGCTCCGCTTCGACCGGTTTGACGGGTTCCATCCCGTCGTGGCCGGCCCCGGATTCCGCCGTCGTGTCTGCCATGAATCCTGCCCCGTTTCCTCGTTGTCCCCATGGGCGGCGATGGCGCTGCCCCGTCCTTTACCCTAGCTAAGATTCAATGATTTCGCCGGTAGTCATGTTGATGGCCGGCACTGTGACCGCTTCGGGCCCGTCGGCAGCGAAGTGGTTAACGATGGCATTGGCCAGTGCGGGGCCAATCCCTTTCGCCTGGGCGAGCTCTTCCGCGGTGGCAGCCTTCACGCCCTTGACCGAGCCGAAGTGCGCCAGCAGGGCCTTGCGCTTGGAGGCGCCCAGCCCGGGAACGGCATCCAGCGCCGAAACGGTCATGGCCTTGCCGCGCTTTTGGCGGTGGAAAGTAATGGCGAAGCGGTGCGCCTCGTCACGGATCCGCTGCAGCAGGTACAGTCCCTGGGAGGTGCGGGGCAGGATGACCGGGAAGTCGCTGTCCGGCAGCCACACTTCCTCCAGGCGCTTGGCCAGGCCCACGACGTACACATCATCGATACCCAAGTCCTTCAGGGCGCGGGCCGCGGCATTGACCTGGGGCTGGCCGCCGTCAACAACCACCAGGTTGGGCGGGTAGGCGAATTTGGCCTTGGGCGCCGGGGTGGTGGTGTCCAGGGCGGCTGCTTCGGTTTCGGCCGCCTGGACATCCTCGAGCCGGCCGTCCGCTGCCACTCCGTCCGTTTCCAGCGCGTCCGCCGCCAGGACGGACTCATCCACCTGCGCGGACTTGTCCTGCAGGTAGTGGCGGAAACGGCGGGTCAGGACGTCGTGCATGGCCGCGGTGTCATCGGCCGCCGCGGGACCCGTGATGGAGAACTTGCGGTAGTCGGACTTCTTGGGGAGTCCGTCCTCCACCACCACCATGGAGGCCACCACGTTGGTGCCCTGCACGTGGGAAACGTCGAAGCACTCGATCCGCAGCAGCGGCACGGGCAGGTCCAGGGCTTCCTGGAGTTCCTGGAGGGCCTGGGACCTGACGGTGATGTCCCCCGCGCGCCGGGTCTTGTGGAGCCTCAGCGCGTGCTCGGCGTTCTCGCGCACCGTGGACATCAGCGCCGCCTTGTCCCCACGCTGGGGTACCCGGATGTCCACCTTGGCGCCGCGGATGCCGGCCAGCCACTTCGCCAGGTCTTCCGTATTGCTGGGCGCCACGGGCACCAGGACCTCGCGCGGGAGCCGGCCGTGGGTATCGCCGTCCTCGCCGTAAACCTGCTGGAGCAGGTGCTCCACCAAATCAGGGGTGCTGAAGTCCTCCACCTTTTCCACCACCCAGCCGCGCTGGCCCCGGATCCTGCCGCCGCGGACGTGGAACACCTGGACGGCCGCTTCGAGTTCGTCTTCATGAAGGGCGAAGACGTCGGCGTCCGTGTCCTCGGCCAGGACCACTGCGTTCCGTTCGAAGACCTTGCGCAGCGCCGTGATATCGTCCCGCAGCCTGGCTGCGTGCTCATAGTCGAGCTTCGCCACGGCGTCGCCCATTTGCTTCTCGAGCTTGTTGATGAACCTTGTGGCTTCACCGCCCATGAAGGCGCAGAAGTCGTCGGCCAGCGCCCTGTGGTCCTGCGGCGAGATCCGGCCGACGCAGGGTGCTGAGCACTTGTCGATGTATCCCAGCAGGCACGGCCGCCCGCTGGCCTCGGCGCGCTTGAACACGCCGGCGCTGCAGCTCCGGACGGGGAAGACGCGGAGCAGGGTGTCCATGGTTTCCCGGATGGCCCCTGCTGTGTAGGGACCGAAGTAGCGGGTCCCCTTCCGCTTGTCGCCGCGCATCACCTGCACCCGGGGGTACTTCTCGCTCATGGTCACGGCGAGGTAGGGATACGTCTTGTCATCCCGGAACACCACATTAAACCGGGGCTTGAACTCCTTGATCCAGGTGTATTCCAGCTGCAGCGATTCCAGTTCGCTGCCCACCACGGTCCACTCGACGCTGCTGGCCGCATGGACCATCGCGTAGGTTTTGGGCAGCAGCCCGGCCGGGTTGGCGAAATAGGAATTCAGCCGCGACCGGAGGCTCTTGGCTTTGCCTACATAAATGACCCGGCCGTGCGGATCACGGAACCGGTAGACGCCCGGGTTGGTGGGGATTTCACCGGTTTTTGGGCGGTAAGTTGCTGGATTTGCCACCTATCAAGTCTACTGAGTCGCGCCGGGTCTCCTTGCCAGCCGGGCTATTCGGTGGACTTGCTCTGGTTGTAGCTGGCAGAACGTTCCTGTCCGCTGAGTTCGGCGATGGCGTCCATGATCCGGTCCGTAACTTCGCGGCGGGCGGGAAGGGAGTGGTCCGGTCCTGTCTTGTCGAAGTACAGCGGCTCCCCCACCTTCATCGTGAAGTGCTGGGGCCGGACCCCTTTTTCGCCGGCGCGCTGAAGCTGCTCGGTCCCGATCAGGCCTACGGGAATCACGGGTGCCCCCGTGGTGAGCGCCAGCCAGCCGACCCCTGTACGGCCCCGGTAGAGGATGCCGTCGCGGGAGCGGGTGCCCTCCGGGTAGATGCCGATGCCGCGCCCGGCTTCGAGGATGTCCAGCAGGGTCTTGAGGGCCTGCACACTGGCAGCCTGTTCCCCGCGCTCCACGGGGATGGAGCCCACGGATTGGAAGAAGGCCTTCATGACCCTGCCCTTAACTCCGCCGGTGGTGAAGTATTCGGCCTTGGCGAAGAAGGCGACGGGCCGGGGCATCAGCGCCTGGACGATCACACTGTCGAAGAAGGACAGGTGGTTGGGTGCCACGATGAAGGGGCCGTCGGAAGGGACGTTTTCGAGTCCGACGACGGTGGGCCGGCAGGTGCCGGCGATGAGGTTGCGGGTGGTCCAGCGGACGGCATCAAACATTTCCATCGTTGCTCACCCCGCTCATGGCCGCAGTGTGGATCGCCTGGAGCCGCTCGATGACGGCAACGAGTTCCTCGCCGGTATTGACAACCGCCACTGAGCCGGCTTCCTCCAGCTCGCCGTCCGGCGCGAAGCCCCAGACCACCCCGATGCAGTCCAGTCCATTGGCGATCGCTCCGGAGACGTCCTGGGCTCGGTCCCCCACCATGATGGCGTGCCGGGTGTCCAGGTCACGCAGGGCGGCGGCGATGATCTGCGTCTTGCCCAGCGGGACGCCTTCCACCAACGTTTCGTCGTCCGCGGAGCCGTGGATGCCGTGGAAGAATCCGTCGATGCCGTGGTGCGCCAGGACCGTATGGGCAAGCCGCTGCGGTTTCTGGGTAGCAACGGCCACGGGGCGTCCAGCCTCTGCGAATGATTCGAGGATTTCGCGGATGCCCGGGTACAGCCGGCTCTGGGCGATGCCCGTGGCGACGTAGTACTCCCGGTACCGGCGGACCACCTCTTCCAGGAGGTCGGCCGGAACCTTTGCCACGTTGAGCAGTGAATCGCTCAGCTTGGGGCCGATCATCGAGTCAAGCAGGTCCTGGCCGGGAACGGGGAGCCCCAGCCCGCGGAGGGCCGATGCAATCCCCCCGGTTATTCCACCGGCCGGGTCGACAAGAGTGCCGTCCAGGTCAAAGATCACGGGCACTGTTGTTGAAGTCACCGGGTTAGTTTCTCACGACAGCAGGAGTGCCTGAAACTCGCATTCCCGGCGAGGAATACTTCTCTTGTAATTCCTTCGCTCAGCCCAGTATTTCGGCGAGGAACTTCCCGGTGTGGCTGGCGCTGGACTTCGCCACCTGTTCCGGCGTTCCAGCGGCAACAATCTGGCCACCGCCCGAACCGCCGTCAGGCCCGAGGTCAACCAGCCAGTCCGCGCTTTTGATGACATCCAGGTTGTGCTCGATGGTGATCACGGTGTTGCCCTTGTCCACCAGGCCCTGCAGGACCATGAGCAGCTTGCGGATGTCTTCGAAGTGCAGGCCGGTGGTGGGCTCATCCAGGACATAGATGCTGCGTCCGTTGGAGCGCTTTTGCAGTTCCGCCGCGAGCTTGACCCGTTGCGCTTCGCCGCCGGAGAGGGTGGTGGCCGGCTGGCCCAGCCGCACGTAGCCCAGTCCGACGTCCACCAGGGTGTTCAGGTGCCGCGCAATGGGTGAGAACGCCGCGAAGAATTCGGCGGCCTCTTCAATGGGCATGTTGAGGACATCCGCGATGGTTTTGCCCTTGTAGTGCACTTCCAGGGTCTCCCGGTTGTAGCGGGCCCCGTGGCACACCTCGCAGGGGACGTAAACGTCAGGCAGGAAGTTCATCTCGATCTTCAGGGTGCCGTCACCGGAACACGCCTCGCAGCGGCCGCCCTTGACGTTGAAGGAGAAGCGGCCCGGAAGGTAGCCGCGCACCTTGGCTTCAGTGGTTTCCGCGAAGAGCTTGCGGATGTTGTCGAAGACGCCGGTGTACGTGGCCGGGTTGGACCGCGGGGTCCGGCCGATGGGGCTCTGGTCGACGTGCACCACCTTGTCCAGGTGCTCCAGGCCCTGGACCGTCTTGTGCCGCCCGGCTACCTGCTTGGCGCCGTTGAGCTTGTTCGCCAGGACCTTGTAGAGGATCTCATTCACGAGCGTCGACTTGCCCGAACCGCTCACGCCGGTCACCGCGGTGAAGAGGCCCAGAGGGAAGGCGGCATCGACGTTCACGAGGTTGTTCTCCCGGGCGCCCACGACCTTGATCTCGCGTTTCTTATCATACTTGCGGCGCTTCTTGGGTACCTCGATGGCCTTGCGGCCGGACAGGTAGTCGCCGGTCAGCGATTCCCTGTTGTCCAGCAGTTCCTCGTATGTGCCGGAGTGGACCACCTGGCCGCCGTGCTCGCCGGCGCCGGGTCCGATGTCCACGATCCAGTCGGCCACGTGGATGGTGTCCTCGTCGTGCTCCACGACGATCAGGGTGTTTCCCATGTCGCGAAGCCGGGTGAGGGTTTCGATCAGCCGGCGGTTGTCGCGCTGGTGCAGGCCAATGGAGGGTTCGTCGAGGACATAGAGGACCCCAACCAGGCCGGAGCCGATCTGGGTGGCCAGGCGGATGCGCTGGGCTTCGCCGCCGGAAAGGGTGGCCGAGGGCCGCTCCAGATTGAGGTACTCCAGTCCGACGTCCAGGAGGAAGGTCAGCCGGGCCTGGATCTCCTTGAGGACCTGGTGGGCGATCTGGGCTTCGCGCCCGGTCAGCACCAGGTTGTTAAGGAAGTCTGCGCATTCCCGCATGGGAAGGGCGGCAACCTCGGCGATGGACTTGCCGTTGATCAGGACGGACAGGGAGGCCGGGTTGAGGCGGGCGCCGTTGCACGCGGGGCAGGGTACCTGCCGCATGTACTCTTCGTAGCGGTCGCGCGCCCAGTCGGAATCGGTCTCGCCGTGCTTGCGGTGGACGTACTGGATGGCACCTTCGAACCCGGTGCTGTACTTGCGTTCACGGCCAAAGCGGTTGCGGTACTGCACCACTACCTTGTGGTCCTTGCCGTGCAGGACGATCTGGCGCACGTCCTTGCCCAGCTTCTCCCACGGCGTGGTCATGGAGAAGCCGACTTCCTTGGCCAGGCCCTCCAGGAGCCGGTTCCAGTACTCCGTGGTGGCCGTTCCCATGGACCAGGGTGCGATGGCGCCCTCGGACAGGGACAGTTCCGGGTTGGGAACGATGAGTTCCTCATCCACCTCCAGCCGGGTGCCGATGCCGCTGCAGGCCGCGCAGGCGCCGAAGGGGTTGTTGAAGGAGAAGGAGCGGGGCTCGATCTCGTCGATGGCGAGGGGGTGCTCGTTGGGGCAGGCGAGGTTTTCAGAGAACGCCCGGATCCGCTCCGGAGCGTCCGCATCAACGTCAACGAACTCCGCCAGGACGCGGCCCTCGGCCAGTCCCAGGGCGGTCTCGATGGAATCGGTCAGCCGCTGGCTGATCCCTTCCTTGACCACCAGGCGGTCCACCACCACCTCGATGGTGTGCTTGAACTGCTTGCCGAGCTTGGGCGGATCGCTCAGCTGGACGAGGTTGCCGTCCACGCGTGCCCGCGAGTAGCCCTTGGCGCTGAGGTCCTTGAAGAGGTCGACGAACTCCCCCTTGCGTCCGCGCACCACGGGGGCCAAAACCTGGAAGCGCGTGCCTTCGTCGAGTTCAAGGAGCTGGTCGACAATTTGCTGCGGGGTCTGCTTGGACACCGGTTCGCCACAAACGGGGCAGTGCGGCCGGCCGACGCGCGCCCAGAGCAGGCGCATGTAGTCGTAAATCTCGGTGATGGTGCCCACCGTGGAGCGGGGGTTCTTGCTGGTGGATTTCTGGTCGATGGAGACCGCCGGGGAGAGTCCCTCGATGAAATCGACGTCGGGCTTGTCCACCTGGCCCAGGAACTGGCGTGCATAAGCGGAGAGTGATTCGACGTAGCGCCGCTGGCCCTCGGCGAAGATGGTGTCGAACGCCAGGGACGACTTGCCGGATCCGGAGAGGCCGGTGAAGACGATCATGGCATCGCGCGGCAGGTCGAGGTCCACGTTGCGCAGGTTGTGCTCCCGCGCACCCTTCACCACGAGGCGGGAGAGGTCGGGGCGCTCCAGGGCGGCCGCTGAGCGTACGGCGAGGGAAGCGGAGGGGGCAGGGGTTTCTTCAGCTAAGGCTTTAGGCACCCCATAATGCTAATCGAAAACTTTTTCGAACACTGACCGTTCCGCCCTCAGGGAACATCGTATGCCGCGGCCAGCAGCTTCACCGCTTCGGCGAAGCTGGCGCCTTGGGATTTTGCGACGGCGGCATACGCGGCCGCGGCGTCGGAGAGGCCTCCCAGCCGCTCATCACGGGCACAAACCACGGTGCCGTTGCGGCCACGGGTGGCGACGACGCCGGCCGCCTCCAGCTCCTTGTAGGCCCTGGCCACCGTGTGGGGGGCGACGTCGAGTTGTTCCGCGAGGGCCCGCACCGCGGGGAGCCTGGTGCCGGGCGCCAGTGCACCGCTGTCCGCCAGGTGGATGACCTGCAGCCGAAGCTGCTCGAAGAGCGCTACGCTGCTGGCCTGGTTGGGCCGCCAGGACCCGGGAAAGTCGGCAGCAGCTTTCACAGGCCGCCCTCCAAGGCGCCGGCCTTGCCGTCGCGTTCTGCAAACTGGGCATTGTACAGCCTGGCGTAGTAGCTGGTGGCGGCAAGGAGGCTTGCATGCGTGCCCTGCTCGACGATGCGTCCGTGGTCCATGACGAGAATTAGATCAGCGTTACGGATGGTGGACAAACGGTGGGCGATCACGAAGCTTGTCCGTCCGTGGCGGAGCCGCTGCATCGCCTGGCGGATGAGCAACTCAGTCCTGGAGTCCACCGAACTGGTTGCTTCGTCAAGGACCAGAACGGAGCGCCCGGCGAGCTGGGCCCTGGCGATGGTGAGGAGTTGCCGCTGGCCCTGGCTAAGTGGCTCCCCGCCGTTTTCCAGGACTGTGTCGTAGCCGTGCGGCAGGGACCTGATGAAGCGGTCGGCATGGGTGGCCTCTGCGGCGGCCACAATGGCGGCATCCGGGGCGTCGGGCCGGCCGTAGGCGATGTTGTCGCGGATGGTGCCCGCGAAAAGCCAGGAATCCTGCAGCACCACGCCAAACCGGGAACGAAGGTGGTCCCGGGGGATGTCCGCGATGTTTGTTCCGCCCATGGTGATCCGGCCGGACGTGGGCTCCAGGAACCGCATCAGCAGATTCACCACGGTGCTCTTGCCTGCGCCGGTGTGTCCCACGATTGCCACCGACTGACCCGGTTCCACCGTGAAGGTGAGGTTGCGGACCGCGGGGACGGAGCCGGGGTAGCCAAACGTGACGTCCTGGAAAACGATGGGGCCTCCGGCCGGGGCAATGGAAGGCCGCCCATCCTGCTCCTGCAGGGTTGGCTCATGGGGATCCTCACGTGCATCCAGGAGGACGAAAACCCTGCCCGCGGACGCCGCGCAGGACTGCATGACATTGAGGAGCCCCCCGATCTGGCCCACCGGCTGGGTGAACAACCGGCTGAACTGGATGAAGGCCTGGACGCCCCCGATGGTCATGGCTCCCGCGATGACCTGCAGGGCTCCCACCACTGCAACCGCTATGTAGTTGAGGTTGGACATCAGCACCATCAGCGGCTGGACCACCCCCGCCGAGTACTGGGCTTTGGCAGCTGCCCGTGCCAGGCGCCCGTTGCTGTGGCGGAAGACCTCCTCCGCATGTCCCTGCCGGCCGAAAGCCTTGATGACCTCGTGCCCGCTGACGAATTCCTCCACGTGGGCGTTGAGTTCGCCGGTCTCCTTCCACTGCACGGCGAAGTGCTCCTGCGACCGGCGGGCCACCAGGAAAGTGATCCAGGTGGAGATGGGAACGGTGGCAACGGCAATGGCTGCAAGCAGCGGCGAGATCCACAGCATCATGGCCAAAGAACCGAACAGCATCAGCACCGACACGATGAGCTGGGTCAGGACCTGGTTGAGGGCCTGCGCGATGTTGTCGATGTCGTTGGTGGCCCGGCTGAGGACGTCACCCCGGGATCGTTCCCGGAAGTAGGTGGAGGGAAGGCGGTAAAGTTTGTCCTCGACCGAGGCGCGCAGGCCGTACATGAGGCCCTGCACGGCGCGGGCTGTCAGCGCGCCCTGCACCCAGTTAAACAGGGAGGCGAAGACGTACATCGTGGCCACGGCGGCCAGCAGGATTCCGAGGCGCTGGTCCAGGGCGCCTTCGAAGATGCCCTCTACCACCACATCGGTGGCATCACCCAGGTACTTTGGGGCGGCAACGTTGAGCCCCGCGAACGCGCAGGTAGCCGCCACTGCCCCCAGCATGTGCAGCCGGAAGGGGCGCAGGAGTCCCAGGAGCCTGCCGGCAGTCGGCCAAAACCCCTGCTCCGCTTCCCCGCCTTCCTCCGCGGCCGTCACAGCGTGCCGTCCAACGCAAGCTGGGACTCGGCAATCTCCCGGTAGGTGGCTGAGGTTTCCAGCAGCTCCTGGTGCGTCCCCTGCGCCACGAGCCCACCGTCGTCGAGCACCAATATGAGCTCTGCGTCCTCCACGGCGGAAATCCGCTCAGCAACCAGGATGGTGGTTGCAGCGGCGAGCTGCTGGTCCAGGGCCTGCCGCAGCCTGGTGTCCGTGTCGTAGTCCAACGCCGAAAAGCTGTCATCGAAGAGATAGAGGGGCGCCTTGCGCAGCAGGGCCCTGGCAATGCAGAGCCTTTGCCGCTGCCCGCCCGACAGGCTGGCGCCGCCCTGGCCAACAGGGGTGGCAAGCCCCAGCGGGAGGTCACGCATGAAGCGCATAGTCTGTGCTGCCTCGAGGGCGGCCCACAGTTCCTCGTCCGCTGCGTCCGGGGCGCCCATCCTTAGGTTCTCGGCGATGGTTCCGGTGAACAGGTGGGAGTGCTGGGGCACGATGGCCATGGCGGCGCGGAGCTGGTCCAGGGGCAGGTTCCGGATGTCCTGGCCGGCCAGCATGATCCGCCCCTCGGTGGGGTCAAGGAACCGCGGAACCAGATTGAGCAGGGTGGTCTTGCCGCTGCCCGTGGAGCCAACAATCGCGGTGGTGGTACCGGGAACGGCGGTAAAACTGATGCCGGCCAGCACGGGGGCTTCTGCGCCCGGATAGGAAAAGCCAACGTCCTGGAACGTCAGCGCCGCCGGCCGGGCCGGGTCCAGACGGGGGTGGTCCAAACGGGGGCGGTCCAAACCGGGGTGCGGCTGCGCCGCACTGCTGACGGACGGCTCGGTGACGAGGACCGCCTGGATCCGTTCGGCGCAGACGGCGGCGCGGGGCGCCGTCATGAGGACGTACATCGACATCATGATCGCGAGCAGGATCTGCATGATGTAGGCGATGAACGCGGTGAGCGCCCCGAGGTTCATCAGTCCGGCCTGGATACGGTGTCCGCCGAACCAAACGACCGCGACCGAACTGATATTGACCACCAGCATGATCATCGGCAGCATCCCGGCCACCAGGAGCGCCGACTGCAGGTTGTTGGCCGTCAGGCCCGCGTTGGTCGCCGCGAACCGCCGCGCTTCGTGGCCCTGCCGGACAAAGGCGCGGATGACGTCCACGCCAATGATCTGCTCGCGGAGGATGCCGCCGGACCGGTCCAGCAGGTCCTGGCCTTCCCGGTAGAGCGGGATCAGCCGGCGGACGATCAGGTACATAATCAGCAGGAGCAGGGGCACGATGACAATCACCACCACGGAGAGCGCCACGTCCTGCTGCACGGCAAGTACGATCCCTCCGATGCCCATGGCCGGACCGGCGAAGAGCATCGTGAAGACCAGCACTGCAAATGCCTGGACCTGTTGGACATCGTTCGTTGCGCGGGTGGTCAGGCTTTGGGTTCCGAACAGGGCCACGTCCTGCGAGGACAGCGACTGGATCCTGGTGAACACCTCCGCCCGCAGGCGGTGCCCGATCCTCATGGCCACCACGGCGCCGAGGTAGCCCGCGGCAACGGCCGAGGCGGCCTGCACCACGGCGATAACGGCCATGAGCACTCCGAGCCGCGAGATCACCTCAGGCCTTCCGGCGACGATGCCGTCATCGATGATGGCTGCGTTCACCGTTGGCAGCAGCAGGTTCGCCGCCGCCTGGACCAACTGAAGGAAGACGATGGCGCCGACCTGCGCGTATTGGCCCGCAAGCTGCCGCTTCATGAGTCCGACCAGCAAAATACCCCCTGTATGTGCGTTTGGCCGAAGTGGGGGCCAGCGGCTTGACCCCTAAACCACAGACGCCATTGTAAGCCACATCACTTTTCATCACTGTCACGGCGTGTGACAGTGTTGAAAACTATCAGCCCGCAGCCTTGCGCCCTACTGCGAAGATCCGGCGGAAGGGGAAGACCGTGCCGTGCGCGCCTTGGGGATAGGCGTCCCGCAGGGCGGCGGCGTACTCGGATTCGAAGCGCATGGCGTCGTCCTCGCTGAGGGCGGCCATGACCGGGCGGAGCGCGGTGCCCCTGACCCAAGCCAGCACCGGGTCCTGGCCATGCAGCACCTGCTGGTAGCTGGTTTCCCATGCATCCGCCGCGAAGCCGGCGTCGAGCAGGATGCCCAGGTAGTCTCCGGGCTCCCCCACTGTTTCCCCGCCCCGCAGCACCCCGTCCAGCTTCGGCGCCCATAGTTCCGACGCTGCCAGTTCCCGCATCAGGGCGTGCGACGGTGCGTTGAAGTTCCCCGGCACCTGCATGGCAAACCAGGCGCCTGGCCGGAGGGCTTCGAGCCACTTCCGCATGAGGTCCTGGTGGCCCGGGACCCACTGCAGGGCGGCGTTGCTCACCACGACGTCGGTCCCGGGACCGGGCATCCAGTCGGCAATGTCCGCCTGCTCAAATGCCAGGGCGGGAATCTTCGCCGCCAGCGGGGCGGCCTTTGCCAGCATCTCCGCGGACGAGTCCAGGCCAACCACACGCGCGTCCGGCCAGCGTTCGGCCAGGGTTGCCGTGAGGTTCCCGGGCCCGCACCCAAGGTCCACCACGTGCGCCGGCCCCTCCGCATGGATCCGGGCTGTGAGGTCGAAGAACGGCCTGTTCCGGTAGTCGCCAAACTCGGCATACTTTGCGGGGTCCCATTTCATGAATATCTCCAGATTCTGACGCGCACACGGGCAAGCCGTAGCCTAACCCGGCAGGAGCGCCCGGTCCCTCCGCAACGTGGCACTAAGGTTGAACTCAATGAAACTCGTTGACCAGCTGAGCGATCTGTCCACCCCCAGGCAAGCCGACCCCGTCGACCCCGACGCCCTTTACACCCGGTTTGTGGAGTGGACGGAGAGCCGCGGGCTGTCACTGTACCCGGCGCAGGACGAGGCCATCATGGAGCTCGCAACCGGCGCCAACGTCATCCTGGCGACGCCCACCGGGTCCGGGAAGTCGCTGGTGGCCATCGCGGCGCACTTCCAAGCCATGGCCCAGGGCCGGCGAAGCTACTACACGGCACCCATCAAAGCTTTGGTATCCGAAAAGTTCTTCGCCCTTTGCGACATTTTCGGCGCAGAGAACGTAGGCATGATCACCGGCGACTCCGGGGTCAACCAGGACGCGCCCATCATCTGCTGCACGGCAGAGATCCTGGCAAACATCGCGCTGCGGGAAGGCCCGGCGGCGGAACTGGGCGCCGTAATTATGGACGAGTTCCACTTCTACTCCGACCCCCAGCGCGGCTGGGCCTGGCAGGTCCCCCTCCTGGAGCTGCCGCAGGCACAGTTCCTGCTCATGTCCGCCACCCTGGGCGACGTGACCCGGTTCGAGGAGGGGCTGACCGCGTTGACCGGCCGCGCCACCACCACGGTGAGCTCGGCGGAGCGGCCCATTCCGCTGCATTACTACTACCACCAGACTCCCGTCCACGAGACCCTGGAGGAGCTGCTGTCCACCAAGCAGGTGCCTGTCTACGTGGTGCACTTCAGCCAGCTCGAAGCGATCGACCGCGCCCAGAACCTGATGAGCATCAACGTGTGCACCAGGGAGGAAAAGGACAAGATCGCGGAGCTGATCGCCAACTTCCGGTTTGCGGCTGGGTTCGGGAAGACGCTGAACAGGCTGGTGCGCCACGGAATCGGCGTGCACCACGCCGGCATGTTGCCCAAGTACCGCCGGTTGGTGGAGCAGCTGGCACAGGCGGGACTGCTGAAGGTGATTTGCGGTACGGACACGCTGGGCGTGGGCATCAACGTGCCGATCCGGACGGTGCTGCTCACGGCCTTGAGCAAGTACGACGGCGTCCGCACGCGGCTGCTTAACTCACGCGAGTTCCATCAGATTGCGGGGCGGGCCGGCCGCGCTGGCTACGACACCGCCGGGACGGTGGTGGTGCAGGCGCCCGAGCACGTGATCGAGAACGTCAAGGCGATGGCCAAGGCCACCGCCAAGTTCGGCGACGACCAGAAGAAGCTCCGCCAGGTGGTGAAGAAGAAACCGCCGGAGGGTTTCGTGTCCTGGGGCGAACCGACCTTCAACCGGCTGGTGGAGTCTGTCCCGGACCCGTTGACGTCGAGTTTCACGGTGACGCACGCCATGCTTATGAACCTGATGGAACGGCCCGGCGACCCGTTCGCGGCGGCCCGGCGTCTGCTCACCGAGAACCACGAGCCGCGCCCCAACCAGCTGCGGCTGATGAAGAAGGCGCTGGGCATCTACCGGGAACTGCTGGCCGCCGAGGTCATCGAGCGGATTCCGCCGGAGGAACAGGGTCCCGACGGCCGGACTGTCCGGCTGACCGTCCACCTGCAGCCGAACTTCGCCCTGAACCAGCCGCTCTCCCCCTTTGCACTTGCCGCACTTGACCTGCTCGATCCGGAGTCGCCGTCGTACGCCCTGGACGTGGTGTCCGTGATCGAGGCGACCCTGGAGAAACCCCGCCAGATCCTCTCCGCACAGCAAAAGAAGGCCCGCGGCGAAGCTGTGGCCGCCATGAAAGCCGACGGCATCGACTACGACCAGCGAATGGCCATGCTGGATGAGGTGACCTACCCCCAGCCGTTGGCGGAGATCCTGGGTGAGGCGTTCGAGGTGTATCGGAAAGCCGCGCCGTGGGTGGGCGACTTTGAGCTGGCACCCAAGTCGGTGGTCCGCGACATGTACGAACGGGCCATGAACTTCGGCGAATTCGTCCAGTTCTACGGCCTGGCGCGCTCTGAAGGCATCGTACTGCGGTACCTCGCCGACGCCTTCAAGGCGCTGCGCCAGACCGTTCCGCAGGACATGCTCCGGGAGGACCTGGCGGACCTGACCGCATGGCTGGGCGAGCTGGTGCGGCAGGTGGATTCCAGTCTTCTGGACGAGTGGGAGGAACTGGCCTCCGGCGCCGCTCCGACGCCGCACGACGCACCGCCGCCCCCGCCGCCCTCCCTCACCTCCAACATCCGCGCCTTCCGGGTGATGGTGCGCAATGAGATGTTCCGCCGCGTGGAGTTGTTCGCCGACGAGGACTCCGCGGCTCTGGGCGAGCTCGACGGCGGCTCCGGCTGGGGTGCCGACCGCTGGGAGGACGCGCTGGACGACTACTTCGACGAACACGACGACATTGGGACGGGTCCCGACGCCCGCGGCCCCGGCCTGCTGATGATCACCGAGGAACCCGGGACCTGGAAAGTTCGCCAGATCTTCGACGATCCGGCGGGCAACCACGACTGGGGAATCTCGGCCGAGGTGGACCTGGCGGAGTCCGATGCGACCGGAACGGCCATGGTCAGAGTGACGGAGGTAAACCGCCTCTGACGGGGGCTACTTGCGCTCCCGCGGGCTCTCCACGGTCCTGCGGTGGCCGTGCCGGTGCCGGCGGTAAGCTCGAACCATGAGTGTAATCCGCCCCGCAACCCGGCATGACGTCCCCGCCATCCTCCGCATGATCCACGAACTGGCTCATTACGAAAAGGAACCCGACGCTGTCCGGAACACGCCCGAGCTGCTGGACCAGGCGCTCTTTGGCGACAACCCCCGCGTGTTCGCTGCCATGGCTGAAGATGACGCGGGGGACGTGCAGGGCTTCGCACTGTGGTCCCTGAACTACTCCACCTGGGAGGGCGTGCACGGGATCTACCTGGAGGACCTGTACGTCAGCCCGGAAGCGCGCGGCGATGGGCACGGCAAGGCGCTGCTGCAGCACCTTGCCGCGATCGCCGTCGAGAACGGCTACGCCCGGGTGGACTGGAGCGTGCTGGACTGGAACGAACCGTCCATCAATTTCTACCGCCGCCTCGGAGCCCGGCCCATGGACGGCTGGTCCACCTTCCGGCTCACCGGCGAGGCGCTGGATATGTTCGGCCGGACAGCCTCCCTCCCGGCTCCCGCCCGTGGTTGACGTGCGGCGGGGCCCTGCCGCAGCGGTCCGGCACGAGGTCAGGGCCAGGCACGAATTTCGCGGCATGCGCACCGTGGAGCACTACTTCACGGTCCCGCTGGACCATTCGGAGCCTTCCGGCGAGTCCATCACCGTTTTCGCACGCGAGTATGTCTCCGCGGCACACAGCGAGGAGGCGGCCGGCGCGCTGCCGTGGCTCCTGTTCCTGCAGGGCGGCCCCGGCGGACGCGGGAACAGGTGGGGTTCCCTGGGCGGCTGGAGCAAGGCCGCGGCGCAGGACTTCCGGATCCTGATGCTGGACCAGCGTGGCACCGGACTCTCCACTCCCCTCGACCGCACCACCCTGCCCGGCCGTGGAACCGCATCCGCGCAGGCCGCCTACCTGGAACATTTCCGGGCAGACTCAATCGTGGCGGACGCGGAGCTGATCCGCACGGCCCTTGGTTCCGGCCCCTGGACCATCTACGGGCAAAGCTACGGCGGCTTTTGCGCCCTGACGTACCTGTCCTTCGCACCGGAGGGACTGCGTGAAGTGCTCATCACCGGCGGCCTTGCGCCGCTCACCGGCAGCGCGGACGGCGTGTACCGGGCCACCTACCAGCGCGTGGCGGCACGGAACGAGGAGTACTTCGGCTGGTATCCGGAGGACCGCGATACGGTGGAGCGGATTGCCCGCCACCTGCGCTCAACAACCGAGTTAATGCCCGACGGCGGCCCCCTGACCGTGGAACGGTTCCAGATGGCAGGGGCATTCCTGGGCGGCAACACCCGGGTGGACAGCCTCCACTACCTGCTGGAAGACGCCTTCGTGGAGACCGCCGGCGGCCCAAGGCTTTCGGACACGTTCCTGGAGCAGCTCCAGGGTGTCGTTTCCCGCCGCTCCAACCCGCTTTATGCCCTGATGCACGAATCCATCTACGGCCAAGGGCAGGCCACCAATTGGTCCGCCTGGCGGATGCTCGCCGAGAACCCGTGGTTCAGGCCGGACGCCGAACCGCTGCTGCTGACCGGCGAGATGGTCTACCCGTGGTACTTCGAGCAGGACCCGGCCCTCCAGCCGTTGCGGGAGGTCGCGGAGCTGCTGGCCTGCAAGCAGGATTGGCAACCGCTCTACGATTCCCAAATGCTTGCCGGCAACACCGTCCCCGTCGCGGCGGCAGTGTACTCGGACGACATCTACGTGGACCGGGACCTCTCCCTGCGCACCGCGGCAGCAGTGCACGGCCTGCAGGTCTGGGAGACCGCCGACTTCCATCACGACGGAATTGCAGATGACGGTGAGAGGATCTTCGCCCGCCTGCTGGGAATGGCCCGGTCAAGCGGCCGCTGACTGCCGGTGCGACGTCCGGGTGACGACGGCGGCGGCCAGGACAGCGGCGCCGATGGTTCCGCCCAGGAGGTTCAGGCCCAGGTAGCCGGCGTAGCCCAGGACCAGTCCGGACAACGCGCCGCCCAGCGCTCCCGCGGCGCCCATCAGCATGTCGGAGACGCCCTGCACCGCCACCTTGGCGTCCCGCCCGACGCTGTCAGCCAGCAGCGTGGACCCAGAGATGGTGGCTGCAGACCAGCCCACCCCCAACAGGACCAGCCCGATGGCTACGGCGGCGGTTGAGGACTGCCCGAATCCGGCAATCGCGACCGCGGCCACCAGCACCGTGAAGCCGATCATGATGGTTTCGATCCGGCCTGCCCTGTCTGTCAGCCAGCCCATGACCGGGGAGAGCGCGAACATCCCGGCAATGTGCAGCGAAATGGTGAAGCCGATGATGACCAGCACGTCACCCTCGGCATGTCCACTATGCGGACCGGGCGCCTCCACGAGGTGCTGCAGGTGCAGCGGAGTCATGGACATCACACCCACCATCACGGCATGGGCGGCGACGATTCCGGTCACGGCCAGCAGCGCCGTCCGCGAACTGCGGATGGCCCGTAGCCCACGGCCAAGGGAGCCTCCGACGGCTGGTGGCGCGGCGGGGACGCCCCGCCCGGAGAGATCAGACGCAGGGCCGCCGGTGTGCAGGGCCTCGAGGTGGTCCGTGACGACGTTCTTGCCGGCAGCTGCAAGTTCGCGTGCCAGCAGCAGCGGGTCGGGGCGAAGGCCGGCGAACACGAGCACGGTGGCCGTCAGGAGCCCGGCCGCGGAGATCACGAAGGGTCCTGCGATGGGCGGCAGGCCCAGTGCGGTTCCCACGGCCGTACCGGGCTGGATGAGATTGGGCCCGGCAACGGCGCCGACGGTGACCGCCCAGACGACCGTGGAAAGCGCCCGGCCACGATGCTCGGAGGCAGCGAGATCGACGGCGGCAAACCTGGCCTGCAAGCTCGCGGCCGTTCCCACGCCGATGCCTGCCGCTCCCAGGACCAGCAGGACGAAGGAACCGGATATCACTGCCAGGACCATGAGCACCGCGCCCGCCAAGGCAGCGGACAGGCCGGCCACCTGACCCATGCGGCGGCCACGCCGTTCGGCCAGGGATGCCAGCGGCAGCGCTGCGGCTGCCGCCCCGAGGGTAATGACGGTGGCAACGGATCCCGCCCATGCACTGGACCCCGAGAGTTCGACGGCCAGGATGGAGCCGATGGACACGGTTGAACCCGTCCCGAGTCCACCGAACACCTGGGCCGCGCTCAAGAGCACAATGGTGCGCTGCTGCACTTGGCGCGCGCCCCGATCCGTCACAAGTGTGCGGGCCATGTTCCGAGCATAGACCCGTGCCGGAGTGCTCTGTAGGGGGTTTGGGTCGCCGTTTCCACCAATGTTTAAAACGGGTAGTCCCGGCCGCGCAGGCGGCCGGGACTACCGTGATTGCGTCGCGCGGCGCGGGCCTATTCGGCGTCGCTGTGGCTCTTGCGGGCGTCTTCTTCAAGCCGGGGGTCAACTTCGGCAACCTGCGCCTTGGAGCTGAGCAGGCTCGCCGCCACGGCAATAATGATGGTGCCCACAATGACGGCAAGCGATACGAAGGTGGGGATCTCCGGCGCCCACTCGATGTGGTGCCCACCGTTGATGAACGGCAGTTCGTTGACATGCATGGCGTGCAGGACCAGCTTGACGCCGATGAATGCAAGGATGACGGACAGCGCGTGCTTGAGGTAGATCAGCCGGTTCATCAGGCCGCCGAGGAGGAAGTACAGCTGCCGCAGGCCCATCAACGCAAAGAGGTTGGCGGTGAAGACGATGAAGGGGCTCTGGGTCAGGCCGAAGATTGCCGGGATGGAGTCCACGGCAAACAGCAGGTCCGTCAGGCCGATCGTAATGAAGACGATCACCATTGGAGTGAACACCTTCTTGCCGTTGACCACCGTCCGCAGCTTGCCGCCGTCGAACTTCTCCGACATGGGAATGACCTTGCGGATCTTGGCAATCAGCGGATTTTCACGGTCTTCTTCCTCTTCGCCCTCGTCCTGGGCCTGCTTCCACGCCGTCCAGAGCAGGAAGGCGCCGAAGATGTAGAACACCCAGCTGAACTGGTTGATGACCACGGCACCCAGCAGGATGAAGATGCCGCGCAGGATGAGCGCGATGATGATGCCCACCATCAGCACTTCCTGTTGGTATTTCCGGGGCACGGAGAACCTGGCCATGATGATGATGAACACGAAAAGGTTATCGATGCTGAGGCTGTACTCCGTGACCCAGCCGGCAACGAACTGGCTGCCGAACTCGGGGCCGGTGAAAGCGAACATGGCGCCGGCGAAGGCCAGGGCCAACGTGACGTAGAAGGCCACCCACAATCCGGCCTCCTTCATGGACGGCTCGTGCGGCCGCCGCACCACCAGGAGGAGATCGATCAGGAGAATCAGGCCGAGGACGGCAAATGAGCCAACCTCGAACCATACAGGCAAGTCGAGCACAGGGCAGCCTTTCGCAGGGTACACAAAAATGGTGTAAGTCTCTCCGGCCTGCCCGTGCACTTGGTGCTGATGTGGCGGCCCGCTACGCCCGGCGGGGCAACTGTGCCCTGCGTGTTGACGATCGTAGCGCTTGGGATACTCCCCTACGTGCCTTTAACTGTACCCCAGCACGTACTGGCCGGATGCCCCCGGCGAGCGGCCTCAAGCGGTTCGGATAACGGTTTCCCGCAAACTATTGACCCACCCTGCGGGGCTTGTAATAATCGTCCGCAGTGAGAAAACGCTTTCTCACTTCGACCTAGTATTCGTCCAGAAAGTCAAGGTTGGTCAATGAAGACTCCGCTTCGCACTGGCATGGTGGCCAAGGCCCTCGCCACCGCAGCCACGGTGGCACTGCTCGCTACCGGCTGCTCCCCCGCTTCATCCAGCGACAGCGGCGGCAACGTCACCGTCCGCTTCACATGGTGGGGCAACGACCTGCGGAACAAAGAGACGCAGCAGGTCATCGATGCCTTCCAGGCCTCGCACCCCAACATCAAGATCCAGGCCGAGCCAGGCGTCTGGAGCAGCTACTGGGACAAACTGGCCACCACCACCGCCGCCAACGATTCCCCCGACGTGATCCAGATGGACCAGGCCTACATCGCTGAGTACGGCGGCCGCGGAGCACTGCTGGACCTGTCGAAGCAGGGCAACATCGACACCTCCAAGATTGACCAGGACGCCCTGAAGTCCGGCCAGGTGGACGGCAAGCAGTACGGCTTGAGCACGGGCCAGAACGCCAAGGCCGTGATGATCAACACCAGGATGTTCCAGGACTACGGGGTGCCCATCCCGGACGACAAGACCTGGACCTGGGACGACTACACCAAAACGGCCGCCCAGATCGCTGCCGCGGCAACCAAAGCCGGCCAGACCAACTACGGCAGTTCCTACTCACTCACCGACTCCGACCTCAACACGTGGGCCATGCAGCACGGCGAGTCGCTGTACTCCGCGGACGGCGGCCTCGGCTTCAAGGAAGGCACCGCCACGTCCTTCTTCGAGAACGTGCTGAACCTGCGCAACAAGGGAGCGGCCGCTCCTGCCAACATCGCAACGGAGGACATCAGCGCTCCGGTCGAGCAAACTCTCTTTGCCACCGGCAAGACCGCCATGTCGTGGTGGTGGACCAACCAGGTCAATGCGCTCCAGTCCGCACTGAAGAGTGAGGTAAAGATCCTGCGCGCGCCCAGCTCCACCGGCAGCGCCAAGGACAATGGCATGTCCTACAAGCCGTCCATGTTCTGGTCCGTTTCCTCGCGCAGCAAGCATCCGAAGGAAGCCTCCGAGGTGGTCAACTACCTGCTCAACAACCTGGACGCGGCCAAGACCATCCTGACGGAGCGCGGCTTCCCCACCAACTCCGAGGTCCAGACAGCGATCGACCCGCAGCTGACGCCCGCTGACAAGGCAGCCGCGGCGTTCCTCAAGGACATCAAGCCGGATCTGAAGGGCGTTCCTCCCGTACCTCCCACCGGTTCCTCCGGGGTGCAGGCACTGATCCAGCGGTACAGCAGCGACGTCCTTTTTGACCGCAGGTCACCTTCGGACGCGGCCAAGGGCCTCATGCAGGAAGCAAAGGACATGATCGACTCGGCCAGGAAGAAGTAGGCCCCCGGGACCGGCTCAGACAGCGAAAACGGCGGGCATCCCCTGGCGGGGTGCCCGCCGTTTCCGGTGAAGCAGTTGCCCAGAAACCACGCCGCAGCTGGAGGGCGATCCCGGGCCTAGGCGTGCCCTGCGGCCTGCATCTGGCGCAACTCCTTCTTCAGTTCGCTGACCTCGTCGCGGATCCGGGCCGCCACCTCAAACTGCAGGTCGGCAGCCGCTCCGTGCATTTGTTCCGTCAGCTGCGCGATCAGGCCCACCAGGTCCTCGGCCGGAGCCGCAGCCAGGCCGTCCGCCCGGACGATGGCCGCACCCTTCTTGGCCCCCTTCGCACCCGGCTTGGTTGCCCCGGTGATACCGCGCTTGCCCTTGCCGTAGTCGAAGCTGTTCAACAGCGCATCGGTGTCGGCGTCTTCCTTGGCCAGTTGGTCAGTGATGTCGGCGATCTTCTTCCGCAGCGGCTGCGGGTCCACGCCGTGTTCCTTGTTGTAGGCCACCTGGATGGCCCGCCGCCGGTTGGTCTCGTCGATGGCGTTGGCCATGGAGTCGGTAATGCGGTCCGCGTACATATGCACCTCGCCGGACACGTTGCGGGCGGCGCGCCCGATGGTCTGAATGAGCGACGTGGATGACCGCAGGAAGCCTTCCTTGTCCGCATCCAGGATGCTGACCAGGGATACCTCTGGAAGGTCGAGTCCTTCACGAAGCAGGTTGATGCCCACCAGGACGTCAAAGGACCCCATGCGGAGTTCGCGCAGCAGCTCCACGCGCCGCAAGGTATCCACATCCGAGTGCAGGTATTCCACCTTGACGCCGTGGCCCAGCAGGTAGTCCGTGAGGTCCTCGGCCATACGTTTGGTCAGGGTGGTCACCAGGACCCGCTCGTCCTTCTCCACCCTCGTCTTGATTTCACCGAGCAGGTCATCGATCTGGCCCTTGGTGGGCTTGACCACTATCTCCGGATCAACAAGCCCGGTGGGCCGGATGATCTGCTGGACGAACCCGTCTGCCTTGCCCAACTCGTATTTACCGGGCGTGGCCGAAAGGTAGACCGTCTGGCCCACCCGTTCCAGGAACTCGTCCCACTTCAGCGGCCGGTTGTCCATGGCCGACGGCAGCCGGAACCCGAAGTCCACCAGGTTCCGCTTCCGCGACATGTCGCCTTCGTACATGGCCCCGATCTGGGGAATGGTCACGTGTGACTCGTCCACCACCAGCAGGAAGTCGTCCGGGAAGTAGTCCAGCAGGCAATGGGGGGCGGTGCCCGGCCCGCGCCCGTCAATATGGGACGAATAGTTCTCGATGCCGTTGCAGAAGCCCATCTGCTGCATCATTTCGAGGTCGTACGTGGTGCGCATGCGCAGCCGTTGTGCTTCCACCAGCTTGTTCTGGCTTTCCAGCACCTTCAGCCGGTCGGCCAGTTCATCCTCGATGCGCTTGATGGCCCGCGCCATCCGCTCCGGTCCGGCCACGTAGTGCGACGCCGGGAACACGTACATCTCCTCTTCGTCGCGGATAACCTCGCCCGTGAGCGGGTGAAGGGTGTGGATGTTCTCTATCTCGTCGCCAAAGAACTCGATCCGGATGGCCAGTTCCTCATACATGGGAATGATTTCCACGGTATCGCCGCGGACCCGGAACGTTCCACGGTGGAAGTCCATGTCGTTGCGGGAGTACTGCATGGAGACGAATTTCCGGAGGAGGTCGTCCCGGTTCATCTCGGCGCCCTTTCGCAGGGTAACCATTCCGGCGATGTATTCCTCCGGGGTACCCAGGCCGTAGATGCAGGAGACAGTGGCCACCACAACCACATCGCGGCGGGTCAGCAGCGCGTTGGTGGCCGAGTGCCGGAGCCGTTCGACTTCCTCGTTGATGGAGGAGTCCTTCTCGATGAAGGTGTCCGTCTGGGCCACGTAGGCCTCGGGCTGGTAGTAGTCATAGTAGGAGACGAAGTATTCCACCGCGTTGTTGGGCAGGAGTTCGCGGAACTCGTTGGCCAGCTGCGCGGCGAGGGTCTTGTTCTGCACCATCACCAGGGTGGGGCGCTGCACCTGCTCGATCAGCCAGGCAGTGGTGGCGCTCTTACCGGTACCCGTGGCGCCCAGCAGCACCACGTCCTTCTCGCCGTTGTTGATGCGCTCCGTCAGCTCCGCGATGGCGGCCGGCTGATCGCCCGCAGGCTGGAATTCGCTGATGACTTCGAAGGGCGCTACAACACGGTTGACTTCCTGCGCAAGGCTCATGGTTCTAATTTACAACCGGGCACTGACAGTGGACTGCCACGTCCGTTACCGGCGAACAACCGCCCGTGCGCGGCCCGGCGTCAGGACGCGTACGACGGCGGTTCCCACCCGGTTGCCTCAGCCCACGCGGACATCCGCGGCCAGGCTTCGTCCGTGAACCAGGGTTCCTTGGCGTCGGCGTAGGCCCTGGTGGTGGGCGAACCGGCGTACCGTGCTGCCAGGTCCGCCTTGTGCTCGGCGTAGAGCTTCAGCGCGGAGGGGTCGTTCCGCAGCCAGTCCCGGAACATCAGGGCGTAACGCCAGCCTGCCGAACCGGCCGCACGGACATGGACGTTGACGGCACGGCATGGGTCAGCGTTGGCGTGGAAGCGCTTCAACCATGCCGACCGGTCAGGATCGCCGGGCTTCGGGGTGTCGGCCTCCACTCCCCGGACGGCTGGAAAGCCTGCCGCAGCAAGCAGCGGGGCAAGCCTTTCCGCAGCTTCGAGATCCGGCACTGCCACCTGCAGGTCGATGACATCCTTGGCGGCCAGGCCGGGCACTGAGGTGGATCCGATATGGTCCACCGCCAGGATGAGGTCCGGCGCGGCCGCAGCAATCCGCGCTGCAATCCTGCCTGCCTCCTGCGCCCACCCTGCGCGGTGCGGCTCCAACACCGCTCCCCCTCGCCGCGGTGCGCGTTTCCCTTCTGCCAGGTAGTGGGCGAACGGCAGCAGGCGCCCGTCCCAGAGCCCGTCCACCTGGTCCAGCAGCTGCTGCACGGTTCCTGAGTTGTCAAGGACGGCGTCGGCGGCGGCCAGCCGTTCCTCCCTGGTGGCCTGGGCGGCCATGCGGGACAGCGCGGCCTCCGCGGTCATTCCCCGCAACTCCTGCATGCGGTGCAGCCGCACATCGTCGGGGGCGTCCACTACGACGACCAGGTGGAAGGCAGCGCCCTGCCCGGTCTCCACCAGAAGGGGAATGTCCTGGACTACCACCGCGTCAGCGGCGGCGGCCGCCGTGATGGCCGCCGCACGGGCACGCACCAGGGGATGGACGATGGCGTTCAACGCAGCCAGCCGTTCCGGGTTGCCGAACACCGCCTCGCCGAGCCGGGGCCGGTTGAGCCGTCCCTCGCCGTCGAGCATCCCTGCGCCAAACTCCGCGACGATGCGCTCCAGGCCCTCGGTCCCGGGCTCAACCACCTCACGGGCCAGGGCATCCGCGTCCACCAACACTGCGCCGCGTTCCTTCAAACGCGCAGCCACCACCGATTTCCCAGAGGCGATTCCGCCTGTCAATCCGATCTTCAGCACCCTCCCACCCTAGGGCACGCCTTCCGGACCCCCGGGGGCCCCGCCTCCCCCGCCTGCGATTACGCTTGTCCCTCGGCGCGGATTCTGATTCCCTGGAGCATCCGCCGGGACATGATGAAGCTTGCCACCTGCACGGCTTCGACCATGCAGACTGTCCACCATCGACGGTAGGCATACCGCTCCCGCACCAGCAGCCGGGTGGTGCCGTCGGGCAGCGGCCGCAGCACGAAGGCCCAGGTGAAGTCGAACGGCCCCGGAGGTGAGTCGGGTGGAACGCGGAAGACCAGGGCGCTTCCAGTGTCAACGCGGGCCACCTGCAGGTCCGAGGACGCCGCGGGGGCCAGATGGACATGGTCCCCCGCCTGGATGTCCTGCCACTCGTGGTGGATCCGGTCGGTGCTGTGGATGTCGAGGCCCAGGAGGTTCTCCAGGAAGTCGTAACTGTAGAAACCGCCCCGGCCCTGGCCCATTTGTGCCAGCCAGGGCCATACAGCCTCGGCCGGTGCCCTGACGGTGACCGCACGTGTGGCCTGCAGGTGGGGGTTGGGCAGGAATTCGTCGCCGGGAAGGGTGCCGACGGTCTCGGCGTCAGTTGCACCCCAGCGCAGGTAGTGCCTCCGGAACCAGGCAGCCGATGCCGCCGCCCCTGCCAGCGCCGCTGCCGGGGCGGCAAGCTGCCGGAATTTTCGTGACATGGGTCGATTTTCCAGGCGGCCGCCTGCGCTGTCATGGGCCGTTAGCCCCAACGTGCTTCTCCACTAGACTGAAGCGGTGTTGAACCCGGCGGACCCACCACAGGACACGGACAGCCGGGCCACTACCTACACCACCCTGGCAGCGGGGCCGGACTACCGGCACGAGCTCGAGGTCAAGCGTTCCAGGTTCATCACCGTGCTCCGCCGGACCGGCACCGAGGACGAAGCCCGCGACCTGGTGGCAGGCCTGCGCCGCGAGTTCCATGATGCCCGCCACCATTGCTCCGCGTTTGTCATTGGCCCCGACCGGACTGTCCAGCGGTCCAGCGATGACGGCGAACCTGCGGGTACCGCCGGCACCCCCATGCTCGAAGCCCTCCTGAAGAGGGAAACCGCTCCCGGGGTGACGGACCTCAGCGACGTCAGTGCCGTCGTCGTGCGTTACTTTGGCGGGGTCCTGCTCGGGGCAGGCGGGCTGGTGCGGGCATACTCTGAATCAGTTTCGGCGTCCCTGGAGCGTGCACCGCTGGTCAGGCGCAGCCGGCGGCGCATTTGTTCCACTGCAGTGCCGCACGCAGCAGCAGGGCGGCTCGAAAATGAACTGCGGGCCGCCGGCATGGTCATGGCGCACACTACCTACCAGGACCGGCATACCGTGCTGCGGGTTGCCGTGTCCGACGACGCTGACGCCATCGCTGCCGCGTCCGACCGCATCCTGCAGCTCACGGCAGGGTCGGCCACGCTGACTCCCGGCGGAACGGAATGGGTGGATGAACCCCTCGGCTGACGTGACCCTCGTGGACATTGACCGGGAAATGGCGGACCAACTGCTCGAGCTGGCCAAGCGTGACGCCTCGCCCGATGAGGTGGCGCCACCGCTGGGCGGCCCCGGCTGGAACCTCGAGCGGACCGCCTGGTTCTTCAGCTACCATCGCGCTGCGGCCGGCGGACTGGACGGCCCCGCGGCGGAAAAGTCCTGGGCTGTCTTCAGCGGCGGCCACATTGCCGGTGCCGTGCGCCTCAAGCGCGACCCTGAGGCCGGCATCCCGTCGGCGGAAACCGGCATCTGGCTTGGCCGCAGCTTCCGTTCCCGGGGTGTCGGCAGCGCCGCCCTGGACCTGGTGCTGGCGGAAGCCCGGCGGGCGGGCCTGAAACGCGTCACTGCCCGCACCCTCGTGGGAAACAAGGGCGCGCAGCGGCTGTTGGCGGCCGCCGGGGCGGAACTGACGCACGATGACGGCACTGTCCTGGCCGTCGTCGAGCTCTAGCGCCGGCACGCCGGAAATACCTTGCGGGGTGACTGACGCATTTCCTGCAGTGCCCAGCGCCTTAAACCAACAGACCCCCTGCCTTGTGGGCAGGGGGTCTGTCGCTGTCAGCCCGGAAGTCCGGGCCGGCGGCAATTAGTTGCCGGTCAGCTTCTCACGCAGGGCAGCAAGTGCCTCGTCCGAGGCCAGGGTGCCGGCACCGGAATCGGTGGCAGCAGGCTCGGAGGAGTAGCTGGTAGCGCCGGAATCGCTGTCACCGGACGTTGCAGCTGCAGCGTCGTCGGCAGCGTGCTGGGCAACCTGCTTCTTGTGTGCTTCCCAACGGGCCTGGGCGTCAGCGTACTGCTGCTCCCAAGCTGCGCGCTGGTTCTCGTAGCCCTCGAGCCATTCGTTGGACTCGGGGTCGAAGCCCTCGGGGTACTTGTAGTTGCCCTCTTCGTCGTACTCTGCGGCCATGCCGTACAGGGCGGGATCGAATTCGGTGCTGTCGGCGTCGACGCCCTCGTTGGCCTGCTTGAGGGACAGCGAGATGCGGCGGCGTTCCAGGTCGATGTCGATGACCTTGACGAACAGTTCGTCGCCAACGGAGACAACCTGCTCGGCCAGTTCGACGTGGCGCACGGCGAGTTCGGAGATGTGGACCAGGCCTTCGATGCCGTCTTCGACGCGGACGAACGCACCGAACGGAACCAGCTTGGTGACCTTACCCGGAACAACCTGGCCCAGGGCGTGGGTGCGGGCGAAGGTCTGCCACGGATCTTCCTGCGTAGCCTTGAGCGACAGGGAGACGCGCTCGCGGTCCAGGTCGACCTCGAGGACCTCGACGGTGACTTCCTGGCCAACTTCGACAACCTCGGACGGGTGGTCGATGTGCTTCCAGGACAGCTCGGAAACGTGAACCAGGCCGTCTACGCCGCCCAGGTCCACGAAGGCACCGAAGTTGACGATGGAGGAAACGACGCCGGGACGGACCTGGCCCTTTTCCAGCTTGTTGAGGAAGGTGGAGCGGACCTCGGACTGGGTCTGCTCGAGCCATGCACGGCGGGACAGGACCACGTTGTTGCGGTTCTTGTCCAGTTCGATGATCTTGGCTTCGATCTGCTGGCCGATGTACGGAGCCAGGTCGCGCACGCGGCGCATCTCGACCAGGGATGCGGGCAGGAAGCCGCGCAGGCCGATGTCGAGGATAAGACCACCCTTGACAACCTCGATGACGGTACCGGTGACGACGCCGTCTTCTTCCTTGACCTTCTCGATGTCGCCCCAGGCACGCTCGTACTGAGCACGCTTCTTGGAGAGGATCAGACGGCCTTCTTTGTCTTCCTTGGTGAGCACCAGGGCTTCGACCTGATCGCCAACGGAGACAACGTCCCCAGGGTCAACGTCGTGCTTGATGGACAGCTCGCGGGAGGGGATGACACCTTCGGTCTTGTAACCGATGTCGAGCAGGACTTCATCGCGGTCGACCTTGACGACGGTACCTTCGACGAGATCTCCGTCGTTGAAGTACTTGATGGTGGCGTCGACAGCTGCGAGGAAGTCCTCAGCGGTACCGATGTCGTTAATGGCGACCTGCGGGGTACCGGGCTTCTCGGTGGAGGTGATGGTCATGTAGTAGGGGCTCCGTTGTGGATAGTTAGTCGGTCAGGCAAAACCAGCGCGCCCGCGTCATGGAACGCAGGCGCGATTCGCGGTGAATCCGAACGGATCCTCCGGGTCATCCTGATTTGTGGATTGCTTTTCAATGCCGCCCCTGGGGAGCAGCAAGTGCGTGCACGTGGTACACGCCCGTTTATTCTAGTCGCTGCCGGCAACGCGGGTCAAAGCGGGAGCGAGGCAGGGGCGGGCGCCTAGAAGTGCGTCAGGCAGTGCGTGGGCCGCTCCACCGCGAACATCTGCTGCGCTTTGAAGGCTGCACCCGAAGTTGCCTCGCAGACCGCGCCTGCCGCCTTCAGGGTGACGGGGCTGATCCCGCCGAGGTAGATGGAGGACAGTGCCGAGACGTCCAGTCTCAGGTCGGCTTTCCCCGCTGATACGCGTTCGACGACGCCCTGGCCGCCTTGGACGTTGAGGGCAAAGGTTCCAGCGGTGAGGCCAAGCGGGTCCGCCACCTCGAGGACCAGCCGTCCGTCCGCAGGGTAGTGCCGGGCGGCCAGCGCCTGCGGGACGTCCAGGATGCGGAGCCAAAGCATGTCGCGGCTGTCCGACGCGTCGATGCAGCGCGGGTCCGCCAGCGCCCAGGCCAGGGGATCATCCACGGGGGCCTCGTTCCAGGACACCCGTTCCACGAGGTCGATGGCCGCGAGGTACTGCCAAAGTTCGAGGTAGGCGTGGTCGGTTGCGGCAACCAGGTCAACCACCTCCACCGTGGCGGGCGTGGTGTCCCAGCCGGCGAACTTGTAGGAGACGTAGCCGTCCACGCCGCCGTCCGCGCCGTAGTGCAGCGCCGCCTTGATGGCCGGGTCCTCCTTGCCATCACGGCCCAGCGTCCCCGATGCCAGGAGCCGGTACCACTCCTGGCGCCCGAGGGAGCCCGGGGTGTGGCGATGAACGCGGTCGAAGACTTTGGGGGCAACGTCGAGCAGGACTTTGGGGTCCGCCACCTCCACGGTCCCCGTAGCCTGGTGGTGCAGGTTGAACCGGGCCGTGGTGTCCACCTTCACAGTCCGCTCCAGGCTGGCCACGCCGTAACCGAAGCGCCCGTAAATGCTTCCCTCGGAGGCGGTCAGGGCGGCCACCGCGATGCCGTCATCCTTGGCTGCCTGCAGGTCCCCGGTCATCATGCGGCGCAGCAGGCCGCGCCGGCGGTGCGAGGTCCGCACGGTGACCGCCGTGACCATCTGGGCCTCGAGCATCCTGCCAAAACCGATGTTGAGGGTTTTCCGCAACGTCCCGAAGGTGGCCACGGGCACCTCGGCCGGGAGCGAGTGCTGCGCCGGCGTTCCGGTCTGGTAGGCGCCGGTAAAAATCCTGCCATCGGCCTCGTAGGTGGCCATGGACTGCGCCACGTGCTCGGGGGTGCGGGTGGAATCGTGGAAACCGAAACCTACCGCCCTCCCCCAGGCCTCGGCTTCGGCGTACCCGTCCTTGCCTTTGGAAACAGCAGGAAAGCGCCGGATTTCATAGTTTCCGCTCAGATCACCCATTTACCCGAGCCTAGCCAATGGATCCGGCGCCTGACCAGCAAAAACGCTGCGGCATCTCCGCAGCGCCCGCGGCGGACCTAGTGGCCGGCGTCGTACCAGCTGGGTCCGACGCCGATCTGGACTTCCAGGGGAACGCTGAGGTCGGCCGCGGCAGCCATCTGCTCGGTCACCAGTTTCTCCACGGCAGCCCGCTCCCCCGCAGCCACCTCAAGGACCAGTTCGTCATGGACCTGGAGCAGCATGCGGGACTTCAGCCCCTGGGCCTGCAGTTCGGCGTGGACTCCCAGCATGGCGCGCTTGATGATGTCCGCGGCAGAGCCCTGGATGGGGCTGTTCAGTGCGATGCGTTCAGCATTCTCACGCAATTGCCGGTCGGTGCTGGTGAGGTCCGGCAGGTAGCGGCGGCGTCCCTCGATGGTGGCCGTGTACCCATCCACCCTGGCCTGGTCCACCACGCCCCGGAGGTAATCGCGGACGGCGCCGAAGCGGTCGAAGTAGTCCTTCATGAGGGTGCGGGCCTCATCAACGGAAATTTCGAGCTGCTTGGACAGGCCGAAGGAGGTCAATCCGTAGGCAAGACCGTAGGACATGGCCTTGACCTTGGAGCGCATGGCGCTGGTGACCTGGTCCGTGGGAACGTGGAAGATGTTGGAGCCGACGAACCGGTGCAGGTCCTCGCCGTCCTTGTACGCCTGGATCAGCCCCGCGTCTCCGGAGAGGTGGGCCATGATGCGCATCTCGATCTGCGAGTAGTCGGCGGACAGGAGGCATTCGTAGCCGTCGCTGACGACGAAGATGCCGCGGACCCGCCGGCCTTCCTCACTGCGGATGGGGATGTTCTGCAGGTTGGGGTTGTTGGATGAGATCCGGCCCGTGGCGGCCACGTTTTGCGCGTAGGTGGTGTGGATGCGGCCGTCCTCCGCCACGGATTTCTTCAGCGACTCGATCATCTGCCGCAGCTTGGCGGCCTCACGGTGCGCCATGAGCTGGACCAGGAACTCGTGGCCGGTCTTTTCCAGGAGGTTCTTCAGCGACGCGGCGTCCGTGGTGTAGCCGGACTTGATCTTCTTGGTCTTTGGCAGCTGCAGTTCCTCGAACAGGACGGTCTGCAGCTGTTTGGGCGAGCCCAGGTTCACCTCGTGCCCAATGGCGGCGAAGGCCTGATCCTGGGCCTGGTCGATCACACGGGCCAGATCGGCGAGTTGATCGTCCATCTTGTCCATGTCGATGGCGATGCCCGCGAGTTCCATGTCCGCCAGGACGCGGCTGACCGGCAGCTCAAGGGTGGACAGCAGTTCCTCTCCCTTGCGGCTCTTGAGTTCGTCCTCGAAGTAGCGGCTCAGGGCCAGCACGACCGCACCTGCCTGGACCAGGGAATCGGCGGCGGCGGTGTCTTCGCCGTCGAAGGACAGCTCCAGCTGCCCCGCTTTGGCCGTGGCCGCGGGAATGCCCACATTGAGGTGGTGCTGGGCGAGCTCGGCGAGTTCGTAGGTGCGGCGGTCGGGCTGTATGAGGTAGCCGGAAATGGAGGTGTCGTCCACCACGCCTTCCAGCTCCAGGCCGCGGGCCGTCAGCGCCTTGAGCGCGGCCTTGAAGCCGTGCATGACCTTGGGCGCTTCGGGATCGCGCAGCCATGCCGCGAGCACGTTCTCGGTCTCCGCGTCCTGGCCTGACAGGTCGACGTAGACCGCGGCGTCGCCACGGACGATGGCCACCGCAGCGGCGTCCTCGCCGATGCGGCCCGGGACGAGGTCGACGGCGAGGGCGGAACGCTGCCCTGCCCCTGCAGCCAGGAAGGCGGCCAGCTCAGCGGCATCGGCAGGAACCGTGTAGTCAGGGGTGTCGATGCTCTCGCGTTCGGCAGCGGGGGCGTCCGCGTCACCATACAGGGCGAAAAGGCGGCCGCGGATGGCCTTGAACTCAAGCTGGTCGAAGAGGTCCTCCATGGCCGCCTGGTCAGGGCGGGGCTGGTGGAGGTCCTCCAGAGTGACGGGGAGGTTGAGGTCGGTGTGGAGTTGGTTCAGCCGCCGGTTGCGCTTGACGTTCTCGATGTTCTCCCGGAGGGCGTCACCCACCTTCCCGCCAATGGAGTCGAGGTGTTCCAGGACGCCTTCCAGGCCGCCGTACTGGTTGATCCACTTGGCCGCCGTCTTGGGGCCGACGCCTGGCACGCCCGGGAGGTTGTCCGCCGTCTCCCCCACGAGCGCTGCGAGGTCGGAGTAGCGGGACGGGCTGACGAAGTACTTCGCTTCGATGGCTGCGGCGTCCATCCGGGGGATGTCACTGACGCCCTTCCGCGGGTACAGCACGAAAACGTTGTCCGTGATCAGCTGGAAGGCGTCCCGGTCACCCGAGACAAGCAGCACTTCGAAACCCGCCCTTTCCCCCATGGCAGCAAGAGTGGCCAGGATGTCGTCGGCCTCGTAGCCGGGCATCTTGATCGTCTTGATGCCCCAGGCCTCCATGACCTGGGCGATGAGGTCGATCTGGCCGCTCATCTCGCGGGGAGTTTCGTTCCGGCCGCCCTTGTATTCGCTGTACTCGGTCTTCCGGTGGGTGGATTCGTCGGAGACGTCGAACGCCACTGCGATATGGGTGGGCTGCTGCTCCTTGATGAGGTTGATCAGCATTGAGGTGAAGCCGTGGATGGCATTGGTGTGCTGGCCGTTGGAGGTGGAGAACTTGTCCGCCGGCAGGGCGAAGAAGGCACGGAACGCCATGGAGTGGCCGTCAAGCACCAGCAGCCGCGGCTGGTCGGTAATGGGAATGACGGGCGCTTCGGTAGCTGAAACAGACCCTCCGGCAGCGGGGGCGGCGCTCTTGGCAGCAGGCTTTGGGGCGGCGGAGCGGGGCTGGGCGGCAGCCCCCTCATCGATGGCCGGGGACGGGAAAGGAGCCGGTTTGGTTGTTTCACTCACAGGTGCCAGCCTAGTTGCCATGACAGACAATTTCACGCCGGGCGCTTTCGCCGAAGAGCTGGCAGCCGCCGGCATTCCCGACCACATGCATGGCTGGCTGGGCAGGTTCGGCGTCGGCGCATTGGTGGTGAAGATGGGGATCCATTTCCTGGAGATGAGCCCGGAACGCACGGTTGCCACCATGCCTGTGGAGGGCAACACGCAGGTGGCGGGAATCCTGCACGGCGGCGCGCACGTGGTGCTGGCAGAAACCCTTGGCTCCTTCGCGGCGGGAATGCACGCCGGTCCGGACCGCCACGCGGTGGGCATCGAAGTCAGCGCCACGCACCACCGGTCCATCGCCGGTGGCCTGGTGACCGGCACCTGCAGCGCGATCCACTTGGGGCGTACCCTGACCACGCACGAGGTGGTCATGACCGACGGCCAGGGGCGCCGCCTTTCAACGGCCCGGATCACGAACATGCTCAGGGACAACGCCGGCTGAGCCAGGCCCGCCCCGAGGCTTACCTCAGCCTTGCGGGCCGGATGCAGCGGGCAGCAGGTAGCGCAGCTCGACGATTCCCCTGCCCAGGGTGCGGGAGGCAGCCAACTCCAGTGCCGGCGTCGGGCCCTTCATCGGCAACAGCCGCTTCCCTGCGCCCAGGACCACCGGAATGACGGAGAGGATGATCTCATCCAGCAGTCCGGCGTCAGCAAACTGGGCCGCGAGGTTGCCGCCGCCCACCACCCAGATGTTCCTGTCCCCGGCGTCGCGCCGGAAGTCCGGAATGAATTCCTGAACGTCCCCGCGCACAAAAGTGATGTCCGCGCCCTCCGGGGCACGGTATTCGTGGTGGGTGAACACGTAGCTGGGCGTGCCGGTGTACGGCCACTTGCCCGGCTCGTGCTCCATCAACCAGGCGAACGTTTCCCCGCCCATGACGATGCAGCCCACACCCGACATGAAGTCGTTGTAGCTTTCCGCTCCGCCTTCGAAACCGTCGAACTGCAACAGCCAGCCCAGGTCGTCCGTGGCGGTGGCGATGAAGCCGTCCAGGGATGCGGCAACAAAGTACTGGATGCGTGGCATGGGCCCAGCCTAACGAGCGGGGGCCAACCCGCCAATCAGCAGGCTTGGGCATCCGCCGGCGGTGCTGCGTGGAAAGGGGCGGCTACTTGGTGAAGTACGGGATGATCAGGTACAGCCCGAAGAGGACTGCCACACCGCACAGCCCGAAGCATACGTAGGCGAAGGAGCGCTTGACGCCGGGGGACGCCTGCTCGGCGTCAGCGGCAATGGCCGTGAACCGGACCCCAAGCGAGTAGAGGGTCACCACAATGGCCGCGGACACGAGGGTGGCGCCTGCAACGGTCAGGAGTTCCAACCACTTCATCGTTGAGTCTCCTTGCGGTTGTTTGCTGTTGCTCTTGCTTCTGCCCTGGCCTTTGCGGCGGCCTTGGCTTTTGCTTTGGCTTCCGCCCGGGCCTTCTTCTTTGCAAACCGGACGGCCTGGCCTGCTTCCTCCACCTCGACGGCGTTCTGGTGGCTCACGGAGGACTTGCGTGAGTAGAAGAACATGAACAGGACAGCCGCGCTGCCTGCGATGGCGGCGATGAGGACGCCCACAGCGCCGGTTTTCACCAGGAGGGCGGTCAGGGCGCCGACGACGCCCGCGGCCGGGAGTGTGAAGAGCCAGCCCAGCGCGATCTTGCCAACCATGTTCCAGCGGACCGTGGTCCCGCGGCGGCCCATTCCGGAGCCGATCACGGAGCCCGAGGCCACCTGCGTGGTGGAAAGGGCGAAACCGAGGTGCGAGGACGCGAGGATGGCGGACGCGGTGCTGGTCTCGGCCGCGAAGCCCTGGGCGGGCTTGACCTCGGTCAGGCCCGAACCCATGGTTCGGATGATGCGCCAGCCGCCCGCATAGGTTCCGATGGCGATGGCCATGGCGCACGAAGCAATGACCCAGAGCTGGGGGCCGGAGCCGGGGGCCTGGGTTCCGGCGGCGATCAGGACCAGGGTGATGATGCCCATGGTCTTCTGGGCGTCATTGGTGCCGTGGGCCAGGGCCACCAGGCTGGAGGTGAAGACCTGGCCGGTGCGGAAGCCGCCACGCTTCTGGGTGAGCTTGGTGCCCGTCTCGGGGTCGTGGCGGGAAGTCAGCGCGTAGGCCAGGCGCGTGCAGACATAGGCGGCAAGGCCGGCAATGACCGGGGCGAAAACAGCCGGAAGGATGACCTTCTGGAGCAGGGTTTCAAGGTTGACGGAGTTGAATCCCGCGCCGACGACCGCTGCGCCGATAAGGCCGCCGAACAGCGCGTGGGACGAGCTGGACGGCAGGCCCTTGAGCCAGGTGATCATGTTCCACAGGACGGCTCCCATGAGCCCGGCGAAGATGATGTCCGGGGTGATCTGGACGCCGCCGGACCCCTCCCTGATGATGCCGCCGGAGATCGTCTTGGCGACCTCGGTGGAAAGGAATGCGCCCACGAGGTTCAGGACCGCTGCCAGGGCCACCGCGGTCTTGGGCTTGATGGCACCTGTCGCGATGGGCGTTGCCATGGCATTAGCGGTGTCGTGGAAGCCGTTCGTGAAGTCGAAAAATAGTGCCAGTGCGATGACCAGCGCCACCATGAAGGTGATATCCACCTGTTGCCCAATCTGCAGAGTCGACGTTCAGCAGTTTCACTTACCAGGCTGCCTTGCACAGCATAGTTCACCAGCTGTTTGCGTGGAATGACTTGCGGCGCTGGCACAACCGGCGGGAAACCCTATCGATCGTACGCGTCCCGGGCATGAGGTCAAAACACGGGTTGGAGCAGGAAAGACCGGAGCCGCTCCAGTTCCGGAGGCGTTATTCCGCGCCGGGGATGCGGCGAGACCGCCAGGATGCGCCGGCCAAGGATCCGGACCCACTGCTGCGCTTCGGCCTCGAAGGCCAGCTGGTCATCCACCCATGCCACCGCTTCCGGGCACGTTTTTTCGACATCCGCCTGGATGGCCCGGAGCTTCCACCAGCCGCTCCCGCCGGCGGCCCCGTCTGCGGCGAGGTACGGCCAGTTCCGGCCAGCAAGTCCGACGGCGGGACACAGGTATTGCGGGGCCAGTTCCTCCCAGCTGGTGAGCCAGACACATCGCAGCCCGGGCGTCCGGGCCAGGGTGTTGAGCCCGGCCACGAGTTCGGCAGCGAAGGCGACGGGCAGCAATCCGGCGTCGGCGCGCCGCCATGCCGAACCCCAAGCGGTGGCCCCCTCCGGGCCGAACGGACAGACCACACCGTCCACATCCAAATAGAGCGTGCGCCCCACACTGCACCGAGCAGTTCAGCCCTGGTGGAACTGGGGCGGCCGCGGCCCGGCATCCAGCTCCGGCGCGATCTTCTCTTCGAGGGCCGCCACGGTGACGTCGGGCAGGACAATGAGGCCGTCCAGTTCACGACGTGCCCGCTTGTAGGCGGCCTGCCGTTCGGCTGGAGTGGCAGCGTCGTTCTCGGCGATCATCAGCAGTTGCCGTGCGGTGGCCAGCCGTTCGCGTTCGGGCCCACTGAACTTGCTGTCCCTGACGCGCCGGGCTTCGCGCTCGGCCACGTCAAGCGCCACCGCGAAATTGTTGACCGCCTGCCGGTACACGTCAAGGCCGGCCGCCGACCGGAGGTCTTCGGCGGAGGCGGGCCGTTGGCCGTCCGCTTCCCGCTTGGCGCGGAGGAAGGCCACCGTGAGGGGTTCGCGGACGTCGGTCATCATGGGGAAATCGATAAGCTTGCCCACGTCCAGCTCGTATTCGAGCCAGCGCCGGTTGGTGGCGTCATGGGTATTCATCAGCGCCTGCACCTCCGCCACGGACGCTTCTTCGGCCTCCAGCGCCTGGTTCCTTAGCGTGTACAGTTCAACCCGGCGCCGGTGCCGGCGTTCGCCTGCTCCGCGCCAGCCGCTTGCCCAGCGGCCGGCGAATGCCATCAGCGGAAACACCATCCACCATTTGTCGGACAAGAACTCCATGACGGGCCTCACCCCTTAATCCTCGCAGTCCGGGGGCCCGGCCTCAAGAAGCAAGGGAAGATCGCTCAGCCGGCCGGCAGGCGCACGGAGGTCAGGGGGCCGGAGTTACCGGGGCGGCATTGACATTGACCAGCCAGGAGACACCGAACCGGTCGGTGCACATGCCAAAGACATCGCCCCATGGAGCCCTTTCCATGGGAACGGTCACTGCTCCTCCGTCGGCGCTGAGCTTCTGGTAGTAGCCGCGAAGCTCAACCTCATCGTCACCACTCAGCGAAATGGATATGGAGGAGCCAGGGTGGTACTGCATGCTGTTGGGAGTATCGGCGCCCATGAGCACCAGGCCCTGGGTGGTGACCAGCATGGCGTGCATGATCTTCTCCGCTTCCCCGGGATCGTCGCTGGCCTGGAAGTCGCCAAAGGTGCTGAGCGAAAGTTCGCCGCCGAACACGGATTGATAGAAGTTCATGGCCTCGCGGGCATTATCGCGGAAGCTCAGGTAGGGGTTAAGGACTGTTGGCATGGCAGGGTCTCCTTCTCAGGGGCCGGAACCGCGTCGGCCGGAACTGGGGCAGACAACATCCTGCCCCATCCGGCGCCCGGCAACGGAACGCTCCCCTATTGATACCAGGGTTCACGGTACGAAGCGGTAGCCCGCGCCGGCTTCGGTCAGCAGGTGGCGGGGGTTGCCGGGATCGTCCTCCAGCTTTCTTCTCAACTGGGCCATATAGACGCGGAGGTAGTTGGCTTCCTTGCCGTAGGACGGGCCCCAGACATCGGCCAGCAACTGCTGCTGCGAGATGAGCCGGGACGGGTTGCGGACCAGGATTTCCAGGATGTTCCACTCCGTGGGGGTGAGCCTCACCGGCTGCCCGGAACGCAGGACCTGCCTCGCCAGGAGGTCAACGGTAAAGCCGGCAGAGCTGACCAGGGGGTGTGTTTCGGCTTGGGGCACCCTCCGCAGCAGGGCACGCAGCCGCGCCAGCAGCTCATCCAGGCCGAAGGGCTTGGTGATGTAGTCGTCGGCGCCGGCATCCAGGGCACCCACCTTGTCCGGTGAGCCATGCCGGGCGGACAGGACCAGGACGGGCGCAGCGCTCCAGCGGCGCAGGTTCCGCAGCACCTCGGTCCCGTCCATGTCGGGCAGGCCCAGATCCAGGACCAGCAGGTCCGGCGCCAGCCGGGAGGCGGCCGCCAGCGCGGAAGCGCCGTCCCCGGCCGTCTCCACGGCGTAGCCGTGCGCGGCGAGCGTGATCCGGAGTGCCTTCAACAGGTGCGGATCATCGTCAATGACCAGCACCCGGGCCTTGGCCTGGCCGCTGCCGGGAGTGCCGGCATCGTTCCCCCTCATGGCAGCACCCCGGCACCTGCGTGGGCAGCGTCGGTGCTGCCACCGGCGGGGACACCTGCCGGTACGCCGGTGGAGAGAGGCAGGCGGATCACCATGGTCAGGCCGCCGCCCGGGGTTTCCTTGGCGGTGAGCGTTCCCCGCATCGACTGGACGAAGCCCTGCGCCACCGAAAGTCCCAGCCCAATCCCCGTGGACGGGGAGGTGTCGCCGAGCCGCTGGAACGGTTGGAACATCTCCACCACTTTGCGGGCCGGAACGCCGGGACCGTGGTCAATGATCTGCAACTCCCCGCAGGGATGGCCGTCCAGGACACTGCCGCCGGCACCGCCCGTCACCGCCACAGCCGTCCCGGCGGCATACTTCAGCGCGTTCTCAAGGATGTTGGCCACCGCCCTCTCCAGCAGGCCGGGATCGGCATCCACCGCGGGCATGTTGGCGGGCAGCGCGATCCGCACGGCTCCTTGGGGCAGGCCCCGCAGCGCCGCCTCAACGGCCTCGGACCAGCGGACCGGGCCCAGCAGGGGTTCCACCGATTGCGCGGTGATCCGCGACATGTCCAGGAGGTTGGCCACCAACAGGTCCAGCCGGTCCGTGCAGGCATCGATGGTCTCCAGCAGGTCACGCTGCTCCGCCGCGGTATAGGAGACGCCGTTTTGCAGGAGCCCGCCGGCAGCCAGCTTGATACCGGCCAGGGGCGTGCGGAGGTCGTGTGACACTGCCCGGAGGATGGCCGTGCGCATGGCGTTCCCCTCGGCGAGGCGCAGCATTTCGGTCCGGGTGGCTGCCAGCTGGCGGCGCTCGAGCTGGGCTTTGACGTGGACCGCGAAAGCGGCCAGCAGCCTGCGCCCGGACGGCGGAACGTCCCGGCCCAGCAGCACCAGCGTGGTCTCCTCATCCACCTGCTCGACGGTGGTTCCAGGAGCCCCGGCGCCAAGGGGTCCGCCAAGTGGCGCGCCCAGCCGGCCCACTGCGCTCCCGGCCGCGGCAAGAACCTGCCAGCCGCCCGGACCAAGGTCCGCTCCGGCGTCGTGCTTCGTGGCGGTGTCCGCAGCATCACCGCTCCCTCCGGAACCGTTGCCTGCACCGGATTCGGCGCCCGGCCGGGCCAGGACAGCAGCGCCTGTAGCACCGAAAACGCTCAGCGCCTCCGCCAAAAGCCCCGTCAGGTTGTCCTCGTCCCGGGATGCTGCAAGGGCCAGATCGGCCAGGGTGGCGGCTTCCGCCCGTGCCGTGGCGGCCTCCTTTGACCGCCGGGCCGAGCGGTCCACCACCCCTGCCACCGCGACGGCCACGCCGGCGAACACGGCCAGCGACAGGATGTCCTGCGGATCGTGGATGGCAAGGTCCCGCAGCGGCGGTGTGGAAAAGTAGTTGACCAGCACGCTGCTCCAGAGGGCTCCCGCCACCGCCGGCCAGAGGCCCCCCACCAGGGCGATGGCCACCGCGCCGGCCAACTGGAGCAGTGCGGCCGTGGCCACACTGTGGTCAAAGACTCCCAGCAGCAGTTGCAGCCCGGCCGGAAGAGCGGCAGCGAGCGCAAACCCGATCATCACCCTGCGCCGCCCCAGTGCGGTCCGCTGCCCGGCACCCCTCGCCGACATTGCCCGGGACACCACCGGCCGGGGCACCACCTGGACGTCGATGTCCCCGGCACCGCGTACCACCTGGGCTTCAACGCTGCCGCCGGACAGCACTGCAAACCGGTTGCGGCTCTGTCCCACCAGGATGCGTGTGGCATTATGCGCACGGGCGTACTCGAGCAGGGCTCCGGCGACGTCGGCGGACGAAAGCGCGTGATAGTTGCCGGCCATCCCGGCCACAAGCCGCCGCTGGGACTCCAGCGCGTGCGGCGATTCACCCTGCGCGCCGGACGGTGTCCGGACGTGGACTGCAAGGACGTCACCACCGCCCGCCCGCTCGAGGAGCTTGGCGGCGCGGTGCACCAGGAGGTCTCCGTCGCCGCTGCCGTTGAGGCCTATGACGATCCGTTCCCTAGCCATGACGCACATTCTCCCACCATTGGTACCGCGGGTGCGTGCCGCCCCCGCCCCAGCCGGCGGCGAACGATGCGTGCGCCCCGGCCCGCGGGAACGTAGGCTCGGGGCATGGCCCGATTCTTTGATGTCCACCCCCATGACCCGCAGCCCCGCGCCATTGCCCAGGCAGTGAAGATCATCCGTGACGGCGGCCTGATCGCCTACCCCACCGACTCCTGCTACGCCTTGGGCGCGCAGATGGGAAACCGGGAGGCCCTGGACCGGATCAGGAGCATCCGGCACCTGGACGACAAGCACCATTTCACGCTGGTCTGCCGGGACTTCGCCCAGCTGGGGCAGTTCGTAAACATCAGCAATGACGTATTCCGCAGCATCAAGGCCGTCACGCCGGGCAGCTACACGTTCATCCTGCCTGCCACCAAGGAGGTCCCCAAGCGGCTGCTGCACCCAAAGAAGAAGACTGTGGGTGTGCGCATCCCGGACAACCGGGTGGTGCAGGCTCTGCTGGCCGAACTGGGCGAGCCGTTGCTGTCGAGCACGTTGCTGCTGCCGGATGAGGAGGAACCGCTGACCGTGGGCTGGGAGATCAAGGAGCGGCTGGACCACCAGGTGGATGCCGTGATTGATGCCGGGGACTGCGGCGCCGAGCCCACCACCGTGGTGGACTTCTCCAGCGGGGTGGCAGAGGTTGTCCGACGCGGCATGGGCGATCCGTCCCGGTTTGAATAACAGGCCCGGGAGTGCCGCAGCGAGCCGTCGCGGGGCACTTTGCCGCCGGCCGCCGTCGTCCAGTACGACGGCGGCCGGCGTGTCTGTGCCAAAGTGCCCCTTTAGGGGGTGTGCGGCCTAGTCCTGCTTGCGTGCCCTGCTGGGTTGGACCCGCGGCGGTTCGCCCGGCATCTTGGGGTAGTCCGGCGGGAAGGGCATCTCGCCCAGGCCAGCCTTGCAGTCGCGGTCCCACCACTGGAGCAGCGTGTCAATGGTGCCGGGCCGGGCGCCGAAGTCCGCCCAGGGATCGCCCACCGTCTTCAGCCGCTCGGGGACGGTGAGGATGGTGAAGTTCTTCGGGTCGGCGTGTTCCAGTTCGTCCCAGGTGATGGGGCAGGACACGGGGGCATGCGGCAGCGCCCGGGGGCTGTAGGCGCCGGCGATGGTGCGGTCGCGGTTGGCCTGGTTGAAGTCCAGGAACACGCGCCGGCCCCGCTCTTCCTTCCACCAGGCGGTGGTCACTTTGTCCGGGATGCGGCGCTCCACTTCCCGCGCAGCGGCGATCACCGCGTGCCGGACGTCCAGGAACTCGCGGACGGGTTCGATAGGAGCGTAAACGTGGAGTCCGCGGTTCCCTGAGGTTTTAATGAAGCAGGTGAGCCCCGCCTCGGCCAGCACCTCCTTCAGCACCATGGCGGCGGGGACGGCGTCGTCGAAGTCGGTGCCGGGCTGAGGGTCGAGGTCGATGCGCAACTGGTCCGGGTTGTCCGTGTTTTCGGCGCGCGAAGGCCAGGGGTGGAACACCACGGTGTTCATCTGGACGGCCCAGACCGCGGCGGCAGGCTCATCGAACACCAATTGGGGGTGGGACCGGGCACTGGGGTAGACCACTTTGACGGAGCGGATGAAGTCCGGCGTGCCCTTGGGCGGGTTCTTGGAAAAGAACATCTCGCCGTCGATGTTGCCCGAATACCGCTGGAGTGAGACGGGCCGGTCCCCGTTGGCGGCGATGAACGCCTCCCCCACATCGCAGATGTAGTTGACCAGGTCCAGCTTGGTCAGGCCCAGGTCCGGCCAGAGGACCCGGCTGGGGCTGGAAATCCGCATCTCGCGCTCGCCGTTGGGACCTGGGACAGTAATGGTGGTCTGTTCACTCGCCATGGGGACAACGTACACCCCGGCGCAGGCAGGGACCGGCACATCCGGCAGGGCTCCGGCATGATGGACCCATGCCAGCAACCGAACAGCAGCTCACCATCACCGCAGGTGACGCCACCTTTTCCGCCATTTATGCCCGCCCCGCGAATCCCACGGCTACCGTGGTGGTGGCACACGGCGCTGGCGCCGGCATGGAGCACCCGTTCCTTCGCGGCTTCACCGATGCCTTGAACAGCCACGGCCTGGCCACCCTGCGGTTCAACTTCCCTTACCGCGAGGCAGGGCGGAAATTTCCCGACCGCCCTCCCTTGGCCATCGCAACCTGGCGGGCAGCCATGGACACTGCCCGAGCCCAGGCTGCGGCCCATGCTGACCGCGGGCCCGTGTGGGTGGCCGGCAAGTCGTTCGGTGGACGGATGGCGTCCATGGCCGTTGCCGAGGGCATGGAGACAGGAGGCCTGGTGTACCTGGGCTACCCCCTGCACGCTCCGGGGAAACCGGAGAAGCTCCGGGACGAACACCTGTACGGGCTGTCCACGCCCATGCTGTTCCTGCAGGGAACACGGGACACCTTTGCCACCGCTGACATCCTCGCGGACGTCGTGTCCCGGATCGGGCCCAATGCCGTCCTGCAGTGGGTGGAAGGCGGCGACCATTCGTTCGCGGTGGGAGGCAGGAAGCGCCCTGCCGACGAGGTGGGGGCATCCCTGGGCGCCCCTGTCGCCGACTTCATTGCCAGGCACTCCTGAGCGTCCTGGGCTTGCAGCTATTTACGCTGTTTGGTTCGCGCGGTGGCCGCGGCAGACCAAGGATCCTCCGGCCAGGGGTGCTTGGGGTAGCGGCCCCGCATTTCCGCACGTACCTGGCCGTACGGTCCCGACCAGAATGACGTGAGGTCACCGGTGACGGCGAGGGGGCGGCGGGCCGGCGAAAGCAGGTGGAACAGCACGGGGACCCGGCCTCCCAGCAGCCTCGGGGACTCTGCCAGGCCAAAGCACTCCTGCAGTTTTACCGCCACCACGGGCGCAGCAGCGCCAGCACCGGGCTCAGGGTAGTCAATCCGGATCCTGGAGCCGCTGGGCACCTCAAGGGCTTCCGGCGCAAGCTCGTCCAGCCGTGCGGCTTCGGGCCACGGCAGCAGGCGGCGCAGGGGCTGGGCCAGGTCAAGGGAAGTGACCGGCTTGCCGGCAGCGAGCTCCTCCAGCTCCGGCCCCAGCCAGTCTTCCACCCGCGCCAGCAGCGCAGCGTCCGACACGTCGGGCCAGGGCTCTCCCAACCCACGATGCAGAAAGGCGAGCCGGCGCCGGAAGGAGGATGCCGCCGTCGACCATGCCAGCGCCGTGAGCCCCCCGGACTGCAGCGCCGCCGCCACGGCCTTCCTGCCCTGCTCAGCCGTGGGCCGGACGGGCGTGGCGGACAGCACGATGGCACCCAGCCGCCTGGTCCTGCGTGCGCTCACCCGGCCGCCGGAGAATTCCGCATCCACCGTGTCGGCCAACAGGTGCGAAGCCGCCCATTCGGCCACCGTGGCCGGGAGCGGTGCAGCGGCGCGGATCACGGCGCCGGTGCCGGCAGCGTCGCGGCCTTCCGCCCGGGACACTTCCGCCACGGCCAGCCATTCCTCCCCGGACAGGCTGCTGCCAACGGGCAGGCCCGCCCGGGTGCCGGAGGTCAGCAGGTACTGCCCCGCACCCCCGCTGCCGGGCACGCGTCGGGCCACCCGGTCCGGATAGGCGAGGGCGACGACGGCGCCCACAGCTTCCCCTCCGGTGGCAGGTATGGCGGGGCCCGCCGCGGCAGCGGTCTTTTGCCGCCGTGCCAGCCCGGCCAGGCGTTTGGCCTCTTCTGCCCAGCGGCGACCGGCCGGGCCCGGGTCGGCGCGGAGCTGGGACACGAGGCGGGGCAGGTCTGCGCCCGGGGCACGCTGGTCCCCGGAAAGCGCGGCCACCACCTCTGCGGCGAGCTGCGGGCCAAGGGAGGCACCGCCGTCGAGCAATGCCCGGGCCAGCCGGGGATCGGCGGGTATTCCGGCAAGCGCTCGTCCGGCCTTCGTCACGTGGCCGTCGTCGGACACGGCGCCGAGCTCGCGGAGCACCTCGATGGCGTCCTCCATCGCCAGCCGTGGCGGCGCGTCCGGCAGGGTGAGTCCCTTACCGCCCGGCGCTCCCCAGCAGGCGAGGGTGAGGGCGGCGCCGGTCAGGTCTGCCACACTAATTTCCGGCGTCACGTGGGCGGGGGCCGCCCCGTACGCCTGCTGGGAGTAACAGCGGACCACGGTTCCCGGCCCTTGCCGGGCGGCACGGCCCGCACGCTGGTCGGCGGATGCGCGGGAGCAGGAAACTGTCACCAGCCCGCTCATGCCCCGGCCCGAGTCGCGCCGCGGTTCACGCGCCAGCCCGGAGTCGATGACCAGCCGGACGCCGGGCACCGTAAGGGAGGACTCGGCAAGATCGGTGGAGACGATGATGCGCGGCGGATCTCCGGGACCGCGCCCCGACACCGCCCTGTCCTGCTCCGCTGCGCCCACCTGGCCGTGGAGTTCGAGGACCTCCACGGTGCGGCCCGTCCGGGTACGGAGCAGTGCAGCCACGTGGGAGACTTCCCTGGCACCAGGAAGGAACACCAGGGCGTCAATCGACTGGTCAGCGGCAAGGGCGCGGGCGTGGGCGTCCGCCGCTGCCGCGGCCACGTGGTCCAGGAAGGCGCGGCTTACTCCCCTGGCGTCCAGGCGCGCGGTCGGCGCCGGGAGCCACTGGACCTCCAAGGGATGGTTGACAGAAGGACAGTCGACGACGCGTGCCGGACCGCCGCCGTCGGGATCCCCCAGCAGCGCGGCGAACCTTGGCGCGTCCAGCGTTGCGGACATGGCGACGACGGCCAGGTCGCCCCGGAGCGTCCGGACCTCCGCGAGCATGCCCACCAGGAGGTCCGTCTCCAGCCCGCGTTCGTGCACCTCGTCCAGGACGACGGCGGCGGTCCCGTCCAGCCCGGGATCGGCCAGCAGGCGGTGCAGCAGGATGCCCGGGGTGACAAATTCGACCCGGGTGCCGGGGCCTGCATGGCGTTCCCCGCGGACGGTGTAGCCCACGCGGCTGCCCTTCCCGCCGGCTTCCGGTCCCCTTCCGTCCAAAACGGCGAGGCGGCGGGCGGCGGCCCGGGCGGCAACGCGCCTCGGTTGGGTGACGACGATGCGCCCGTGGCGGCCGTACAGATTCGCCATCAGCGGCGGGACGAGCGTGGTCTTGCCTGTTCCGGGCGGCGCCTGCACTACGGCGGCGCCCGGCGAACCGCCGCTTTGCAGCGCGCTTCGCAACGCGGGAAGGGAAGCTTCGAAGGCGAGCCCGGCGCCGATGGCCGCAAGGTCGAAAGCGTCGGCAGTCAGGGAGCCCTCAGGTGGAGTCATCCGTCCATTCTGCCCTGACGGCGTGGGCCCCGCCGTTGGGGTCTCAGGGCTTGCCCTGCCCCTTGCCTTTGTTCTTGTCCTTGGCTTCCTTGGCGGTGTCCGAACGCTGGTCACCGGGAACGGCCGCCGCCGGAGCAGGGGCGGGAGCCACGGCAGGCACCGCCGGTTCAACGGGCGCGGGGACGGGTTCACTTTGTGCGGTGTCGGCGAGTTGGTTGGTGTCGGGACGGGCAGGAGCCGCTGCGCTGGGTTCCGGCGCGGCAGGTGCTGCGGCGGCCGCTACTTTCGTGGCAATATCCGACTTCACTGCCGAGAGTGCGGTCTCGATGCCGCGGTACCGTGCAGCGGAGAGCCGGCCTGCTGCCGCGGCGTCGCCCAGGTCCTTCTCGAGTGCCTGCAGGGCGGCCAGCGCCCCGTCCATCCTGTTCTCTGCCGCCGCCTGGCTGATGCTCAGGACGCGGATCTGGAAGCCGCGGAGGACGTTTTCGTCGGCGTCTGCGGACCGGATGCCCGCCGCTCCAACCACCAGTGCGGCGGCAACCAGGGTGCAGCACAGGACGATCAGGGCATGGGCCTTCCGACGGCGCAGGGGTACGGGACGCGCCCCGGCTGCCTCACCGGCAAGCCCAGGTGCCGCGGCCGGTTCCACCTTAGGCTGCATGCCTGCCCCGCATCGGCATGGGAGCGGCGGACCGCAAGGGCAGCACGGTGACCGTTGCCGGGTCAGTCCCGGCGGGCAGCGCCATGGTCTTCTCCGCGGGCGAAGCGGCCCGGGCAAGGAGGAACCGGGCAACCGTCCGCAGCATGGTGGCGATCAACAGGCCGATGCCCAGTCCGAGGAGCACATGTCCGGCAAGATAGTGCTGGGCTGCTCCGGGGCCACCCTCCGCGGCAACCGCCGCGCCGCCAACGGTCAGCATCAGTGACAGGGCCGTACCGAAAATTGCGCCCATGGCTCCTGCTCCCATCCCATTTAATCAGCAAGCTTACTAGTAATGCTCAGTAAGCTTACTACTGGATGGCCCTGAAGCAAGAGTGCTGACGGCCGGCGTTCCCGGGCCCGGGGGTGCAAGCCCTTCCGCCAATGGGTTGGCAGGACCCCTCAGCGCGACGCTTCGAGCAGGCCCTCCGCCGGTGCAAGCCCGCTGTACCGGCCCCTGAAGAACAGCAGCGGTTCTGCGTCGTGCCGCGCGTGGAGATGGCGCACCGCGGCCACCACGATGGTGTGGTCGCCGCCGTCGTACTCCGCGTGAAGCTCGCAGTCGATCCAGGCGAGCGCACCATCGAGCACGGGACTTCCCAGCGGCGACGACGTGTGGCCGACTCCTGCGAACTTGTCTGCTTCCGGGCGGGCGAACTGCCCGGCGAGGTGCTGGTGCTCTGCAGGAAGGATGTTCACGGTGAAGGAACCGGCCTTCCGCAGCACCGGCCACGTGGATGAGGTGCGCGCCGGGCTGAACGTGACCAGGGCCGGATCCAGCGACAGGGATGCAAAGGACTGGCAGGTGAAGCCGGCGGGTCCGTCCGGGGTGGAACCGGTGATTACGGTCAGGCCGCTGGCGAAGGTTCCGAAAATGTCGCGAAGCCGGCGCGGAGCAAGATCTGAAGTGACTGTCATGGAAGAGGCCTCTCGTCTGGATCGTTACCTCACCCAAGCATCCCCAAAAGGCCTGTTCAAGCCGCCTGAAACGAACGGACACGGGCCGCAACCCAGCGTCACGCCTGCACATCCGGCGTCATCCGGCAGGGATCCCGGAGCGCCTGCCGCGTCCTTGGATGACGCAACATAAGGCGGTCTTCTCCGCCAGGCACGCCTGTTACCCGCGCTGGTCCAAAGCGGCCAGCAGCCGGCGGACCGATCCGCCCAGGTTCCAGTCCGTTGTTAGCTGCTCGAGTTCAGCGCGCGGCCCGCCCGCCACCGGTTGCAGCAGGGCGCCTGCCTCGTCCAGGGTGGGCAGTTCCAGGTTGCGCACCAAACGGACGACGGCGGGGGCTGCTTCCAGGTACGCGGCGGCGGCGGCAAGCTTGGCCTGGACGGGCCCGGACACCCCGCCGTCGGGATCTTCCGCCGCAGCCAGCAACCGTTCCAGGGTGCCGTGCTTGAGCAGCAGGGAGGCCGCCGTCTTCTCGCCGATTCCCGCCACACCGGGAAGGCCGTCGGAGGCGTCCCCGCGCAAGGTGGCATAGTCGGCGTACTGCTGGGGCAGGACCTTGTACTTGGCCACCACACTTTCTTCGGTGATGACTTCGAGGTTCTTCATGCCGCGGGCGGTGTAGATGACCCGGACTCCGCGGTCGTCGTCACAGACCTGGAAGAGGTCGCGGTCGCCCGTAACGACGTCTACGGGAAAGGCAGCCTGGCTCGCATAGGTGCCCACGACGTCGTCGGCCTCATGCTGTGCCGCGCCCACGATGGCGATGCCGGCCAGCTCCAGCACCCGCCGGATCATGGGCAGCTGCGCTTCGAGCCCCTCCGGGACCACCTCGACGTCGGTGCCGTCCGGTACCGCCCGGGCCACGCGGTGGGCCTTGTAGGTGGGAAGCAGGTCCACGCGCCACTGGGGCCGCCAGTCGTCGTCCCAGCAGGCTACAAGGTGGGTGGCCTGGTAGTCGGTGGTGAGGCGGGCGATCATGTCCAGCAGCCCGCGGACGGCGTTGACCGGCGTTCCGTCCGGACGGCGGATGGTGTCCGGCAGGCCGTAGAAGGCACGGAAGTACAGGGAGGCAGTGTCGAGCAGCATAAGGCGCTGGGGCATACCTTGATCCTGACACGGAATGGCTCCGTACGGCAGGAGGCGGACCGGTGACCGAAGCGGCTGTTGACCCGGGATGGGCTGTGCAAAAGCGTTGACCCCGGAAGAAGCATGGGTAAGGATTACGGAATACGCTTTCCCATCCACACCAGGAGTGCCATGTCCCCGGACCCGATCTCAATCAATGACAACGGAGCATGGTGCTGGTTCCAGGACGAGCGGGCCGTGGTCGATCCCGTTGCCAACACCCTGCTGGTGGGTTCCGTGGCTGCCCCGGAAGGCCCGGGCGGCGAAAGCCGGGGCGGCAACATCGAAATCGCAGTCCTGGACCTGGCCACCGGGCAGAGCACGGTGCATGTCCTGCACCGGAAGCTGGAGCCTGACGACCACGACGCCCCTGCGCTGCTGATCAGGCCGGACGGCCGGTACCTGGCCATGTACGCCAAGCACAAGACGGACAACGTTTCCCGCTGGCGGATCTCCACGCAGCCCCACGATGCCTCCGAATGGGGCGCCGAACAGTGCTTCGACTGGACGGAACTGGCGGACGGGCGCGGAGCCACCTACTCCAACCTGCACCGCCTGGACTCCGAGTCCCGCGTGTACAACTTTGTCCGGGCCATCAACGACGACCCCACCATGATGGTCTCGGAGGACGACGGCACCACTTGGAGTTTCGGCGGAAAGCTCTTCACCCGGCCCAAGGTGGGCTACGTCAACGGCTACACCCGCTACTTCGGCAACGGCACCGACCGCATCGACCTCATCACCACGGACCACCACCCCCGCGACTTCAACAACAGCATCTATCACGGCTTTATCCGGGACAACGCGCTGCACGACGGACAGGGCCAGGTGGTGTCCAAGCCCCTGCTCGGTTCCGCCGGCATCAACCAGAGCTCCCTCAGCACGGTTTTCCAGGCAGGCACCGAACTCGACGGGGACGTCCTCACCCACGGCTGGACTGTCGACCTCCGCGGCCAGGGTCCGCAGCTGGCCGCCATCATCAGCTGCCGGGCGAACGACGTCAACGGCGCCCTTGAGCGGGAGCAGGTGCTCGACGTCGACGATCACCGCCTGCTCTACGCGCGCTTCGACGGGACGCGCTGGCAGCTGCACCCTCTCGCAGCCGCCGGTCCGGCCCTGCTCCCCCACGAACAGGACTACACCGGGCTGGGTGCGGTGGACCCTTACGACCTGGACCGGGTGTACATCTCCGCTCCGGTCGATCCCCGGACTGGTGACGCCACCGCGCATTACGAGATTTACGCCGGCCGGACCCGGGACGGCGGAGCCACGTGGGAGTGGGAGGCAGTGACGGCCAACTCCCGGGTGAACAACCTTCGTCCAATAGTGCCGCCCGGAGACGCCGGGGTGCACGCGGTGTGCTGGTTCCGCGGCACCATGCGCTCCTCGCAGGCCTACGAAACTGAAGTCGTGGTGCTTTCCCGGTAACCTGGCGAGCAGGGCGCTACGCCTGTCCCCTCCATTGCGGCGCGTCGATCACGCGCGGGATGTACTCGAGCAGCTGGAGGCGTCCGTCGAAGGTCCTGCTGTCCACCATCTCCAGGGCAACGTCGGGGTAGCCGTCATAGATCCGTTCGCTTCCGGTGCGGCCGGTGATCAGGGGGAAGACAACCAGGCGGAAGCGGTCCACCAGGCCGGCTGCCACCAGGGACCGGCAAAGGCTGAGGCTGCCCAGGGTACTCAAGGGTCCCGCATGGACCTGCTTCATCTGCCTGACGGCCTCAACGGCGTCACCGGCCACCAGCTCGGAGTTCGGCCACTGGAGGGGCGCCGCCAGGCTGGCCGAAAAGACCACCTTGGGAACGGCAGCGAGGCCCGTCAACGAAGCGCTCTCGTCCTCGGAGTAGCCTGTACCCCCGGCCGCTGCGTCCTCCGACATCCCGGACATGAGGCGGTAGGTGTTGGCCCCCATCAGATAGGTGCGCTGGGTACGGGCCTCCTGCTGGAGCCAGGCCAGGTATTCCGGACCCTCCAGGCCCCACCAGCCCGGCCAGCCCTCGCCGGAGGCGCACCCGTCCAGGGTGATGATCAGGTCCACCATCAGCTCGGCCATGGCGGGTCAGAACCAGTCGCCATCGGCATAGGCGCTGCGGACGTGGGCGCGGAGGTACTCGCCCACCACTGCGGCCCCAAGATCGCCCACCTCGGGCGCCACCACGCGGCCATCCACGCGCCGCGCCATGCGCTGGATGAACCGTTCCAAGCCGGGGTCGGTTCCCAAGCGGAAAAAGGTGGTCTGGGCCCCCATGCGGCCAAGCCGGTCCAGTTCCCCGATGGTGGCCCGGATGGTCTCGGCATCCGGCGGCCAGTTGAACCAGGAGTCCCCGTCGGGCAGCAGGTGCGCTGTGGGTTCGCCGTCCGTGACCACCAGCAGGACGGGCTGCATGGACGGGTGCTGGCGGAAGAAGCGGCCCGCCAGCAGCAGGCCGTGATGCAGGTTGGTTCCCTGTTCGCGCAGGGCTGGCAGCGCTGTCAGTTCGCCAATGTCCATGGACTGCGCGTAGCGGCCGAACGTGATCAGCTGCAACCGGTCGCCGCGGAAGCGGGTGGACACCAGGTGGTGAAGCGCAAGCGCCGTCCGTTTCATGGGAACCCACCGCCCCTCGGCGGCCATGGAGAAGGACACGTCCACCAGCAGGGCAACGGCGGCCTGGGTCCGGGCTTCCGTCTCCGCTACTTCGATATCGTCCACCGCAAGCCGCAGTCCGCGGGCCGGGTCGCCGCCGTCGGCCATGGTCCGCCGGATGGCGTTGGTCATGGTGCGGGTGACGTCCCAGGGCTCGGCGTCGCCGAACTCCCACTGCCTGCTGGACCCGGTCAGTTCACCCGCGGCCCCTGCCATCCTGGTGTCCCGGCTGCCCTGCCGCCCGGACAGCTGCCTGGCAGCGTCGCGCAGCAGCGACTTTCCCAGCCGGCGCATCGCCTGCGGAGACAGCCGAAGGTCGCCGTCTGCCCCGCGCCGCAGGTAGCCGCCGTCCTGCATGGCCCGCTCAATCTCCGCGAGCGTCCTGGCGCTTACCGCGGCGTTTTCCCCAAGCTGGCGCGCAAGGGCGTCCAGGTCCAGGTCATCCAGCCGGGAGCCGTTGTAGCTCTGGGACAGTTGCTCCGACAGTTCGTCGAGTTCCGCGATGTCCTGGAGCACCCCGGTGCCGTCGCCCAGTCCCAGGCCTTCCTGCCCCTCGAAGCGTTCCGATCCGTTCCAGTCCTCCCCCGGCCGGAGTGCCTGCAGGGCGGCGTCGAGCTCGCTGAGCTGGGCCATGAGTTCGGGTGAGCCGAAGGCCTGGGCAGACAGGCGCATCAGCTCATCGCGCTGCTCCGGGGTCATGGACTGCAGGAGCCGCTGGGCAGCGGCGGCGCGCTGCGCCAGGGCATCCACCAGTTCCTCGACTGACTGCGGGTTCTCCGGAAAGTACTGGCCGTGCTTGGCCATGAACTCCTGGAAGTCCGCCTCGGTGTCTTCGCCGCGCCGGTGCTTGCCCAGCAGCTCGTTGAGGTCCCGAAGCATGGCGCCCACGGCCTCGCGGTCTTCATCGGTGGCGCTCTCCAGCGCCTGCTTCATTCCGGCGAACCGCTGTTCAAGGACTTCCCGGCCCAGCAGGTCCTTGATTTGTTCGTACGCTTCGCGTGCTGCACTGGATTGCCAGTCGTAGGACGCCAGCTCATTGACGGCGGCGGCGGTGGAGGGCGGCAGGTTCTGCAGCTGCATTTCCCGGAAGGCACGGTCGGTGTTGTCCATCATGGCATCCCGGGCCAGCTGCTTGCGTTCTTCCAGCACGGCAGTATCCAGGAGTTTCTTCACTTCGTCCAGGGTGCCGTCCAGGCGGTGCCGGCCGAGCAGGTCGCGCCGCCGCTGCTGGACGCGCCGGGCAAGGTCGTCCAGCCCGTCGCGGTTCCGGCCACCCCGGCGCAGGAACTCCTGCAAGGCGTGGCGCGGCGAATAGCCTGCCATGACGTCCTCGGCGACGGCGTCGAGGGCCTCGGCCAGGTCCACCGGCGGGGCAAGCGGGTCCGGGCCGCCGGTGTACCGGCCGTACTTGGCGTGCCGTTTGTGGATGGCCATGGTGCCTCCTGGGCTTAGCCGTAGATGGTTTCCTCGTCGTCGGACTCCTTGGAGATCCGCCGGCCCAGGTACAGGCCTTCCAAGGCAAGTTCGACGGCGGCGGCGCGCTGGCCGTCGTTCACCGCACCGAGGCGCCGGCCAATTTCGTCGTAGAGGCCGGAGCCATTCAGCGACGGCAGGTTGCCAAGGAACTCCCGGGCTGTGACCTGCTCGCCGGTGCTGACAGTCCGGTGGCCGTCGAGGGCGGCCACGAGCGGGCCCATGTCCAGCCCCTGGAAGTGGGCCCTGACTGCTTCGGCGGTGGCGTTGCGCAGCAGGTGGTCAAGGACGCCCTGTTCCCGCCCTTCCTCACCCGACTCGAACTCGATCTTCCCGGTCAGGACCTCCACGGCGGGTTCCAGGTCGATGATCCGGGCCACAGCCTGGTCCTCACCCCGCAGGCTGGCCCGACGCAGGGCAGCGGCCGCGATGGTCTCCGCCCCGGCAATGGCGAACCGGGCGGAAACACCGGAGGTCTGGTTGATCGCCGGCGACTGCCGGAGCGCCCTGGTGTAGCGGGCCAGGATCTCCAGGATGAATGGCGGGACATCCGCCACCAGCCGGCCCTCCTGCCTGATGACAGAGACCTCGTCTTCCAGTTCGATCGGGTAGTGCGTCCTGATCTCCGCACCAAAGCGGTCCTTTAGCGGCGTGATGATCCGGCCGCGGTTGGTGTAGTCCTCCGGGTTGGCGGATGCGACCACCAGCACGTCCAGCGGCAGCCGCAGCACGTAGCCGCGGATCTGGATGTCCCGCTCCTCCATGACGTTGAGCATGGCCACCTGGATGCGTTCGGCAAGGTCCGGCAGTTCATTGATGGCGATGATGCCGCGGTTGGAGCGCGGGATGAGGCCGTAGTGGATGGTTTCGGGGTCGCCCAGGCGCCGGCCTTCGGCCACGCGCATGGGGTCCACATCGCCGATGAGGTCTGCCACCGATGTGTCCGGCGTTGCCAGTTTCTCGACGTAGCGCTCCGAACGGTGCCGCCAGGCAACCCGCAGCCGGTCCCCTTCGGTGACGGCACGGGTACGGGACTGTTCGGTAATCGGTTCGAACGGATGCTCGTTGAGCTCCGAATCTTCAATTACGGGCGACCATTCATCCAGCAGCCCGGCCAGCGTACGGAGCAGGCGGGTCTTGCCCTGGCCGCGCTCGCCCAGCAGGACAATGTCATGGCCTGCGATCAAGGCCCGCTCAAGCTGCGGAATAACCGTCCTGCTGAACCCGTACAGGCCCGGCCAGGGGTCCCGCCCCTCCGCCAGGGCGGCGAGGAGATTGTCGCGGATCTCGTGGCGAAGGTCCTTGAGGACGTAGCCTGCCGCACGGAGTTCACCAACGGTGTAGATATCGGGGCGATCAGTCACCTCTCTACCGTAAGCCCCGCCCTGCGGCTAATCGAGAGATTCCTCCAGATTCCCCGGAGCCGGCCGTAAGCTTGATCGCGTGACACAGAGCACCTTGATCCTTTTAGTGCGGCACGGCCAGACGCCCACCACTGGTACGGTCCTGCCCGGCCGCGCCCCGGGGCTGCACCTTTCCGAGCGTGGGCGCGCCCAGGCCGACGCCGTGGCCGAACGCCTTTCCGGCCTGCCCGTGCACGCCATCTATTCCTCGCCGCTGGAACGGGCACGGGAGACAGCCGAGCCGGCCGCTGCCCGTGCCGGGCTCACTATCAGCGAGGATGCCGGGCTCCTGGAGTGCGACTTTGGCGACTGGACAGGTGCGGCGCTCGCCGGCCTGACCGGCCTCCCGGAGTGGCAAACCGTCCAGCACAACCCGTCCGCTTTCCGCTTTCCCAATGGCGAGGGATTCTCCGGGATGCAGGCCCGGATCGTCGGCACGCTGGACGCCCTTCGGGCCGCCCACCCGGGTTCCGTCGTCGTTTGTTTCTCCCATGCAGACCCCATCAAGGCTGCCGTGGCCCACGCGCTGGGCACCCACCTGGACCTCTTCCAGCGCATCATGATCAGCCCGGCGTCGGTCTCGGCAATCTCCTACACCGACGGCCAGGCACCCGCCGTACTCACGGTGAATTCGACGTCTGAACCACTTAGCGGGCTGAGGGCGCCGTGACCAGGCGTGGATCCGCATGGAGCCCGTGGTGCCTGAACGTCAACTGACCCTCCTCACGGAAGGCCGCGTGCAGCTGCTGGGCCGCATCATGAGCGGCAGCAATGCCACCTTCCTCGCGGAGCTTTCGTGCGGGGACGACTCCGCCTGGGCAGTCTACAAACCAGTTGCCGGCGAACGTCCGCTCGCAGATTTCGACGCCGGCCTGCACCGCCGCGAGCGCGCCGCGTACCTGCTCAGCGAAGCACTGGGGTGGGGAATCGTCCCACCTACGGTGGTCCGCACAGACGCACCGCTTGGGGTGGGCTCGTTGCAGTGGTTTATCGAAGGCGACCTCGGGGAGCATTACTTCACCCTGTACGAAGACTCCCCCGAAACGCATGGCGCACTGGCGCGGATCGCCCTGTTCGACTACGTGGCGAACAATACGGACCGGAAAAGCGGGCATGTGCTGCGCGGCGCCGACGGCCATATCTGGGGCATCGACCACGGCCTGTGCTTCTCGGCCGCGTTCAAACTGCGGACGGTGATCTGGGACTTCGCCGGCGAGCCCATTCCAGAGGCCCTGCTCGACGACATCAGCCCCCTGGCCACTACGGTGCCGGCCGACTTGGCCGAGCTGCTCAACGACGCCGAGGTGGCCGCGCTCCAGCGCCGGGTCCAGCGCATGCTGCAGGAAGGGGTCCTCCCCGTGGACCGCACGGGCATGCGCTACCCCTGGCCTTTGGTCTAGGTGATGCAGTCCAGGCGCTTGGGTCCAGGCCTTTTAGTGGTCCTTGCCGTGCACCTAGGCTGCAGCCTTGCGCGGGTCCTGGCGCCCTTCCAGTGCCGCTGCAGCCGCCGGGGCTGCCTGCTCAAGGTAGGCGCCGATGTGGTCCAGCAGGTAGTGCTGCCCCTGAACGGTCGGATGGTCGCCGTCCGGACCAATCAGGTCGTCAAAATCATCGCTGATCCAGCCCTCGGCGATGGGGTCCACAAACTCCCCGCCCGCCTGCAGTGCAGCGGCCTTGAGCTGGTCGCTGATCTCCACCAGCCCGGGGTCCGGGGTTGTGGTGTACGACGGCGGGCCCACCACGATGATTCTGGCCTCGGGGGCCAGGGTTTCCGCCCGGTCCATGGCTGCCAAGGCGGCGCTGCCTAGATCGGCCGGCGGGTAGCCCAGGTCATTCTCGGACCCGAAGAAGACCACGATCCCCGTGTCCGGGGTGACGAAATCTTCAACCTGGCTGCCGAAAGTTCCGTTGTAGTCGCCCAGGCTGAGGTAGCCGCTTCCGTCCTCGGCGGCGTTGACCACTTCCAGGCCGGCCACCTCCGGGTCCTTCCGCATCAGCGCAGGCCAGGCCTGCTGCGGAGAGGTACCGTGGCCGGTGCTCAGCGAGTCCCCCACCACCACCACGCGGACCGGAGGCGCCTCCGTGGCGGATGGCTGGGTCTGGGCGGTGCTTCCGGATGTGATGGCCAGGAGAAGGGCAACAGCTCCCGCCGCCAAAAGACGCCCGGGATGCGCGTGGAGGTACGCATTGTGGTGCATGGGTGCTGCCTCCTCCCTGGAAATGCGTGGCGGCAGCTGACTCGCTGCCGCTGATCTGTTCTTTGTCCGTGTCCAATCGTAGGCAATTGTGGGATCACTGTAGGGCGAAGGTGACCAGAATCAACAGGATGCACAGCGACTGCACAGGAAGTCTTAGGGCATTAGGTACCCCGTCCGCCTCCGTTGGGGGCAGGCGGGCACCCGGGCGTCCCGCCGCGCTCGAGCAGCTACCCTTGACCCCGTGCAGCAGCAAACCCCCTGGAACCCCGCAACCAGCCTTTCCGTTCAGGCACCCGGCGTCTACTTCGCTGAAGGCCCGGCCGCCAACTGGATCGTCGTCCGGGACGGGACGGGATTCATCCTGATCGACAGCGGTTACCCCGCTGACCGCCACCACGTCCTCGCCTCACTCCGCTACCTGGGCCTGGACCCTGCCGACGCCCTTGCGCTGCTGGTCACGCACGGCCACGTGGACCACACCGGCTCGGCGGCGTACTTCGCTGAGGAGTTCGGAACGCCGGTACTGTGCGCCCCCGAAGAACTGGCCCACGTACGCGGGACGGAAAAGCACCAGGTCAGCCTTGCCCAGGTACTGCGCCGTGCATGGCGGCCCCGCGTCCTGCGCTGGATGCTGCACGCCATCAAGGCCGGGGCGCTGGCGGCCAAGCCTGTTTCCTGCGCAAAGGCATGGGACGACGCCGCTCTCCGGGCCCTGCCCGGCAGGCCGGAAGCTGTCTCGCTGCCCGGACATACTTCAGGCAACGCGGCACTCCTCCTTCCTGCGGCCGGCGTCATCGCCGTCGGTGATTCGTTCGCCACAGGCCACCCGATCAGCCGGACCAGCGGCCCGCAAATGCTGCACAGGATGTATCACTCAGACCCGGCCGAGGCCCTGGCCGCCCTGCGGAAACTGGAGGGAGTGGACGCCTCGGTAATCCTCCCCGGCCACGGGCCTGCAGTGCACCTCCCGTTGGGCGCGGCCCTGGCCGCCGTACGCGGCCGGGCGCCTGGGACCCCGTAATTCCCGACTGGACTGGCAAGGCTGGGTCTAGAACCGTCCGTAGCGTGCCCGTGCCATGGAATACACGCCGTAGCAGATAAGCCCGGCGGCGATGGCGGCGAGAAGGAACACCCCGTAAGGCTGCGAGCCGAGGGCCTTCAGGCCGCCGTCGAGACCCGAGGATTTGGAGGGGTCGGCGGTGGCAGCAGCCACGACAATCAGGACACCGACGGCGGCGAGCACCACGCCCTTGGCCGCATAGCCGACTGTTCCGAGCCATTCAACGGCCGTGCGGGCACTGCCCGGATCCTGCAGGTCCTCCATGAACTTCCTGGAAACACCCCGATAGGCATAAAAGACGCCGGCAGCGACGATCGCCAGCCCCACGACAATGACAAACACCACCCCGGCAGGCGCTCCCATCAGCTTTGCTGTAAAGTCGCTGGCCGACTGGCTGGAGTTCTTGCTGCCACCGGCGGCGAAGACGGCAAAGGTGAAGGCCAGGAAACCAAACACCACGGCCTTGCCCACGGCGGTGGCCGCCTCTTTCACCTTCTTCTTGGACTCCGTCTCGCTGCGGGCACCATAAAAGGCTTCGCTGAGCATCCACAAGGCGAGGGCGCCGCAGGCCACGGCGCCGGCCCACAGCAGGATGCCGCCTCCCGGCTTCGATGCCAGGGTTCCGATTGCCCCCGACTGGTCGGCCTCGCCGCCCCGGCCCTGGACCAGTTGCAGGGCAATGACGCCGATCAGGATATGGACCAGGCCGATGAAGACAAATCCTGCCCGGGCCAGCATGCGGACCGCCGGGCTGCGGGTCGCGGATGCGGCCTCCGATACTGCCCTGTTAGCTCCCTGCGATGCGTTGCCCATGGCCGGCCCTTCCCAAATATGTAGTTGATCTTCTCTTCCCCGGTCAGCTTCCCCCGGCCTGCCAGCGTCGCGGAATGCTTCAGTGTAAATCCGCCCGCGCCGGCCCAACAGGTCCTGAAATTCCGGCCATCTCCGGATCGGCACTACAGTCGAACCGGTGTACGCCAAACAGAACCCCGACGAACTGACCGCCCTGGCCCTACCCTCCAGTGCGGCCGGCCACGCCGAAGACGGGTTCGTCCGGGTGCGTGGGGCCCGCGAAAACAACCTGCGGAACGTGAGCGTGGACGTGCCGCGGGATGCGATTGTGGCGTTCACCGGTGTCTCCGGCTCCGGCAAGTCGTCCCTCGCGTTCGGCACCATCTATGCCGAAGCGCAGCGCCGGTTCTTCGAATCGGTGGCACCTTACGCCCGCCGGCTCATCCAGCAGGGGCACAACCCCAAGGTGGAACAGGTCACCGGGCTGCCGCCCGCCGTCGCGCTCCAACAGCGCCGCGGCACTGCCACCTCCCGGTCCACTGTTGGAACCGTCACCACCTTGTCCAATTCGCTGCGCATGCTCTTCTCCCGCGCAGGCACCTACCCAGACGGGGCGCCTTCGCTGGACTCGGACGCCTTCTCCCCCAACACCGCGGCCGGCGCCTGCCCGGAGTGCCATGGACTGGGTACTGCCCACACCGTCACTGAAGCCTCACTGGTTCCAGACCCGTCCCTCAGCATCCGCGACGGCGCAATCGCGGCCTGGCCCGGCGCCTGGCAGGGCAAGAACCTGCGCGACATCCTGACGCACCTGGGCTACGACGTCGACACCCCCTGGCATCAGCTGCCCCGGAAGCAGCGCGACTGGATCCTGTTCACCGAAGAACAGCCCGTGGTGGAAGTGACGCCGCAGCGGGACCGCGTGGCCAAGCCCTACAAAGGCAGGTTCTGGAGCGCCAAGAGCTACGTGATGCACACGCTGCTCGATTCCAAGAGCCCTGCAATGCGGGAGAAGGTGCTGCGGTTCATGGAGACGGGAGCGTGCCCCCGCTGCGGCGGGACGGGGCTCCGGCCCGAGGCTCTGGCGGTGACCTTCGCCGGCCACACCATTTCCGAACTCAACGCCGTGCCCATGGCCAAACTGGCGGAGCTTATCCGCCCCACCACGGAACTGGCCGCTGCGGGAACCGCCTCCCGAAAGCACTCCTCCGAGTCCAACGAAGTGGCAGTGGCCATCACCCGGGACTTGCTGCAGCGCATCAACGTGCTGCTGGAGCTTGGCCTAGGCTATCTCGCGCTGGGCCGGCCCACGCCAACGCTTTCCCCCGGCGAAATGCAGCGGCTCCGGATTGCCACGCAGCTGCGCTCCGGGCTCTTCGGCGTGATCTACGTGCTCGATGAACCGTCCGCAGGCCTGCACCCGGCAGACGCCGAACCCCTTGTTGCTGTACTGGACCAGCTCAAATCGTCCGGGAATTCCGTGTTCGTGGTGGAGCACAACATGGACCTGGTCCGCCGCGCGGACTGGCTGGTGGATGTGGGACCCCGTGCGGGCGAAGACGGCGGAGAGGTGCTGTACAGCGGCCCGGTGCAGGGCCTCAAGGCAGTGCAGGAGTCCGTGACGCGGCCGTTCCTTTTCCAGGAGGGAGAGTTCCGGGAGGAACGGCAAGCGGCAACGGTCGACGGCGGCGCTGACGCCGGCAAGGGTGCGCCCCGGCGGGCGGCGGGCTGGCTTGAGCTGCGCGATGTGAGCCGCCACAACCTGCGAAACCTGGACGCGGCTTTTCCACTCGGCGTCCTGACGGCGGTCACCGGTGTCTCCGGTTCCGGGAAGTCCACCCTGGTCAGCCAGGTCCTGGCCGGCGTGGCCGGCGCGGCACTGCGGATGGCGTCCGGGGCCGGGCCTGCAGCCGATGAGCAGGACCCGGATTCTGCCCAAGACAAGGAGCCCCTGACCGTGGGCTCCGTGACTGGCTTGGAGCGGATCGACCGCCTGGTCAAGGTGGACCAAAAACCCATCGGCCGCACCCCGCGCTCCAACCTGGCCACCTACACCGGACTGTTTGACGCCGTGCGCAAGGAGTTCGCTGCCACCGAGGCTGCCAGGAGCCGGGGCTTCGGGCCCGGCCGTTTCTCGTTCAATGTGCCCGGCGGGCGCTGCGAGACCTGCCAGGGCGAAGGGTTCGTGGCAGTGGAACTGCTCTTCCTGCCCGGCAGCTACGGTCCGTGCCCGGAATGCCACGGCTCGCGCTACAACCCGGAGACCCTGGAGGTCACCTACCAGGGCAGGAACATCGCCGAGGTGCTGGGCATGACGGTCGACGCCGCCGCCGGTTTCCTGGCGGGTGTTCCCACCGCGGCACGTTCCCTGCAGACGCTGCAGGACGTGGGGCTGGGCTACCTCCGGCTGGGCCAGCCCGCCACCGAACTCTCCGGCGGCGAGGCGCAGCGGATCAAGCTGGCCACAGAGCTGCAGCGCGCCCGGCGCGGGCACACACTGTACCTGCTGGATGAGCCCACCACGGGACTGCACCCCGCGGACGTCGAACTCCTGATGGCGCAGCTCAACCGACTGGTGGACACTGGCAACACCGTGGTCCTGGTGGAGCATGGGATGGATGTGGTGGCCGCCGCCGACTGGGTGATGGACCTGGGGCCCGCCGGTGGTGACGCCGGCGGGGAGATCGTCGCCGCCGGTGACCCGGCCGCCGTCGCGCGTTCCACCAACAGCCGCACCGCACCCTACCTGGCCGCCGCACTCCGGGCCCGTTCTGCGGGCAGGGAGCGGTAGCCCCGGCCCCCTTGCCCTCTCCCCCGCCGGCGCGTATCACTGAGGGATGCGTTTACAACGCAGCGCCCTTGCCAGTGACGTGCTTCGAGGCCGCGTAGCGGTGGTGACCGGATCGTCCCGCGGGCTCGGCTTTGCCATGGCACGGGCTCTGGGCCTGCACGGCGCAGCAGTGGTGCTGGCGTCCAGGTCGGACGACGGCGTTGCTGCCGCCGTCGGACGCCTGCAGGCTGAAGGCATCGCGGCGTCGGGGATGCGCTGCGACACCGGAGAGCCAGGGGACGTCGAGGCGATCCGCGACGAGGCCCTCAGCCGGGGAACGCTGGACATCTGGGTCAACAACGCAGGCGTGTCCGGCGTGTTCGGGCCCACGGCCTCCACGCCCGTGGCTGACTTCACCCACGTGGTGCGAACGAACATCCTGGGGACCTTTCATGGGGCCCGCGTGGCCCTGCCTGTGTTCCTTGCCCAGGGCCACGGCGACCTGGTGAATCTGTACGGCCAGGGCGACCGCGGACCGGTGGCGCTGCAGAACGCGTACGCCTCAAGCAAGCGCTGGGTCCGCCAGTTCACGGAGACACTGCGTCTGGAAACCAAAGGCACTGGCGTTAGGGTGCACGGCATCAACCCCGGCCTGGTCCGGACCGACCTCCTGGCCCGGGTGACGTCCCAGCCCGGGTACCAGTACCGCCTCAGCGCCCTGCCGGTGGTCGTCGGACTCTGGGGCCAGAGCGCCGACGAAGCTGCATGGCCCATTGTGGACCTAGTGACTTCCGATAGGGCGGAATTCCGGTTCCTGACCAGGCGGAGGCTGGTGACGCACGGGCTGCACAACGCCCTGTGCGGCAGCCTGGGCCGGAGACACCGGATGGCCCTGGACGTCACCGTCCTCGAAGCGGCGCAGCAGCCTTTTCCCGGGGTACGCCCCTCACACGGGGGCAGGCCCTGACGGAGCCTTGGTTAAGGGAATTTTCGCTGACGGGACAGAAAGCCCTTGACGCGGCCCTGGAACTCGGCGGGATCCACTGCGGGCCCCGGTGTTGCCCGGCGGCCGGCGTCCGTCAACAGGCCAAGACCCGCATTCACCGCTGCCTTTGATGCCCGCAGCGACGCCGCCGAACCTTCCTTCCAATTGTCGAGGATCGCATCCAGCGCCGCATCGGCGTCCTCATCAGGGGCCAAGGTGGTGACCAGGCCCGTGGACCAGGCCTGGTCCGCGGTCAGCATCCGGCCGCCATAGAGAAGGTCCTTGGTTCGTGACGGGCCAATCCGCAGCGCCATGCGGTTGGCAAAGGTGGCCGGAACCAGCAGTCCCAGGCGTGCCACAGGCATCCCGATGCGGGCCGACGGGGTGAGCAGCTGCAGGTCGCAGGCCAGGGCCAGCTGGCAGCCCCCGCCGGCAGCCGCTCCTTCTACAACAGCCACAGTGGGAACGGGCAAGTCCTCGAGCGCCTGCAGGGCGGCCTCGATCACGTCGAACGTCCGGCTGATCTCCGCGTCCGTCCGCCCCTCCCATTCGCGCACGTCAAAGCCGGCACAGAACATTCCCCCCCTGCCCCGCACCACCACGGCGCGCAGGGACGGGATGGCTGCCAGCCGGTGGACTGCGTTCCCCAGCTCCTGCCACTCGGCGCGCCCGAGGGCATTGAGCCGTTGCCCGCTGCCGAAGGACAGCGTGGCGACAGATCCCACTTCCTCAACACTTACGGTGGCGGCCATACGTCGGCTTTCCTCCCTTATTCCGGGTGCCGCGGGATGCGTGGCGTGAAGCTGCCGGGCCATTGGGATGCCCGGATCCGCGGAAGGTCCTGGATGGGACCCAGCGTGGACCACTCATCACCGCCAAGCCTTGAGAGCGGATCAAGCCCGGTGACGTCGGGGTGGCCACTGCGGAGCACCCCGGTTGAGACTGATCCGTGTACCACCGCCCCGAAGACCAGGACGCAGTCGCCCATCCGCAGGGTCTGGTGCAGGGAACACTCCAGGACCGCCGGCGATTCCTTGACCCGGGGCGGCCGGACCACTGCGCTGGGCTCGCGGGTGAGGCCCGCGGCATCAAACTCGCTGACATCGGAGCTGAAGTTCGTCCCGGTGGCATTGACCTCCTGGATCAGTGTGGCCGGCGCAAGGTTCACCACGAACTCCCCCGTCGCCTCGATGTTCCGCAGCGAGTCCTTTTCCCCAACGGAGGTGAACTGGATGATCGGAGGGTCCACCGAGGCAACGGTGAAAAAGGAGTGGGGTGCCAGGTTGTCCACCCCCGCCGGGGACGTGCTCGACACCCAGGCGATGGGCCGTGGAACAACCACCGACGTCAGGAACTTGTAGAACTCCCGCGGGCCCAGCTGCCCGGGGTCGAAGTCAGACCGCATCCGGCCTACAGGTTCCTGGGCGCCGCGGCGGCAGCGGCGTCCTTGGCCAGCGCCCCCTTGGCCCTGGGCAGGAAGATCAGGGCCAGCATGGCGATGACGCAGCAGAGGATGATGTAGAGCGAGATCGACGTCGAGTTGCCGTAGTTTGCCAGCAGTGCGGCCGCAATCAGCGGCGCGGGACCACCGGCGATCACACTGGCCAGCTGGTATCCCAGTCCGGCGCCGGTGTAACGGATGTCGGTGTCGAAGCTTTCGGCGATCAGGGCAGCCTGCGGGCCGTACTGAATGTCGTGCAGGATCAGGCTGACCACCACCGCAACACCTACCCACAGGGCGTCCCGGGTGTTCAGCAGCCCGAAGTAGGGGAAGGCAAACAGTGCCGTCAGCACGATCCCTGTTCCGTAGACGCGGCGCCGGCCGAAACGGTCTGAAAGGCGTCCGAAGAGGGGCACGCTGATCAGCCCCAAAGCCGCTGCGATCAGCGTGTCATCGAGGATGGAGTTGCTGTCCAGCTTCAGCTGTTTGGTGGCGTACGTGATCACGAAGGTAATGAACAGGTAGAAGGGTGCCTGTTCCGACGTACGCACCAGGGCGGACAGGAGGATCTCCTTGGGCTGCCTCCGGATCACCTCGATGATCGGAGCCCTGACCACCTTGTTGGACTGCCGTACGGCGTCGAACTCGGGGCTTTCAATAACCCGCAGCCGAACGAACAGGCCCACACCGATCAGGATGATGCTGAGAATGAAGGGGATCCGCCAGCCGTAGGCAACAAATCCCTCAGTGCCGGTGGCGGCAGTAGTCAGCCGGACGACGCCGGTGGACAGGACCAGTCCCAGCGGCACCCCGATCTGTGGCCAGGAGGCGGACAGGCCGCGGCGGGCCTGGTCGCCCCATTCCATGCTCAGCAGCACCGAACCGCCCCACTCGCCGCCCACGCCGATGCCCTGGATGATCCGGAGCAGCACCAGCAGGACCGGCGCGGCAACGCCGATGCTTTCGTATGTCGGAAGCAGGCCAATCAGCACGGTTCCGAAAGCCATGAGGAAAAGCGTGGCCATGAGCGTTGTCTTCCGCCCAATCCGGTCACCGAAGTGTCCGAAGACGGCCGCACCGATGGGCCGGGCCACGAAGCCGACAAACTGCGTGCCGAACGCCGCGAGCACGCCGGCGAAGGCTACTTGGCCCGGGAAGAACAGCTGGGGAAACACCAGGGCGGCGGCGGTGCCATAAAGGAAAAAGTCGTACCACTCGATGGTTGTACCAACGACGCTCGCCACGGTGGCCCGCCGTACGGCCTGCTCCCGGGTCACTCCTTGAATACTCATCATCACTCCATTGGTCAGATGTAGTAGGGCGCCGGCCTGGCTTCGAATATCGGATAAAGAGGCTTCCGAATCAGGCCGCTGGACCCGCAATGCGGTTCTCCAACCCATGGTGCGGGTCCTTGTTGCCTATGTCAACGATTATCTTGACCAGGCGCGGCGCCATAGAATGACCACTCACACCGGCAAAATCACTGGAGACAAGGGACAAAGACGTTGGCGTCAGAGCGAAGCAGCGGATCCGCGCAGCCCCTCCTGGTGCTGCGCAAAGTCAGCGAGATTCTGAACTGCTTTTCCATTGAATTCCCGGAACCAACTCTCCAGCAGATCGTCCGGGAAACGGGACTGCCGTCGAGTACATGCCAACGGCTGGTGCAGAACATGGTCCGGGAAGGGTTCCTTGACCGCGACGGAGACCGCTACCGGATCGGATTGCGCCTGGTCCAGTGGGCCACCCCCGGCACGTTCGGCCTCGATGTGGTCCGCCTGGTCCATCCCTTCCTGCAGGAACTGCGTGACCGGACCGGAGAGACGGCTTGCCTGTACATGCGGGACGGCGCCTTCCGCACTGTGGTTGCAGTGGCCGAAACCCGCCACGTGGTGATGCGGCCCTTCCTCGTGGGGCAAGTCATGCCGATGCATGCCGGGGCTCCGGGAAAGATCTTCCTTGCTTACGATCCCGAAGCCCGCCAGGCCCTCGAGGACACGGAGCTGACCAGCTACACCCCGGCGACGCCGGATACGTGGGAGAAACTCGACAGCCAGGTCAACAACGCGAAAGCGGCTGGCTTTTATGCGGCCTTCGGCGAGCGGAACTCGGACGTGGGCTCCATCAGCGCTCCGGTCTTCAACCACGCCGGGCGCCTGGCCGCAGTCCTGGGCGTCGGGTTTCCCACCCAGCGCGTTGGCCCGGACGACGTCGGGCGGCTGGGTCCGGCGGTGGCGGACGCGGCCAGGGCAGCCAGCGCAGCCCTTGGCTACCGGGAGGAAAGCCTCCCCTCTTGACGTGGTCCGCCCCGGCGGCCCGGGGCCTGGCCACGAAAGCCGCGTGCCGCCGTCGTCAGTCTTTTTCCGTTGCCGCAGGCAAATATCAGCCCATCTCTGGACTCTTGGGCGGGGCCCAACCAGACTGTCTACAACAGCTGGCCTTGAACGCCGGAATTGAGGGCACTTCAACGCTGCGGTAAATGGACGGCTGCATTTGTTAGGGCTTTTCCCTGATGACACTTCAGGGCATCGAAAGGATCTGGTTATGCCGGACTTTGCGCCGTTCTTCCCGCTTATTTCCATCATTTTGGGGGTACTTTTTGCCATCGCCTTTATCTGGTTGGCCACAAAGCTGATGTGGAAAGTAGCTGAACCCAATGAGGCCCTCATAATTTCCGGGTTGACCCGCGGAACCCTGGAAACCCGGGAAGGAATGGACTTCAAGATCGTCACCGGCAAAGGTGCCCTGGTCCTGCCCGGCCTCCAGACGGTGCGGCCGCTGTCGCTGACATTGAATGAAACCGAGCTCAAGGTTTCCTGCGTTACTTCCCAGGGCATCCAGGTCATTGTGGAGGGCGTGGTCATTTACAAAATTGGTGATGCCCCACCGTTTATCGCCAATGCGGCCCGCCGTTTCCTGGGCCAGCAGCCAAAAATGGAAAGCCAGGTATATAACGTCTTCGAGGGCCACCTGCGCTCCATTATCGGCAGCATGACCGTGGAGGAGATTATCCGCGAACGGGACAAGCTCGCTTCCCAAGTGCGCAGCGCCAGTGGAGTGGAGATGGAGAAGCTGGGCTTGGTGGTGGACTCCCTGCAGATCAAGGACCTCCAGGACCCGACGGGCTACATCCAGAACATCGCCAAGCCGCATATCGCCCAGGTGAAGATGGAGGCCCGGATCGCCGAGGCCACCCGGAACCGGGAAGCGGCGGAGAAGGAAGCCGAGGCGGCAGCGTTGATTGCTGACGCGCAGAGCGCTTCCGCGATCAGGCAATCCGTGGCGCAGGCCAACGCCGAGCGCGCCAGGGCAAACGCCTCCCAGGCCGGGCCGCTGGCCGAAGCGACGGCAAGGCAGCAGGTGGTGGTCCAGGAAACGGAGGTGGCCAAGCTCGAGGCAGACCGGGAGGAACAGAAGCTCCAAACCATTGTCAGGAAGCCAGCCGATGCCAAGGCCTATGCCACACGGACCGAAGCGGAGGGCAAGAAGGCTGCGGACATCAGCGCCGCGGAGGCACTGGCCCGCCGTACCGAGCTGGAAGCCCAGGCCAACGCGAGGCGGACGGAACTGCTGGCCCAGGCGAACGCCACCGCAGCCGCCGCCACGGCGGGGGCCACCAAGGTCACCGGCGAAGCCGAAGCCTCCGCCACCAGGGCCAAGGGTGATGCCGCGGCCTCGGCGATCAAGGCCAAGGCACTCGCCGAGGCGGACGGCATCAAGGCGCGCGCCGAAGCGTTGGGCACTAACCAGGACGCAGTCATATCCCAGCAGCTTGCCGAAAACATGCCGGCCATCATTGCCGCGGCGGCCGAGCCTTTCTCCCACGTGGGCAACATGACCGTCCTGAACGGCGGAGAGGGCGTCAACCAGATGCTGGGCGGAATCCTGGCCCAGGCAGGCGACTACCTCCCCGCCCTCGCGTCCGCGCTGCGCAAGGGCGAAGACGCCAAGCGCCCGGCCAGGGCACAGGGCTCCTAGCGGGTTTGAGGATCACTGGATGCGCAAGAACGTTGATCGAAGCCTGACCGGAAAAATCGGCCGGGTGACCGGGCGGATCGCCCCGGACACCATCGGCGAAGTCATGCTGCCCTATCTTGGCGGCATCATGGCCTTCCACGCCCACCCGTTCGACAAGTCCAGTGACTTCCCGGTGGGCGCTGAAGTCTTGGTGATCTACTTCGACCCGCCACAAACGGTGTATGTGGACGAACTGCCGGACGTGCTCAGGCATGCAGAGTAAGCCCGAGCACGTCCGGCCTGCCCCGGAGGTGCTACCGGCCGCCCTCCCTCTTGCGGCTGCGCTGCTCCTGGGCCATCGGCCCGTAGGGATAGACGCCGGTTTCGGGCTGGCTGGCCTGCGTGAGACGGGAGATCTCGTCTTTAGTGAGTTCCAGTTCGGCGGCGGCCAGGTTGTCGGCCAACTGCTCCGTGGTGCGGGCTCCCAGGATCACGGAGGTCACTGCAGGCCGGTCCGCCAACCAAGCGAGCGCCACCTGCGACTGGCTGACGCCGTGGGCAGAGGCAATGTCCGCAACGGCGTCGAGAACTGCCCAGGTCCGCGGGTTCTCGTTGCGCGCCTTCCAGGCCTCCATCCCCCGTTCCGGGTTCTCGCCGAGCCGGGTTGCACCGGACGGGCGCTGGTCCCGCTTGTACTTGCCGGACAGCCAGCCCCCGCCCAGCGGCGACCAAGGCAGCAGGCCAACCCCGGCGTCGAGCGCGGCCGGAACGATTTCGAACTCGATGTCCCGGACCAGCAGGCTGTACTGCGGCTGCAGGCTCACGGGCGGGTTCCAGCCCTGGCTGCGGGCCACGTGGACGGCCTTGGTGAGCTGCCAGCCCAGGAAGTTGGAAAAACCGTAGTAGGCAATCTTGCCGCTACCCACCGCGTCGTCCAGGAAACGGAGGGTCTCCTCCAGCGGGGTGATCGGGTCCCATGCGTGCATCTGGTAAAGGTCGATCTGTTCCACGCCCAGGCGGCGGAGGGAATTGTCCAGGGCGCGCGTCAGGCGCCGGCGGGACGTCCCGACGTCGTTCGGTGCCGTCCCCATGGGGAAGCGCCCCTTGGTGGCGACCACAGCGCTGTCCCTGGCTTCGGGCCGCTTGGCCAGCCACCGGCCGATGATTTCTTCCGACACTCCCGCGCTGTATACGTCCGCGGTGTCGATGAAGTTGCCGCCGGCCTCGAAGTAGCTGTCCAGGATGGCATGGGAGGTTTCCTCCGTCGCCTCTGCGCCAAAGGTCATGGTGCCCAAGGCGTAGTTGGTGACGATGGTGCCGCTGTTTCCTAAAGTCCGGTACTGCATGGGAGTCCTCGCGATCAGTTGGGGTTGGGCGAAAAGGTGCGGGCGGCCGCGTCCGTGGTGGTGGTGCGGATCCGGTACAGGCTGGTGGTTGCCGTGAGGTAGAGGTCCTGCCCGTCCGGACCGCCGAAGCACAGGTTGGACACCGTTTCCGGCACGGCGATGGTGTCCAGGAGTTCAAAGGACGGTGAATAGATACGGACCGAAGGGCCGGCCGAGGTCCAGATCCTGCCTTCGACGTCCACCCTCAAGCCGTCTGCCGGATGGCCGTCCTCCAGCTCCAAAGTGCCGGTCCGGTCGCAGCACTGGCCCTGGCCCACACTGTAGGTGGCGATTCGCAGGGGTACTCCATAACTGGGACCGGCGGTGTCCGCGACGTAGAGGACAGACTCATCAGGCGAGAAAGCCAGCCCGTTGGGGTGTACCAGGTCCGTGATGACGGCAGTGAGCGTTCCGGTGGCCGGCTCGAAGCGGAAGACGTTGCAGCCGCCGTACTCCTGCTCGCCCTCGTGGCCTTCCCTTGTGCCCGGCAGGATGCCGTACGGCGGGTCCGTGAACCAGATGCTGGAGTCGCGGGCCACCACCACGTCGTTGGGTGAGTTCAGCCGCCGGCCCTCGAAGGAGTCCACCAGGGCTGTTACGGTCCCTTCGCTGTCCCGCTCCACCCGGCGCCGGCCGTGGCTGCACTGCACCACGCTGCCATCGGCGTCGAGTGTGCGGCCGTTGGTGTATTCGACGCCGACGGCATATTCGCGGGTGCTGCCGGTGGCTGGATCGAACTCAAGAATCCGGTCATTCGGGATGTCGCTCCAGCGCACGGTCTGCGAGGAGGGCACCCACAACGGCCCCTCGGCCCACACCGTGCCTGTGAAGAGGCACTCCAACCCGCCGATGGTCAGTTCGCCAGCCAAGGGAGCTCCTTTGCATTCGGGATGCCTGCCGCCGCCGGAAAACGGCGACGTGGGCGGCGTCCCGGATCGGGAAGCCACGAATCCTATAGGAAAAACTTACCCTAGGCGTGGCCCTGGGTCTGCGGGACGCGCAGGCTGCCGTACCTTTCCATCCGGTGCCACCGCAGGTGGACTCCGGCCACGGCCGTAACTACAGCTTGGATGACCACGAGGTACATCAGCTGCCGGTAGACGAACTGCTGCAGGGGAAGTGTCCAAAGCAGTCCGAGCCGTTCCCGGTCCAGCCTGAACGCGTACGCCGCCATCAGGAATTGAACTGCAAGGAAGACCAGCCACAAAACCGCGATCCGCAGGGGGTCGAGGAAGACGAGTCCGTACAGGGCAAAGACGTCGACGATGGGCGCGAAGAGGGGCAGCAGCACCTGGAGGACCAGCAGGTAGCCAAGCCCGCGGCGGCCCAGCTTTCCGGCTGCCCCGCCCTGCACGACGGCGCCCCGGTGCTTCCACATTGCCTGCAAGGTGCCGTAGCACCAGCGGTACCGCTGCTTCCAGAGGGCGCCAAGGGTCGCCGGCGCCTCCGTCCAGGCCCTGGCATTCTCCTGGTAGACCACGCGCCAGCCATCGCGGCACAGCGCCATGGTCAAGTCGGTGTCCTCCGCGAGGGTATCGTCGCTGACACCCCCCACGTTGCGGAGGGCTTCGAGGCGGAAGGCACCAATGGCGCCGGGGACGGTGGGCATGCACTCAGCGACGTCGAACAACCTGCGGTCCAGGTTGAAGCCCACCACGTACTCGATGTGCTGCCAGGCACCCAGGATGCCTCCCCGGTTAGCCACCTTGGTGTTGCCGGAGATGGCCCCCACGCGGGGATCGGCGAAGGGCTGGATGAGGGCACGCACCGTGTCCGGTTCGAAGACGGTGTCCCCGTCCACCATCACCACCAGATCGTGGCTGGCCGCCTGTATGCCGGCGTTCAGGGCGGATGGTTTGCCGCCATTCTCCTTGCGGATGACGGTCACGCCGGGGAGGCCGAGGGCCTGCACGATGTCCGCGGTTCCATCGGTGGAACCGTCGTCCACCACGATGACCTCAACCGGGTGGGTGGAAGCAACGATGGACCGGACGGCGGCTTCGATACCGGCGGACTCGTTGTAGGCGGGGACTATCACTGTTGCCGGTTCGGTGACCGCCGGGCCCACCATAACGTCCACCCGTCGGCGGCCGCGACCGGCTGAAGGGAGACGGCGTGCAGCACGGCTGTGGCGCGACGCGAAGAACATGACCAGGATGGCCCGGAGGAATGTCACCACGCCGGCGGCAACGAGCCCCAAGGAGATGGCCCAGACCACGAAATCGCTGAGGCGCATACCCCACACCAGCGCGGATCCGCGCAGCTGTTCGATGCTTGAGGCGGGGCGCATGGTGTCAACGCCCACGGCGTCGCCTACCGTGGTGACGCGGTACCCCTGGTCGGCGAAACGGGACAGGGCGGAGTCCAGCGCGGCGACGGTCTGCTCCCTGTCGCCGCCGCCATCGTGCATGAGGACCACCTGCCCCTGCGGGCCTGGCGGTGCCAGGTTGGCTTCGATCGCTTTGGTCCCCGGGGTTTGCCAGTCCTCGCTGTCCAGGCTGCTCAGCACGGTGAGGTAACCCTCATCCGCCAGTCCATGCATTGCGGACCACATGCCGTTCGTTATGGCGCCGTTGCCGGCCGTGTAAGGCGGGCGCAGCAGCGAGGCCGCCTGGCCGGTGACTCCCACAATCGCATCCTGTCCGCCCTGCACCTCCAGTTCGCGGCGCCACTGCGGTGCTGTGCCGAGGTCTGTATGGGTCAGCGTGTGGACACCCACTTCGTGGCCTTCGGCCACAATGCGGCGCAAAAGGTCCGGGTTGTCCACGGCGGCGGAACCAACGACGAAGAAGGTGGCATGGACGTGGTGTTCCCGAAGGACGTCGAGGATTCGGGGGGTCCATACCGGGTCCGGCCCGTCGTCAAACGTCAGGGCAATGGTCCGGTCCGGCGGGCTCACGGTGGTGACGGCGCCGCCACGCGAATCAACCACGGGGCCGCCGTGCGCGAGCGTTGTGGGGACGGAGCCTGCGGCTTTGTCCGGCGGCAGGGAGTCCCCCGGCGCGCCGCCCAGGTGATGGATGTAACCCTGCACTGCGAGGGCGAGGCCCAGGGCCATCAGGGTGGCGAGAAGGACAAACCAATGCGCCCTGACATTGGCGGGGACGTTGCTCTTGGCGGGTCGGGAACCCTTATTCAGGCGGATCATGCTACTGGTGCGCAGGGGCGGTGGGCCGTGTGGTCTGGCCCGGAGCCGAGCCGCTCGCACCGGGAGCGGTGCCACTGGAGCCCGGCGCCGTTCCACTTGAGCCAGGTGCTGTTCCGCTGGAGCCCGGGGCAGTTGCACCGGAAGCAGCGGCGGTCCCGGCCGCTGCCGGCGCTGGAGCCGGAACCGGAGCAGCGGCGGGGGCAGGCGCGGGGGCGGCTGGCGCGGCGGGTACGACGGCGGGACCCGCCACCGGAGGTACGGCAGTAACAGCAGAGGCAGGCAGCGGGACGGCCGCCGGGGACTGCTCAACAACCGGAATAGCCGGCCCGGTCAGGCCGGCCCGTGGATCTACAGGCGGCGGGCTTGACGGAGTTTCGCGCGGCCCGGCGGCGGCCGGCAGGGGCAGGAAAGGCGCGGACACCCCGGAACCGCCAATAAATGCGGCCAGCACCAGGATGACGTAAGCCGCCACCAGCCCGACGACCCCCAGTCCGATCAACTGGATGCGCCGCAGGCGCCGGCCCGAGGCATCAACAAAAACGGGTCCGCGGGCAGATTCGGCGCGCGGCTGATCGGAAGTCTTCTCAGGGGCTTTCATCGAGCATCAACCTTAGGGGGCCCAAAATGCCTACCACAAAACCTACCCCGTCCGTGCCCGGCCCTGCTGGATATGGTCTTCGGATAAAATCGGCTGTCGGCGAGCCTCACTCGCCTTGAATCCCCCTTCAGGGCGGAGGTTGACAGCGTTGTTTTGGAGGGGGAGCAATGAGGCACGCCGCGGTTAGGGGCCGCCGGGCGCAGACCCGGAGCAGCCATGGGCCCAGGCCGGACATCCAGGGCCTTCGGGCGCTGGCTGTAGGGATAGTGGTGATCTACCATCTTCGGCCGGAAGCCCTGCCGGGCGGATTCGTAGGAGTCGACGTATTCTTCGTGGTCTCCGGTTTCCTGATCATTGGCTCCCTTGCAAGGGAAGCGGCGAAGAACGCGTCCATTTCCGTCCTCGACTTTTACGCCCGCCGCATCCGGCGGCTGTTTCCGGCGTCGGCGGTTGTTTTGGCGGCAGTCCTGGCCGGCGCTGTCCTGCTGCTTGCCCCAAGCCGCTGGCAGAACATCTCCTCCGATGTCCTGTTCTCGCTGCTCCAGGTACAGAACTGGCACCAGGCACTTTCCGCCGTGTCCTATGCGGGTGCGACGCAGGAAGTATCTCCGCTGCAGCACTTCTGGTCCCTCGCCGTCGAGGAGCAGTTTTACCTCGTCATCCCGTTCTTCTTCCTTGGCCTGATCGCTGCGGCCCAGTCCGCAGGGCAAAAGGCCGGCCGGTTCATTGTCCCGGCCCTGTCGGGGACTGCCTTGGCGTCGTTCGCTTACAGCATTTACCTGAGCGACCACGAGCACACCATGGCGTACTTTGCCACCACCACCAGAATCTGGGAACTCGCCGTCGGCGGCCTTGCGGCCCTTCTCCCAACCAGGCTGAAGGGCTCCGCCCGTCTTTCCGCGCTCAGCGGGTGGTTGGGCGTCTGTGCCATTGTCGCGCCTGCCTTCCTCTTCAGCACCGACATGGCGTTCCCCGGGAGCATCGCCGCCATTCCAGTGCTCGGCACCGCCATCCTGCTTCGGACGGGCAGCCTGTCCACGGGCGTTTCCTGGTCCGCTTCGAGGGTCCTTGGCATCCGGCCCATGACGTTCGTTGGAGACGTGTCGTATTCCCTGTACCTGTGGCACTGGCCCGTCATCGTTTTCGCAGTGGCACTGCTGGGCCGCACACCGCGCATCAGGGAAGCACTGCTCCTCGCCGTCGTCAGCCTTGTCCTCGCCACCGCCTCCTACCACTTCGTGGAGCAGCGCTTCCGGCACCACGCAGGGCATGCCGGCTGGCGCGCATACCGACGGGTCTATGCGATGGCGCTTTGCGGGGCGATGGTGGTGTCCGTGGCAGCGTGGGCGCCCTGGCAGGTTATCGAGTTCAAGCGCGCGCAGTTGTCCACCGAACTGTCCGACCACGATTACCCCGGTGCGCAGGCGTGGTCTGGCCGGCCCTCGCCGGTGCCCGCCGGCCTGCCCATTCGCCCCGAACCCTCTGTTGCCATGCAGGACGTGCCCGCCACAAGCGCAGGGGCCTGTGGGGTGTACGACCCCACTCTGGTGCCCGACACGGATTGCTGGTTCGGATCAACGGCAGAGCAAAGTGCCCCGGTAGTGGTGGTTGTCGGGGATTCCCATGCCGGCCAGTTCGTGGACCCCCTCATCGCCGTGGCAAGGAAGATTCCGCTCAGGATCCACGCCATGGTGCGCAATGGCTGTCCGTTTGCGCTGACGCCCCCGCGGTCTGCCGCCACCCTGTACACTAACTGCTCGACCCAAAACGCTGTAACGGCGGAAAAAATCGCCGCAGCAAAACCGGACCTTGTCCTGGTTGCCGGGATGCGCGAAGCGGGGTACCGCAAGGCGCTTGGATGGTCCTGGGGGCCGGATGCCCCACTCCTGGATGGTTATGTCCAGTCACTTTCCCGCCTGCGCGCTGCCGGGCTGCGCGTCGCCGTCGTCGCGGACCTGCCATATCCCCAAGGCAACCCCGTGGAATGCGTTCAAAAGCACGCGGACGGCGGCGCCTGTGCCACGCCCGTTTCCGAAGCCCTCATGGACAGCGAGGACGCGCTTGTGTCGGCAGCCGGCCGGATTAACGGCGTCGAAGTTGTGGACCTGTCGAAGCTGTTTTGCCGGGACGGCGTTTGCCCTGCCGTCATCGGCAATGTTTTGGTCTACCGGGACAACCACATGACGAATACCTTTGCGAAGTCACTGGGGCCGGAGCTGGCCGTCGCACTGGGCCTGAGTTAGGGGCGCACGGGAAGCCCTGGCATCTCAAGGAGCAGGCGGGGCCGTGGTGCTTCGGACAATCAGCCGTGTCGGCATCTTGAGTTGGGTGGTTTCAGGCGTCTCGCCATTCATCAGCGCCACCACAAGGGCAGCTGCCGAGGCCCCCATGCGGCTCATGGGCTGGTGCACCGTCGTGAGCGGCAGGGCATGCCGCGCTGCTTCAGGACTATCGTCAAAGCCCACCACCGAAAGCTCACCGGGTACCTGTATTCCCAACTCGCGGGCCACCGCTATGACCACGATGGCAGAGAGGTCGTTGGCAGCGAAGACCGCCGTCGGGCGGTCGTGCCTGCTGAGAAGCCGGTGTGCCGCCTTGCGGGCATATTCGGGGTCGTAATTGCCGACTTCGACCAGGGTTGGGTCGAAGGGAAGGCCGCCTTCGGAGAGGGCGCGGCGGTAACCCGCCTCCCTTGCAATGGCAGAACGGAGGTCGGGCCGGCCGGCAACGAAACCGATCCGCCGGTGGCCCAGGCCCATCAGGAACCTGGTCGCATCACGGGCTCCGCCCAGGTTGTCCGCTTCCACTGTCGGCAGGTCGGCACGGCCGGTGTGCGGGTCCACAGCCACGATCGGCACATCCGCGGTGACGTTCACCACCGTGGGCGTCACCATGATCGCGCCGTCGATGAGGGTGCCGCTTAAGCGGCTGAGCGAGCGCCGTTCCCAGCCCTCGGAGGAGAGCTGGCTCGACCCGCTGTACGCCAACAGGTCGTAGCGGGAACCGCTGAGGGCGGAGCCGACGCCCTTCAGGATCTCGGCACTGAAGGGCTCGAAGTCTGCCACCAGCACTCCGATAACGCCCGTCTTGCGGGAACGCATGCTGCTGGCTACCAGGCTGGACTCATACCCGAGGTCACGCGCGGCTTGAAGGACCCGATGTGTCTCATAACTAGTGATTGGTACGTCGATTCAAGCAGAAGGTTTCGAGACATAGTTATGAGAATCGCCGGACGCAAAGAAAGCCGCGAGATTTCACAGGAACCAGGATCTTAAGGAACAGGGCCGGTGAGACGTCTCGTATCCCAAGAGATACGAGACGGGGAGGGTGAGTTCATTACCCTCGCTTCGGGCCTGGTCAATTCGCGCCATGCGACCCTAAAACAGGGTCAGCCGCCTTCGTTTACAGTGTGGGACTTGTCTCGCTGTATGCGGCTACTTCTAGATGCTGCGGTGCGGGCGGCAATGGCGAGGGTGAAGGCTGTGGCGAGACCCAGAATGGTCCAAGCATAAATTTCCCGGCCCGGGAGGCTGGTCGCCGCGAGCCAGCGGATGGCGTAGTTGGTGGTTGCACCCACGGGGAAGGTAAACACCCAGAAAGCTGGCGTGAACCGGAGCTTGCGGTACTCGGCGAGGAGCATGACCTGCAGGAGCGTCATGATTGCCAGAACGCCGGTGAGGCCGAGCTGCACGGCGCCCATCGGACCGGGGTGTGAGACCATCCACGCGATATTCGCTGTTGCAGGGGCAGCCAGGTATGCGGTGAGTCCGGGCTTGGCTGCGGGTGTCAGTTCGCCACCGGTCATGAGCCGGACGGTGACGACCGTTCCAACGAGAAGCCAAAAGAACATGCCAACACCAAACGTGGCTATGGCGGCATCATGGGCGTGGATGATGGAGAATCCGATGCTGGCGACAAAGGATCCGGCTACGACGGGTAGCAGGTAGCCGGGATGGATGGACTGCATGGATACCCCGCCAGTGACCCAGTGGGCGAGGAGTTGGGCTGCGACGATGGCCAGCGCGGCGATGAACGCGCCACACACCCATAAACCCCAGGGCGGCAAGTACTGGCTGTAGTGGGAGGAAAGCAGGATCCCGACCAATGGAACGAAGGAGGCGAAAGGCCCTGCCACCTCGTGCTTGAGATCAGAACGGAATGTTCCTTTCCGCCGCAGGCCCCGGAACACGTACGTAGCGGTCAGGACCAACCACATCGCCGTGGCTGTTGCGTAGAGAATTTCCTCCGGCCAGAGGGGGGCTGCGAGGTAGCTCCTCGCGGCGGACCAGCCGCCGCCCAGTCCTGCCAGCCCCAATGGAATGCCAAAACGGCTCAGAGCATGCACTCCCGGCTTAGCCGCTGGCGACTGGAGAGGGTCTTGGGTGGCCGGCGCCACGGCAATAGTGCTGGCACTTTGCGTCATCGTGCCAACGCATTCGGTTGATGGGGAAATGCAAGGAGCGGGCGGGCAACGGCGCCAGACAGCAGTGGCATGAATTCTCCTGGTCTCAATCAGGGCGGCGACGCGGATGCTGCGGCCCTCGAAAGTCAGATTAGTGGAGGAGGTTGGAAATTCCAACTTACTTGTATGCTTGGAGAAAGCACTGAAAGCAGGGAAGTCATGAAACCGACCGATATAGCGAAGACGCGGCCTAGGGCATGCTTCATCGCAGCAGGACTTGAGGTGCTGGGTGAGCGGTGGGCACTACTGGCCCTTCGGGAAATGTCCTTGGGGGTCCATCGTTTCGACCAGATAGCCGTCAATACCGGTGCTTCCCGTGACATCCTGACAAGCCGGCTACGGACCTTGGAAGACCACGGCATTATCGAGCGCATCCAGTATTCTGAGCGCCCCCCGCGCCATGAGTACCACCTCACAAAGTCAGGGGCCGAGGTTGCTCCCATCCTCGTATCACTCGCAGCGTGGAGCAGCACCTGGATGCGCGACGAGACACCACGCGCCTCCTACCGGCACAGTTGCGGGGCCAACTTGAAACCGGTGCTGACCTGCGCGGAATGCGGCGAGGAATTTAAAGTGGGCAGCCTAATGCTGGGGCCGCTCGTGTCAGCGGCCGACGTGACCCCCGTGACTTAGTAGAGGAAAATTCGAAAAACTGAACACGCCTAGGTCGTCCCCTGCATCCGCACGAACCATCGAATGTTGACATGACGCACATCAAGAGGAGTTAGATGTCCGGTAATCCAGCGGCAGTGACACTCGAAATTGTTGACTATGAAGACCCAAGAGCAGTCCGCCTACGGGGGCTGCTAACCAACGAGCTTCTCGCCCGCTACGCTACCGAAAAGGAGCCACAGCTTTCCGAAGCTGCCAGGGAAGCCTTGTCCGTGCCACCACAGGATTTCATTGCCAACGTGCTGGTACTCAACGCCGTCGGTGAACCCATAGCGCACGGTGCTCTTCGCCAGTTGAACGGCCAGTGGGAGGTCAAGAGGGTCATTACAGACCCTGCAGCCAGAGGTACTGGCGCAGCCACCGTACTCATGGCTGAACTTGAGAGGATTGCCGCCCGCGCCGGCGCCCGCCGCGTTATCCTCCAAACCGGCGGCAAGCAGGCCGAAGCTGAAGCCCTTTACCGGAAACTTGGATACCAGCGGATACCAACCTACCCTCCCTACGAGCACGCCATCCCGACTTCAATCTGCTTCGCAAAACATCTTGAGCCTATGCCGCCCCCATCCATTGTCGGCCTGGAATAGACATCCGACCGCGGACAGAAAGCGTCCATCTCTGACGTGGGCTATTCGTCTCGCTCCAACCACGACAGTGGCCCTTTCGTAAGCCACGGCCGATTGGCTACGGCACAACTACAAGGCGGGAAGGAAAGTGCTTCCAAAACCAAAGCCCGTAGCTACGTGCACCTAGGGTGTCTCGAAACCCCCATTGCCTCAAAACGCTAGGGATACGGCACACAGCAGCGTGTAGCGTTCAGTTCATGCCAGTCCATAAAAGTGACAGAGGGGCACAGCTTCGTGAGTATTTGAACGATGCCCGCGAAGCAATCTTGTGGAAATGTGAGGGCTTGAGTGATGCCCAGGCGCGTACTCCCCTTACTCAGACGGGCACGCATGTCATGGGCCTACTGCTCCACCTTGCCGTCACCGAATCCCAGTACCTCATCTCATGTGTTGGGCGGAAATTAAGAACCCCGTTATCAGGGGCGTTATCGCATCCGAGGACGCTCAGGCAGATTTCCTCCCGCCGTCGGATATGACGCTGGCCGACGCGGTGGAGATTTATCGGTAAACAACGGCCGCGGCCGATGCAGTGCTCGACGAATTGGAACTGGATTCACCGGCCGTGGTGCCGTGGTGGGTAAACCATCGGCACACTTCGGTGGAACGCCTTGTGGTGCATATGATCGCTGAGTCTCACCGTCATGCCGGCCATTTGGACATCGTGCGGGAGCAGTTGGACGGTTTCGTCGGTTTGCGCCCCTCAGCGCCGAACATCCCAGATCTCTCGCCCGAACAGTGGGAAGAGCAGCGTCTGCGGATGAACGAGCTAGCCGACAAGGCTTAGTGCATCGTCGGTCTTTGTGGGCCGTCCGGCTTGTGCAGGGGACTATGGATATTTTGTGCAGACGACTTCGGAAAACGACAACGGCGGCCCCATGGCAAGGAGAAACAGAGTGCTACGAATAGGAATCCTGGGTGCAGCAGGAATTGCGCCCGCTGCAATAATCCGGCCCGCCGCGCGCCGTTCCGACGTCAAGGTGGTGGCCGTGGCATCCCGTAGGGAGGAGCGTGCCCGGCAGTTTGCGGAGCGCCACGGAATTGACCGCTCCTACGGGGATTACCCGCAGATGCTTGCCGATACCGGGGTGGACCTGGTCTACAACGCGCTCCCGCCCTCCGAGCACGCCAAATGGTCAATCGCGGCCCTTGAGGCGGGTAAGCATGTGCTGTGCGAGAAACCGTTTGCGATGAACGCAGAAGAGGCCGCCCGGATGATCGAAGCGGCCCACTCGACGGGCTGCCGGCTCATCGAGGCCTTCCACGACCGTTACCACCCGCTGAGCATTGAACTCGATGCCGTCAAGGCTTCGGGGGCGCTCGGCGGGATCACGATGCTGCGGGCGGACTTTTCCGCCTCGAACCCGTTCAATCCGGCATCGCTGCGGCATGATCCCCAGTTGGGCGGCGGGTCGCTGATGGACCTGGGGTGCTACCCCGTCCACTGGGTGCGTGCGTTTATGGGCGAGGAACCAACCGTGCTTGGGGCGAGCGCGTCGCTCAATCCCCTCGGCGCGGACCTCAGCATCAGCGCTGACCTGCAGTTCCCTTCGGGAGCACAAGCGCTGGTCACCTCGGCGATGGTCGAACAGGCACAGCACCTGAACTCTTCGCTTGAGGTAACCGGCACCGGAGGACAGTTGCGCGTCAACAACATGGTCTTCCCCTCCCGGGGACATTCCATCACCCTTACCACCGAGGGCTTGGAACGCACCTGGACGGTGAGGGGGTTCGAGACTTATGACCACCAGCTCGAGGCTGTCGTCGATGCTCTTCAAACGGGCCGCGAACTGCCCACGGAGGGGTCCGACTGCCTGGCCAACATGAAAATCATTGACGCAATCTACCAGGCCGCAGGGGTTGGCCGCTGACCCTGGTGGTGGCTTGGCGCGGTCTGGGAGCAGTGTTCAAGACCGGCTGGGCCCTTCGCCCCTATAGGCCAGGCCCGCCCAAGGAAAGACTTGATGCATGCAGTCCGCCGTTACCTGGAGGTGGGTGTCATGTCGGAAACGAACCTGAGGGGAACCGCCAGGGCTTTGCCGCGCATTGCCTGGCCCGTGTTCCTCGTCGGCGCGATACTGCTGCTGTCCCTCGGGAACCCGGCAGTCTACGGTGTCGGCGTTCCCGTTGCCGCTCTAATTTTGGCGCTCATCGTGCCCACATCCCGGCCCCGCTGGGCCGGACATCCTGACTGGCCCGACGTCGGCGCCATAGCCGCGCTCTACGTGGGCGTCGTGGCCCTCTTTTGGCTGGCGTTCAGGGTCTTCACCCAGGGAAACACCCTGGGGCTGTTCCTGTCGTTCGCTGCCGGCATGCTCCTCGGTGTCCTCGGTCCCATCGGGTACAACACGTGGATCCGGCGGCGGTCCCTGGCCGCTTTGGGGATCAGCCGCACAAACCTGGGCCAGGCGTTTGCCTTGGGACTCGTCCTCGCAGCGGTGCAATTCGTCATCACCCTTTGGGGGTACCCGCTTCCGCGCCCCGTCGACTGGGTGCCCCTGGCGGCCCTCGCCATCACCGTCGGGTTCTTCGAGGCAGTCTTCTTCAGGGGCTTCGTCCAGGCGCGCCTCGAAGCCAGCTTCGGCCCGGTCCCGGGTGTGGCCGGCGCCGCCGCACTGTACGCCGCTTATCATGTCGGCTATGGCATGGCTTGGTCTGAGACGCTCTTCCTTTTCGGCCTCGGAGTGGTCTACGCGGTGGCCTTCAGCGTCGCCCGGAACCTCATCGTCCTCTGGCCCCTGCTGGTCCCCCTCGGCTCCTTTTACAACAACCTGCGGGGAGGGTCCATCCAAATGCCGTGGGAGGCGATCCTGGGGTTCGTGGACGTCTTGGGCCTGATGGTGGCCGCCGTGTGGTTCGCCGCGAGGCATGAGCGGCGGCTCGGCTTGGCTGGAGTGCGGGAGTCCAGGAATTCCAAAGTGAAGCGTTATGGCGTACGACGGCGGGACTAATGACCCGGGGGCAGGCTTTGGTTAGGATCGAGGTTCTACGGTCAGTCAATTGAGGACCCGGCACTCTTCGTCGCCGCCAGCAGCGTGAGGCACAGGGCGCCGGCCGGGCAGAGAGGCCACCATGGACGCCACCCAGTCCACGCAATACCCGCTGGATCCCTTTCCCCACTATGAGCGCATGCGCGCGGCCGCGCCGGTCTTCCATGACGAACCATCTGGAAGCTGGCACGTGTTCCGGTACAACGACGTTCAGCGGGTGCTGTCCGAGCACGCAACGTTCTCCTCACGCATGGGCGGCGACGCACCCTCAGGTTCCGGCCAGTTGTTCGCGTCAAGCCTGATCACGGCAGATCCTCCGCGGCACCGGCAGTTGCGTTCCCTGGTCACCCAGGCTTTCACACCGAGGGCAGTCGACGCGCTGGCCCCCCGCATCTCCGCTCTCACGGACGAACTGCTGGAAGGGATCGCGGCGCGGGGTGGCAGCGCAGACCTGATCCAGGACCTGGCCTACCCGTTGCCGGTCATCGTGATCTCCGAACTGATGGGCATTCCGGCGCAGGACCGTGAGCGCTTCAAGCACTGGTCGGACACCATTGTCAGCCAAACACGGACCGGTCCGGGCAGCGGCAGCCAGGACTCCACCACCTCGGAAATGGTCGAGTACTTCCTGGCCCTGATCGACCAGCGCAGGAGCCGTCCGGGTGAGGATCTGATCAGCAGCCTGCTGTCTGCCGAGATTGAGGGTCAAAAACTCTCGGTGCCTGAACTGCTGGGCTTCTGCGCTTTGCTGCTGGTCGCCGGCAACGAGACCACCACAAACCTGATCGGCAACGCCGTCCTATGCCTGGCCGAATCGCCCGGTACCCTTGAGCGCCTCCTGAAGGAGCCGGCCTTGTTACCCCAGGCCCTCGAAGAGGTTCTGCGCTTTCGCTCCCCCGTCCAGTCGATGTACCGGGTGAGCGTAGCGGAGACCGAGGTGGGCGGCGCACGCATCCCGGCCGGGGCACCAATCGTGGCGTGGATCGGCTCGGCCAACCGGGACGAGCGGCAATTTGAGCGGGCGGCCGAGTTCGACGTCGACCGCAGCCCGAACCGGCATGTGGCATTCGGCCACGGCATCCATTTTTGCCTGGGCGCACCACTGGCCCGACTCGAGGCGAAGATCGCACTGGCTGCCCTGCTGTCCCGACTGCCCGGGCTGTCCCTAGCAGCCGGAGCCCAGCTGGAGCGCATGGAAAGCACCATCGTCTACGGGTTGAAGGAACTTCCCATCACCTGGCAGCCGGCCTGACCTTGCAGGGGCAGTGGCTGTCTCCCACGCCAGTCGTTGCTTACTCGGCTGTACCCGTTTTCGTGGCGTAAGCAGTGGCTTGCGCACGTACCTTGCGGATATAGGCGTCGGACTGGTTGTAGGCGTAGATGGCATCCGTCCACCCCTGTGCGGTAGTCAGGTCCCGGCCGTGGCTGCAAAGATACGTGGCCGCGCTGAGGGCTGCGTCGTCGATATTGAACGGGTCTGCTGTTCCGTCCCCGTTCCCGTCCATTCCTGCAAGACGCCAAGTGGAGGGAATGAACTGCATGGGACCCACCGCGTGGTCCCAGTTGGCGTCGCCATCCAGTGCACCGGCGTCGGTATCGGGGATGGCGGCGAAACCTGCCCCGTTGAGGCTCGGGCCCACGATCGGCCCACTGGCCTGGCCGGAGGCGTCCAGGCTGCCGCCACCATAGGTTCCGTGGCCTGATTCGACGAAGCCGATGGCGGCCAGCGTATTCCAGCCGATTCCGCAGTGCGGCGAGGAGTCATTGGCGGTTACGGCCGCAGCAACATAGGCCCGCAGGGCACGGGCAGGGATTCCGGTGCCGGCGGAAGCCCCTCGAAGCCATTCGGCGTCGGGACTGCGGGTCACGTTCACGGCGGTGCTCATGCCACGAGTTCCGCTTCCAAGGGTCACCGCCGCCCGCGGCGGCGCCGAAAGCGCCACCCGGGCTTCCGCCCCGGGCTGACCCATGGCCCAAAACGAGAAAACCGCACTGGCACAAACCACGAACAGGCTGAAAACTATGAAGCGTCTTACACGAAGCACTGACTAATCAAACCACCCAATCCACCGGCCGAAAGCGTCACCGCGTGGGATCGATCATTGTCATGCCGGCGACGTTCGCCTTGTCGAAATGTGGGAGCATCTTGGCGGCCTCCTCCACCCGATAATGCGCTCGATCAGCTTCTGTGGTTCCAGCGCCCCCGATGCGATCAGGGCGAGCATTCCGGGGTAATCCGCCGCTGCCATGCCGTGACTGCCGAAGACATCCAGTTCCCAGGCAATGACACGGGCCATGGGCACCCGCGGATGCCCCTCCACCGGCGGGAGGAGGCCGATTTGGACGTGCCGGCCGCGGCGGCGAAGGCTAAGCAGCGCGTCGGCGCAAGTCTGCTCACTGCCTACGGCGTCAATGGAGACGTGGCTTCCACCCGTGATGGCCTGCACCTGTGAGGGGATGTCCGGGCCGTCGGCGACCAAGCTGTGGTCGGCCCCAAGGGATGCCGCCACCTCAAGGGCGCCCGGGTTCCGGTCCACGGCGACTACCTTGCCACCGAGCGCCTTCGCAATCATGACGGCGCTGAGGCCCACGCCGCCGGCTCCGACAATGGTGACCCACTCCCCGCGGGCAAGACCTGCCCTGCCGGTGAGTGCACGGTATGCCGTGGCAAAACGGCAGCCCAGGCTTGCCGCCGCCTCGAAACTGACTCCCGCCGGGATTGCGACAAGGTTCGTGTCCGCCGCGTGAATGACCACTTGCTCGGCGAAGGAACCCCAGTGGGTGAAACCCGGTTGCTGCTGTTCTGGGCAGACCTGCGCGTTACCCCCACGGCACCACTCGCATGCTCCGCAGCCCTCGACGAAGGGCGCCGTCACCCTGTCGCCGACCGCCCACTTTGTCACCCCTGCGCCCACGGCGGCGACGACGCCGGCGAACTCATGGCCCGGGACATGCGGCAGCACGATGTCGTCGTGGCCGGCCCAGGCGTGCCAGTCGCTGCGGCAGAGGCCGGTGGCGGCAACGGTCACCAGGACACCGCCTGCCGGCAGCCCGGGTACGGCCACCTGTTGGACAGCCAGCGGACCTGCGATCCGGTCCATGACGATTGCACGCATAAAATCCAGCCTAGAGGACGTTGATTGCAACAATGATGCCGATGGTGATGGCCGCTACGAGCCCCAGCATCATGTAGAGCCCGGCCTTCATGGTGCTCGTCTGGACGGAAGCCCCCGTTTCTGGAAGGACGGCCTGCCAGGCCTTGATGGTTTCGAGCCCCTCGTAGTAGGAAAACATCATCAAGGCACTCCCGGCGAGGCCTGCCACACCGCCCAATCCCCCTGCGCCGCTCATTGCAGCACCGGCGGAACCGGCGCGGTTGAGGGCTGTGCGGTCCTTGAAGTCGGCGACAGCCGCCTTTATCTCCGCCTTCTGCTCCGGCGACGGGTCCGGCGACATTGACGCCCCCACCCCCAGCACGTCATACGCACGGCCCTGGGCTGTCACCACCATCGTTCCCATGCTGGTGAACCGGAATGACGCCTGCTGCACAGGCAAAGAGAGCACGCTCACGCCTGCGGCATCCACCATGCGGAAAATCCCTGCGGAATCCATACTGACAATTACGGGCACCGTCTTGGCTCCGTTGATCTTGCTCTTCCGCCAGTACAGCAGGGACTTCATCGGTGTTGCGGAAACGTGTGGTGGCATTGTCATGACCACAGCTTAGGCAGCCCCCAGCCCAAGTGCCCGAAAGGGACACGGGGAGAACTCCCCCTGGCCATGACCGGTACCATCAGGCATGGGCAGGAAGAACTACCTGATCGAAGGCGGCTCTGGAACCGGCAAGACTGCAGTCTGCAATGAACTGCGGCGGCGCGGTTATCAGGCCATCAACGGCGACCGCGAACTCGCCTATCAAGGTAACCCGGAAACCGGCGAACCGGTTGGGGAAATTAGCGGAGTCGCCGTACACGGGCACCACCTCTGGAGAGTGGACCAGGTCAGGGCGTTGGCCGCGGACCAGCGGGAAGCGGTGACCTTCTTTTGCGGCGGCTCACGGAATCTCGCAAAATTCATCGATCTCTTCGATGCCGTCTTCGTTCTGGAGGTGGACCTTGAAACGTTGAAGCGACGGCTAGACCAGCGCCCGGAGGACGAATGGGGAGGACGGCGGACAGAACGGGACCTGATCGAGCACCTGCACCAAACACGGGAAGAAATCCCGCCTGGCGGCATCGCGATCGACGCCACCGCGCCGCTCGCACGCGTCGTGGACGACATCCTGCGGCGCGTCCAGTCAGCCGGGCTGGCCTAGTCGTCTGTCCAGACATGCTCCCTGACAGCCCGGTCAGCGCACAACCGTGCGGTGACCGGCATCAATCCGTTTGGTCCAGCCCCGCGAATCGAGGTGCTCCAGCAGTGGAATCGCAATCCGGCGTGTGGTGTCCAGCGCCTGGCGTGCCTGGCTGGTGGTGAAGGGCTGGGCCAGGCCGGCAAGCGTGCGCATCGCGAGTGCCGGCGCCGTGGGAAGCAGCACCACCCCGTCGCGCAGCCGCAGCAACCGTCCCGTGCGTTCTGCGGCGGCCAGTTCCCGTGCGCCCAGGCCCAGGGCGGCCAGTTCATCAGCTTCCGGGGCGTGGAACGCGGTCGCGCTCAGCCTGCGCTCCAACTGGACGATCGCCGGCTCGATGGGACCAAGGTTGTCATGGCTGCCCGGCAGCCGGACATGGCCACCCTCCTGCTCCAGCTCCGCCCCTTGGATGACGTGGGAAAGCAGCTTCTCCTCAGGCAACCTGAGCAGGTCCCGCGCCGCGCCCATGGAGAGGCCCGGGGCCAAGGGGTCCTTCTCCTGCAGCGCCTCGACGGCAGCGCGCAGCCGGTGCTGCCATGCCTCCAGGACAGGGGCATGCACCCACCAGTCACCGAAAACCCGCACACCCTGCGGGGCCTCCGTGCCGTGCCCGGGCAGCAGCCCAAGCTTGCGGAGATGATCCACCTGGACCGCTCCGCGGGCCGCTACTTCCCCCAGAATGTCTCCTGCGGGATCCATGCCCGAGAGCCGTTCAGCCCAGTGCGCGCCGTCACCGCGCCGCCGCAGCTCCGGTGGGTCGGCGTCAAGAATACGTGCCCCACCCAGGACCGAGCGGCTGCCGGGGTCGCGCAGCACCAGCCGGTCCCCGAGAACCAGGGGCAAGGGCCTGTCGAGGACCAGCCGGGCGTGGTCTGCCCCGAAGGGACGCAGCCGCGCCGGCACCGATGCCGTGCCGACATGCACCATGATTTGCTCGGGCACGTCGGTGTAGGCCACTCCAGTCGTGCGGTGGATGCCTACGACGCCGGTGGTGGGCCAGGCCTCGGGGGTCACCAGTGCATCCCCGCGCCTGATGTCCGTTGCGGCTACATCGCGCAGGTTCAACGCCACCCGGCTGACCGGCTCCACCGAGGTGTATGAGGTGTCGCGGCTTTGCAGGCCACGGACCACCACCGGCCGGGACTCCGAGTGACCCAGCAGTTCCAGCCGGTCCCCCTGGGCGAGTGTGCCGGCTGCCAGTGTTCCGGTGACCACCGTTCCGGAACCGGTAATCGTGAACGACCGGTCCACCCACAACCGGACCCTCCCAGTGGTGGTGGGGGCAGGCACCTGGGCCAGGACGCCGTCGAGCGCTGTACGCAACTCAGCCAGGCCGGTGCCGTCGATGGCCGAAACAGCGATGGCTGGAGCATCCCGCAGCCCGGTCCCTGCCAACTCCGTGCGGGTCCGCGACAGCACATCGGCGGCCCGCTGCGCGGATGCCCGGTCCGCGCGGCTGAGCACTACAACGCCGTGTTCAATTCCGAGCGCGGCCACCGCATCGCGATGGTCGCTCGACTGGGCCTGCCAGCCCTCGTCCGCAGCCACGACGAAGCACACCACCGGCGCCGGTCCAATGCCCGCAAGCATGTTGCCAAGGAAGCGTTCGTGGCCGGGAACGTCAACGAAGGCAACGTCCTGGCCTGACGGCAACCTTGTCCATGCATAGCCCAGGTCAATCGTCAGCCCGCGGCGCCGCTCTTCCTCCCAGCGGTCCGGTTCCATGCCGGTAAGGGCGCGGACCAGGGTACTTTTCCCGGAATCGACATGTCCGGCCGTGGCAACGACGTGCACGGTTCAGCCCGCCCTGCCTGCGTCTGCCGCGTCGAGGGTTGCCAATGCCTGGCGTACGGCGTCAAGAATCCGGTCGTCGTCGGCGGGCGGCACACAGCGCAGGTCGATCAGGCAGGCGCCGTCGTGGACCCGTGGCAGCACGGCAGGGTCGCCGGTGCGCAGGCGTCCAGCAATTCCCTCGGGCAGCCGGAGCGCCCACCCCGGCAGCGGGAAGCCGGGGGCACCGCCGCCGCCCACCCGGCCGTCATGGGCCTCCACAGGTACCCCGAGGGCTTCGGCGAGCCTGTCAGTACGGCGCCGCAATTGTTCGACGTCGGCGTGCAGCGCTTCTACCACCGGCGGCGGCCCACCAGCGACAGTCGCCTCCAGGGCGGCCAGGGCAAGCTTGTCCGCCCGGACCGCACGGGCCAGCGGGTGGCGGGCCAGCCTGCTGATGATCTCCTTGCGGCCCAGCAGCAGGCCCGCCTGGGGGCCGCCCAGCAGTTTGTCACCGCTGGCAATGACGACGTCGGCCCCGCTTGCCAGGGCGGAGGCAACATCCGGCTCGTCGGGCAGGTAGGGATCGGGAGCAAGCAGCCCACTGCCCAGGTCAGCCACGAGTGGTATTCCGTGTGCCGCAGTCAGGCGGCTCAGGTCGTCAATCGGAACTGAGGACGTGAAGCCGTCCACCCGGAAGTTGCTCGGGTGCACCTTGAGGATGCAGCCCGTGTCCGGTCCGAGGGCGCCCGCGTAGTCATGCAGGTGGGTGCGGTTGGTGGTGCCCACCTCGTGGAGCACCGCGCCCGTCGACTCCATCAAATCGGTCAGCCGAAAGCCTGCACCGATCTCGACGAGTTCCCCCCGGCTCACCACCACTTCCCGGCCCGCGGCCAGGGCTGTGGTGGCCAACACCAATGCTGCAGCGCCGTTGTTGACTACCAGGGCGTCCTCGGCGGCGGGACAGGCGGCGAGGAGGGCAGCCCGGGCGCCGGCACCGCGGTGGGAGCGGCTGCCGTCTGCCAGGTCCAGCTCCACGTCAACGTAGCCGCTGGCGGCGACAAGGGCTTCCACCGCGGCTGCGGAAAGCGGGGCGCGGCCAAGGTTCGTGTGCACGATGACGCCCGTTGCGTTCAGCACCGGACGGAGGGTTGTTGCTTTCTGTGAAGCGACGGCGGCCAGCAGGGCAGGTTCCACCTTGCCGGGAGGGAGGTCACCGCGCCGGGCCTGCTCCAGGACCTTCCGGACGAGTTCGCGGACGACGCGCTCATTGAGCCGCGTCCGGGCCTCGCGGACGGCCGGCAGCGCCAGCAGGTCGTTCGTGCGGGGAATCAGCCGCCGGGGATCGACCTGGTCCACAGCCCTCCTCTTTTCACGGCAATCACGCCGGTAGTTTGGCGGTGGCGGACGGGAATCGAACCCGCCAGGCCGAGATGCTCAGCCTCACCGGTTTTGAAGACCGGGGGGCCCACCAGGACCCGGACGCCACCGCGCCTCAATATAGCAGGGTTAACCGGAGGGGTACGCTTGGCGGGTGAATGAGGCCCAGACATCAGTCCAGCAAGTTGATGATGGTGTTGCCGGTGCACTCCGGCTCACCGACTATGCCCACGGTGGGGGCTGCGCCTGCAAAATTCCGCCCGGTGAACTCGAGGACGCGGTCCGTGGCCTGATCGGCCAGCCTGGCGCGGAGGTCCTGGTCGGCCTGGACAGTGGCGACGACGCCGCGGCCGTCCTGGTCCGCGATGATCTGGCCGTCCTTACCACAGCTGACTTTTTTACTCCCGTGGTCAACGATGCTTTTGACTGGGGCAGGATTGCGGCCGCCAATGCCCTCTCGGACATCTACGCGATGGGTGGCAAGCCGGTCACGGCGATCAACCTTGTCGGCTGGCCCCGCGGTGTCCTGCCCATGGAATTGATGACCGAAGTCCTCCGCGGGGGGCTGAGCGTGGCGTCCCAGGCGGGCTGCCCGGTGCTCGGCGGCCACTCCATTGACGATCCTGAGCCGAAGTACGGCATGGCCGTTACTGGCGTCGCCCACCCCGACCGGCTGCTCCGCAACGACGCCGCCCAGCCCGGACTGCCGATCACGCTCACCAAGCCACTCGGCGTCGGACTCCTCAATAACCGGCACAAGCAGACCGGTGAGGTATTCGCTGAAGCGGTGGAGACGATGGCGGCCCTCAACCGGGACGCAGCCGACGCCGCGGTTGCCGCCGGCGTCCGGGCCGCCACCGACGTGACGGGCTTTGGCCTGCTGGGACACCTTCACAAGATGGTCCGCGCCTCGGAAGTGGGCGCGGTGATCGATCTGAAGGCCGTTCCGCTGATCGAGGGCGCGCGGGAGGCCCTCCGCGACGGTTTCGTCTCCGGCGGGACCCGGCGCAACCTCGATTGGGTGCGGCCGCACTTGGGCCCAGCCGCGGGTGTCACCGAAGACGACCTGCTGCTTCTGGCCGACGCCCAGACCTCAGGCGGCCTGCTGGTGATCGGCGAGCTGCCGGGCTACCCCGTGATCGGCCACACCACCGCTGGGCGGGGCATCGAGGTCCGCTGACCCCGGCTGCCCCCTCAGCTGGCGGTGGTGATCGCGTCCCCGGTCACCCCGGCAGCACGGCGGGCAGCGAGCCGGTTCTTCTGGGGTTCGATGGTGTACCGCGGATCCCTGGCAGAGGCGAGGCCCGCTTCGAACACGCCGAAGCGGGTCAGTGCCGAAGCGGACAGCAACGCCAATCCTGAAACTGCCGCCACCACGCGGTTGCGTCCGGCGAACAGTGTCCCCAGGCCACCGGCCAACGCCAACCGCTCGCTCCACTTCAGCATGGTGCCCGCCTTGCCCTGGTGCAGGGGTTCCGCGGCCACCGGGTCCATCCGGCGCTCCATCACCTTCATGGCAGCGACGTCGCCCAGCACGCCGAGCACGGCCAGTTTCCGGGCGGGCCCTGTCTCGTGGGTGGGTGTGGTGACCATGGCGAGCCCGGCAGAAGCGAGGCAGGCCGAACTGACGAAGACGAATGGCAGTTCCTCGTGCGCGGCGTTCCACGTCGGAGTGGCGGTGTCCCCGAGCAGGACGGCCGTGTAGGCGGCCAGTGGCCCGGCGAAGACCGCCGCTTCGACGCCTGCTGTGCCTTCAACTGCATGCAGGACCTTCCGCAACGGACCCAGTGGAAGCCGGCTTCCGGTCATCCGGTCAATTTCCGCGACCGCCGTCACGGCCGTGCCCGCGCTGAAGGCGCTGAGGATCCATGAGCCAACACTCATGGGCGACGTCACCTTGAAGGTCCGCAGCATGTGCAGGAAACGCTCCGGCCTGCCCAGATCCTTCACCAGGGCAACGGCACCGGCGCTGACTGCTGCCAAGGCGCCCAGCCGGGCGTTGCGGCGCAGGATAGGCCGGCCGGTCAGCTGCCCGCCAAGGCCAAGGAGGGCCGATCCGCCTGCCACGCCACCCAGGAAGAGGTAGATGGCCACGTCGTCGCCCCATGGAGCCGGCTTGACCACTGGACGGCCGTAGTACGAGGTGAACTCGGGCTCCGGCACCATGGGCATTTCCCGTGAACCGTCACCATTGTCGCGGCGGCGGCCGGTGCCGCGCTTGCCGCCCTCCCGGCGGCGCCGGGCAGGCTCTGATGGACGGAAGCTGTCGAACTCTGAGAGGGTCACGCCCGTCCTCCCAGGAAGGCCAGTGCAGCGGCCGCGGCCATGCCCGCCACGGCCACTCCGGCCCGGCGGTACATCTTCGGCAAGTCTGCAGTGGGAACCCGCGGGTCCGGCGGAAGCCCGTACACTTCCGGTTCGTCGAGCAGCAGGAAGACCGATCCAGTTCCGCCGACGCCGTCGTTTTCGTTCGCGCCGTAAAGCCTTGCTTCGGTCATGCCCTGCGCATGCAGGGTGGCCACCCGTTCCCGGGCCGTCTCCACCATGTCATCGTGGTCGCCGAACTTGATGGACGTCGTCGGACATGCCTTGGCACACGCCGGCGTCTGGTCATCAACCAGCCGGTCGTAGCACAGAGTGCACTTCTGGGCGATGCCCTCGTTGGGGACGGCGGGAGGCTTGGCGTGCTGTTCTTCCCTGCTGCTGGCAACCTTGACCGTGCCGTTGCTGCGGCGCTCGATCACGCCGAAGGGGCACCCGGCCACGCAGGTTCCGCAGCCGTTGCAGACGTCATCCTGGACCACGACAGTACCGAACTCGGTGCGGAACAGCGCCCCGGTGGGACAGACGTCAAGGCAGCCGGCGTGGGTGCAGTGCTTGCAGACATCCGAGGACATCAGCCACCGGAAGTCAGCGGTGTCCGGCGGGGTGGTATCAGCGTCCGCCAGGTCCGTGACGGGCGCTGCCGCGGCCGGAGGACCAATTCGCGGCATGCCCAGGCTGACCAAGGCGCGGCCTGATTCCCGTGCCTCGACAATCCGTTCCTGGCCCTGTTCGATGAAGGCGACATGCCGCCAGGTGCTGGCACCCAGCGACCCGGTGTTGTCGTAGGAGGACCCCAGCAGTTCCAGGTTTCCGTCCTGCGGGTTGTGGTTCCACTCCTTGCAGGCAACTTCGCAGGCCTTGCAGCCGATGCAGATCGAAGTGTCGGTGAAGAACCCCTTGCGCGGATGGTTGTGCTCCCAATGGGCATCGGCGGTGGGGTCGGTCGGTCCGGACAGCTGGCCCATCTAGTCCTCCGTCGTCGGGTCGGTGTCCGGAGCGCCACCGGCGGGCGGCGTTCCGGGCGGGACAATGTGTGCTTCGGCTGAAGCGGCGGGGAACGGGCTCATCAATGCTTCCCACCCTCGGCGCTGCCCTTTTTATCCGGGCGGGGTTCGATCCCTTCCGCCGCGGGATCGGTGACGGCGCGGTTGCCGGTCTCGGTGGTTACGCCGGCCCGTTCCTGATACTCAGCAACCAAGGCCAGCAGATCCTCCCCGCGGGGCCGGCGGCCCGGCCGGATGTCACAGGACGCCACCTTCGATTCCTGGATCTGGACGTTGGGATCCAGCGTCACCCCCAGCAGGTCGTTGGCGGCGTCGCCGCTGACGACGGCATTGCTGCCGACGCCCCAGTGGTAGGGCAGCCCGATCTGGTGCACCGTGTGGCCGCCAACCTTGAGGGGTGCCATGCGGTCAGTCACCAACACTTTTGCCTCGATGGCGGAGCGCGCCGAAATGATCGTGGCCCAGCCATAAGGTTCCAGACCCCGTTCGGCCGCCAGCTGGGGCGAGACCTCGCAGAACATCTCCGGTTGCAGCTCGGACAGGTACGGAAGCCAGCGGCTCATTCCGCCCGCGGTGTGGTGCTCGGTCAGCCGGTACGTGGTGAAGACGTAAGGGTAGACGTCGGAGCCACTGGTCCCTGCGCTGGGCGCAGTCAGGTTGTCCTTGCGGGGGAACACCAGCCGCGCGGGGTTCTGCTGCTGCGGGTACAGCGCATTGGCCACCGGTGATTCCTGTGCCTCGTAGTGCGTGGGCAACGGTCCGTCCATGAGGCCCTTCGGCGCAAACAGCCAGCCCTTGCCGTCAGCCTGCATGATGAAGGGATCATCTCCGCTGAGGGCAGCTGGACCACCAACCGAGGGGTCGGGGTGGCTGCCCGGAGCGCGGTCAACCGGGAAGTCGGGCACGTCGTCTCCGACCCATTTACCCTGTTCCTGGTCCCACCAGATGTATTTCTTCCGCTCGCTCCACGGCTTACCGTCGGGGTCGGCCGAGGCGCGGTTGTAGAGAATCCGGCGGTTTGCCGGCCAAGCCCAGCCCCATTCCGACGCCGCCGGTCCCTGTTCCTGGCCCGGCTTACGGTTGGCCGCATGGTTGAAGCCGTCAGCGTAAACACCGGTGTAGATCCAGCAGCCGCCAGACGTGGAACCGTCGGCCTGCATCTCCGTGTAGGAGGACAGGGGTTTCCCGGCGTCCGGACCCGTCAGGTGACGGCCGTTGATCTCCGCAAGCACCGACTCGGCGTCGGGATCGCCGTGTTCGTCCGTGGGATAGTCCCATGTCAGGTCGAGCAGCGGACGGTCGCGCTCGTCCTGGGAATCAGCGAGTTTCTCCCGGATCCGTTTGCCCAGTTCGAAGAAGAACTGCAGTTCGCTTTGGCACTCCCCTGGCGGTGCGACCGCCTGGTGACGCCACTGCAGCAGCCTTTGGGTTTGCGTGAAGGATCCTGCTTTCTCCACGTGGGTTGCTGCCGGCATGAAGAACACCTCGGTCTCAATGTCTTCGGTGCGCAGCTCCCCCGATTCAATCTCCGGACCGTCTTTCCACCAGGTAGCGGATTCGATGAGGTTCAAATCCCGAACCACAAGCCACTTCAGGTGCGACATGCCCAGCCGCTGCATCCGGCCATGGGCCGAACCAACCGCGGGGTTCTGTCCGAGGATGAAGTATCCCTCCACCTCGTCCTCGAGCATGCCCATAACGGTTTCGTACGTACCGTGGGCTCCGGTCAGCCTCGGAATGTAGTCGTAGGCCCAGTCGTTGTCCGCGGTGGCGGCGTCGCCCCACCATGCCTTCAGAAGGCTGATGGTGTAGGCGTCGGCGTTAGCCCAGTAACCCTTTTGCTGCTTCGACCCAATAACGGACAGATACTCTTCGAGGCTGTCATGGCGGCCCGCGCTAGGCATGGGCAGGTACCCGGGCAGCAAGTTGAACAGCGTCGGGATGTCGGTGGAACCCTGGATGCTGGCATGTCCGCGCAGGGCCATGATTCCACTCCCTGGACGTCCAACGTTTCCAAGCAGGAGCTGCAGGATGGCGGCGGCACGGATGAACTGCGTGCCCAGCGAGTGCTGGGTCCAGCCGACGGCATACGCGAAACAGGTGGTCCTGTCGCGTCCGGAGTTCTCCGTGATGGTGCGCGCCAGGTACTCAAAGTCGTCCACGCTGATGCCACACATGTCCTGCACCATCTCCGCCGTGTAACGGGCGTAGTGCCGCTTCACGATCTGGAAAACGGTGCGTGGGTCCTGGAGGGTATCGTCACGCTGGACTTCGGCATGCTCCAAGGGCGGGCCACCGCTGCCATACGAATGGCCTGTAGCGCGCGCCGTCCCATTGGCTCCGTGTTCCGACCCCGGCCCGGGCTCGTCGATGGCGCCGTCCTCGCGTTCGGCGTATGCCCATGACGACGTGTCGTAAGCACCCTTCTCCGGATCGAAGCCGGAGAACAGCCCGCCCAGATCCTCGGCATCGCGGTAATCGTCGTGGACCAAAGTGGCAGCGTTCGTGTAGGCGCTGACGTACTCCTTGAACCAGAGATCATTGCTGATGACGTAGTTAATGAGCGCGCCAAGAAGCACGACATCCGAGCCGGCCCGAATGGGGATGTGCTTATCCGAGACCGCTGACGTGCGCGTGAAGCGGGGATCGACGTGGATGACCTTCGCTCCGCGTGCCTTCGCCTCCGCCACCCACTGATAGCCCACAGGGTGGCACTCGGCCATGTTGGAACCCTGGATGACGATGCAGTCGGCGTTGGCCATGTCCTGCAGTGATTGCGTTGCACCACCGCGTCCAAACGAGGCTCCCAAACTGGGAACCGTGGCGGAGTGTCATATGCGGGCCTGGTTCTCGGTCTGCACCGCCCCTGCAGCCGTAAAGAGCTTCTTGATCAGGTAGTTCTCTTCGTTGTCCAGTGTTGCGCCGCCCAGCGAGGCGATGCCCATGGTGCGGCGCAGCAGCCGGCCTTGGTCGTCTTCCTGCTGCCAGGTCCTGCGGCGCGACTCGATGAATCGGTCAGCCACCATATCGATGGCCTTTTCGAGGTCCAGATGTTCCCACTCGGTGGAACGCGGCGCACGGTAGAGCACCCTGGTCTGCCGGCCCGGCGAATTGACCAGCTGCTCGCTGGCAGAGCCTTTGGGGCACAGCCGGCCGCGGGAAATGGGTGAATCCGGATCGCCCTCGATCTGGACTACCTTTTCGTCCTTCACATAAACGCGCTGTCCGCAGCCGACGGCGCAGTAGGGACAAACGCTCTGCACCACACGGTCAGCTGTGGCCGTGCGGGGAGCTATTGCCTTGGTCTTGGCCGATGTGACCGCTGGGCCACGGCCCAGCAGGTCGCCCGTGCTCAGCTGACGGACGACCGGCCATTGAAGAAAACTTCGCGGTGCCATTTCTGGAGCTTACCCCGGACCACGGCCGGTGTAACAGGACAAGGTTGGGCGTGTCCCGTCCGATGCATTCCCAGTGAAGTTCCAGCTGAGGAACCCGGGGCAAGATGGCCGGGAATATAGCGCGCGCACTTCTCCTTATACGAACAGATCAGTTCGAATAAGGAGGGCCATGGCGACAAAGCGCCGCACCCGATCGGTGGACAGGATCCTGGAGGCAGCAGCAGGACTGTTCTATGAGTCCGGCATCCGCGGCGTGGGGGTGGACGACGTGGTGGCCGCATCCGGAGTCTCCAAGTCGACCCTGTACACCCACTTCCGGACTAAGGATGACCTCGTGGCTGCTTATCTGGCCCGCACGGATGTCGCCTGGCTTGAACAGTTACAGTCCGCAGCCCAACAGGCAGCCCAGCCCCGGGACCAGCTCGTGGCACTTTTTGACGCACTGTCCGAGGCGTTCGACCGGCACGGATTCTTCGGTTGCCCCTTCGTCAGCGCCGGCGTGGAGGCAGCCCTGGACTCGGCGGCCAGACAGGCCACGCTGATCCATGTCAAGCGCCGCAACGAGTGGCTCCTCGAACTGAGCCGGGACGCGAACGCCACCGACCCGGAACACCTTGCCGGCCATCTTGGGCTGCTGATCGACGGGGCGCTGGCCACCGGCAGGCTGACCCAGTCCCGCTCAGTAGTCGACGCAGCCAAATCGTCGGCCCGGGCAGCAGTCCTGGCCCAAACGCCCCAACCCATCCGCCAAAAGGAACACGATAATGACATATGAAAAACCCAAAACCCTGGTCCTTCTCGACCATCCCGACATCAGCCAATCACGCGTAAATCGTGCCCTCGCTGCCGCTTTGAAAGGGGCACCCGATCTTGCCGTGCGTGACTTGCGGCGCCTGTATCCAGACGGCCGGATCGACGTCGCGGCTGAAAGGGCATCGGTGGAAGCGGTGGAGAACATTGTCCTGCAATATCCAACGCACTGGTACGCCCCGCCTGCATTCCTCAAAACCTGGCTCGATGAGGTACTTGTCCGCGGCTGGGCCTACGGCACCGGCGGGCCGGGGGCGCTTGCGGGCAAAACGCTCCGGGTTGCCACCAGCACAGGGGGTAACGCGGAGGCATACTCTCCGAACGGCTTCCATGGATGGGACTACAGTGACATCCTCATTCCCCTGCAGGCGACTGCCCGCCGGCTGGGGATGCAGTGGCTCAGCCCGTTCGTCCTGCACGGGGTACGCGACCTGACGGACGAGCAACTGCTCGGGCTGGCGCAGGACTACAGGAGTATGTTGGGGTCAGCTTCCGTTCCCGAGCCCGTGTCATGACGGCGGACGCCAGGGACTTGCCAGACCGTGATCCCAAGCCCATGGCATGGGTCTCTAGCGGTAAGTCCGCATGGCACGCAGCGTCGGTGTCAGCTCGTCTTCTCACTCCGGGCGACCGCGGCGACCGCGGCGATGGCGGCGTGTGGCCGCCGGCCGGGGACCTGCCGGCTCTCCACGTCCAGGACCTCGAAGCCGGCGTCCTGCAACATCGCACTCATTTCGTCCACAGACCAGTAATACGCCGTAGTGACCGCGTGATCGAAGGGCTCGCCGGAATCGCCCTCGAAGAAGCCAACAAGCAGGCGCCCCTTTGGCTGCAGGACACGGCGAAGCTCCATGATGGCAGGGGGCAGTTCTGTGGGTGCGAAATGAATAAGTGAATACCAGGCCAGGACGCCTGCGTGGTGGCCATCGGGCAGGTCGAGGGCACGAAGCGATGCCACCCGGAACGGCACGTTCGGGAAGCGGACGCGGGCACTCCGAATGAATTCAGGGACGAGATCAACACCGGAGACGTCCAGTCCCAGCCCCTGCAGAAAGTGGGTCCAGTGCCCGGGGCCGCAGCCGGCGTCGAGCACTGGTCCGGTAAGTCCGGGCCCTTCAAGTCCCCCCGCCCACCGTTCGATACGACGGCGGTCCAGCTCGCCCATGTCCTCTACGGAGCCAAGAAGGCTCTCGTACTCTGCAGCCCGGGCAGCGTAGGCATGCAGGACTTCGTCTTCAGTCACCCAGCGAGTCTAGAAAATGTTGCTCCTAAAAGGGACTCAGCCGCGCATGATCACCCTGGCGGTCTCTGCTGGACGGCTAATGAAAGGTGAGTGGCTTGCCTTGATGCTGACCGTTGTGATGCAGCTGGGCGCCATGGGCTTCTGAAGTCCCGGGTCCAGTGCCTTGTCATCCTCGCAGGGGACGTGGCCTCGAGCCATTCCTCGGCGAGGTCTTCAGCTCCGAGATAACCGGCCTGCAGGCGATACACCTCGACAGGAAAGGCGCTGGACGAGGTGGCTCGCTTCGAAGCCTTGCAGACTTGGTGACCATGTTGAGCCGAAGCCCCGAAGTCAGCCTGAAGGCACGTCCGGTCAGTAGCAAGCGAGGGCATCCCGGAGCATCCGGTGGCCTTGTTCCTCAAACTCAGGGTCACCAATCTGAAACGCCCAGGCTGCGGTGGAGACAGCTTCGCGGAGCATGGTTATGTTCCAAAGTCTGCTCTCTCGTGGGTCCGAACCGTAGCCCTCGAAGAAGGCATCCTCCAGCTCGGGGCCCGACAGCCACTGCTGTGCGGCCAAGCGGCAGAAATCGCTGATGGACGGCCTGAACCCGAACCGGCCAAAGTCGATGATCCTGAGCTCGGTTCCGCTTATCAGCCAGTTGCGTGGTTGCCAGTCGCCGTGGGTTGGGACGGCGGTGACCGGCTCGGGCCGGTAGGCAGCGAGAATGCTTCGCGCTCTTTCTGCGGCAGCTTCTTCGATGCGGTGGGGCTTGTCCAGCCACGCCATCGCTTTGGCGGTGGCTGCCTCCTCATACTGCGGGTCGACATGTACCGCTTGGGCGTGGAACGCACGGAGGAGCTGGCCGGCCTGCAGGTAGGTGTCGGGGGCATATTCGGCGGCGCCTCCTTCCACCAGGGAGCCGTCCAGGTACTCCGTCACCAAGAGGTTCAGCGATCGGTTTGCCTTCACGAGGCTGGGCGCCCTGTTCTTGGCGGCCCAGATAGCGAGGAAGGATTCGTGTGCGTCTATTTCACGCCCGATGTGATGGTTGGCGGGCCCGGCAGTCTTGACCACGTACCTGCGCCCACAGTGCTCCACTTCCAGGACTGCGGTGTCCACGAGATTCCATGAATGGTCATTCAGCAGGCGAACGCCTGGAAATCGGGTTTCCACAAAGCAGGCCTGTTCGGCACTGAGCCGGTTCCGGTGCCACGATGCCATCCCTGGAGACTACAGCGTCCGGAGCCCGCTACTTCACAAGATGCCGCCTCACGAAGACGACGATGGGTTCCATCGAAATCCTCCCGCTGGAGCAGACGACGCATACCGTTGCGCTCACGCAAATAACGCGGGACACTGGCCAAAGGTATCCGAGGCTAAAGGGAGGCATGATGCGTGCGCTGGCCGTTACACCTGGAGAAAAGGACTCACTGCACCTCCGGGAGGTTCCAGACCCCAAGACCGGCGAGGGCCAGGTACTGGTGGAGGCACTGGCCGTGGGCCTGTGCGGAACCGACAGTGAGATCATCGCCGCAGACTACGGGGAAGCGCCCCCGGGCCAGGACTATCTGGTGCTGGGCCACGAAAACCTCGGCCGGGTCCTCGACGCTTCCCCGGACTCCGGCTTGGCCAAAGGCGACCTGGTGGTGGGAATTGTCCGCCGGCCGGACCCCGAGCCATGCAAGGCCTGCGCCGCCGGGGAATGGGACATGTGCCTCAATGGCAAGTACACCGAGCACGGGATCAAAGGCCTGGACGGTTTCGCCCGGGAACGGTGGCGGGCAGACTCCGACGCGATGGTGAAACTGGATTCCAGCCTGCAGGATGTGGGCGTCCTGCTGGAACCCACCACCATCGTGGCCAAGGCGTGGGAGCAAATCAACCGGATCGGGCAGCGGGCATTTTTCGACCCCCACACCGCCGTCGTGACCGGAGCCGGCCCTGTGGGGCTGCTTGCAGCGCTCCTGGGAGTGCAGCAAGGCCTGGACGTCCATGTTTTCGACATCGTCACCGACGGTCCCAAGCCGCAGCTTGTTCGTGACCTTGGGGCCACCTACCACAGCGAACCCCTGCCGGATTCCGGCATTAAACCCAACGTCCTGGTTGAATGCACCGGCGTCACCCCCGTGGTCCTGGACGCACTTAGATGCCGGGCGCAGGATGCCATTACCTGCCTGACAGGCGTTTCCGGAACAGGCAAACAAACAAGGGTGGACGTGGGCGCGCTCAACCGCGAGGAAGTGCTGATGAACGGCGTGGTCTTTGGCAGCGTCAACGCGAACCGCCGCCATTACGACGCCGGCGCCGAGGCCCTTGCGAAGGCAGACCCTGGCTGGCTGCGCCGCCTCATCAGCCGCCGGGTTCCATTGGAAAACTTCGCGCAAGCCTTTAAACACCAACCCGACGACGTCAAGGTGGTCCTGGACCTGACGGCAGGAGCCGACGGGGGGAACCAGCAGTCATGAACCATCAGGGTGGCCCTCAAGAAGGGGACAGTGGGCACAGGTTTCCATCAGGGCAGCAGTACGACATTGCCTTCGACCGCCAGAGCGCCACGCTGACCGAAGTCGGCGCTGCGTTGCGTGTGTACAGCCGGGACGGCCAGAACCTGCTGGACGGGTACAGGCCGGAGGACATGTGCACGGGAGCGCGGGGACAATCGCTGATCCCCTGGCCCAACCGGATCAAGGGTGGCGGCTACGCCTGGGAAGGCAGGCACCTCCAGCTGGACCTGAGCGAGCCGGACAAGGGAGGGGCAATCCACGGGCTGACACGGTGGCGGAATTGGACCGTCCAGCAACGTACCGCCGACTCCATTTCCTTCGCCTACACCCTTCATGCCTGCCAGGGCTGGCCCTGGGTGCTCGACTGCCGCCTGGACTACCAGCTCGACGACGGCGGGCTGAGCGTGCGCACCACAGTCACCAACCGTAGCGAGGAGCCGTGCCCCTTTGGGACTGGTGCGCACCCTTACCTGAGCCTGGGTCTACCAGGCCAGGTCATCGATGCGGGATTGGTCCAGGTGCCAGGCGGGACGTACCTGCCTGTAGACGAACGGGGGATCCCCACCGGCCATACGCGCGTGGATGGCACCGAGTACGACTTGCGTGAACTCCAGCAGCTCAGCGGTCGGCACATCGATGTGGCCTACACCGACCTTGTCCGCGGCGGCGACGGCCGGGCACGGGTGAAGCTCCTGCGTCCGGACCAATCCGGAGGCGTTGAGCTGTGGGTGGACGAGACCTATCCGTACCTGGAAATTTTCACGGGAGACACCCTCCCCCAGCCGGACCGCCGGCGTAGCGGACTGGGCGTCGAACCCATGACGTGCGCACCTGATGCCTTCAACTCCGGCGAGGGGCTGATCACCCTTGAGCCCGGGCAATCCCACACCGGCCGGTGGGGCATCAGGCCGCTCTAAGAAAAGACCGCGAGGAAAAGCCACACGAGCACAACGTGAACCATTGCGAAAGCGCAAGTATCGGAGTTCAATGAAAATATGGCTTTTGCTGCAACAGAATCCGGTCACTTCACGTGCCGGGCTCCCAATGTAAAGCGGCCGTCGGAGGTGCCCTGGCCCCCGGCGGCGGCCGCAAAGGCCTCCAGCGCAGCAGCCAGCGCCGGACGCCGACCCGAGGGCATCCTCGAAATGACCTCTCCAATCGCCTGCCGCCGGTGGTCCAGCACAGAATCCACCAGGGCATGTCCATCCGCCGTCAGCTCGAGCCGGACGTACCGCCGGTCTGCCGGGTCCTCCCGCCGTTCCAGCAGGCCGGCAGCTACCAGCCGATCGCAGATCCGGGTGGCGTTGGATGCATGCACCCCCAGCTCAGCGGCCACCCCGCCCAGATTCTGGGGCCCAAGCGAGTGGATGCGGACCAGAACCCGCAGCTGGGGGGTGTTCACCACGTCCTCCACTTCCGCCACGGAACTGGCTACCACCCGCAGCAGTACATCGGCGGCCGCGAGCACGGCTTCTACTTCCCGGCTTGCCGGCGGTGTGAGGCCGCCCGGTGCGGCAGTTGTGTCCATACCCACCAGTTTCCCCGGATAGTTACCGAACTGCAAAGGTTGCGCAGCGTCAGGGCGCGGTAAGGAGAATCATGAGGACGAATCAGCCTACAGATCCGGTGAGCAGCACGGTCAACGGCATCGACCGGCTCATCAGGAATGTTCAGACCGGGCGGTTTGAGCGGTCCCTTTCGGCGCTGACGGCGGCCGGCGCGCTGGTGACTGCCGCAGAGATCTTCCTTGAGCATGACAAGGCAAGTTTCGGCAACAAGTGGATGTGGGCCCCGGTTGCCCTTGGCCCTCTGGGGGCAGCCGCGGGGGTGGCAGGGGTCTTCAGCCGCCGCATGGCCAAGACGGCGCTTCCACTGGCCAGCGCAGCCATCATCGCCAACGGGCTGCAGGGCACGTGGCTGCACCTGCAGGGCATCCGGCAAAAGCCCGGCGGCCTGGCCAACCTGCGTTACAACCTGGAGATGGGCCCTCCGCTCTTCGCACCTCTGCTGGTCACCCTCGTGGGCGGCATGGGTGTGCTGGCCTCGGTGCTGAGGAGGGAACCGTGACCGGGCTCCCCCTGCAGAGGGACGACGGCGGCGGGCGCTACCCGGGCTTCAGCACCCTCGCCCAGGCGCGGCATTGGGACCCGGTGACAGCCGCCGTCGTACAGTCCAGGACGGCGCTGCCTCCGGACGTGCGATTCTTCACCCCGGCGGAGGAAGCGGCCGCGCGGGCTCTGTTTGACCAGTTACTGGACCAGCACGCGGAACCGCGGGTGCCGGTAGTGAACATGGTGGACGCGCGCCTGGCCGAGGAGGAGACCGACGGCTGGCACTACGACAACATGCCCCGGGACGGCGAGGCCTGGCGCGCCTCCCTGGCCGCGCTTGACGATGAGGCCCGGGCCCGGATGGACTGCACCTTCGCCCTGCTCAGTTTGGACGGCCAAGCGAAGCTGCTGCAGGACATTTGCGACCTGGACCGGGATTTGTGGCATGGCTTGCCGGCGGACCGGGTGTGGAGCCTGTGGACGCGGTATGCCTGCACCGCGTTCTACTCCCATCCCCTGGCGTGGGATGAGATCGGCTTCGCCGGGCCGGCGTACCCCCGTGGCTACAAGAACCTCGGTGTGGACCGGCTGGAACCATTCGAGGTGCGCGATGTCCGCCCCGACGCGGACCCCACCCATGGTGCCGACAGATGAGCACCCTGCGGGAACGCAACGAATCCGCGTGGCTGCTGCCAAAGGGCCCGGGCAGCAACCTGGGGCTGAGGGAAAACATGCGCCGGTTCCGCGACGACGACGAGGTGGACATCGTCATCGTGGGCTGCGGTGCCGGCGGCGCCACGTTGCTCCAGCGCCTCGCGCGGGCCGGATGGCGGGCCGTGGGCCTGGACGCGGGACCGTTCTGGGAGCCCGAGCAGGACTGGGTCAGCGACGAAGCCGGCTCCCACCACCTCTACTGGACCGAACCGCGGGTGATCGGGGGCAGCGACCCCGTCCCCCTGGGCTCCAATAATTCCGGCCGGGGCGTGGGCGGATCGATGGTGCATTTCGCCGGCTACACCCCGCGTTTCCATCCCAGCGACTTCCACACCCTCAGCGCGGACGGTGTGGGCGCCGACTGGCCGCTGGAGTACGGCGAGCTCCGGTCCTACTACGAGGACATTGAAGCCGAGCTTCCCGTTTCCGGCGAACACTGGCCCTGGGGCGATCCCCACAGCTACCCCCACCGGCCGCACCCGGTGTCCGGCAACGGGGAACTGTTCCTGAGGGGCGCCAACGCCTGCGGCGTGACGGCAAAGGTGGGGCCGGTGGCCATCGCAAATGGGCGGTTTGGCAACCGTCCGCACTGCATCTACCGCGGCTTTTGCCTGCAGGGCTGCAAAGTCAACGCCAAGGCTTCACCGTTGATTACCCATGTCCCGGACGCCCTGGCGCATGGCGCCGAAATCCGGCCCGACTCCATGGCCACCAAGGTCTGCCTGGACGAACGCACCGGCCTGGCAACCGGCGTCGAATACGTCCAGGGCGGCATCCAGAGATTCCAGCGCGCCCGCCTGGTGGCGGTGGCAGGCTATTCGATCGAAACGCCCCGGCTGCTGCTGAACTCCACGTCAACGCGCTTCCCGGACGGGATGTGCAATGACTTTGACCAGGTGGGCCGGTACCTGATGGTGCAGGGGGCACCTCAGACCGGCGGGCGGTTCCAGGCTGAGGTGCGGATGTGGAAGGCCCCGCCCCCGGAAGTCAGCACCGAAGACTTCTATGAAACAGACCCCGCCAAGCCCTACAAACGCGGATTCTCCATCCAGTGCGTCTCCCCGCTTCCCATCACCTGGGCGGAGCACGTTGCCGCCCAAGGGCACTGGGGCGCTGCCCTCCGCCGGTACATGAGCGACTACCCCCACTGGGCCTGCCTTGGCGCGCTCTGCGAGTTCCTCCCGCTGGAAGGGAACAGGGTGACGCTCGCCGACGAAACGGACCGCAACGGCATCCCCGTGGCCCGCTTCAGCTACAGCCAGTGCGAGAACGACCGGCAGCTGATGTCCGCAGCGCAGCAGGTCATGGAGCAGATCCTCACAGCGGCGGGAGCGGAGGAAGTCATCACCATCAACCGCTACGCACACCTGGTGGGCGGAGCCCGGATGGCCGGTGCTGAGCAGGAAGGAGTGGTGGACCGGAACCTGCGCAGTTTCGCAGTACCCAACCTGCTGGTCACCGACGGCAGCGTCCTGCCCACCCAGGGCAGCGCAAACCCGGCCCTGACCATCATGGCGCTGGCGGCCCGCGCGGCCGGCGTCCTGGTCCAAGGCGCCCGGAGGGGCGTCACGAGCACGAAGGAAGACTGATCATGACAACTACAGTGGCTGACTACCTGCTCTCCCGCCTGGGCGAATGGGGCGTGGACAAGGTCTTCGGTTTCCCCGGAGACGGCATCAACGGCATCCTGGCCGCCTTCGGCAAGGCGGGCAACCAGCCGAAATTCATCCAAGCCCGGCACGAGGAGATGGCAGCGTTCGAAGCCGTGGGCTACGCCAAGTTCAGTGGCGGTGCCGCCATCTGCATGGCCACCTCCGGCCCCGGCGCAATCCACCTCCTGAACGGGTTGTATGACGCCAAGCTGGACCATGTTCCCGTGGTGGCCATTGTGGGACAAACCGCACGCAGCGCCATGGGCGGGTCCTACCAGCAGGAGGTGGACCTCCTGACCCTGTTCAAGGACGTCGCCTCGGACTACGTGCAGATGGTCACGGTTCCGGAGCAGCTGCCCAACGTCATCGACCGGGCCATCCGGATCGCGGAGGCGCAGCGGGCTCCGACCGCCGTGATCATCCCCGCCGACGTCCAGGAACTCGAGTACGCCGCGCCCACACACGAATTCAAGATGGTGCCTTCCAGCGTGGGAATCCGTTGGCCGGACATCCAGCCGGACAGCGAATCCATCCGCGGAGCCGCGCAGCTCCTGAATGAGGGCTCCAAAGTGGCCATCCTGATTGGCCAGGGTGCCCGGGGAGCTTCCGCCGAGGTCCGGGAAGTGGCAGAGCTGCTGGGCGCCGGCGTGGCCAAGGCCCTGCTGGGCAAGGACTCCCTGCCCGACGACCTGCCCTACGTCACGGGATCGATCGGCCTGCTGGGTACCCGGCCCAGCTACGAGATGATGCGCGACTGCGACACCCTGCTCACCGTGGGCTCGAGCTTCCCTTACACCCAGTTCCTGCCCGAACCCGGACAGGCCCGCGGGGTGCAGATTGACGTGGACCCAAAGATGATCGGGCTTCGCTACACCAACGAGTTCAACATCGTGGCCGACGCCGGCACCGCCCTGCGCGCACTGATCCCGCACCTCGAACGCAAGCAGGACCGGTCCTGGCAGGAGGGCCTGGAGTCGTCCATCAGCCGCTGGTGGGAGACCATGCACGACGAGGCCATGGTCAGCGCCGATCCCGTCAACCCCATGCTGCTGTTCGCGGAGCTCTCCACCCGGCTGCCGGCCAACGCCATGCTCAGCGCCGACTCGGGCTCGTCAGCCAACTGGTACGCGCGGCAGCTGAAGTTCCGGGGAGAAGTCCGCGGCTCATTGTCGGGCAACCTTGCCACCATGGGCCCCGGCGTTCCATACGCCATCGGGGCCAAATTCGCCCACCCCGGCCGCCCGGCCATCGCTTTCGCCGGCGACGGTGCCATGCAAATGAACGGGCTTGCCGAGCTGATCACCATCAAGCACTACTGGCACGAATGGGACGACCCGCGCCTGGTGGTGGCCGTCCTGCACAACAACGACCTCAACCAGGTCACCTGGGAGATGCGGGCCATGGGTGGAGTGCCCGCCTTCCGCGAATCCCAGGCGCTCCCGGACGTGGACTACGCAGGGTTCGCTGAAAGCCTGGGACTGCAGGGCATCCACGTCGACAATCCCGACGACGTCGGCCCGGCCTGGGAGAAGGCCCTCGCCGCGGACAGGCCCACACTTTTGGACGTCCGCACCGACCCCGACATTCCGCCCATCCCGCCGCACGCCACTTTGGAACAGGCACGGAAGACAGCCGAGGCCATGGTCAAGGGCGATGACAGCGCCTGGGGCGTCGTGAAGGAGGGGGTCAAGACCAAGATCCAGGAATTCCTGCCACACAAGGAGGGCTGACCGTGGCACCCGCGGAGGCTCCGGTCACCGCCGTCCAGGCCGCGGCCTACACCGTGCCCACTGACGCTCCCGAAGCGGACGGCACCTTCAGTTGGGACTCCACCACCATGGTGCTGGTCCAGGCCGCCGCCGGCGGGAAGACGGGCCTGGGGTGGACGTACGCCCCGGCCGCCGCCGCGGGCTTGGTGGAAGGGCTCCTCGGCCCGGCCGTCCATGGCGTTGACGCCCTGGACGTACCGGCCGCTGCGGTGGCGATGGCCCGGGCGGTGCGCAACCCCGGCAGCACCGGACTGGCGTCCTACGCCGTCTCCGCCGTCGACTGCGCCCTCTGGGACCTGAAGGCCCGCCTCCTGGACCTGCCGCTGCACAAACTCCTCGGCGCGGTCAGGAACGAAGTGGCGGTCTACGGCAGCGGCGGGTTCACCACCTACTCCGAACAGCAGCTCCGGAGCCAACTGGAGGGCTGGGCCCACGGCCAGCACATCCCGCGCGTGAAGATCAAGATCGGCCAGGACAATGGAACCAACGCGCCACGGGACCTGGAGCGCATCCGCCAGGCGCGTGCCGCCGTCGGCCCTAACGTGGAACTGTTCGTCGACGCCAACGGCGCCTACACCGCCAAACAGGCCGTCCGCATCATGCGCGAGGTTGCTGCCGAGAACGTGACCTGGTTCGAGGAGCCAGTCTCCAGCGACCATCTGGCCGGGCTCCGGGTGGTGCGGGACGCCGTCGACGCCGACGTGGCGGCCGGCGAATACGGGACCGGGCTCCCCTACTTCCAGCGCCTGTGCGCCGCCGACGCCATCGACTGCCTGCAGGCGGACGTCAGCCGGTGCGGCGGTATCACCGAATGGCTGCGCATCGCCGCCGTCGCCGCCGCCCACGGCCTGCAAATCTCCGGCCACTGCGCACCCCACCTGAGCACCGCCGTCGCCGCCGCCACCCCCAACTTCCGCCACTTGGAGTGGTTCCACGACCATGTCCGCATCGAGAACCTCTTCTTCGACGGAACGCTTGACCCCGAAGGCGGGTCCCTGCAGCCGGGAGACAGACCCGGCAACGGGCTGACGCTGCGCACAGTCGAAGCTGACAAGTACCGGGTCCGCTGAGGCCAGAACGTAAAAGCAGAAAGGGCAGCCATGTCTGACATCAGTGATTACGCGCTCCTGGGGGACCTGCACACGGCTGCTTTGGTCAGCAACGACGGGTCAATCGACTGGATGTGCCTGCCGAACTTTGACTCCCCGGCCTGCTTCGCCGCCTTGCTGGACACCCCCGCGGCGGGGCGCTGGCTGCTGGCACCTGCGGGGGCAGGCAAGTGCACACGCAGGCGGTATCGCCCGGGCACGCTCATCCTCGAAACCGAGTGGGAAACGTCTGATGGGAGCGTCAGGGTCACAGACTTCATGCCTATCCGTGACGACGGCGCCGACGTAGTGCGTATAGTCGAGTGCCTTCGCGGCAGCGTACAGATGTACGGGGAACTTTGCCTGCGCTTCGATTACGGCCACATCGTGCCGTGGGTGCGGCGCAGCAACCAACGCCTGACCGCCATCGCAGGCCCGGACGCCGCTTACCTCACCACGACAGCCCCGCTCCAGGGCCGGGACATGCGCACCATCAGCGACTTCACCGTCCGGGCCGGTGAAAAAGTGCCCTTCGTACTGCGGTGGGTTCCCAGCAGCAAGCCGGCCCCGCCGGAAACCGACGCGAAGAAGGCGCTGGAAACAACGGAGAACTTCTGGCGGAACTGGATCGGCCGCAGCAGGATGGAAGGAAAGTACAAGGATGCGGTTGAACGTTCGTTGATCACCCTGAAAGGACTTATCTACTCACCGACGGGTGGCATCGTCGCAGCCCCCACCACTTCCCTGCCGGAAGACCCGGGCGGATCCAGAAACTGGGATTACCGCTTCTGCTGGCTTCGCGATGCCACCTTAACCCTGCAGTCGCTGCTTGCCGGCGGCTACACCGAGGAAGCGGCGGCCTGGCGGGAATGGCTGCTGCGCGCCGTCGCCGGCGACCCCGCCGACCTACAGATCATGTACGGCATCGACGGCACCCGCCGACTCCCTGAAACAGAGCTGCCCTGGCTCTCCGGGTTCGAAAACTCCAAACCGGTCAGGGTTGGAAACGCCGCCGCTCCTCAACTGCAACTGGATGTATGGGGTGAGGTCCTGGACGGGCTCTCCCTGACCCGCGCGGCCTTTCCGGACACTGCCGATGATTCCTGGGACATCCAGGTGGCCCTCATGGAATACCTTGAGGGCGCCTGGGACCAGCCCGACAACGGGCTTTGGGAAATGCGGGGTCCCCGCCGCCACAACACCCATTCGAAAGTCATGTGCTGGGTGGCGGCGGACCGCATGATCAAGGGCATCCGGCACTCCGGGCTGCCAGGCCCGGAAGGGCGCTGGTCGGCGCTGCGCGACACCATCCATAAAGACGTCATGACGCACGGCTTCGACAGCGAGCGCAATACCTTCGTCCAGTCCTATGGAAGCAAGGAGCTGGACGCGAGCCTCCTTTTGATCCCCCGCGTGGGCTTCCTGCCCCACGACCATCCCAGGGTAGTCGGCACCGTGGAAACCATCCAGCACCATCTCACCGAAGATGGCTTTGTCCTCCGGTACCGGCCACAGGCGAGCAATGATGGCCTGCCCGGGACGGAAGGGGTGTTCCTCGCGTGCTCCTTCTGGCTGGTCGACGCCCTGCTGGGGATCAACCGGCGCCGCGAGGCCGAGGATCTCTTTGAGCGCCTCCTCAGGCTCCGCAACGACGTTGGCCTGCTCAGCGAAGAATGGGACCCCAGGAACCAGCGGCAACTAGGCAACACGCCGCAGGCCTTCAGCCACTTCCCGCTCATCCACTGCGCCCTGCAACTGCAGCACGGGCGCTCACGGCAAAGCAATACTCCCCTGCACAGCCCGGAAGACCATCACCGGGACCAGGCAGGGGAAGTGGGGGCTCCCAGCGAGAAGGCAGAGTGAGCGCCTCATAAGCAGTGGGGCATCATTGAGGCCGGCCTGCGATGCAGGCCGGCCCCACGATGTACCTCTTGCAAAGAACCTTTAGCGGGTGTTCCTCCTGGGTGATTCTGCCTTGGCCTTTTCGGGTTGCCCCTCCCCCGAACGGCTGCCGGCCAGCGGCCGGTCACCGCCGCGCCGCAGTGTCAGCATCACCAGGCCCGCGGCCAGCAGGCATGCCGCCAGGAAAATGGACGTGGCCAGGAAACTGCCATGCGTCGCATCCTGCAGGAAGCCTCCCACATAGGGCCCAACGAACCCGCCGAGATTGCCGACCGCGTTAATCAACCCCATGGCAGCACCGGCAACGGCGGCCGGCATTGCACGGGACGCTGACGCCCAGAAGGGACCGTCGTAGGCCAGGGCGCCTGCAACCGCGATGCTGATGAGGGTGACGGCAAGGACCGGCGCGCTGTCACCGGTAGCTACCGAGATGACCAGGGCGACAGCTCCCACTGCCATGGACAGCAGCACGTGGGTGGAGTAGCGGCCCGTACGGTCGGCTGCTTTGGCGTTGTACCAGAGGCCGAACATTGCCAGCACGTACGGGATGGCCGTGATGAGACCAACTTCAAGGGAGGACCCGGAGGTGATGGTCTTGATCACGTGGGGAAGCCAAATGTTGATGCCGTAGAAGCCGATCTGGATGAGGAAGTACACCAGGGTCAGCCGCCACACCACTGAATTGGACATGACGTGGCGCAGGCCCAGCTTTTCCTGCTGGGGGTGTGCCGCTGCGTCAGCAGCGAGTCCCTTCTCGATATATTCACGCTCCTGGACGGAGCACCACTTGGCTTCACGCGGGTGGTCGGCGATCAGGGCCCACCACAGGGGAGCCGCAATGATGAACGGGAATATGCCTTCAATGATGAACAGCCAACGCCAGTCCGAGAAAGAGAGGATCCACCCGGAGAGGGGTGCCGTGATGATCGAGGCGATCGCGATGTTCATCATCCAGAACGCATAAGCCCGCGCCCGCTCAGCGGCGGGGAACCAGTGGCTGATGAGTACAAGGATCGCAGGCCAGATCCCGGCCTCGGCCACGCCAAGGAAGAAGCGCACCACGAGCAGTTGGGTGAAATCCTGGATGAACCCGGAAAGGACAGCCAGGACGCCCCAAATGAGCACCATGATGCCCACGAATTTCTTGGCACTCCAGTGTTCGGCAAGATGCCCGCCCGGTATCTGCAGGACGAGGTAGCCAATGAAGAAGATGCCTGCCGCCAGGCCCTGCTGGGCGGCGTCAATGCCCAGGTCCTGGTGGAGCCCGTTCAGGGCGAACCCGATATTTGTCCGGTCCATGAACGAAATGATGTAGACGATGATGGCGACGGGGATCAATCGCTTCCATCGGGTATTACCCACTGCCGCTGCTGCCGTTACGTTCTGTGCCATAGGAAATGCTCCTTCGCGATATGGCTCATCAGACCGCGCCCCAGTACGCCTGTTGATCTCCCGTGGAACTGGCACCGGCCGGCAATGCCCCGCCATGCACTGGCGTTTATCCCCGGGAACCTACGTTTTTATTTTTTCGCAACTATTGCATAAGCGCAAGAAGTTCCGGAGGCGCAAATTCCGCAGGTGGGCCTGAAGACAGGAAGCGGACGACGGCGGGTGGGCGCCCGCCGTCGTCCGCCGATGGTCCGCCGAGCGGGGACCAGATGCCGGGCATGCGTCCCGCGGACGAAACTATAGGCATGAAGAAGCTTCTGTGGGTGGCACTTTCGGTGATCGCGGTCATTTGCATTGCGGCTGTCCTGTTGCTGCTGTTCGGCGGTCTCCGGTGATGACTAAGCCCGTCCCTGCCACGTGGACGGAACCACTCCCCCGGCGCACCGTCCTGCGGGCCGAATAGAGTTTCGCTGATCTAAGCGCCTGAGCGTACCCACGGCAACTTGGCTTCCGCAGAGTTTGCCAAGACTTTCCGCAGCATCACCACAATTCGGCGTTTCCCGCGATAGGGCCGGGGCAGACTTGTTCCGTCTCCCGGTATTACCCCCCGGCCCCAATCAAGGTATCCATGAAATTCTCTTCTTCACGCATGTCCGCGCTAACCCTCGGACTGCTGCTTACCATGCCCTGCGGCCTCGCTGCCGCCACCACTTCCATCGCTGCACCGGCCCCCGCCGTGGTCCCGGCCACAACCATTTCCGACTCGTTCACCAAGCAGACCTTCGACCTCATCAACGCCGAACGTGTAAAGGTCGGTGCGCGGCCCTTCGTCTGGAACCAGAAGATCGCCGACGTCTCCCAGGACTGGGCCAAGCAGCTGGGCCTTGCCACGATGGACCCCAACTTCGACTTCGCCAACATCCACCGCACCGACGCCGGTGGCAACGAGATCCCGGCCGGCGCCACCTGGTACCGCGAGAACATCGGGTTCAACTTCAGCCCTGCCCAGCTGGTCGACTGGTGGATGAATTCCCCCGGCCACAAGGCCGCTATGCTCGATCCACGTGGCACGGATGCAGGCATCGGCTATGTCGTCCCGACCAGCGGACCCTACGCCGGCTGGCATCTGATGGTCTCCAACATGGCGGCCTACCCCACCACCACGACGGCGCCCACCGCACCATCGACCTCCCCGACAACGCAAACCCCACTGGCAGTCAAAGCCGCAGCCATCAACGGTGCCTTGGGCCTGCCGGTATCCCCCGAGATCTACGGACTCAAGGACGGCGGCTCGTACCGCAACTACCAGTACGGCGCTCTGATCTACTCCCCTGCCAGTGGAGCCCATGTTTCGACAGGCGCAATCCGGAACCTGTGGGCCAGCTACGGATTCGAAAACGGCATCCTGGGATATCCGGTCACCGACGAAGTCGGCGGAATCAAGGACGGCGGCGTCTACCAGAACTACCAGGGCGGAGCCGTCCTGTGGTCACCCGCCACCGGGGCGCACATCTCCACCGGTGCCATCCGAAACGCCTGGGCCGCGACCGGTTTTGAAGCCGGCGCACTCGGCTACCCCATTTCGGAGATCTACGCGGTGGACGGTGGCAGCGCCCAGAACTACCAGAACGGCGTTATCACCTACAGCGCCGCCACCGGTGCACGCGTCATCTCCGGTGAGATGCTGGCCCGGTACCGGGAAAACAGCGCGTACCTCGGGGTGGCCACCAGCGCCAAGACCGCCATCAGGGACGGCGGTTTCTACCAGAACTTCCAGCGTGGCGCCCTGCTGTACTCCCCCGCCACCGGCACCCAGGTCTCCGTCGGCGGAGTCCGCACCATCTGGGCCGCCACCGGCTTCGAGAACGGCGTCCTCGGTTACCCGTCATCAGGCGAGATCCCCGCCAACGGCGGCGTCTACCAGACTTACCAGGGCGGCTTCATCACCTGGCTGCCCAACTCAGGCGGCTACTTCGTCTTCGGCGGCATCAGCAGCCTGTACCGGGGCGCCGGCGGGCCAACCGGGCGGCTCGGTTTCCCGACCAGCGGCGAATACCCGACCGGGGCCAATGGCAACGTGGCACAGAACTTCCAGAACGGCGTCATCCGCTGGGGTCCCGCCGGAACCGGCATCACCTACTAGGAACCTGTAGGAACCTGCCAGCCCAGCACCCCTTCCTGCCACCGCGGGGAGGGGTGCCGGCGTTCCCGCGTGGGTACCGGGCGGCTGCTGCGTAAAACTGTCCGTGACAGGTGGAACCGGCTATTAGGCTTTCCATAGGCATGCCCGAGGTGCCTGTTACCCTGACCGAAAGCAGTGTCCGTTGGAAAACCGCATCACCCTCATGGCCGCGCTGGCCGGCATTGTCCTGACCGCATCAGCCTGCGCCCCCTCAAGCACGGCGCCCACGGCCGGCGCCACCAGCGCGTCCGCATCAGGGCCAACGCCCGCCGCCACCTCCACCTCCGTGGGCTGGGGACTGAATCCCAAGGGTGCAGCGGACCGGATCAAAGCTGCCGGCCTGCAGGTACTCACTGCCGAAGGCGCCGCCGAACACTTCCATGCCCACCTCGACGTTTTCACGGAGGGCAAGCCCGTGACCGTCCCGGCCGACATCGGCTTCAGCTTCAACACTGCCGGCCAGCCCAACGGGATTTCCGCCCTGCACAGCCACGACGAAACCGGCGTCATCCACATCGAGGCACCCACCGCCGGGGCCACCTACACCCTCGGGCAGTTCCTCACCGAATGGGGTGTCCTGGACGGCACCGACAAGACCCCTGGAACGCCGCACTCAGGTATCGACGGGTGGAACGTGGCGGTCAACGGCACCAAGCAGGATGGGAAAATCACCGACGTCGTCCTGAAAGCCCACGACGAAATTGTGCTGTTCCATGGCGCAGCCCCGAATCCTCTGCCTGCGTCCTTCACCTTCACCGGCGGCCTATAAAACGAAGCCCCGGACCAGCGGCGGTCCGGGGCTTCGCAACTCAACTTACCGTTCGATGGTGACGTTAAGATCCAGGTGAATGTTCTCGCTGGCGAGACGGTCCTGAAGGTACTGGGTAAGGCTCGCGTCGGTGGCTGTGTGCGGGCCCTTCGGGACGGCGCCGCGGAATACGGCCTGGGTGTTCGTCGAGCGGAGCACGTCCAGTGGCGTTGACCGGAGGTGTCCGTCGGTCAGGCGTTCGATGTCGGTGCGGAAAGTGCGCCGGTGGTTGTCGCGCACGGAGGCGTGCATGGTGAAGGGAATGAAAGCTACGGGCAAGGGGGTCCTTTCGAGCGAGGCAGCCAGCGGTCGGCGCCTCGCTAAGTACAAGGCCGAAACCGCCCCTTCTATTCCTTCCCAGCCGTAAGGACGGAAACCCCTTGGCCTCCCCTCCCTCAAGAAGCACGATCAGGTGGAGGTGGAGGGGCACTAAGCCCCTAGCCCGGGCACATGAGGGGACCTAGTCTTTATACCGCCCTACCACTGTCCATGCTGCGTCCTTGAAGGAGGCGATGGTGAGTCTGCTCGAGCAGGTCCAGGTCGGCATGTCGGTCATCGATGCCCGGGGCGAGGACCTGGGCCGGGTCGAGTTCATTCGGGCCCCCGACCCGAAGGCGGCAGCTTTCGAAGAGCGGGTGGCCTCGATCCATGGGCTGATCACCCTCGGGGTGGGATCAATCGTAGGGTCGAGCCGAAAGTACCGCCGGAGATGGCCCTCAAACTCTTCCGTCAGGGGTACCTCAAGGTTGAGGCTCCGCACTTCTGGGCCGAGAACTACTACGCCGCCGCTGATGCGATCGCCCGCATCGAAGGCCGCACGGTCTACCTCTCGCTGGACCGACAGGGCCTTGACGCCCAGCAGTGAGCGGCCCTGGAGTAGGTGCATCTTCTCCAGCTATTGGGAACACCATCGGCATCCGAACCGGGTCTTCGCCTAATTAGGCGGGAATTACCGGCCAATGTAAGGGTGGAGTATGAATGCCGATGTGAATTTCTATTTCGACCCGGTCTGCCCGTTCGCCTGGATGACGAGCAAGTGGGTGCGGCAGGTGCAGGCGCAGCGCGACTATACAGTGGACTGGCGGTTTATCTCGTTGCGTCTGGTCAACTCCAACGTTGACTACGACGCGCATTTCCCGCCTGAGTACGAGGCCGGACACATGGCCGGGCTCCGGCTCCTGCGGGTGGCCGCCCGGGCGCGTGCGGAGCATGGTCGCAAGTCGATTTCAGGGCTCTATGCCGCGTTCGGCAAACATATCTTCGAAACTGCCCCAGCTTCAGTGGGCCCGCACAGCGAGGCTGAAGTCCGGGAGCGGCGTGGGACGCGCGAGTTCGTCGAGCCGATCCTTGCCGAGGCTGGCTTACCCTTGGCGCTGGCGGAAGCTCTCGACGACGAGTCGTGGGACCGCGAGATCCGTCAGGAGACGGATGAGGCGCTGGGGTTGACCGGTAAGGATGTCGGGACGCCGATCATTCATTTTGAGCCTCCAGCCGGCGTGGCATTCTTCGGTCCGGTGATCAGCCGGCTCCCGGACGAAGATTCGGCCGCCGAGCTGTGGGACCACGTGGTCGGTCTGGCACGCTTCCCTGGTTTTGCCGAACTCAAGCGGAGCCTGCGCGAGCAGCCACAGCTTCCTGCCCTCGGATACACGCCCGGAACGGTCGGCAAGCAAGAGGACTGGCACGGCGGCAGCCGGCGGCAGAAAAAATAAGCGTCTGTAAGGATGGATGCATGAATACGGCAAGCACGCGCCATCACCAGGAGTCCGTTACAGTGCAGGCTCCCGCCACGACGTTGTACGACCTGGTTTCCGACATTAGCCGCACGGGCGAGTGGAGCCCGGTCTGTACTTCGTGCTGGTGGGACGACGAGGCCAGCGCAGGACAGGTCGGTGCCTGGTTCACCGGGCGTAATGAGCTCCCGCACCGGATCTGGGAAACCCGGTCCCAGGTGGTCGCTGCCGAGCCTGGCCGGGAGTTCGCCTGGGCAGTGGGTGATAGCTATGTCCGCTGGGGCTTCACCCTGGCCCCGGCGGAATCAGGGACGACGCTGACCGAGTCCTGGCACTTCCTGCCAGCAGGAATCGCCATGTTCGAGGAGAGGTTCGGCGACAGAGCGTCCGCTGAGATCGCCGACCGTACCCAGCAAGCACTTGAGGGCATCCCGAAAACGCTCGCCGCCATCAAGCGGATCGCCGAGCACATGGCGGCGAGTGATGCGACTCGGTCCTGACCAGCCCGCTGACGGCCTTACAGCGCCTCATGCGCGGGCCTTTCAAGATTCTCCTGAGTCCGGCAAGGACGAGGCCGGAGCCTGACAGCGCCGGACCTCCCCTGCCGGCGTGATCTTATTTGTTGACCTCGGGATTGACTTCCGCCTTGTCGATGGAACCGGTACCGGTGCCCCAGGCGTCGAGGATCTTCTTGTATGAGCCGTCCTTGATGAGCTTGTTCATCGCCTGCGCGACAGCGTCTGCCAACGGCAGGTCGTCCTTGGCGACGGCGATACCGACCGGGGAAGCACCGTATACATCGCCCAACGTCTGCAGCTTGCCGTCGGACTGGGCGATGGCGTACGCCGTCGTGATCGACCCTGCTGCCATTGACTCCACGCCACCGGTAACGAGGCGGGTGGCTACGTCGGTTTGGTTCTTCAATGAAACGACTTGGATAGGGGGCTTTCCTGCCGCCACGCACTTGGCGCTGCGGCCGGAAATATCCGGGTCTTCCTGGAAGGTGCCTGTCTGGACACTCACAGGCTTACCGCACAAGTCGTCAAGGTTGACGTTCTTTGGGTTGCCTTTTTGGGTCGCCCACTGGGTGCCGGCCTGGAAGTAGCTGACGAAGTTTGCAGCCTTGCTGCGTTCTTTTGTGATGAAGAAGGAGGAGACGCCAAGATCGTATTTCGGGCCGAGTGCGGGAAGTATGCCGTCGAAGCCTGAGGTCTGTACCTCCACCTTCAGGCCCAGGGTCGCACCGATGGCTTTCGCGATGTCGATGTCATAGCCCACTGCTGTCTGTCCGTCGGAGGCCGCAAGGAATTCCGCAGGGGCGTAGGTGGTATCCGAACCGACCACCAGTGTTCCCTTGCTCTTGATTTTGTCCGGCACCAGCGCTGCCAGGGCATCGTCCTTCGACACACTTGCCGGGTCGAAGGTGGTCGCGCCGGAGGGCTGGTTGGTGCTGCCTGACTCGGATGCGGAGGTACATCCCGTGAGCACGATCAGACTGGCGGCGACGATGGCCGTGGCCTTAGTGGTCTTCAATTTCTTCATATCCATGGCTTAGCTACCTTTATCTCTGCGAACTATGGAAACTGCGGACAGGTGGGAACCGGGTCACCGGGAGACCTTTACGGTCAACAGCCCCATGAAGCTGCCCCTAAGCTCCTTGGTTGATGCGACGGATGGCCACTTCCGCCAGCCACGAGGCTGCGTCAGGGAGCACGGCGTCGTCAAAGAGTGCCAGCGGGGAGTGGTTGGATCCTGCAGTGGCGGGATCCTCGTGGGCGCAGGCGCTCAGGAACAGGAAGGCGCTGGGCACCTCGTTGGCGACGAAGGAGAAATCCTCGGCACCGGGCATCGGATTCGCCATGGCCCGGTAACGGTCTTCACCAAACAAGTCCACAATGGTCCGACGGGCGAGCTCGTACTCATCCGGCGCGTTCACCGTGGCGGGGTACAGCTCCTGGTAGTCGACGGAGGCCTGCAACCCGTGGGCGGCAGCAATCCCCTCGATCAGGCGGACGCTTCTTTCCTTGATGCTCGCACGCGATGACGCGCTGAAACTCCGGACGGTGGCCTCAAACACCGCGTGGTCGGGAATGATGTTTTCCCTTGTCCCGCCAGCAATCTTCCCGACCGTAAGGACGACCGGATCGAACACGTCGAAGGCCCTTGTCACCATGGTTTGAAGTGCTGTCACTGCCTCGCATAGGGCCGGGATCGGATCGTTGGCCTCATGAGGCTGGGAGCCGTGGCCTCCTGCCCCTGTGAAACGGACAGACAGGTCATCGACGGCGGCCATCTGCGCTCCGGGGCGCCCGAACCAGGTGCCCTGCGGTTGGCTCGCGGAGAAGACGTGCAAGCCGAAAGCAGCATCTGCCCGCCGGCCCGCCGCCGTCAATACACCTTCTTCAATCATGGGCCTGGCGCCGCCGGGTCCTTCTTCACCTGGCTGGAACATAAAGACGACGTCGCCGGCCAGCTCCGCCATGAGCGAGTGCAGAATCCGGGCAGCGCCCAGCAGCCCTGCCACATGCATGTCGTGGCCACACGCGTGCATCAGCCCAGGATGAGCTGATTTGTAGGGCAGATCGTTGTCTTCCGCGACCGGAAGGGCGTCCATATCCGCACGCAACAAGACGACAGGCTTGGGCCCGTTGACCGGGCGGCTCTCTCCGCGCAGGACGGCTGTGATGGAAGAAAGCTTCTTGCCGGTGGTGATTTCGAGCCCCAGGCCGTCGAGCTCGGCCAGCACCCTTTGCTGGGTAAGCGGAAGGTCGTTGCCCAATTCCGGGATGCGGTGCAGCTCGCGTCGAAAGCTGGACAGGTCACCTGCAATCCGTGAAGCCATTTCCTGTGCGCGGGATGTTGAGCGGGTTTCAGAGACGGTCAAAGCAACCAAACTTTCAGTGGTTCAGGGTCGTTCGACGGCGGTCCCCGCGTTCCGGTGGACAGGAAACGGGTAAGCCGGCGGGGGCTTCGTTAAATATGTGACACTTGGTGCATGCAGCGGCCAGAATTGGAAGAATCCGACATTGCTCAGCCTGATTTGCAGGATTCGGCCGGCATGGATGAGCTGGACCTCGCCCTGGTGAATGCACTTCAGTTACAGCCGCGGGCGAGTTGGGTCGATCTTGCACGGCCGCTGGGCAGCACCGCGACCACGCTGGCACGTCGTTGGGACCGGTTGTCGTCTGCAGGCCTCGCCTGGGTAACTGCCTCGTTCGGCCGGGAATTCAGCCGCAGCCGGTGCATCGCCTATGTCATGATCCGCTCCGATCCGCGGGAACGATCACATGTGGTGGCGGAACTGGCACGGTGCCCGGAAGCGGCCACTATTGAGGTGGCCACGGGAGGCCACGACATCAACTGCGACGTGCTGACCCGCGACCTCAGGGAACTGGACCGCTTCCTCACGGGCAAGGTCTACGGAGTACAGGGCATCACTTCCGTCTCCGTCCTATTGACGACGTCGTTGTACCTGGAGGGCAGCCGGTGGAGGCTGCGGTCCCTGGACCAGGGGCAGCTTAGCGTGCTGGCAAAGGGCACGATGTCCCTCCCCCGGGGCCAGCACGCCATCGATCTTGACGGGTTGGATCGATCTTTGCTGGAACACTTGGCTCACGATGGACGGCTAAGCTGGGCCGAGCTGTCGGGGTTGACCGGAACAAGTACGGCGACCGCCAGACGTCGCGTGGGCAGGCTCATGTCCTCCGGGATCGTCGCATTCCGCTGTGAAATAGCCCACCCCCTGGCGGGATGGCCGATCCAGGCGTCGCTGCTGGCGCAGGCCCCCGCCGCGGACCTTGACCGCATCTGCCAGGGGCTGGCCGCCTGGCCGGAGTGCCGCTTCGTTGCCGCTGTGACCGGGGCGGCCAACATCTACTCCACCTTCTGGGTGCGTGACCTCGGAGAGCTGCAACGGCTGGAGGCAAGGACGAGCAACAGCTTTCCCTCCCTGACGGTGCTGGACAGGATGGTCGCGCTGAGCACGCCCAAGCGGATGGGGCACCTGAGCGACGCCGAGGGGCGGCGGGTGGGAACGGTTCCCATATCTCCATGGTGACCTTCACCCGCAAGGGCACGGCCTCCCCGGTGGGAAGGGCTAGCGGTTGATCATGTGTCCTTCGGCGTCGAGGTAGTCCCGCCAGGAACGTTTGGGCGTCCAACCCAGCATTCGTTGGGCTTTCGCACTGGAAATGCCCGAAGCGTCGGTGCGGTCAAGGCCGCGCAATTCGATCTTGTCACCGTAGTACTTGTTCAGGATCTCGGCGAAGTCGTAACCGCCCACATTATCCGGGGAAGCAATGTAAAAGACCTCGTGTCCGGGCAGGTCCGACTCGGTGGCCAACACGATGGCGTCGGCGAGGTCGTAGACGTCGACGTAGCTCCATAGATTGGGGCTGAGGACGGACGCATCCCGGACCTGCGGTCCGAGGTTTGTCTCGTAGTTGCCCTCGAACTGCACCCAGCTGGGCCGAAGGGAGATGCACCGGATGTCAGAGCGGGCGATTGCAGCGTCCATGAGCTGCTCGCCGAAGTGCTTGGAAAGAGCGTAAGGGTCCTGCGGGTGGATCGGGTGCTCCTCGTCAACGGGTGCGTACTCAGGGAGGAAATCGCGCTCGGGAAAGAAGAACCCGGGGACAGTCTCACTCGAGATGTAGACGAACCGCTTTACGCCAAATCGGATGGCGGCCTCAAGAACATTGAAGGTCGCCATGAGATTGGTCTGGAATACGACGTGGGGCGGATGACCTGTGGGTTCCGGGATTGCCGCAATGTGGACGACCGCATCCACTCCCCGGACGACGGAGTAGGCTTCCCCTGCGTCGGTGAGATCGGCCGTCATGTACTTTGGCGCACCCTCGGGCTTGCGCTCGAAGCCGGGACGCGTGAGGTCGGTGGTGAGCACCTCCATGCCCGGCATCGATCATTGCCTGGGTAGCGGCCCGACCGACCTTTCCATGGGCACCAGTGATGAGGACCTTCATGATGTCTCCTAGGTGGTATTGCTGCGCTGATACAGGGTGAGTACGTAGCCGGAGGCTTCAGGGGGCGCCATTGCCGGCCCCACAAAAAAGTCCCACTGGCACCGTATTAGTTTATTCCTTGAACTATATGCAGGGGAAAGAGTCGAGGTCAATGCCGCGGCGCTTCTTCACCACCGTTACCGGTGCCACCTAACACCGACCAGGGCAGCCGGTCCAGATGCAGGAGTGCCTGCGGCGTATGCCAGAGGACATTCTGCATCCATCGGCTTCCGAGTCCCCAACTTTCGAGTACCTGAATCTGGTGGCTGTAGGAGTAGGGAATCGAAGGAAAATCCGTCCCGAAGACGACTTTGTGGTACAGCCCAGCAAGGGTGTCTATGTAGCCGGGCGGGATCGGGGCGACCTGTTCCATGTAGGAGGTGCCCACCATGGTGGTGTCGAGGTAGACGTGGGGATGGTTAGCGGCAAGCTCGGCGAACTCGCGGTACTCCGGCAGGCCCGCGTGGGCGATGATGAGCACCAGTTCGGGGTACCTCTTGATGAGTTCGCGGATGGGTTCGGGTCCTGTGTATTCGCCGGGGTGCGGACCGTTACCGCAGTGGATGACGACCGGCGCAGCAGAGTCCTCGATGAGCTTCCAGGCCGGTGCAAGCCGAGAGTCCAAGGGAGAGAATCCTCCCACCTGGATGTGTACCTTGAAGATCCGGGCGCCTTGCTTCAAGCTCTCCGCGACGACGGTATCCACGCCTGGCTCTGGGTAGAACGTCGCGGAGTGGATGGCGTCAGCGTGGCTTGAGGCGAATGCTGCCGAGTAGTCGTTGAGCCACTGCGCCATGTTCTTCGGGATAGGGGCATGTTTTTCATGAAGGACTCCTGAGCTTCGGAAATGGATTGTGCGGGCTGGGCTTGCCCGGTCGGCTGGTGTGTCCACCATGGAAGCAGAGATGAATGCAGCCCAGAAGGGCGGTATTCATTCGGGGAAACCGGGAGTAACCGGCCGCTCACATGGCGTCGCACGGAGCAAAGTCGACACACAACGCCATGCTGGGGAAAGAAGCGAAACCTAAGGCAAAGCAGGGAAAACTCTCGATATCTACCCGCCGGTACGCCGTCGCGCGACGTCTCCGTAAGTCACGCAGCCAGGCCCGGGTTCGCGCTTACTTGCCGAGTTCTCCCGGCCAATCGTCATCAGGACAGTGGGAAGGGACGGCTTGGCGATTATTCGCCCGGTGGCCATCACCAACCGCAGGCCAAAAATTTCTTTAGAAGTCCGCGCCTTGTTACGACGCTTCGCTGGGAAACACGCCCCTTTAGAAAGTCGGGCACTCCGCGAAAAGAAAAGTCTCGGGAGATCCCAACAGGAGCGGCAAATGCCTTCGAGGCCGGGACAGCGGCAGCGCCCGTGTCGCCATGCGGACGCCGACCCACAAGGGGCTGTTCTTCACATAGCGTGGGGGCAGGGGCGCAACTGTGCCCGGGACTGCAAGGCGGAGGACGAACATGGATTACATAAAGCTCGGCAACACGGGCATGGACATCTCGCCCCTGGCACTGGGATGCATGACCTATGGGGATCCCGCGCGGGGTCCCCATCCGTGGACGCTGCCTGAAAGTGAAAGCCGGCCGCTGATCCGACAAGCCGTGGATGCCGGCATCAATTTCTTCGACACCGCGAACGTCTACTCCAACGGCTCCAGTGAGGAAATCGTGGGCAAGGCGCTGGCCGAGTTCACCCGTCGCGAGGAAATTGTGATTGCCACAAAGGTCCACGGCGTGATGCGACCCGGCCCGAACGGAAGGGGACTCTCGCGCAAGGCCATCTTCGCGGAGCTCGACGCCAGCCTGGCCCGGTTGGGGACGGACTATGTGGATCTGTACCAGATTCACCGTTGGGATCCTGCCACTCCCATCGAGGAAACGCTTGAAGCCCTGCACGACGTCGTCAAGTCCGGCAAAGTCCGCTACATCGGGGCCTCCTCGATGGCCGCCTGGCAGTTTAGCAAGGCCCTGTACCTGCAGCAGATCCATGGGTGGGTCCGCTTCGTGACGATGCAGGACCACTACAACCTCGTCTACCGGGAGGAAGAACGCGAAATGTTCCCCCTCTGCGCCGACCAAAAGATCGGGGTTCTTCCCTGGAGTCCGCTGGCCCGCGGCAAACTGACCCGGGACTGGGACGAGAAAACCAACCGGTCGGAGAAGGACGAGTTCGGCAAGACGCTTTACAGCGCAGAAAGCGGTGACCGGGCGGTCGCGGACGCCGTGCGCGTTATCGCCGAACGCCGGGGAGTGTCCCGCGCCCAAGTGGCCTTGGCCTGGGTCCGCTCCAACAGTGTGGTCAGCGCGCCCATCGTCGGTGCGAGCAAGCCACAACATCTCCACGACGCTGTGAGCTCTCTCGAGCTAACGCTCACACCGGAGGAAAAGTCAGAACTCGAAAATCCGTACGTCCCACACGAAATCGCGGGATATTGATCTTCCGGTAAAGGAACCCGCCTCGCGTCGGCACCCCACGAATGCCGAGGCTGGTTCCTTAGAAACCGCGGGTACCACGCGGACACTGCGCGGGTGGCTTCCCGGGGTCGCTGGTAGGGTCTGCCTAATGGATGCAGAATCGACCCCGGCCGGGCTCGTCCAGCGTGTCATCATAGTCCACGGGTACGAGTCGGCGCCGGACGCGAACTGGTTCCCCTGGCTCCAGCGCGAGCTTCAGTCAGCGAACGTGGACGTCTCGGTTGTTCCGCTCCCCGACCCGGATGACCCGGAGACAACAGCATGGGAGAACGCTGTAAGTCGGGCGCTTGGGGTGCCGGATGCGGGAACGGTGATGGTGGCCCACTCTTTAGGTGTGATCACCGCACTGCGGGTCCTGGCAGCCCTCCCGCAGCCGTGGCAGCTGGGCGGACTCGTCCTGGTAGCCGGGTTCATCGAACCGCTCAGCGCCTTGCCGGAACTTAATCGATACCTCGCAACGGGGGTGGAGGTCGAACGCCTGGCGGAGAGCATCCGCAAGCGGGCGGTCATCCGCTCAGAGACAGACCCGTTCGTTCCACCGGAAGCGTCGGACAAGATCGCCAGGCGCCTCCAGGCACGGCTGCTGGTCCACCCCGAAGCCGGACACTTCATGGCAGAAGACGGCGTCACAAGCTTCCCTACAGTGCTTGACCTGGTCCTGTCCCCCTAACGGGGTTCCCCTGTCCATTTCTCAATCCGTTGCCCGGCGAAATTCCCAACCGACCGAGGGTGGCGCTGCCTGCTGGTTCTGCGGGCCATCAGGCCAGGACGGCGGGGCGTAGCTGTCCACCCGCATCAACGTAAGCATGGCCCCGCTCCCGCGAGTGCAACGAGGCAGGAACGTTCGGCTTTCATCCATTGGAATAGGTACTCGTGGCCCGACCGGGGAGCAGAAATGATGTAGCTCACGCTCCGGCAAGGGCCGGCCGACTGGAAAGAAGGAAACCATGTCCCTCAGCGTTGAGGAAATGAACAAGCAACTCCCGGTGGCCAACATGCTGCCCGGCGAGGCAGTCCCGTATTGCATGGCGTCGGGCGAAGGAACACGGTACGAAATCAACGGCCAACTGGTGACCGTCATCGCCCGCGCCGCAGATACTGGCGGCATCTTCAGCGCTGCTTACGTTTCCGGCGGCATGGGGGCTGAATCCCCTTTTGTCAGTCACAGCATCGAGCACAAGACGCTCTACGTCTTCGACGGAATCCTGCACGTCTGGCTGCCTGGTGAGAGCAGGATCCTCACCCCGGGCGATTCGGTGGTCATCCCCCCGAACACCCCGCACGCTTACCGCATGGCCAGCCACTACACCCGCTTCCTGAACTGGATGACCCCCGGCGGCGGCGAAAAGTACTACGAGCGGGTGGGCACGCCCATCGACTCCCACGTCCCGCCCGTACGGCCCGGGCACCAAGCCAGCCGGCAGGAGCAGGCCGAGGTGGGCGCCGAGTTCGGCATCACCTTCCCGGACGTTGAGCGCGTGCCGCCCTCTTTCAAGCACGACGCCGGCCTGCCACCCACCCAGAGCCCTTATTTCCTGAGTGCCGGCGAGGGTGAGCGGATGGTCAGCTACCAGACCATGTTCACATACCTGTCCCGGCCAGCCAACACCGGATCCAACTACTTCGCCGTCCACACCAAAGGCGCGAAATCCCCCTACATTCCGCTGCACTTCCACTCCCAGCACACCGAAAACTTCCTTTGCACGGAGGGCCGGATGTGGCTCTACGCGAACGGCCGGGAGATGCTCCTGACCAAGGGCGACTTCGTGCACGCCCCCGCGGGGACCATTCACTCGTTCGCGCTCGATGCCCACAACACCCAGATGGTGGGGTTCCTGACGCCGTCGGTGTTCAACGGGTTCTTCGAGTACTTCAACGAGCCCACCGAGGACTACATGTACACCGAGGGTGGCGAGCCCTACATGGACATGGAAGGCTTCGGCCGCGCCCAGGCCGAGATGGACCTGACCGTCGTGGGCCCGCCTCCACAGCGCCGCGCAGCCCTGGACATCCCGTAAGGACGTACTCCAAATGCTTGAGGCCCGGACTTCCGAAAGGAAATCCGGGCCTTCTGGTCTTAAAACACCCATCGATTGCTGAGTAGATGCCGTTACGGAGCCCCAAAACGGCGTTTTCTCAGCAATCGACGGTGGGCGGGTCAGGGGGTGGCTTGCCGTACAAGTTCGCGGCCGTAGTCGTTGCCGTTGGGGGTTCGTACCACTGTGTGCATGTGGAACGGGGCAGGTTGATCGTTGCTGAGGAACACGCCGGTGTGATGGTCCAGTTCCAGGATGACCACGGGGCTTTGCAGGCGGAAGTAGAAGGCCTCATCTTCCTGCCAGCCACCAATCCAGCTGAAGAAGGTCTCGTCATAGTGTTCCCGGATTTCCCGGCGGCGCGCCGCGCGGGGACCATCAGGCAGGTAGGCGATGAAATCGTCCACCATGGCCTCCAGCAGGGCGCGCGCCCGGGAGGGCATGTCGCTGACGCGGATTCCTTCGTAGGGAATCACCCTGTTGTCCTGGAAGCAACCGCCCAGGTGCCGTTCATCGCCCGGGTGGAGGCGGCCTTCGGGCATCGCCGGGTCCACCATCGAGGCATACACAACAGCATGTCCCCGCAGCTCAGCCGGGAGGGCCTCCATCAGCTGCCGCGCCAGGGAAATGCGCTCCTTGAACACTTTCACGCCCCGGTGCGGGCCGGCGTCGATCATGTCCGGTTCGGCCCCCATGAACACCGGCGAGATGACCAGTTGCGTGCCTGCCACCAGGCAGTTCAGCGCCGCGTGGTGTCCAAAAAGCTGCCACCCCCACGGTTCCCTCTCCGACGGCTCGCCGTAAAGGGCGAAGTTGTAGCTGAACTCGTTCATGAGCAACGGCAGTTCCACGAGGTCGCCCAGGAAACCGTTGATCCGCATCAGGTTCCGCACCAGTTCGAATCCCTGCGGGCTCAATGAAGCTTCCACCATGCCCAGGACAGCATCGCGGACGGGAAGCTCCAGCTCGTCCAGGCGCAGCCCCGTATCGTGCTGCAGAAACTCGGGGTTGGCCCAGCTCTGCCATTCGGGCGCGTCCACCGCGTACCGGAGCTTCCGTGCCTGCTCGGCACTCACGGCGCCAAGCAGCTTCCGTGCCGCAGCTGTCATCTCCGCCGTCGGCGCTTCCTCGCCCGGCCTCGCCGTAGCCAGCCGGTACAGGCCCTCCCGCCGGACGCCGTCGCTGGTGATCCCGACAAAGGGCTGGGGGTACAGCTTCTGCCAGCCTTCGATCATTGGTCCCGCGAAGGGGTCACTTTTGGCCGCTTCGGCGTACTCCCGGGCTTTTAGGCCCCGGATATCCGCCACGCGCGGGTGGTCCGGGGGGAAAAGGAAGTCACGGAATGACGGCGTCGACACGGGCGCTCCTGGTTGTCTCGGATGAAGCTGCTGTTTCAGGTGATGCGGCTTGTTCGGCTGCTGAAGGGCCAACCAGCGGGGAACGGGCCCACCCTGCGGCAACGGACAAGGCGGCGGCTGCCTTCGCCGCGGAGCTGCCCCGCCAGGCCACGTGCTGGTCCGGGCGGACCAGCACGGCGTTGGCGCCCCATACCTGGGAAAGGTGCGTCCCGTCGTCGGAAGGGCCGACGGCGGCGACGGTCACCGGAATGCCTTGCCGGGCACCTGCCGCCAGGACCGGGGCGAACACCTCGTCCGCCGGCGCCCCGCCCAAGGATCCGGAATCTGCCAGCAGGGTGAATCCGTTGCTCAACAGGCTGTACAGGGAGACCGAGTCCGCCAGCCAGGCGTGCGGCAGCAGGGCTCCCGGGTTGGCGGAAGGAACATAATGGATGGGGTCCTCCTCCGGACGCGGCAGGCCGTCCGGCACCACCACCGGCGAGCCGCCGTAGTCATATCCGAGCACGAGGCCCAGGGAGTCGAATTCGCTCTGCTTTACGGCTAGTGCCTGGTACGCCGCCTGCCGGGCGGCTTCCCCGGTTGGCCCCGCGAACCCCAGGTCCGGATCCGCGAAGTGGTAGGCCAGCGCCTTGCCGTTCTCCGCTGCGTCGCGGATAGTCCGCGCTGCCACGGGCCTGCGTTCGGCCCCGTAGCTGGCAAGGAGTCCAGGACCAGCCCATCCCTTGATGGTGGCGGCCAGCTTCCAGGCGAGGTTGGCCGCATCGCCGATGCAGGTGTTGAAGCCGTGGCCGCCCCAAGGCGGGTTGAGGTGCGCGGCGTCCCCCACCAGGAAGATGTTGCCCCTGCCGTATTCGGGAGCCAGCAGCATGCGGGCGGTCCAGGGATCGGTGGCCACCACGTCGATGTCCACATCGGCACCGACCAATGAGCGGACCATCAAGGCGGCGTCCTCCATGCCCACGGCGACGGAAGGGTCAACACCCTGGACGATGGCCCACCAGGTACCGTCGAGGTCCATCGGCCCCACCATCCCCGAGGTCTGCGAACCCACCACCCAATACTGCACCGCCGGGTCCAGCGCAATTGCCGAAGCCAGTGACTGCGAGCGGAAAAGGATGCTGATATTCGATAGCTCCGCGGAGCCGCCCTCCAGGCGCAACCCCAGGCTGCGGCGCACGGCGGAGGAACCGCCGTCGGCCCCAACGACGTATGTGGCAGCGATGGTGCGCAAGGCGCCTGCGGCATCGGTGACGACGACGGCATAGGGCGCCCCGGCGTCGGGACCTGCGGCCCCCAGAACGTCTGTGACGGACCAGCCGGTCACGAAGGTCACCAGCGGATTTCCCGCGACGGCGGCGCGGAGCACCTCTTCGAGGACGGGCTGCGGAACCTGCTGCCCGCACTCGGGCTGCGGCCCATAGCGGCCCGGGACCAGCTGGAAGGCGTTCCGGAACCGACGCAGCTGGTGCGCTGCGGGACCGGTCAGGCCGGTGCAGAAGATGACGTCCTGCGCGTATTCCACGGGCAGCGGCGAGGCATCCCTGAGCGCGCCGGCCAGGCCCAGTCGGCGCAGGTGCGTCATGGTGCGGGCGTTGGTGGTCTTGGCCCGCGGCCGGGTGGGGTCCACGCTGGTCCGAGGTTCCACGACGGTACTGGCGACGCCGCGCGAGGCGAGGTCCAGCGCCAGGAACAGGCCGCTGGGGCCGCCCCCGGCAATGAGGACCTGCACCTCCCCGGGGATGTCCGCGGCGGAGGCGTTATGAAGGGTGCTCATCAGGCACGGCTCCGGAGGGAAAGATCGCCCACAGGGGTGGTGAGGGTGCCCAGCTTCTCGATCTCCACCTCGACAGTGTCGCCCGGCTGGAGGAGCCATTGGGGGGTGCGGGCATAACCCACGCCTTCCGGTGTCCCGGTGGCGATGACGTCGCCCGGGTGCAGCGTGAAGGTCTGGCTGATGAACGAGATGATGGCCGGGACGGAAAAGATCATGTCCCGGGTGTTGCCGTTCTGGGCTTCAGTGCCGTTCACGAGTGTGCGGACCTGGAGCCCGTCGCGGAGGTCGCCCACCTCGTCGCGGCTGACCAGAGGACCCAGTGGGCCGCTGAAGTCGCCGTTCTTGCCCAGGGTCCACTGCGAGGTGAGCTTTTGGGCCTTCCGGGAGGTGATGTCGTTGAAGGTGGAGTAGCCAAAAACAGCGTCGGCAGCTTCCGTCTCCCCAGCGGACTCGACGCGGCGGCCGATGTAGGCGGCCACTTCGCCCTCCCAGTCCAGGCCGGCTTCGCCTGCAGGAACAGGGACGGGCACGTTGCCAACGGACAGGGAGGCCGTCCAGCGGGCGAACAGGGTGGGGTAGGGCGGCAGTTCCTGGTCCTTGAAGCTCCCCTCGGCGACGTGCGCCTTGTAGTTCAGCCCCACGCAAATGACCCGTGCCGAGGCTGGGACGAGTGGCACCTCGGTGACGCTGCCCCGCCCCAGCCAGGCGCCGTCGTCGGACGCTTCCCTGCCGGCGCCGGACGCGTCCGTCGCGGCGGCAACCAGCGTTGCGGCCTTGTCCTGCCAGCCTTCCGCGTCAGCCCAGAATTCGGTGACGGTGGCGAGCGGAAGGATGCGGGAGCCGGCGAGCGCTGCTGCATAGGGTTCGCCGTTATGGGTGATGCCGATGAACTGCATGGATGGCCTTTCAGGTCTGTTTCCCGGGCGTCTGTAGTCCGGAGAAGTGGTGGGGAATCAGTGCTCTTCCGCCTGGCGGCGGAGGAAATCGATGGTGGCGGCTATGGCCTTTTCGGCGGCATTGCTGCTGCCGTCCTGGCTGGCCCACATGTGGTCAGCGCCGTCCAGCAGGAGGAGTTCGACGGCGTTGCCCGCTCCTGCCAGCGCGTCGGCCAGTCCGGCGGACTGGGCCGCGGGGACGAAGCGGTCGGCCGTTCCGTGGATGAGGAGGAAGGGCGGGGCGCCGGCGTGAACGTAGGTGATGGGGCTGGCGGCCCTGGCCTTGTCCGGCGCGTCCGCCGGCTGTGCGCCGATCAGCAGGGCTTCACGGGAGCCGGGATCATCGGCGCGGGCCACGGCGTCCGGCCGCGCCTGTCCACCCATCCGTTCCAGATCGGTGGGCGGGTACCAGGCTACGACGGCCCCGACCCCGTCATTTCCACCCTCGCCGCCGCTGCCCGGTTCACGGAATTCTTCGACTCCGGCTGTGAGTCCCAGGAGGCAGGCGAGGTGTCCCCCGGCGGAGTCGCCCCAGGCGTAGATCCGGCGCGGGTCCACGCCGTACTCCGCGGCGTGGGAGCGAAGCCAGCGGACCGCTGCGTTCGCATCCAGCAGCTGCGCGGGAAAGGTGGCAACGTCGGTCAGTCGGTAATCCACGGAAGCCACCACAAACCCTGCCAACGCCAACTGCTCAATGGGGCCGAGCCTGAAACCGTCAACGACCGGACCCAGTGAGGACCGCTCCCCCGTCCTCCAGCCGCCGCCGTGAAGGTGGACGACGGCGGGGCGGCCGCGATGGGTTGGTCCACCCACTGCGTCCAGTCCCTCCAACCCGGCGCCGGGAAGATAGAGGTCCAACAGCAGTGGAGAGGCTTCCGCTGGCCTGGCGAACTCGATCCCTCGAAGGATCCGCAGTGCCGTCATCGTTGAATCCATGTATGAGGCGTCATTCCTGTACTGTGGGCCGTGCGGGCCAAAACCAGGCCCGCGTTCATAAACACACTTTGTCCCATGGCCGGGGCGGGACGCGCTGGCGGTTTCACTGAATGAAACTAGATCGGGCAAACCGGGATTGCCGGGCCAAGCTGTTGACGTCCTGGCGCGGCAGCGCGGCAGCCCGCACGCCGTAGTAGAGGCAAACAAGTGCTGCACCACCGAGGATCATGGGTGCTGGCGCCGGATACGTCCCCGCGCACTAACGCCGCGGCACGGCCGTCAACAGTTCCCGGGCAAGGAAATCCAGGGCCGGTTGCCCCTCCGGCAGCCCGGCGGTGTGGTTCAAATGGCCGTGCACCCCACCCTTGGCAAGGAAGTAGGAGACCGGAACCCCGGCCCGTTCCAAGGCCGAAGCAAACTGCTCGGTTGAGCCCCGGGCGTCGTCGTACTCGCAGGCGAGCAGCGCTGTGGGCGGAAGCCCGGCCGGGTCCGCGTAGCCGGGCATGGCGTAGGAAGGTGCCATGCTGACCGGCCCGCCCACGTAGTTTTCGGCAGTCCGGATGCAGTCCTCCGGCGTGAACCGCAGGTGGCGCGGCAGTCCGGCCATGACGTCATCGTCCAGTCCACCGACGGGCGGCGGAAGTTCGGCGTCCAGGAAGGGATAGGCCAGCAGGAGTTTTGCTGGCAGCGTTTTGCCGGCGTCGATCAGGTAGAGCGCGGCGCCCACGGCCAGGTTTCCGCCGGCACCCGCTCCGCCCAGGCAGAGGAGGTCCGGGTCCAGGCCCAGGGAGCCGGCGTTCTTCCGGGCCCAGAACCATCCGGCCAGGGCGTCCTCGTGCGGGACTGGATACGAAACGCCGTCGCGGGCCAGCCGGTAGTCGACGGACAGCACCGGTGTTCCCCGGCTGGCCAGCACCCTTGCGAGGTAGTCCGATTCCGGGCTGTCCACGCTGCCGCTGACGAAGCCGCCGCCGTGCAGCCACACCAGGGCGGGGCTGCCTGCAGTTGCGGATTCACCGTAAATCCGGATGCCCACCGGCCCGTGCCGCCCGTCCGCGGTAACCAAGCGGATACGCACGTCAGGGCCCGGCGCGCGCTCGGCATCCGGGTTGAGGAACTGTGGTCCTTCCGGGCTGGCAAGGTACTCGGCGAAGCCGGCGGCGGACGCCTCACCGGGCGGCAGAGTCCCTGTCCCGTCCGCGGCGGATTCCGTTCGCGAGGTCATGGCGTCCCCAGCTTCCGGGAGAAGTAGTCCACCGCGGTGCCCAGGATGCTGTCCATCTGGTCTTCGGCGCCGAAGAAGCAGTGGTCGCCACCGGCGACGGTCACCACCTCATGCTCAACACCGGCTTCGGCGAGCGCCGCTGCGAGGAGTTCAGTCTGCGAGTGCGGCACCAGGCCATCGCTGTCCCCATGGACCAGCAGGAACGGGGCGGCATCGGCGTGCACGTAACTGACGGGGCTCGCGGCGGCAAGCAGTTCGGGATCGTCGGAACCGCCCACCAGCATGTATTCGGGCTGCAGGGACATTCCCGGCGGTACCGCGGCCGTCAGTGCAGGCGGGAACAGGCCGTCCGGCCGCTGCATCGGCGGGATGTCCGCGAGCGAGGAGACGCCGTAGAAGTCGACGACGGCGCTGACGCCACTGGGGTGCCCCTGCGCACCGAGTGCGCCCTCCAGATCCCCGCGGTTGCCGGTGAGTCCGAGCAGCGCCACCAGGTGGCCGCCGGCGGATTCGCCCCAGGCCCCGAACCTGTCCGGATCGAGGTTGAGCTCAGCGGCGAACTCGCGGAGGTAGCGCACGGCGGCCTTGAGGTCGTGCAGCTGCGCCGGGAAGGGGGCCTCGAGCGAGTGCCGGTAGTCCGCCGTAGCGCAGGCAATGCCCGCCTGGTTGAGGAGCCGGAACACGGAGTTGGGGGCGAAGGTGGGCGGCAGTTCCCGCCGGTCCCCCAGCTGGAACGCGCCACCGTGCACCCAAAGCACCAGCGGCGTGGGGCCGGATGCCTTGCGGGGCAGCCAGATGTCCATCTTCAGCGGCCGGAAACCGATGGCCCGGGCGTACGTGAGCTCGCGGTGCACCAGCGAGTCATCACCGGCCTGTTCCGGTGTTCCGGGCGCGTCGAAGACGGGGAAGGGCGGGACAGCCCGGCCGCCCGGTCGGGAAACATCATGGAACGGGTCGAGGACCCCGGTAGCGTCATCCACTGTCATAGTGTGCTCCTCATCAGCTCAGGTTGTGCATAGTCCCCGCCGGGTCCGGCAGGGAAAGTGTGGTGTCCGGGTCCGACGACGGCTCCCGGCCGGCCGGGCAGCAGCACCTCCGCGGTGGTACCGGCAGGGATCGTGGCAGTGAGCGTCAGCCCGCCGTCGTCCGCGTTTCCCGGCGATACCATCCATTGCACCTCGATCAGGCCGCGCGGCCCCTGGTGGGAAGTGGACGCGGAGGTGAGACCGGCGCCGGGGCGGGGCTCAATGATGATCCGCTCCCAACCCGAGCTGGCCGGTGCCTGGCGAAGCCCGGCTGTGTAGCGGTGCAGGAAGGACACCACGGCGCCCTTGCTGTAGTGGTTGAGCGACTGGTGCGGGATGCCGTCCGCGTCGACGCCGTTCCAGAGTTCCCACACGGTGGTGGCGCCGCGGTCAACCATGGTGAGCCAGGAGGGCTCCGTGTCCTGCATCAGGAGTTCGTAGGCCAGGTCAAGCCGGCCGTTATCCGCCAGGACGGGGAGCAGGTACGGCGTGGCCAGGAACCCCGTCCCCAAGTGCATTCCGGCGGCGCGGATCAGTTCCGCCAGCTGGGCGGTGACTGCGGCGCGCCGCTCCGGGCTGACCAGGTCGAAGGCCAGCGCACGGACGCAGTTGGCCTGGCGCGCTTCGGTGACGTGTCCGGCGGTGTCGAGGTATTCCATTTCCCAGGCCGCCCGGATGTTGGCCGAGAGATCCGCCAGCCTCGCGGCCTCGCTGGGGAGTCCAAGGACCGTGGCGATGCGGGCCATCAGGTGCGTGGTGTGCCGGTAGTAGGCGGTGGCCACGATGCCGTGGTCCGCGGTGCGGGCGGCGAAGAGATCGGGTTCGGGCCCGTCCGGTTCCATCCACTCGCCGAAGTGGAAACCGGTGTCCCACAGGTACTTTTCGTGCGGGGCGGGTTGGGGGCGCGCCGCCTCGCGGCTGGCATGCCGCCGGGCTTCGGCGGAAGTGCGCACAAAATTCAGCCACCGGTTCATGGCCTCCCAGTTCTCGGCCAGGATCCCGGCATCCCCTGATGCGAGGTAGACCTCCCACGGCACCATGACGATGGCGTCGCCCCAGCCCGCGGAACCGTTGGTGAATCCCATGAACTCAGCCGACGTGACGGCACGTCCGGGCGACGGTGAGATGTTCACGATCACGCCGTTGTCCCACTGGTCCGCGCGGACGTCCCGCAGCCATTTCCGGGAGAAGCCGGTGACGTCGTACAGATACGCGGCGGTGGGGACGAACAGCTGCCAGTCCCCGGTCCACCCCGCTTTTTCGCGCTGTGGGCAGTCGGTGGGGACCTCGCAGGAGTTGTCCAGGAAGCTCCATTCCACGATGTCGTGGAGCTTGTTCAGCCGCCGGTCGCTGCAGCTGAACGAGCCGATGCGCTCCAGGTCGGTCCGCACCAGGCAGCCGGTGATGTCGCCCGGCTGCAGATCCGGCCCAAGCCCCTGGACGGATACGAACTGGAACCCGTGCGTGGTGTGCCGGGGCTCGAAGAGTTCCCCGGCAGTGCCCGCGGCGATGACGGTGTCCAGCTGCCCGGCGTCCCGGAACGCGCCGGGGGTGCGGAAGTCATGCGGGCGCAGATGGTCCCGGGTGACGTCGCCGTCCTTTCCCAGCGCCTCGCCGTAATCGAGAGTGACAGTTTCACCGGGGGCCCCAAGCCTGGTCAGACGGACCCAGCCGTGGATGTTCTGGCCGAAGTCCACCACCTGGTGGCCGTTGGGGAGGCGGGTGATCGACACGGGAGCCAGCTCCTGCGTCACACGCGTGGGAGGGGACAGCGGCCCGGTCAGTGCGTCGAAGCTGTAGGGACGTACGACGGCGGGACGCACCCGGGGTGCCGTGCCTCCGGACGGTGTGCTCCCGCCGTCGTGCATCCGGAAGTCGACGTCCTGGCCGGCCATGAGGTCGGCACTGGTGATCTCCGTGGTGGACGCCAGCCAGGAACTGTCGGTGCCGATGACCTGCCTGCCAGCCCCGGACTCCACCTCAAGCTGCGCCAGGAAAGCCGTGCGCGTGCCGTATATGTCGGCGTCGCGCGTGTAGCCGAAGGTGCCGCGGTACCAGCCGTCGGTGAGGACGGCGCGGATGGTGTTGCTGCCCTGGACGAGGAGCGTGGTGACGTCGTAAGTCTGGACCTGGAGCGTGGTGTGGTAGCTGGTGGAACCGGGGGTGAGCTGCTGGTCGCCCACGCGGCGGCCATTGATGAAGAGCTCGTAAATCCCGCGGGCCGTGGCGTAGGCGCGCGCCTTTTCCGGAGCTGCGTGGAGCGTGAAGGTTTTGGTGAGAGCGTAGCCGGGCCGCTGTCCGGGGGCTGGGACCTCCGGCTCATCGGGGCCGATCCATTGCGCGGTCCAGTCCGTGGCGTGCAGCAGGCCCAGTTCCACGGACATGGGTTGGGACCAGTCGGTTGACGTTTCGCTGCCGTCTTCGTTGACGTTCCACGTGCGGACGCGCCACTCGAACCGGCTGCGGGAATCCAGCGTGGGACCGTCGTACCGGGCAGAGGAGGCGGCTGATGCAACCTTGCCGGTGTCCCAGCCGTTGCTGGCCGTGATGCGGTAAGCGGTTTGGCCCAGGGTTCCGGCGGGCGGGGTCCAGCTAAGCCGTGGCTCGCAGAAGGTCAGGCCCATTGCCTCAGGGAGGTGCTCAGCCCGAAGGCGGGTGGGGGTGCTCATGCTGACAGGACTCCTGCAGGGTGCGGTTGCTGGAGTCCCAGCTTCGCGCGCCATGGCTTTCCCTCCACCGGTAGCTTTCAATGGTTGGAATAGTATTGTGGTTCAGCTCACTGTGAGCCCTCCACTACCACCGGCGCTAGGAACCACTGCCATGACTGCCACACCGGACACGGATACCCCATCTGACGCGCCGATTCGGGGAAAACGGCCCAAACAGGGCGAACCGGTCATCGACCGCGCGCTGAGCCTGCTGGCCGTCTTCTCGGACCGGCGGCGTGCGCTGACCCTCTCGGAACTGGCCCGGCATGCGGGCATGCCCGCGCCCACGGCCCTGCGCCTGATCGCGCGGCTCGTGGCCTGGGGTGCATTGGAAAGGCTCGACGACGGCAGGTACGTTGTGGGGGTCCGCCTGTGGGAGGTTGCATCCCTGTCGCCCCGCGGACATGGGGTGCGCGAGATTGCCCTCCCCTACCTCGAGGACCTGTTCGAGGTCACCCGGCACCACGTCCTGCTGGCCGTGCGGGACAACGAGGAGGCGGTGTTGATCGAGCGGCTGTCCGCCAAGGACGCCACCGAGGTGGCGTACCGCGTGGGCGGCCGGGCGCCGCTGCGATCCACGGCCATCGGTTTGGTGCTGCTCGCCGGGGCGGACCAGCAGTTCCAGGAGACCATCCTGAAGCGGCCGCCGGAAAACGAGCCCGGCGTCTCCGAGATGCCGGAGGGGCAGCTGCGGCGGACGCTCTCCGACGTGCGGCGCACCGGCATCGCCATGATCCGGCGCAGCCTGCCGTCCCGGACGGTCTCTGTGGCCTCCCCAATTTTCGATGCGCAGGGGGCCGTGGTGGCGTCACTATCCATCGTCGTCCCGGACGGGTCCACTCCCCCGAATGTGCTGGCACCGGCAGTACGGGCCGCCGCCCGGGCCGTGTCCCGGAACCTGGGCTTCCAGCCGCAGGCCAGCGCCGGGATCCGGACGCACTTCCAGGGGTAGGCGCCGCCTGGTCAGTTCGCCGATCGCGCGTCGAAGGCCGCCGCTGATTCGCGCAGGAGCCGCGCAACGGTGTCCACGGGGGTGCTGGAACGCCGGCGCCCGTCGAACCGCCGGAGGACGATCCGCCGTGTCCCCAGCCCCGGAACGTCCAGGATGTCCACCCCTTCATGCGCCACTCCAGCCAGGGCCAGGGTGGGCAGGATGGCAACCCCTTCGCCGGCAGCGACCAGGGCGAGCGCCGTCAGGGTCTCCTGGTACTGGTGCGCCGTCTCCATGCTGGCGCCCGTCGAATGGCGCAGCCGCCCCAGCACAGCGGAATTGGCGGCTGCAGAATCCACCCCGAGCCAGGGAAGCGGCAGCCGGCCGAGGTCCACACTCTCAGTGCTAAGCAGTGCTCCGGTGGGCACCGCCAACCTCCACGGTTCATCCAGCAGTGGTTCCTCGGTCATTCCTGCCCCGAGTGAATGCTGGACGGCGGCGGTGGAGTCATGCTCCACCACCACGGCGTCGAGCTGGCGCTGCCGGAGCAGCCGCATCAGCGCGGGAAAATCATCCTCCACGATGAGGATCTGGAGCTGCGGATACTGGCTCCGCCACTCGGGCAGCCGGGGAATTACCACGGTGCGGATAAAGCTGGTGAAGCCGCCCAGCCGCACCACGCCTGAGATGTTGGCCCCGCTCTCCATCCGGGTCCGGGCGACGCTGAGGGCGCGTTCAATTTCTTCGCCGGCTTCTGCCATGGCAAGGCCTGCGGGAGTCAGCACTGAGCCCTTTGGAGTGCGGACCATCAGCGCATGCCCGGTTTCCCGCTCCAGCTTGGTGATTTGCTGGGACACCGCGGAGGGCGTCAGGCGCAGTTCATCGGCGGCCGCTAGCACGCCGCCCGTCCGGGCAACAGCAAGTAGAACGAGCAGACGGCGCGGGTCCAGATCCATGTTAAGTAGTTCTAAACCAGGGCTGCAGAAGAATGCAATTGAACTACATCTCCTTCGGCCCCCAGAATTGCGGTTAGGTAACGACTTGGGAAGGGGCATGATGGAACTGGTTTGGGAAATTGCCGGCTGGGCAGGCGCAGCGATGATTCTGAGCGCCTTCATGTCGGTGTCCATGGGATGGCTGAAGGCAGGGAGGGCTTTCCAGACCGCGAACCTGGTGGGCGCCTGCGCTTTCATCCTGAACGGGGCCTTTCACGAGGCATGGCCGTCAGTTGCCTCGAACGTCGCCTGGTTTCTCATTTCCGCCGTTGCACTTCTCCGGATGCGTGGCGTGGTTGGCGGCTCAGCTTCTGAGGCGCCGGCCATGCAGCTTCCCGGGGTTCCGGACACCACTGGCCAGCTTGCGGTCGTCGAACCGCCGCGGGCCGCCTGACCCAGTCAGTACTGTTTGCATAAGTGGCGGGCGAAGTGAGTCGAGTTGCCGACAATTGGGGGCGACTGATCCCTCTATTTAGCGTGCGATTGGGAGGCGGACCGTCTTGTATCCCTAGGATTTGAGACGCGTGGGTTAGGAGAGACCGGTAGATTCACTGTCCCGTATGAGGATCCTGTTCCGTGCACTGTTTATCTTCTTGTTGAGAGGAAGGAGTTTGACCGTTCGGGCTTTCCGACTGGGCAATTCCCAGGACCCTCTGTGGTTGAATCAACCGTGATCCTGATACTGAAACCCACGAATGGTGCTGGCTGAAATGTTGCGGCCACCGCTTGACGAGTTTCTTACCGGAGAGCTGGACGACTCCGTTTGCGCTCAGCTCCTCACCGCAATCGAACAGTTGCAGACTGGGCGGCGATACTTCACCTATAACGCCTTCAACGTGCTGCTCGACGCAGAACTAGACACAGCGACGGTTGAAGATGAGTTTGACGTTGACCGCCAGACCACGGTCGCTCTTAACGAGTTCCGGACGCTGCTGCGATTTCTCAAGGGTTCATGAGCTGCTTGGCCCTCTAAAGATCCTTCTTCGGGAGCGGGGAGCGTAGGCTTCATGCATGTTCAAAGGCATCGGTCCGGACGGCAAGGTTCTTGGGGTGACCGTTCTAGACGTCAACGAGCTTCCGGCCGAGGAGTCGGTCCTTGTCCTTTTGGACTACATGGAGATGGGTGAGGGGCCTGCCCGCAATCTCGCAAAGATCAGTGAAGTAGGCGCCACGGTCTGGATCGCAGAACTTCCTGAGACAGGTTCTCGCGAATGCTACCTTTCCATGGATCCATCTGCTGACGGCACTGTTCTTGCGAATACCTGGAACGGGTACCGGGTGACGTTAGATGGCGTCACTGGCAAAGTGCTAGGCAGCGAATTCACTAAGTAAGGTCGGGCATTTACAACTCAAGCCCTTGAGGACAGCCGAGAGCCTGCCTGCTACTTTCAGTTCGGTCGGTAAAGGATCCTCTACCGGACGGCTAACGAGGTGCGCAGACTGCCAAGTCACAATACTTGGCTCCAGGGACCCTAAGGGCCGCCTTAGCCTCGTCGCTGAAGGTGCTTGACTTCCCCTACGGTTACATAATGATCGCCGATTTCACGAGAGACGAAGCTCGGTCCATGCCGGGGCACCCTACTCCAGCTGAAGTGACTGCCCTGCGCGTGTGGCACTGCAAATACAAGTCGCTGGGAAGCCTTGCAACTTTTACCAATCTTAGAACGCTTGTCATTGCAACTTATCCAGACGCTGACCTGACTCCTTTGAACGGTCTCAGTCAGCTCGAGTATCTGAGCGTCATGCACATGCCAAAAGTCTCCGATCTAGACCCTCTCGGTCAGCTGCACAAACTGAAAACGATCAGGCTCAGCACACTCCCCAGTTGGGACTCATCTGGGAAGAAGACGATCGTGCATTCCCTGGCCCCTCTAACTGGGTTGCCGCACCTCGCTCACCTCGAGCTCTTTGGTGTGCTTCCCGAGGACGGCAAACTAAACGCCCTGGAGAACTGTCAGTCTCTGGAATCAATTCGTGTGAGCAAATACAAGAAAAGTGAAATCGAGCGCTTCTACCGATCAACTGGACTGCCCAACTCCTTTGCGCCCCTGCCGGGCGTGGATGCTTGGAGCTGACAGACAGCCATAGGGCTCGTACGTCCCCTCATAAGCATGGGAGTCAATGCGCGGTGAAGGATCCTGTTCCGCTCTCCCTTTTGCTTGCTGCCTCGCCAGTGCAGGTTCTTCCCAGAGTCTTGCTCTAGACGCTTGAACTGCCCGGAGGTGACGAGCGGAAGAACTGCTTATTTGATGTCGATGGCGTGCGCTTATCCCGTTCACGCAGAGGCAAGGCCACGAACGTTATAGGAACATGTTCGCCACTCACGCGATCAAAAGCCTCCACAACATCTGACCCCAACCTGATCAAGTTGGGGCGGTGCACTCGTTGGCCAAACTGTCGCTGTCCTGACTCATAGGTATAGGTCACAAGACTCTCGGAAAACGATGACAGCATTCGGTTGTCCGCGATGGGACCCATCGCCACGGCCGTCAGTACCTCATCAAGACTCACTAGTACGACTTCGCCAGGAACCCCAAGGTGCCTTCTCCTAGCCACCGCCCATAGGGAACTGATGGCTCGCACAGTCAATTCGATGAGAAACAGATTAGCTTCGAGGTTGGTGAATGACGTCGTAAGCCACCAGCTATGTGGCCCTGATCGGAATTTAGAATTGTCAGGGGTTTTTTCAAGGTAAGGTGATACCACCTCCGCCGGCCACACGCTTTCCCTCATACACGATGTCTGCTTGATCACCGGGCAGACCGACCAGCCCATGTTTGGCTGCGTTGTAGAGCGTAGCGTCCCTGGTAACCGTGTGTGCCACGAGCCGGAGCAACTCTTGCAATCCGTCGATCGAACGCTCCCACTGCTCCTCCGTCATTTCCACGTGGGCGTCCTCCCGGGTGCTCCCTCCGAGAAAAACAGAGCCGACGTTTGATCGAGGCATACGACTCGTATCTGAGGCGTGTTTATCTGCTTCCTCTTTGAAAATTCTCGGGGTGGTGAGACTGGCAACTTCCAGCCACGGACATGGCGGTGAGTCTTTATGAGCCATCCACAGCCGTAGCAGCGCTTCCCCGGCATGGTGAAGCAGAACAGTACTCTCCATGAGCGCGTAACGTTGTCTGACGTCCTGAGCTAGGCGCTGGGTCCCTCCTGCCTGCAGAGTTCCGATGAGCAGGTCTTGCTGCAAGATAGCCTCTGCCTCGTCTGCATCGGACAGCGTGAAGATGATCGACTGCAGTCGGGCTCTTATGTACTCGTGAGGTCCGCCGGAAGAATAGAAAGTCGCATTTAACTCGGAGTACTGCTCTGTCGCTAGCGATGGCTGCGCATTCCGCTTGCCCGTTCCTCGACCCGCTGCCATGCCACTCCTAATAGTCGCGCTTCCCTGACGTGCTGACTCTATGTCAGAGGCCACTTTGGCTGCCCGTTAGTCGATCCCTGAACGCGCACTCTACGCCCAGCTGCGCTCCGTCAGTCAGTAAGCTCTAGGCATGCAGATACGAGAGGCAACCGTGGAGGACCTGGCGGTATGTTGACGAGATCTGTGATGCCAGCGGCCGAGCACGCTGGGACTACCGGCTGGAAATGACCACCGACATCACCCGCAACTCCTGGGGAACCTACAGCCTTAAGGGAGCACTCGTTGCCTGAGCACTCAGAGATCATCGTGGACGCGGTTCGGATCCGGAGGGTTACTGCGGAATCCACTTTCGCGCTGGGAATCCTGTGTGTTCCGTCTCCCGGAAGTGACCGCCCATCGACAGCTGACATGAACTCAGCCGTGGCCGGATTACGGCTGCCAGATTATCCAGACCAGCGCTTCCACGCCGTACAGGTCAGTCAGGGGGTGGCTATCTACGTCTTCCCGGTGGATTCCCCGAAGCACGCAGTGCAGCTAGCCGAGAGTATCGCTGAGGCTGTCCGGCCACTGGGGTTTACCGGCGCCGTCACCGCCTGTGTCGACAAGGTCGGACTCAGGCCGCGGACCGGCCGTTTCGCCTACAGTGCGGCTATCTGCTCGGTGGACGCAGCGCGGGATAACGACAGAGTTCCGACGGCTTTTCAAGCCGTCAAGAAAAATTGGGACACCTGGGCAGTCCAGAACCCTGTTTTCAAGGGCATCGTTGAATTCGTGTCGGGCTGGGCCAAGACCAACGCCACCGGCCCTATTCTGGCTGGGCTCCACTTCACCATGTCCCGATGCGAACCGCACCAGGTGGCAGAGGTCATCATGCGATGCTGCGAGGACATCGGGTGGGCCGAGATGCTCTTCCCCACAGCCAGCGGAGACTGGTACGTCCACTTCACGATTGAAGGCTGGATAGTGGCAGGCACTGAAATAAGCGCCGGGAAGGGTGACGCCCTGGAGTCCCTGACTCACCTACTGGAAGGCATGGCGCCCCTCTACGACTACGCAGCAGTCGCAAAGGTTCACTTCGGACTCCTCACGCCCGTGAGCGTGATCAGCCAAAGGGGCTTCCCCTCGCCGCGCCAGGGCGAGCTGTCAGCCGATCATGCCGTTATGAAGGCAGCAGCCCCAGGCATCTTCGGAATACAGGTACTCGGGCCAGGACACCCCGACCTGAAACCGGCTGCCTATTGGGACGTCGTGCCACTGGGCTCCGGCCGGCGGATGTTCATCGCCCCAGCCGCCGAACGCTGGTGGTCAAGGATGGAAAACTTCCCACAAGAGGGTTTCGACACCCTTCGGGACGCCAACAGGGAACTTCTTGGCAGGTGGGCCTGACTTCTTACCCTGAGGGCCGCGTCAGCGGTGCTTGGTGACTTGTGAGAGGGTGCCCTGGGTGAAGTGGCAGTCGCGTTCAGCAACGCCGCTAACTGACGGGCTCGAACGATCGATGTGGGCAAGGCATCGGTTTGGTGGCCGATGACTACCCGTCCTCCGCCCAGTGACACCTGACCGAGGCACACCTGAACGGTAGAGCGGACCAACCGACTGCTCCAAGCGTCCGGTTGAGGATCCTCGAACGGGCGCACAGTGCTCCTTCTTTCGGCGTCCGATCGGATTCGTGTGCGGACCACGCAGAGTTCGGCGTGGCATTATGGCACGATGCTCACGGACGAGATTCAGCGCTGGGGAAAGGCCACATTCAGCGCCCCTGCATCGGTGAACGCCATCCAAACCTGCGAAGCACAACTGAGGAAAACTCCCCGGCCACCTTCGGCAACTCTTGGAAGAGACGAATGGCATTCAGGGTGAGTACGGTCTGGGTCTGCTCTGGAGCACAGAGCGGATCGCCAGAGATAACACCTACTTCCGGACCGACGCCGACTACCGGGAACTCTACATGCCGTTCCTAGGACTCGTATTCTTTGCTGACGCCGGCAACGGTGACCAGTTCGCCGTTTCTCTCAGCGGAAATTGCGAGATCTACGTCTGGAACCACGTGGACGACAGTCGGACATGGGTCGCGCCGACCGTCATGCGCTATCTCGAGGAATGGATGACCGGGAGACTCACAGTCTGAGGAGCCCGATCTCGACGGTGCTGTCTGAAGTTAGAGAATCCTTTGGGGATCCTTTACCGGACGTTACTGCGGGCCGAAGCTCCTGCAGCAGCTGCGGCACAGTTCCTTGTCCCGGTGAACCTGTTCAGGGCCGTTCCTTTCACGTGGCTTGGCCAGATACTCACCCACTGGCGGGAAGGCCGCACATATCCGGGTCCGTTACCGCCAGTTCAGTACGCTAAGGGGACTGCGGCGCGCCCGTGGGCCGCCATCAACGGAATTCAGAATTTAGTTCGGAGAGTTATGAAGCCGCTAGTTCAAACAAAGCTCAGTTCGACCAGGAGTTGGGTGGCTGTCGGTGCCGCAAAAGGCAGCCTCATTGGCGGGATCTTTATGACTTTCATCGTGCTAGCGGGAATCTTTTTGCCGTCTACCCATGCCAGCCCATGGGTGAGGGTGATTGTAATATCTGTTGCTGCTCTTAGCGGTGGTGCGATCGGAGCCTTGTTCGGGGGAATTGCACGACTGGCGCTCAACCACCCAGTCCGCAGCACTCCAAGATTGCTTTTCGCAGTTGCATCAGGATCCGTCATCTTTGTCTATCTCGGCTGGGCCCTAGAATTCTTCTCCACTAGCAACTGGCCTGGGCTCGCGGCCGCTGGCGGTGTGCGGGGCCGTCACGAGCGTTGTTATCCGCCGACAACTCCAAGTGACATGGGCTATTGGACCCCGCTCCAACCGCCCACTATGAAAGAGGTGTCTCCCACGATCGCGGCTCCCGGCTAGCCAGCGAGCACCGCCCATCAGCGGTAGATCAGGGACGCTCCGGCGCCCGTAAAGGGATCCTTTACCGTGTAGTCCAAATGGCCCTGTTAGGCCCTATTCGATGGCCTCGAGTCCTGCGCGGACTACAAGCGGCTGAACGTCATAACCCGTTGCGCGAACGCCCGACCAGTTGAGGCCCACCAGAATGCCATCTCGGTCGAGCCCATCAATCCACCGCGTGCGCCAGACGCTGAGGGGGATCTCCTCTACTTCGAAGGCGCGATACGCCGGAATGCTACTGATCACTTTCTCAGCTCTGCTTCGCAGCGACCAGAATGGCATGCTGCGTTCACCATCTCCATTGCGGGGTGCAGGGAAGCCACCTGAATCACGGATTCCCCACACTTGCTGGTGCAGGATGACCTCTTGGTAGAAGCGGCTCGCCTGGGCCGCGCTGATACTCACATGGCCAGCCTAAATCACTGCCCTTAACCGGCTACGAAGTGATGTCCCGTACCCGACAGCTGGATTTCGACGATGGGCGCCCGGTGGAGGATTCCTTCCGGACTCCGTGGTCACTTCGCAGCGGTGAGCAGCTTAATGGCGGCGAGCTCCAACTTCACCAAATCTGACTTGATCGCATTTATCTCTTGGTAGGCGGAAACCCGATCGTCCTGACTGTCCCTGCCTTTGGAATGAAGGACAGCGAACGCCTTGCCACCTCGGATCCTTCGCTGCGCCTCCAACGCGGGCAGTACAAGCGAGTCTTCGCCGGTGTGGAGCCGAAGCTTCCGAATATTGCGATCCACCGACTGAGCATTCTGGGTCATCTCTCTGCCGCTGTCGGTGTCCACCCATTCGATCCAATCCCGCTGCTTCCACTCGTGACCAGTGCTCGACATGACCAGGATCTGCATCGTATCTGCCCAGCGGTTCCCTGCTTGAACGAGGTCTGTGACAATCTCTCGCAGCTCGCTCTTCCTTGTGGCCTCACGCAATGCGGCGCCCTCTGCCTCGGAGCCGCTTAGCAACCGATCCTGCAGCATCTCCAATTCGGCACGTGAAGCACGCTCTGTGGCTCCCGGGCGGCGCACGAAGATCGTCCCTTCTGGAACCATGGGCCCCTTCGCCGCCTGATACGACTTCTGCAACAAGGCGATGCGGTCACCATCGCGCGGGGGCTCCACCGTTACTACGAGCACTGTCGCATCGTTGAATGTCAGAGTTCGAGCGTCCCAATAAGGCCATCCGTGCCCCGTGTAACGATGAATGGCGTTTAGGAGCTCTGCACTGTCGGGGACGCGTTGTCCTTCCAGCGAACCTGGTTCGACTCCGACTACGACGTAACCCACGCCCTCGAATGAGGCGGCCGCGACGGTGACGGGACGATTTGCCAACCCAAGAATTGCTCGACTGATGGCGAACGAGGCTTCTGTGCTGGTGAGGTCGCCGTATGCCGACTTCCATTCGATAGATCGGCTCTCATCCTCGGGCTCTGCCTCGAAGACAGCTTGAATGAGCGACCGTACTTGGTCTGGGGTGCGGAGCGCACGAGAGGTGTCAATTAAAAGAACCACATCCCGATCCTCCCAGTCATTCTGTGAAGTCGGTAGCCGAGCTGATCGCCCGTAAGCCGGTCGTTTACCGTGCAGCTGGGCAAGGATTTTTCTTTCGCAACCGTTGCTGGCCCCCATGTGCACGTATACCCCGCACGATGAAATGCACGGTGAAGGTGCCCTAACCGCAACGCTCCAGATTGTCTCTAAACCCTTGCGATATGAGACGTCTGACCGGCGGACAGGAGTGCACGACTGAAGTATCCAAGTTCTTGTGAGTTGGCGCAACTCGCCGTGCCAACCACTAGTTGTGAGACACATCGAATGCCGCCTATGGCCAGACAGTTTTGGACGAACGACTTCCGGCAGTTCGATCTAGCACTCGCCGCGCCAACGGCGGGCGCCATGCGTCATCACAAGTCCGGACCGGTTCGGGAGGTCATTCAAACCATTTGTCTGGCTTACGCAGTAGCCGGAATGTTCAGTACTGGCCCTTGATCACGAAGTAGGAGCCGCGAATGGTGCCGGCAAGCTTGGACTTCTGCCGCGCGAACTTGAAGCTGGATGCCAGTTCCCCCGGAACCTCCATGCCGTCGGAGAGCTTGAACCCGACCGCCCGCTTCGACCCCTCGTCGAGGCCGTACATGACGTTGATGGCTAGTCCGGACTCGTAGAACACGTACGCCATCCGCAGCCCGTCCACCTCAAACGAAGACACCTCCAGCGGCCTGGACGCAATGACCAGGTTCCGCTCCGTGGACAGGATGTTGTTCACGTACTCCACAACCTCAGGAGCGTCCCCCGCGGGCGTCACGGTGAAGTCATGGTCGTACTTGTTCTTGTAGTAGCGCGCCTCGTTGGCTCGCAACCCGGCGAGCGCGCCGGCAACCGGCGACGATTCCAAACCAACGGTGGACACATCTTTGAAATCCACGGTGTACGGCATGAGTCCTCCCTGGGGTGTTTACCCGCTCATCCTTCCAGACCCAGGCCGTAAACCGATCAAGGCACCGCCCTACGAGCCGGTGTGCCTGCCGGTGAGTTTGTCCAGGATCCGGTCCACCATGCCCACGCCCGGCCCCACGGTCTTATGGAACAGCTCCGAATGCGGTGCACTTGGGTGCGGCCTGGTGGGCGCCAGCTTCTTCGCGTTCTCCACCTTCTTCCCGATGTCCACGAGTTTCTCGTGCGGGATGTGCTCGCGGAGCTTCGGAAACTGATCGGCTTCCTCGTCCTTGGCGTGGTGGCTCAACTGTGCCTCGAGCTCGTTGACCAACTCCAGGAAGGCCGCCTCTGCCGGCTCGGCCTTTTCCAGCTGCTTCATCAGCTTGACGATGTCGCCGTGCTCCTTCTTGTCATGTTCCACTTCGTTGTGGCCGTCGGGCACATGGTCCTCAATGGCCGGGTACACGTACATTTCCTCGGCGACCGCATGGCGCATGACCTCCGCGATCAAGGTGTCAGCCAGGTCCCTGCGCTCACTTTCACCGGGCGCACCCTTGATCTGCCCGATCAGCGCGATCATGTCCTGGTGGTCGCTTGTCAGGATGTCCACGACATCGACGTTCGTTCCTGCGGAATTGGTATCACTCATGAGTAGGCCCTCCTCCTGGATCGCTTCGGATAAGCGACGCGAGAGGGCCAAACTACCACGCCCCACCAGCACGATCCATGGGAGAAACCCCAAAACGAGACCCCCTTGGAACGCATGTCAAAGCACTCAGGCACCGGTAGCGACACCAAGCGTGAGGGGCGCGCCGAAGGAGTAGGTCCCACCCTCCACGCTGTGCCGCGCACCATCGGGAAGCACGACGTCGGCCGCCACCCCGTCAGGGACGGTCGCCTCAAGCCGGAACTCCCCGCCGTCGGACGTCCACGAGACGCGGACCTCGCCATGCGGGGTCTTCAGGGAGGTCCTGGCCCAGTCGATCCCCTCCCCCGGCTGCGGGTGGATGAGGACGCTCGCGTACCCGGGCGCCAGCGGCCGGATGCCGCCGATGGCCTTGTGCATCCAGTCCGCCACCGCGCCCAGGGCATAGTGGTTGAAGCTGGTCATTTCGCCGGGGTTGATGCTGCCGTCCGGGAGCATGGAGTCCCAGCGCTCCCAGACCGTGGTGGCCCCCATGGTCACCGGGTACAGCCAGGACGGGCAGCCCTCCTCCAGCAGCAGGCGGTATGCCTCGTCCACGTGGCCGGTGTCCGTCAGGGCGTGGGTGATGAACGGTGTCCCGGCGAACCCGGTGGACACCCGGTAGCCGTTGGCCCGGACCAGTTCCGCCAGGCGGTTGCCCGCGAAGTCCCTCAGTTCCGGCGTCAGGAGCACGTCGAAGGCGATCGCCAGCGCGTAGACCGTGGTGCAGTCGCTGCGGATGGTGCCGTCGGCCGCCACATAGTGCTCGGCGAAGGCGTTCCGCACCCGGTCAGCGAGGGCGTTGAAGTGGGCTTCGTCGTCGTGCTTTCCCAGGAGCCCGGCGGCCTGCGCGGTGAGGCGCGCGGTGCGGTACATACAGGCGGTGGCCACGACGGCGGTGTCCGCCTTGGCCGCCCATGGCTGGTCCGGCGCGGCGTCGGGATCCAGCCAGTCGCCGAACTGGAAGCCGGAGTCCCACAGCCCGGCAGGTGAGAGCAGGCCTTCGACGCGGCGGGTGTGCGCGGCCATCGATTCATATTGGTTCTCCAACACGGAGTGGTCCCCGTAGGCCTCCCACAGCGCCCACGGCACCCACACCGAGGCCTCGCTCCACAGCGCTGAAGATTCAGGAGCGGGGAATTCCGGCGGCTGCGGGCAATACTTCAGGGCGTCCGGAACGGTGATGGGGACCAGCCCGTCCTGTGCCTTCTGCTCGGCAGCGAGGTCCAGCAGCCAGTCCTGCAGGAAGCCTTTCACGTCGTAGAGGTAGGCGGCGGTGGGCGCGAACACGGCGATGTCCCCGGTCCAGCCGAGCCGCTCGTCGCGCTGCGGGCAGTCCGTGGGCAGGTCCAGGAAGTTGCCGCGCAGGCCCCAGACGATGTTGCGGTGCAACTGGTTGACCAGGTCGTTGGAGCATTCGAAGCTGCCGATGCGTTCCAGGTCGGAGTGGACCACCACGGCTTCCAGGTCATTCGGCATCAACGTTCCGGGCCAGCCGGTAATCTCGGCGTAACGGAAGCCGTGGAACGTCTTGGTGGGCTCGAAGGTGTCCCGGCCGCCGGAGAGGATGAAGGTGTCCGTGGCCTTTGCGGAGCGCAGCGGGCGGACGCCCAGCTCGCCGTCTTCCAGTACCTCCGCGTGCCGGACGGTGACGGCCCGGCCTGCCTCGCCCTGCACGCTGAACCGCAACCAGCCCACTAGGTTCTGGCCGAAGTCCACCAGCGTCTTCCCGCCGGGTGAGGTGAAGACTTTGACGGGACGGACGACGCCGGCACGCACCACGGGCGGGCCCACCGGCTCAGCCAGGCGGCCGCCGTCGAACGCCAGTTCCCGCACGCCGGTCCAGTCCGTGCCGGAAGCGAAGCCTGGCTCCGCCCAGCCTGCCTGGAGCCGGCGGGCGTCAATGGTCTGCCCGTCATAGAGATCGTTGAAGATGGTGGCTGAAGGGCCGGCCTGCCAGCTGGGGTCCGAGGCGACTGTCTGGACGTGGCCGTCAGCAAACTCGATGTCCAGCTGCCCGAAGAACCCCAGTTCGTTGCCGTACAGGTTGGACAGTCCGTGCCAGGCGAGGCGGCCGCGGTACCAGCCATTGCCCAGTTCCACGCCGATCACGCTGGTCGGTTTGATCAGCGCCGTAACGTCGTAGCTGCGGTACCGGAGGCGCCACTCGTAGGAGCTCCACCCCGGGCTGAGCACGTCCGGGCCCACGGGCGCGCCGTTGATGAACGCCTCGTAGACGCCCAGGGCGGTGGCGCGCAGCGTCGCCTTCACCACGGCGCCGTGCCCCTCCTCGAGCGTGAACTCCTTGCGGAGCAGCGGGGCGCCGTCGAAGTCTTCTTCGGGCGTGATCATGGCGGCGTGCCAGGGGGTGGAAGTCATGAATGAAGCGGTCCGTTCTGTGTAGCGGGTATCAGGTTAGGAGTGGGCGGCAGTGACAGCAGATACAGCCTCCTGCTAGAGCGGTATGACGTCCAGCGCCTTCGGCGCGATGATCTCGCCCTGGTAGCCGATGGCTTCCGCCGCAGGCGTTGCCATCGCAAGCCAGACAGCGGGTGGGTGCGCAACCGGCGTGTAGTGGCAGAAGACCAGCTTCTTGGCCTGTGCCGCCTGCGCGACAGCCGGGAGGTCAAGGACGCTGGAGTGTGCTTCGAAGAGATGCTTCTTCAGCTCCTTCCCACGGGGGTGGGGAAGTTCGGCTGCAATGCGTTCGATGGCGCTGTTGTCCTGCGTTTCGTGGACCAGCACGTCGCATCCCCTGGCGATGGCGGCAAGGTTTACGTCATGGGCGGCGGTGTCACCCGAAAAGATGATCACCTTGCCTGTTCTCTTAACCGAAAACCGGTAGGCATAGGCATCGGCCACTTCCGGACCGTGGAACACCCGGGTGGCATCAACACGTACGTTGTCGTCTTCCATGACAGGTACGATTCCGCCGTCCAGGGGAACCTCAACGTCATGTCCGGCCGGTGCCGTGAAGTTTCCGAAGCCACCACCGGCCTGAAAGAGAGCGATTTCGTCCTCAAAGCCGGCCAAGAGATTGGTCGCTTTCTGCTTAGCTCCTGGCGGCCCCCAGATGTCCACGGCCGGAAGGGGCGGCCGCGCTGTCCAGCCGTGCAACAGGAGTCCGGGGAGCCCTGAGGTGTGGTCCAGGTGATGATGTGTGATGAAAATGCCCCGGATCCCGGCGAATCCCAATTTCGCATTGAGCAGCTGACGGGATGTGTCCAAGCCGCAATCAACTAGGTACACAGCGTCGTTGACCACCAGCGCCAAGGCAGGTTTGGCTTCGTCAGGGGCCAGAACGGGGCCACCGTTGACTCCCAGCATGACAATCCGATCGCTTGTTCCATCCGGCTGCTGTTGCTGCTCAGTCATCGGGTCTCCACTTCCAGGTTGAATGCTGTCTTTACGGTGGTACAGGAAGCCGCACCTCCGGAAATGCCGGCGTTGATCCGCTCAGGCATAGTGGCAGGCAACGTCCGCACTGCCCACCTTGCGCAGCGCGGGCCGTTCGGTGGCGCAGAGGTCCGTGGCCAGCGGGCAGCGGAGCCGGAAGGGGCAGCCGCCGGGTCCGGGAACGGCGGCGGCGCCGGTGCGGACGCCCAGCGCCTCGCGGGCTTCGCGCCGGGCTGCCTGCTCGGCGGGCCTCGGCACCGGGGAGGCTGCAACGAGGGCCTGGGTGAAGGGGTGCTTCGGGTTTTCGGTGACAACAGCGGCCGGACCAGATTCCATCACCTGGCCGCGGTAGAGCACCACCACGCGCTGGGCCAGGAACTGCACCACTGCGATGTCGTGGGCAATAAACAGGTAGCTCAAGCCGCGTTCGTCGCGGAGGTCGGCCAGGAGGTTGAGGACCTGGGCCTGGGTGGAGAGGTCCAGGGCGCTGACGGCTTCGTCGCAGACCACCAGTTTCGGGTCGCAAATCAGGGCGCGTGCCACGGAGATGCGCTGCCGCTGACCGCCGGAGAACTGGCTGGGGTACCGGTCCACGGCCTCGCGCGGCAGGCCGACGCGTTCCAGCATGTCCTCTGCCTTGGCCCGGGCCTCGGCCGGAGAGGCGCCGCGGAGCCGGAGCGGTTCGGCCAGGGACGTGCCGATGGTGTTCCGCGGGTTCAGGGAGGAATTGGGGTCCTGGAAGACGGCCCGCAGCTCGCCGCCCAGGGTCCTGCGCTGGCCAGCGCCGGCGGAGGTGATGTCCTTGCTCTGATAGGTGATGGACCCCGCGGAGACCTTTTGCAGGCCCAGGATCGCCTTGCCGATTGTGGATTTGCCGGAGCCGGACTCCCCCACCAGTCCCACCGTCTCTCCAGGGGCGATGCTGAAACTGACACGGTCGACGGCGGCGGGTGCGGCGGCTGCCTTTCGGCCCCGTCCGTAGCGGACCACCAGGTCCTTGACCTCCAGCATGGGAGTGGCGGGGGGCTGCGGCGTGGGGTCGCGGCGTTCCGTGACAGCAGTGCTCATGCCAGGTCCTTTTCAACGATGTGGTCTTTTGTGGGGGTGACTTCCAGCTGGCGCGCGGCGGGAACGTCCGTGGCCAGCCAGTCCATCCCTTCGACGGCGAGCTGGTCGGCCTTGACGCACCGCACCAGGCCTTCTCCCGCACCTGAGGGCAGCAGCGGAACCGGTTCCAGGCAGGCGGAGCCGGCGAACTGGCAGCGGGCGGCGAACCGGCAGCCGGTGGGCCAGTCCTTGGGCTGCGGCACCTGGCCGTTGATGGTGGCCAGGCGTTCGGGCATGCTGTCCGCGTGGTTGGCGTGCGGGTCCGCTGCCAGCAGGGCAAGTGTGTAGGGGTGGCGGGGGTTGTCCAAAATGGCTGCGGTCTTTCCGTTTTCCACCACCTGGCCGGCGTACATCACGGCTACCTGGTCGCAGATGTCCGCCACCACGCCGAGGTCGTGGGTGACCATGACGACGGACATTCCGGTGTCCTTCACCAGGGTCCGGAGCAGGGAGAGGATTTCGGCCTGCACCGTGACGTCAAGTGCGGTGGTGGGTTCATCCGCCACCAGCAGCTTCGGCCGGCCGGAAAGCGCCAGGGCGATGGCCACGCGCTGGGCCATGCCGCCGCTGATCTGGTGGGGGTAGGTCTTCAGGATGCGGGCGGCATCGACGATGCCCACCTTTTCGAGGAGGTTCAACGCCTCCGCCCGTGCCTCGGCCCTGCCCATGCCCCGGAGCCGGCGGATGGTGGCGGTGAGCTGGTAGCCAATGGTGAACATCGGGTCCAGGGCGCGCATGGGTTCCTGGCTGATCAGCGCGATCTCACGGCCCCGGACGGCTTCCATGTCTTTCTCCGTGGTGGCGCCGAGGTTCCTGGCATTCCACAGGATCTGGCCGCCGGCGACGGAAACCCCGGAGGGCAGCAGTCCCAAGAGGGACAGCGCGGTCATGGTTTTGCCGCAGCCGGACTCCCCCACCAGCCCCAGGACGGTTCCGGGCTGGACGTCGAAGGAGACGTCGGTGACCAGGCGGACGCCGTTGCCTGCACCCGTGCTGTCGACGGCGACCGAGAGGTTGCGGACGCCGAGCATCCCCTTGGCTGGGTCCCCGCCTGAGAGGCCGGGGGCGGCCGCGATCGCGGCGACTGCTTTCGCCCGCTGGCGGCGGGCCGCCGCCGACGGCAGGTGCGGGGCCGCGGCATTGGGCGCCTTGCCGAGTGCGTTGCCGATGGCGTTGGCCGAGAGGACCGTCAGGGCCAGCACGGCACCGGTGGGCACCATCATCCAGGGGGCGTCATAGACGTGCTGGGAGGCGGCTTGGACCATACCGCCCCAGCTGGGCTGCGGAATGGGCGGCCCGAACCCGATGAAGGCCAGGCCGGCCTGGATGAGCATGCCCACGGCGAAGATGAGCGCGGCCTGCACCACGATGGTGTTGGCCAGGCCCGGGAGGACGTGCCGGAGGCTGATCCCCAGCGGACTGGTGCCATCCACCTTCGCAGCGTCCACGTAGAGCTGGGACTGCAGCGACTTGGCCTGGCCCAGGATCACCCGGTAGATGCCGGCGGACATTAGGATGCCCAGGATGGCCATGACCACGGGGATGTTGGTGCCCACCGCGCCGATGACGGCCAGGATGATCACGGTGCCCGGGAGGGACATCATGATTTCGGTGACCCGGCTGATTACGGCTTCGGTCCGCTCCCCCGCGCCTGCGGCGAGCATGGCCAGGACGGTGCCAAGTCCGACGCCGACAATCACCGTGATCAGCGACGTCCCCAGGGTGCCGGCAGCGGCGGCGAAGATGCGGCTGAGGATGTCCCGGCCCAGTTCGTCGGTGCCCAGCCAGTGCGCGGCGGTGGGGCCGGAGAGGACGGCGGTGAAGTCCTGGTCTTCGGTTTTGAACGGCAGCCACAGCGGCGCGGTCAGGGACGCGACAACCAGCACGGCCAGCCAGAGGAGTCCGGCCACGGCACCCGGCGAGCTGAAGAGACGGTGCCTGGAAAACCTGGCGAGTGCCGCCTTGCCGGCGTATGGCACCGGGGCTCCTGCCGCCGTCGTACTTCCTGTCTGGTCCGCGTCCGCGGGGGCCGGGGCAACTGTGGGGATCATGAGGCACGCAACTTCGGGTCGAGGAACTTGGTGGCGAGCTCCAGCACCAGGTTGACGGCGACCACCACCACGGTGGCGATCACCACCACGCCCTGCACGGCGGGGGCGTCGTGGGTGCTGACGGAGGACTGGACGGCCTGGCCCAGGCCGGGCATCGCGAACAGCTGCTCGGCGATGACGGAGCCGCCGAACAGGCCGATGAACTGCAGGGCGATGCCGGCGACGATGGGCAGGCTTGCGTAGCGCAGGGCGTGGACGTAGAGGATCTTCCAGGTGGGGGTGGCTGTGGCGCGCAGCGTGCGGATGTGCTCCTGCTGCAGCGCTTCCAGCATGGACGCCCGGGTCTGCCGGGCGATGAAGGCGGCGCCGCCCACGGCCAGGGTGATCACCGGCAGCGCCAGGGACATCGCCCAGTCCTGGGGTGACACCTCGAACGGAACATATCCCGTGGCTGGGAACACGGAGGACTGCACGGCGAAAAGGTAGACGAAGATAACGCCCACCCAGAAGGCCGGCAGGGCTACGAGGAGGCCCACGAAGCCACCAATCACCTGGTCCAGCAGCCCGCCGCGGACGGCAGCGGTGACGCCCAGGGCGATGCCCAGGACGGCGCTGAGGATGGTGGCTCCGGCGGCGAGCGAGGCCGTGACGGGCAGCCGGCTGGCAAGGTCTGCACTGAGTGAGCGGCCGTCGATCAGCGAAACGCCCAGGTCGCCCTGGATGGCGGACGCGAGCCAGGTAGCGAACTGGGTAACCAGGGGGTCGTTCCAGCCCAGCCGCTGGTTGACCTCGTCGATGGCTTCCTGGGAGGCCCCGGCCCCCAGGGATACGGCCCCGGGACTGCCGGGCATTGCGTGGACCAGCAGGAATGCCAGCACCGCAACCACCAGCACGGTGGCCAGCGCCATCAGCAGGCGCTTGGTGATGAATAGTGCCATGGTGACCTCCATCGGTCAGGCCCTGCCCGCCGGCCCTCCTCTTGATGGGGAGGGCCGGCGGGAAGGTGCGGGTGTTAGCTGGCCGGGGCGTAGGACGAGAGGAGCGGGTAGGCGTTGGTGCCGGCGAACTTCACCGGGGACACCTTCTTGGTGTTGTAGCCCTGGTTGGTGAGCGCCTCGTACAGCGGGATCATCCAGCCGGACTCCACCAGCCGGGTGTTCAGCTTGGTGGCGGCGGCCTTGACCGCGGCGTCGTCCTTGGCTGCGGCAAGTTCGCCGGTGGCGGCGCTGAGCTGGTCGTCGGTGGCCTTCTGGACATTCGTGAAGCCGTTGAGGATAGCGCCGTACATCACCCCGACAGGGTTGTCCCAGTTCAGTGGCGCGTAGCCCAGGGGCGTGGTGGCGACGGCGGCGAAGGCTTCGTCGGTGGACGCGGCCATCTTGACGTTCATGGTGATGCCGACGGCGGCGAGGTCCTTCTGGACGGCCTGCAGGTCCGTCTGGGTCTGGGCGCCAGCGATGATGGTGAACTCGAAGCCGTTGGGATAGCCGGCCTCGGCCAGCAGGCTCTTGGCCTTGTCCGGGTTGTACGCGAACTTGGTTTCGAGGTCCTTCGTGAAGCCGGCGGAATCCTTGGGCAGGGCGTTCCAGGCGGGAATGTCACCCTTGTGCAGGGCGTCCACCAGGGCCTGCCGGTTGATGGCGTACTGGATGGCCTGGCGGACCTTCTCCTGGCCGAACGCCGGCGCGGTCTTGCCGGTCTTGTCGAACGAGATCATGGTGTTGACGGTGCCGCCGATCTGGGTGACACCGACGCCCTTGGACTTGGCGAAGTCCACGGTGTTCGAGGTCAGCATGGCAACGTCCGCCTGCCCGGAGACCAGGGCGTTGGCCCGGGCCTGCGGGTCCATGACAACGCTGAAGACCACCTTCTTGTAGGCGTACCTGGAAGCCTCCGCGCTCTTGTCGTTCTTCACCAGGACGTACTTGTTGCCCTTCACCGTGGACGGATCCAGGGTGTACGGGCCGGAGCCGTCCGGAGTCGCCGCGAGGCTGCCCGTGTCGGTGACGCCGTTCTTGCCCACGATCATGCCCGTGGTGGAGGCGAGGTTCTTCTCAAAGCCCGGCTGCGGCTTGGCGAAGGTCAGGGCCACCTGGGTGGGGCTGACCACGTCCACGGAGGTGATTTCCTGTGCGCCGCCCTTTGCCACGGCGGAGTAGGCGGTCAGCGCAGGATCGGAGCGTCGGTCCAGGTTGGCCTTGACCAGGGCTGCGTCGAGCTTGGAACCGTCGGTGAAGGTGACATCCTCCTTGAGGGACAGCGTCAGGACCGTGTTGTCCGCGTTGTAGCTGAAGGCCTTGGCCAGGCCGGGGCCCGTGGAGCCGTCCGGCTGGAGCGTCATGAGGCTGTCGTAGAGGCCTTCGAAGAACTGGCGCTGGGCTGCCGAAACGCGCAGGGGGTCGTAACCGAAAGATCCCGAGTCACTATCGATGGCCAATGTAAGGCTGCTGGTATCAGCCTTGGCGGAGGCTTGGCTGGACCCGCCGCCGCAGCCGGCCAGGGAACCGATCAGCAGGGCACCGGTCAGGACGGCAGCGCTGCCGCGTGCGGTGGTGGTCATAAGTTTCATCTAGTGCGCCTTCGCATTCTTGACGGTTGCAAACGGAGGAAATTCAGGGGACCGGGGGTCTCCGGCTCCCTACAAGAATCCGGCGGGGCCGACTGGGCCAAACATGAGAATGTCATTGATTGAAAAAGTATTGTGGCGGCGGTCACGTGGCTCGACAGGATGGAGGCAGGCAGTGAGGCCTAGGACGTCTGCGTGCGTCCATCATGAGAGGAATCCCTATGACCAACCCGTTTCCGCGCAACTTTCTTTGGGGCGTTGCCACCGCCGGCCACCAGGTGGAAGGCAACAACGTCAACAGCGATATCTGGTTCCTGGAGCACCTTCCGGGCAGCATCTTTGCCGAGCCCTCGGGGGACGCCGTGGACCATTACCACCGCTACCGGGAGGACATCGCCCTGATTGCCGGCCTTGGTTTTACCACTTACCGCTTTTCCCTGGAGTGGGCCCGGATCGAGCCGGAAGAGGGCCACTTCTCCGTGGCTGAACTGGACCACTACAAGCGCGTGCTGGAGACCTGCGTGGAGCACGGCCTCACCCCGGTGGTTACCTTCCACCACTTCGCCTCACCTCTTTGGCTGCTGCGTTCGGGCGGCTGGGAGGGCGGGCGCACGCCGGAGCTCTTCGCGCGGTACTGCGACCGGGTCATGGCGCACCTGGGCCACCTGATCGGCGTCGCCTGCACCCTGAACGAGCCCAACCTTCCCTGGCTGCTGGAATCCTTCGGCATCGGCGGCGAGGCGCCGGAAAACCGGGGCAAGGTCCCCATGTGGGCTGCCGCGGCCCAGCGGCTCGGCGTTGACGCCAGCACCGTGGCGCCGTTCCAGTTCTGCTCCACGGAGGCGGGCTTCAACGTCAAGCTGGCGGCACACCGCGCCGGCACGGCAGCCATCAAAAAGCACCGCCCGGACCTGCAGGTGGGCTGGACCCTGGCGAACTCGGACATCCAGTCGATTCCCGGCGGTGAAGAAACCGCGGACCGGGTGCGCCGCGACGTGAACGAACGCTTCCTGGAGGCTTCCCGCGGCGACGACTTCGTGGGCATCCAGACCTATGGCCGGACTGTTTACGGCCCGGACGGCCACGCTCCCGCGCCGGAGGGCGTTGCCACCAACCAGATGGGCGAGGAGATCTACCCGCAGGGGCTGGAGGCAACCGTCCGGGAGGCCTGGCGGGTTGCCGGTGTCCCGGTGATCGTCACGGAGAACGGCCTGGCGACGGAAGACGACACCCAGCGGGTGGGTTACCTCAAGACAGCGGTCGACGGCGTTGCCTCCTGCCTTGCCGATGGCATCGACGTCCGGGGTTACATCGCCTGGACGGCGTTCGACAACTTCGAGTGGATCTTCGGCTACCGGCCCAAGTTCGGCCTGATCGCCGTCGACCGTTCCACCCAGGAGCGGACACCTAAGGAGAGCGCCCGCTGGCTGGGGAGCCTGGCAGGGGAGCACGCTGCACCCCAAGTCACCCTGCCCGCTTAATAACGGGAAATTGGGCCGGATCTCCGCAGGAGATCCGGCCCTTGTCTTGCGCCCGGTTAAGCCTGCAGCCGGAGTTTGGCGACAAAGTCGGCCATGACCAGTCTGGTGTCCACCGAGGTATACCTCCGCCGCTGGGGCTTCGCCGACGTTTCGACGTACGTGGACGTAAGGTCATCCAGTCCCGTCACCACCAGGGGTGCGCTATCGCCCAGGCACCAAAGTGGGCCGAACTTCACGAAGTCAGGCACCTCCAGGCTGTTGAAGTGCTCCCAGAGCCACGCGCCTGCCGGGCCGGCGTTCCTGAAGGCGTGGTCGAGCTCAGCCACCGGGACAACAACCTGCCGGTAGGTTTCCGCCGGAAACTGCCATAGGGCCAAATCCCGGTTGCCCAACACAAAGTCTGCGGCCGCGGGATCCGTGAAGTAGTTGTACTCCTCCTCATCCTTCTCGGCGCCGCCGACCCACACCAGGGTGAATGAACGGGCGACGGCGGGCTCCAGTAGCAGCGCATCGGCAACGTTGGTCAGGGGGCCGGCACACACGAGGAGCAGCGGAAGGTCTCCCACGGCGCCGGCTGCGTCAACAATCGCCCGCGCAGCAGGACTGTTCCGCGGTTGCCCTGTGAAGGGAATGTCCGGACCGGCGTGGATACCTGCCAGGCCGGGCAGCTTAAGTACCCGGAGAAGATCCTCCGCGAGGTCCGCACCGGCCTGCGCCATACCGCAAGGCGGCCCAAACATCGGGTTGGTCAACGAACTGGTCACCGCCACGATTTTGTTGGCGGGCGACATCGCGTGGTGGGCCAGGGCAACCAGCCCGTCCGGGTCGCCCGCCCAGTCATTGTCGATCACGACGCGGCAGCGCGGCTCAATGCGGATCATGTCCATCGCGGAATCCTCTCAGTCGTACCGGAAGTCCAGCCAGGCACTTTTCATCTACCGGAAGAAAGCCCTGTCCACCCCGGGCATGGATTGCGAGGACGCCAGCTTTCCCCCGGTTGCACTCCAGCTGCCGGGGGTTCGTGGAAGAAGACAGTATTCCGCGCTCCTACCGGGACGGTACTTTTGGGCACTTCGAGGGGGCGGGCCGTCCAGGTGGTCCGCATTACCGCCGCTTTGAGAAAGATTGCCATAACGTGGACTTCCCGCAGCCGGAGACTCCCATCACCACGAGCGGCGGAAACTGCCCGCTCACCGGGTCTCCCCCTCACCGAAGCTGAGCAGCACCTTGCCGGAGCTGGTGGAGTCCTTGGCCACTTCAAAGGCGTGGAGGGCGTCTACCAGCGGGAACTGGTGCGTGATGACGGGCTCGATGTGCAGGGAGCCGTCGGCGAGGGCAGCGATTACCTGGTCGATTTCGTTGTTGAAGCGGAAGGAGCCCTTGAGGTCCAGTTCGCGGGTGATCGCCAGCGAGATGGGCACCGGCTGCATGCCGGTGGGCAGCAGCCCCACCATCACTACGGTGCCGCCGCGCACGGCGCCCTGAATGGCCGAGGCCAGTCCGTGGTGGCTACCGGAGGATTCGATCACGACGTCGGCCTCCACGGCGGCGATGGCTTCAGTGTCTCTAGCGTTGATCACCTGGTCCGCCCCGACGGCCTGGGCGATCTCCAGCGGCTTGGGATGGAGGTCGACGGCGGTGATCCGGGCGGCGCCGGCACGCTTCAGGACGGCGACGGCCAGGGCCCCGATGGGGCCGGAGCCGATGACCAGCGCGGTCTTTCCGCGGACGTCCCCAGCGCGGGAGACTGCGTGCCAGGCAACGCTGGCGGGTTCGATTAGGGCGGCGGTCCTCAGGTTCATGCCCTCGGGAAGGGGCCGGAGCATCCGCACCGGCAGGGTGACGTAGCGGCTGAAGGCGCCGTCCGTGTGCGGGTAGCGGGCTGCGCTGCCCAGGTAGGTGCATCCCGGTGAGAGGTTGGGCCTGTCCGCAGGATACTTCGCAGCGCCGGGGCCCGGGGTTGCGGGGTGGACGGCGACGGCGGTCCCGGCCTGCGGCCCTGCTCCGTTGGCTGCCGGGCACACCACCACGCCGGAGATCTCGTGGCCCAGGACCAGCGGCGCCTTGAGGATGGACTCCCCCGCGGCGCCGTGCAGCCAGTAGTGCAGGTCCGACCCGCAGATGCCGCCGTACAGAACCTCTACCACCGCTTCGTCGGCCGCCGGCTGGGGCAGCGGCACCTCGTCGATGCGCAGGTCCCCGGCGGCGTGGGCCACCAGGGCCGGGACGGTTGCCGGGAGTTCTTCAGTCATTGCAGCCACTAGACCACCACCGTCATTCCGCCATCGATGAAGATGGTCTGTCCGTTCACGAAGTTGGAGCCGTCAGAGGCCAGCCACACCACAGGACCGGCCAGGTCCTCCACGGTGCCCCAGCGGTGCGCCGGCGTCCGGCCCAGGATCCAGGAGTTGAACTCCTCGTCGTCCACCAGGTTTTGGGTCATTTCGGTGTGGATATAGCCGGGCGCGACGGCGTTGATCTGCAGACCGGAGGCGGCCCATTCGGCGGTCATGGCGCGGGTGAGGTTCCGCAGCCCGCCCTTCGCCGCGATGTACGGGGCAATGGTGGGGCGGGCCAGGTCCGTTTGCACGGAGCAGATGTTGATGATCTTGCCGCGGCCGCGGCCGATCATGTGACGGGCGGCCTCGCGGCCCACCAGGAAGGCGCTGGTGAGGTCCGTGGAGAGGACGCGTTCCCAGTCCGCCACTTCCAGGTCAAGCATGGGCACCCGGTGCTGGATGCCGGCGTTGTTGACCAGGATTTCCAGCGGACCCACGTTCTCCTCGATCCAGACAATGCTCCGGGCAGCGGCGTCGTCGTCGGTCACGTCGAAGGCGACGCTGTGGATCCGGCCCGGCGGGAATTCCGCTGCCAGCGCGTTTTCGGCTTCCTTCAGCCGCTCCTCGTTGACGCCATTCAGCACTACGGTGGCACCGGCGTCGGCCAGCGCCTTGGCAAGGGCCGAACCGATGCCCCTGCTGGAGCCGGTGACCAGGGCTACGCGCCCGGTGAGGTCAAATAAGGCGCTCATGCGAAAGGTCCCTTCTGGACGAGGTTGGCGGGGGTTTGGCCGTCGGCCAGCGCCTGGAGCTGCCGTTTGAGCAGTTTGAGGATCCGGGGTTCGAAGGCCGAAGCGTTGCCGCCAACGTGCGGGGTGATGAGGGCGTTCTCCGCCGACCACAGCGGGTGGCCGGCGGGAAGCGGCTCGGGATCCACCACGTCGATGGCGCACTGCAGGCGGCCGGAGACAACTTCGCGGGTCAGGGCCTCGGTGCTGATGACGGCACCGCGGCCCACATTGACTACCAGCGCCCCGTCCGGCAGGGCGGCCAGGACTTCCTGGCCCACCAGATGGTGCGTGTTGTCATTGAGTGGCAGGACGGAGACCAGGATGTCGTGGTCCGCAGCGAGGGCCATCAGCTCATCCGGACCGTGGACCTGCCCGTCCGCGTCCGTGCGTGCCGTGCTTCCCACCCGCGTGATGGTCACCTCGAAGGGCTCCAGCCGGCGGGCCAGTTCCTTGCCGATCCCGCCGATGCCCAGCAGCAGGACTTTGCGGTCCGCCAGGGACTGGCGCCGCTGCGGCCTCCAGCTCTCAATTTGCTGATCCTTGACCGCCTGGTCGATCCCCCGCAGTTTCGCAAGGATGAGGCCAACAGCAAGTTCCGCGGTGGCCGCCGCATGGACGCCCGAGGCGTTTGCTACCGCGGCGCCCGGACCGGCAGCCTCCAAGACGCCGTCGTACCCCGTTGACTGTGTCTGCACGAACTTAAGGCTCGGCACTACGCCCAGGGAACCCAGCACTGCCCCGGCGTTGAGGTACGGGAGGATGACGCCGTCGATGCTGCCCAGGTCCTCCCCCGGGGCGTCCTTCATGTCCCAGACCACGCCGCGGAGGCTGCCGGGAAGCGGTGAGAGATCGGCCAGGAGCTGGGAGTCCGGGAAACTGACGGTGTGCACGTGCTGCATGTGGTGGGGCCTGTCGGTTGGTGGTGGTTGAGGTGCCGGGCGGGTGTTAGGTGGTGGGTTGGCGGCGGTCGAAGGTCAGGCCGCCGGGGACCTGGAAGGTGGGCATGAGTTCAAGCATGCCAACATTTACGTGCCGTGGGGTTTCGATGGCGTAATCAAGGGCGTTGACAATGTCATCGGCGTTCCAGCTTGAGGTTCTAGCTCAATTGTCCTGGCCGCGGTATCCGGTAAGGCACCTCGTGCGCCATGGCTGGGTCCGCGTCACCTTGAAGGTCATAGTCGCTGGAGCCCTAGGATTTCTTGATTTCCCGTGGATAGTCTGGGAAAGAACGCCACCCTACGTGAGGGTCAGTGAGAATGTGGTCAAAGCGGACGCTATGGTAATCGCCCGGAACAATGTCACCCTGTTGGGTCGGGATGATGGGCCTGTGATGATGTTTGCGCACGGCTTCGGCTGCGACCAGACCATGTGGCGGAACCTGCTCCCCTACTTCATGAATGACTACCGGCTGGTGCTTTTTGATCATGTTGGTTCGGGACATTCGGACATCAGCGCCTATGACTGGGAAAAGTATGGATCCCTGAAGGGGTACGCGGCGGATCTGCTGGAGATTTGCCGCGCGCTTGAACTTGAGGACGTCATCCTGGTCGGACACAGCGTCAGCACTATGATCGCCGTGGTCGCCGCAGCCCAGGAGCCCACCCGTTTTTCCCACCTGATCCTGCTGGCTCCTTCACCCCGCCATACGAACGACCCGTACGACGGCTACGTCGGCGGATTCTCGCGGGAAGACATCGTGAGTCTGCTGGCAGCTCTGGACAGCGACTATTTCGCCTGGGCCGCGGCCCTGGCACCCATCGTCATGGGCAACCCGCAAGAGCCGGAACTGGCAGAAGACCTGCGTGCCAGCTTCTGCCGGACAGACCCCATAATCGCACGGCATTTCGCCGAAGTGACCTTCTTTTCCGACACCCGCCCCGAACTGGCTAAGGTGCACACAAACTGCCTCATTCTGCAGTGCTCCAACGATCTGCTAGCCCCGCTCGAAGTGGGCGCCTACCTGCACAAGAACTTAGAACACAGCACCCTGGTGCAGCTTCGGGCAACAGGGCACTGCCCCCACGTGAGCGCGCCGGAGGAAACGGCGCACGCGATTTTGCACTACCTCGACACCCACTCCTGACAGGCCTCGCCGACTTCCTGGGCAAACCGCACTATCGACATTCAGCAACGGAACCTCGCCTAGCAGCCGAGGGCCTGTCTGAGCGCTCGTTCTTCAGGCTGTCCGCGCTGCCTTTGCCACGAGTCGGGCTGCACCGGGAAGCCCGTTCGCCCCCGCCCGCGCATACCAGTCGATGGTGGCGACATCCTGGCCGCGGCTTGTCATCGCTTCGGTAAAGATGTCCATGTCAATGACCTGCAGGACTTTGAGGTGTTCGGCGTTGTCGGTTGTGACGGCGCCGGTAAGTGCCTCAAGCGCGAAGCTTCTGCCGGTTCCGGAGAGCAGCAGATCCATCAGGGGTCCCACGTTCAGCTTCAGATTGTTGGCCAGCGCCAGGATGTCTTGGACGTTCTTCTGGTTCATCATGAGGAGTGCATTGTTGATGAGCTTGCCGGTTTGACCAGATCCGGCCGGTCCCATATGGGTGATCTTCCCAGAGAAAGCCGAAAGAACGGGCCGGACGGTCTCCAGCGCCTGGATGGGGCCGCCGACTATGGTCGTCAGCTGCCGGGCTTCGGCGCCGGGGCGGCCACCGCTGACGGGAGCGTCCAGCACCAGCACCCCGCACGATGCGGCGCGGTGGGCCATTGACTCTGCGTAGCCGGGAAGTCCGGTGCCGTGGTTGATCAGGATGTTCCCCGGCGTGAGGCTTTCCAGCAGTCCCCCCGAGGTGAGAACCTCCTCGATGTCGGAGTCCTCCCTAAGGCATAGTCCGACGACGTCACTGGCGGCCCCCAGTCCGGCAAGGGTGTCATGCCGGACGTATGGCAGACCTTGGAGGGTGGCGAGGGAGGCTTCGCGTCGGACCCAGACATGCAGCTCGAATCCTGCGGCGGCGATGGCTCGGGCCATGGGAGCGCCTTGGTCTCCAAGGCCTATCCAGCCCACTTTTGTGTCTCGCAGAATTGTGTTCGGGTTGGTTGGTTCCCGCGGTGTGTCTGTTCCGGAGATGCTCATGTTGAGTTTCCTTCCTGTTGAGGAGGTGATGGCGTTCACTTAGCGCGCTGCGCGAAGAAGTTCGGTGGAGAGGTCCCAGAGGCGTTGGGCGTTGGCCGGGTCGAGGGCGTAGGGAGCCACCCCCGTGTAGTCCGGGCCGCGGTGGTCCACGACGGGGGCTTCGTTGACGTCTTCAAAGTAACGCCCGCCGATGCCTTCCAGGTCAGGGGAAGTGGCGACATACAGGGTGGTGGCTGCACCCTGTTGCGGAGTCTTCTGGCGCTCGAGCGGCGTCCGCAAGCCGCCGGTGTGGCGTTGAAGATTGGTGGCAATGGCGCCGGGCATAACCGCATTTGAAGTAATGCCGTCTTTGGCCCAGCGCTCGGTCGCCGCGACGGCGAACAATGTCGAGGCTGTCTTGGACTGGCCGTAGGCGACGAACGGGTCGTAGGGGATGAAGTTGAAGTGAGGGTCATCAAACAGCACCGGGGCAAACAGGTGGCCGCTGGAACTCAGGGAGACAATTCGGGCGTTCCTGGCCTCTGCCAGTGCCGCGTGCAGGGCGCGGGCGAGGGCGAAATGTCCCAGGTGGTTGGTGGCGAACTGCATTTCCCAGCCTTCAGGGGTCCGTTCCAGCCCAGGCAGGGCCATGATGCCGGCGTTGTTGACCAATACGTGGAGGGGGCCGCTCCACTGCGCGGCGAACTCTGAGATAGAGGACCGGTCCGAAAGGTCCACGCGGCCCACAAAGATGTTCGGATTGCTGGTTGAACTCCGGAGATCGGCTGCAACCGGTGCGGCTGCGCTGACGTTGCGGACCGCGAGAGTGACTTCGGCTCCAATGTTGGCGAATGCGCGGGCGGTCTCGATGCCGATGCCGGAGGCCCCGCCGGTGATCACGACACGTTTACTTGTGAAATCGATGCCTTCCGTGACGTCGGAGGTGGTTGAGCTGAACCCGAACTTGGTGGTGATTCTTGTCATGGTGATGAACTTTCTTGCGACAGGCGCGAGTCGAAGGATCTTGAGGAGGCAACGCCCACACCTCGGCAACTTCCGAGTAGGAGTCCGGTGAACGGGCGGCTTATGACTCAGTGTGCGCCGGTCGAAAAGGGGCAGCCAGAACCCTGAATTTCATATGAATGCCAGGGCTACCCTAAGGAACCGTCTTGGTTCCTCGTCGAGTTTCAGTCCGCTTGCGGAAGATTGGCTGCCAACCGTTGCAAGGCCAGTTCGGATCGGCTCCCGGGCTCGGCGTGATGAATGACCAGAAGGTGCCCGTCGGTGCCGGTTACTGCCAGTTTTTCGTGGAAGAGCTCCATGTCTCCCACGAGTGGATGATGCAGAAGACGTTTCCCTGCGACTTTCGGGCGCACATCGTGGCGGGCCCACAATTGAAGGAAGTAGGCGCTGCTCTTTGACAGGTCAGAGACCAGCGCCTCAAGCGCGGGGTCCCTGACCCGCTCACCTACCGAGGCCCGCAAGCCGGCGGTGGCCTCCGCCATGACCTGTTCCCAGTCTTCGTAAAGCTCCCGCTCGGCAGGATCCAGGAACGCTTCCCGGAGCATGTTGGTCCCCGCCTTGTTCCTGGGTGACAGAGCGACTGCCAAAGGATTGGCAGCGAGGACATTCATGAAGCGGTCCTGCACGAAAGCCGGGACATGGCCCAAGGTCATCAGCAGATGCGAAAGTCCTATGTCAACGCCTGCTGTCTCTTCCACCCCTGCCACGGCCACGAAGTCGGGGCGCGCCAAGCGGTGCAGATGCAGCGTCGAGGGTGGATCCAGGCGAAGGGCCCGGGCAAGGGCATCCAGGATCTGCGGTGACGGGTGGTGGTCCTTTCCCTGCTCGAGCCGCACGTAGTAATCGACGCTGATACCCGCCAGTCCTGCGACCTCTTCACGTCGAAGACCCGGGACCCGACGCCGGCCAAAGCCACCGAGACCAACATCTTCTGGGCTAACAAGCCCACGACGAGCCTGCAGGTATTGGCTAAAAGCCTCATTTTTCGCCACCTCCCCAATCTACGCTCGCCCTGGACAGGTGGCTGACGCACTCCTCTGTCCCTCCCCTAACAAGGCGAGGACTCGTTTACGCTAAAGATCATGAATAACGAGGGTGTCGTACTTGCAGCTGCCGAGGATTTGTTGGTTCGGCTTTTGCAGCCGCCCATCTTCAACCACAGCGCCCGGGTGTTCGAGTATGCCCGAGCCATCGCTGCAGCCGAGGGCTGTGCCATTGATGTTGCAGCTCTGCGGCTCGCTTCCCTTTTCCACGATGCGGGGACCGCCGATGAGTATGACGGCCCCCAGCGGTTTGAAGTCGAAGGTGCAGACGCGGCCGCGGCGTTCCTGACCACCCACGGATGGGAAGCCACCCGGGTTGACTCGGTCTGGGAAGCGATTGCGTTACACACCTCACCTCAGATCGCTGAACGCCGGGGACCCGTGGCAAGGTACCTCCGACTCGGCGTTCGGGCCGACTTCGGGGACGACAGCCTGCTGCCCCGTGCTGAGAAACACCGTTCCGAAGTCGAAGCAACGTATCCTCGGCTGATGATCGAGCAGTGCCTGGGCCAGAGAGTCGTTGGCCAGGCACTGCGCAACCCGGAGAAGGCACCTCCATCCTCCTGGCCCGGTGGGCTGCTGCAGGCTCATTTGGGCTCAAGCCACGGCCAGGGGATTAATCCTGCTTTCTAGCCTCTGGTCGAGCCGTTGTGAACTTACGGGTCAGGATTCATGATGGGAAAGGCGCGCAAAGAAATGCCTGGTGGCGTGCAGCGCCGGATGCGAGGACTGCGGTGAGAAGTGAGTGAACTCGGCAGGACCATCGGGTTCCTGGTCCACGACAACGTCACGATGATGGACGTCGCCGGGCCAGCTGACGTGTTCCATCATGCCAATGTCTTTGGCGCCGACTATAAGACGGTTATGGTTTCAGCGGACGGCCAAGCCAAACGGGCTGCAAACGGCCACTTTCTGATGGTGGAAACCACCGCCGCGGGGGCAGGTGCCCTGGACACGGTGCTCGTTCCTGGGGCCTACGGCATGGTGGCCAAGCCTTTCGAGCAGGAACTAGTCGATGCCGTTGCCCAGCTGACGAACGATGCCAAAAGGATTGCATCCGTTTGCACTGGTGCTTTTCTCCTGGCGCACGCGGGCTTGTTGAACTACCGCAACGCGACAACGCACTGGACCCAGGTCGAGCGGTTCAGAAAGTCATTTCCCCTGGTTAATGTGGTCCCCGACGCATTGTTTGTACAGGATGATCCGATCATCACTTCCGCCGGCATCAGTTCCGGCGTGGACCTGGCGTTGTTCATGGTTGAGGACGACTATGGTCCGGAAGTAGCACGCGCCGTCGTTCGGCAAATGGTCATATTCAACCAACGGCCCGGCGGCCAATCACAGCGTTCAGTGGCCGTCAGTACGAGCACTTCCCGGGACCACGTCCTAAGGGAACTGCTGGACCGGATCACAGCTGAGCCAGCCGCCGACTACTCGATAGACGCCATGGCCGCAATGACAAATCTCAGCGCCAGCAGCCTTACCCGCAGGTTCCAAGAGGCAACCCGGACCAGTCCAGCACGGTATGTCGAAAAGGTACGCATCGAAGCCGCGCAGGCGATGCTCCAACGCGGAGCCACTGTTGCCACAACGGCAGCCGCAACCGGATTCGGAAGTGCAGAGACACTGAGGCGCGTATTCACGCAAAAAATCGGAATGAGTCCCTCCCTGTATCTTGAGCGCCTCACACCGCGCCACGGCGACGGCGGCCACCTCCCCGCGTAACTTCTACAGCCTGACGCTAATTGTGGGTTTCCTGACCGAATCAGCGGGTCCCCTGATTCTTTCCAGGAACGATGCTTGACGTACCGGGGCAAACCGGAGCAACCACAACAAAGGAGAAGGCCATGCCCTTCGTAAACGTCAAGCTCGTCGACGGGGTCTTCACCGAAGACGAAAAGCACCGTATGGCGGCGGCACTGACAGACGTCATGGTTCAGTTCGAAGGATCCGAGGCTTTCCGTGAGGTCGTTTGGGTCCTCATCGAAGAACTGCATACTGACGGTTGGCACATCGGCGGTCTTCCCTTCCGGGGACCGGCCAGCCTGATGGACGGCCTCGCCCGTTCCAAGAGCCTCTACGAGTCCATCGATGGCCATCCGGTGACCCGAACCGAGCTGGCCGAAAAAGCACCCGTTCGGGACAAGTAACCGGCCGGAAGGTTCAGCGACGCATCTGCTCGGGCAGTGCGCCCTCGTCGAACCGGGCAGCCAGCCCCTACCAAAGCCACATTCCTCAATTCGATGTGCAGACAGCTGGAGAACCACGTTCTCCCCTCAAGAAAAGAAAACAGAATTATGGCTTTCATCAAAGTCGGTACGGAAAACAGCACGGACGTCGAGCTTTACTACGAGGACCACGGCACCGGACAGCCCGTTGTCCTGATCCATGGCTACCCGCTGGATGGTGGGTCATGGGAGAAGCAAAGCGCGGCCCTCCTGAACGCCGGTTACCGCGTGATCACCTACGACCGCCGGGGCTTCGGCAAGTCAAGCAAACCGACCACCGGCTACGACTACGACACCTTCGCAGCCGACCTCAACACCGTCCTCGAAACCCTGGACCTGCAGGAGGTCGTCCTGGTTGGCTTCTCGATGGGCACCGGCGAAGTCGGACGGTACATCGGCACCTACGGCGAGGCACGGATAGCCAAGGCAGCGTTCCTAGCCTCCCTCGAACCATTCCTCCTGCACACCGAGGACAACGCCACCGGCGTTCCTTCCTCAGTATTCGACAGCATCCGCAACGCCGCCCTCGAAGACCGCTACGCCTGGTTCGCCAGTTTCTACAAGGATTTCTTCAACACCGACACCTTCCTTGGAAGCCGACTCAGCGAGGAAGCCTTGCGCAGCGCATGGAACGTTGCGGCCGGCTCCTCCTGGTACGCCTCGTTCGCCGTCGTCGACTCATGGCTCACCGACTTCCGTGCCGACGTCGGGAAGATCACCGTCCCGGCCCTGATTGTCCACGGAACGGACGACCGGATCCTCCCAATCGACGCAACAGGCCGGGAGTTCACCAAGCGTCTTCCATCCGCTGAGTACGTGGAGATCGAAGGCGCCCCGCACGGCATGCTCTGGACGCACAGTGACGAGATCAACGAAATCCTGCTCCGCTTCCTGAACAAATAACCCAGGCGTGCCACCCGACAGGAGGGTTTGGAACCGACCGCTGTCCACACCCTGCTGCGGCTTCCCCTCCAACGAAATGGAACCACGACCATGACACCTATACATCACAAGACGCTGGTCCTCCTGGACCATCCTGACCTTTCCACTTCCCGTATCAACAGGGCACTGGCGACCGCGCTTGAAGATGCACCGGATCTGACGGTGCACGACCTGAGACGCCTGTACCCCGACGGCCACATCGACCTTGCCGCCGAGAGGGCCGCGGTGGAAGCGGCCGAAAACATCGTCCTGCAATACCCAACCCACTGGTACGCGCCTCCGGCATTCCTCAAAACCTGGCTCGACGAGGTGCTTGTCCGCGGCTGGGCCTACGGCACCGGGGCACCCGGAGCACTTGCAGGCAAGACACTCCGGGTTGCCACCAGCACAGGCGGTGCCGGAGAGGCCTATTCCCCCGACGGCTTCCACGGGTGGGACTACAACGACATCCTCATCCCACTGCAGGCCACAGCCCGCCGGCTCGGAATGCAATGGCTGAGCCCCTTCATCGTTCACGGCGTACGGGACCTGACGGACGAACAGCTGCAGGACCGGGCGCAGGACTACCGGAACCTGCTTTTGTTGCGCACCGTGCCGGAGCACGTCTAAGCAATGCCGGCGAGAACCAACACCGACAGGACAACCATGATGAAAAGCATGTCGACCACGGCCTACGGCGGCCCGGAAGTCATTCAAGAAGTCCACCTTCCCACCCCCGAGCCGGCCGCGGGGGAAATAACGATTGATGTCCAGTACGCAGCCGTCGGCCTCATCGATGCCATCATCCGTCGAGGAACGTTTGCCGACCTCGAGTACGTCCCCAAGCCCTCCTATATACCGGGACTCGAGGTCACCGGGACGGTCCGCGCCCTCGGGGAAAGGGTTAGCGGTCTCTCGATCGGTGAACACGTCGCAACGGTGACCCTTCCGAACAGCGGAGGATACGCAGAAGTCGTGGCCGCCCCGGCCGCGCTGGTCGTCTCGCTCGAAGGATCCGGCGCTGATCCAGTCCAGGTCGTCGCCGGACTGGGCAACGCCGCGACCGCCCATATGGCACTGACCGAGCTCGGCAACATCCGTGCCGGATCGCGCGTGCTGATCCACGGCGTCATTGGCGGCCTCGCCTCCGCGTTTCCCGCCGTCGCCCGAATGCTCGGAGCCAACCGGATAGTTGGTACCGTCCGCACCAGGGACAAGGCTCAAGCCGCTATGTCTCTCGGGCTGGACCGTGTCATTGTCTCCGACGAATTTCCCGACGCCCTCCACGACGAAACGTTCGATCTCGTTATCGACCCAGTAGGAGGAGAGCATCGCCTCGCCACGCTGGACCTCATGGCACAGCATGCACGCATGCTTGTCGTCGGCAGCGCCGCACAGGACGCGGGCACCATGGTGGACACCAACAGGATTTGGCGCAGCAACATCGGCATCCTGGGCTTCAGCGCCGGGCTGGCACTCTCCGAAAACCCCGAACGCGGGGCAGCCGCCGGACGTGCTGTCCTACCCCTCATCGCAAGCGGTCAGCTCACCCTCCCGGTGAGCCTGCTCCCGTTGGAAGAAGCTGCCGAAGCACACGCACAAATGGAAGCACGGACCGTGACGGGCAGGCTGATTCTTGCCGTAAACGGCCACCAAAACATTAGGCAGTACTGACAAGGTGCGGCACGCCCAGGCAGACCTGTCCTTCCCCCCATCCTCAAGTGAATGAGTATCAAAACATGAACCAAGACAACCAAAAGAACATCATCGTCACAGGCGCCAGCAGCGGCATCGGGGAAGCCACTGCCCGCGCTCTGGCGGCCCAGGGCCACAGGGTATTCCTCGGCGCGCGGCGTGAGGATTCACTGCGGACCCTCGTGGCAGACATCCAGCGGGATGGCGGCGAGGCAGACTACCGCCGGCTCGATGTAACAGACCTTGCCGACTTCAGCGAGTTCGTGGAAGCAGCCGAACAGCGTTTCGGCCGGGTCGACGTCCTCGTCAACAACGCCGGAGTCATGCCGTTGTCCCCCGTGCATGATCTGCGCATCGAAGAGTGGAACTCCATGATCGATGTGAACCTGCGCGGCGTACTTCACGGCGTGGCAGCTGTTTTACCCGGCATGCGGTCCCGGCGGGCAGGTCACATCATCAATGTCGCTTCAGTCGCCGGTCTGCGCGTTGACCCGACCGCAGCAATCTACTGCGCTACGAAATACGCCGTCCGGGCCTTTTCCGAAGGGCTCCGCCAGGAGAACACCGACGTGCGCGTAACCGTGGTTTCGCCCGGCTTCACGCTGACTGAACTAACGGACCGGGGCGGCAATCCCGAAGTCCGAGCCGCTGCCCACGCCGCAGCCGAACAGTTCGGGATTCCCGCTACAGCTGTGGCCGACGTTATTGCCTTTGCCGTCGCCCAGCCGGCAAATGTCGACATCAATGAGCTCGTCGTCCGGCCGACCCTTCAGCAGTAGCCCCCCGCCCCCGACGGTTCGGGACCGACACAGGAACGAGTTGAGTTGACTGCTCGGGGGCCTGTCCACGCCAGGCCCACGAGCCACTTATGAAACCGGGGTATGCCTACGGCCAAAGGCCAGCGCCCTGAGCGAGAAGGTGTGCCAGCCTGACCGTTCCGGGCGTTCCTTCATCCGGAGCACGAGTACGGGGCTGCGCAGGAAGGAAATATCAGCGCCTCGGGTGTCAGCGCGACTACTGCGCCAGAATCGAACAAGGCCGCGAATGAAATGAACTCTCACGACGCCGCTAACACACCCCTTGCAATAAAACACAGGGCTCACGCAAACACGATCGACAGCTGCCGCTTATACACCTTGATTTGCCATCGTGGACGTTTTGTACACCATAGCCAGCACTAAAAGCTTCTGACCTGCGGAAACACTGTGCCCGAGGTGGGACTCGAACTGCGTTCCCGCCCTTGCAAACACAGGGAACCCGCGAAAACATGCGGGATCCTGGCCACTCCGAAGGCTGTTTGGCCTAGTACGACACGAAAAGTGTGCACATTGTCCACGCCCTTTTGGGGGCGCGGGAGGACTACCTGGGCACCGGACGTCCAGAAATCTCGGCGGCACAGTCCAATAAGTGGATATTGCCCGCGGCGACTCCAACACCGAGGTCGAAGCCTTCGTCCGCGCTGAAGCCATGCCGGTAACCGTTGATCCACAGCAGCCCTATGAACTTCCACACCGTCCGTTTGTTCCCATCAACGAGTGGATGGAACCGGGCGAAAAGAGCCCTCAAGGAAAGGATCGCCATTGATGGCGGTGGTTTCTTCCCCGCCTGTTTCGCCGTCAGTGATGCCAAACATCGGCTCGTTGACAATGGAAGATCGCGCAATACGCGTGGATCTCCTGTGGGGGTCAGTGCTGAACTGTGCGGGCGAAGTGAACAGGCGTTCCGCTGGACTGGCGGGGTATCAGGGTGGGTGTAGCGCGCCGGATCCGCGGTTCAGTAGCGGGGTTAACGATGAGGTCGATGGCGGTTGCCGCGATCTGATCCAGTGGGACGCGCACGGAGCTAAGTGGGGTGGGCAGGCGCGCGGAAAGGGGCGTGTCGTTGTAGCCGACCAGCGCAAGGTCATCAGGAATGGAAACACCGTTGTGCTGGGCCGCGGCCATGACGCCCATGGCGATGTTGTCGTTGGCCGCGAATATTGCTGTGGGACGGGATTCCGGGGTTCGGGCGAGGAGTTTTTCGCCGGCCGTGTAGCCGTTTTCGATGCCGTAGCCGGCGGCGATCAGCCATTCTTCGCGTGGCTGGATACCTGCTTCGTTCAATGCCTTGCGAGCTCCTGCCAGGCGCGCGGTTCCAGTGGAGGTGAAGTCCGGGCCGGTGATAACGGCGATGTCGCGGTGCCCCAGGTCGACCAGGTGCCGGACGGCGAGGTAGCCCCCGACTTCGTCATCGCCGATGGCCGAAGGGCTTTCTCCGTCAGTACGCAGGACCAGAGCGTGCGGCACGCGGCGCTGACGCAGCAGCTGCGGTAGTTCGTCGCCGATCCGAGCAGTGGCCAGTATTAGGCCGTCGACATTTCGGTCCAGCAGCGTCTCCGCAGCACGCCGCTCATCCTCAGGATCGTCGCCGCTGCTGGCCACCATGGCAAAGTAGCCCCGCGCCGACGCGGCTCGTTCCAATGCTTCGAACATCAGCGCCATGACGGTATCGCTGAGGCGGGGAACTAGTACTCCCAAGGTGCGCGTTTCACCGCGGCGGAGGCTGGAAGCGAAAGAATTTCTGCGGTAGCCAAGTTCCTCAGCAATTTTACGGACGTGCGCGGCTGCGGCTGAGCGGGAGGTTGAACGTTCATCCAAGGCACGGCTGGCCGTGGAGATGCTCACGCCGCTGGCAGCGGCAACGTCCTTCAGGGTAACGATAGCTGCGGGTAAGGCCTGCTCCATCGCGGTTCTCCTCTTCAGCAAGGGTGTAACAGACACTCTATTCCTCTTTCTTGCAAACGTTCTCTTGACAGTGAGCTGCGACACGTGCAAACTTGAAAACGTTCCCGCAAACGTTCTCATCATAGCGGGAATACCGAAAATCAAAGAAGACAAGAAGGTAGCTGCAAATGGCACTCGATCTCCGCGGACTCAGCCCCGCACCCGTCACCCCGTTCACCGAAGATGGCGCTGTCGACTTCGCTGCGATCCAGCGCCTGGGTTCGTGGCTCGGATCGATTGAGGGCGTGAAGAGCCTCGTCGTCCTGGGCCACGCTGGCGAAGGCACGTTCCTCACTGAAGAGGAGCAGCTTGACGTTATCCGGGCGTTCGTTGCCTCGACCGACGGCCGTGTACCGGTCGTGGCGGGCATCACCAAGGAGGGCAACAAGACTGCGGCCCTCGAGGCCAAGAAGGCCGTTGAGGCCGGCGCATCGGCTGGCCTGGTCTACCCCTCGCACGGCTGGCTGCGCTTCGGCTACCAGCAGGGCGCACCGCAGTCGCGCTACAAGGAAATCTACGAAGAGTCCGGCCTGCCGCTGATCCTCTTCCAGTACCCCGACAACACCAAGGCAACTTACGACCTGGACACCCAGTTGGAGATCGCCGGCCAGGAGGGCGTCTTTGCCACAAAGAACGGCGTGCGGAACATGCGCCGGTGGTATACCGAGATCCCCGCGCTGCGCGCCGCGTACCCCGAACTGCAGATCCTGTCCTGCCACGACGAATACCTGCTGCCGACAATGTTCGACGTCGACGGCCTGCTCGTCGGCTACGGCAACATCGCCCCCGAGCTGCTCGTCGAACTGATCGAAGCAGGCAAGGCGCAGGACTACAAGCGTGCCCACGCAATCCATGAGCGGCTGCTCCCGGTAACGAAGAACGTTTACCACCGCGGCTCCCACATGGAAGGCACCGTCGCCTTGAAGTGGGGCCTCGTGAACCGCGGCATTCTGGACCACGCCACGGTGCGCACCCCACTCCTGCCCCTGCCGGAAGGGGCCGAGACTGAAATCGCGGAAGCCTTCGCCGCCGCAAACATCGGCAAGGTCACCGTCAGCGCCTGATCCCCGGATCCTGAGGATGGCGGGAGCAACTCCCGCCATCCTCCCCTAGGCTTTAGCCTGTCTCCACTCTTGGTCAATGAGGACCCCAGCATCTTTCGCTGGAGAAGGAGGACTCGCAATGCGCGAGCCAAACAACACCACCACCATGGCGGGCGGCCCCAACGCCGCCAGGATCAATGCAGAGCTCGTAGCCCGCCTCGAACGGCTCCCGCTCACCCGACGCCTGACCCTGATTCGTGTGGTCATCGGGTCAGCCACGTTCTTCGACGCGTACACCGTCCTGGCCATCGCCTTCGCAATGCCCCAGCTGTCCTCGGAATGGCACCTGACCGCCGGGGAAATCGGAATGATCCTCTCCGCCGGCTACGTCGGCCAGATCTTCGGATCACTCTTCTTCGGCCAACTCGCCGAACGGATCGGCCGCCTCCCGGTCCTGCTGATCACGATTCTTCTCTTTGTCTCCATGGACGTAGCCTGCCTCTTCGCCTGGGGCGCCGCGTCAATGATCATCTTCCGCTTCCTCCAAGGCATCGGCACCGGCGGCGAAGTACCGGTCGCCAGCGCCTACATCAACGAATTCGTCGGAGCCAAGAAGCGCGGCAGGTTCTTCCTGCTCTACGAGGTGATCTTCCCCGTCGGTCTCATGTTCGCGGGCATCGCCGGATACTTCCTCGTCCCGGTCGTTGGCTGGAAGGCCATGTTCATCGTCGGCATCGTCCCGGCATTGCTCACCATCCCGATGCGGTGGCTGATGCCTGAATCACCGCGCTGGCTCGCTTCCCGCGGACACGTCCACAAAGCCGAAACCGTCGTCGCCATGCTCGAAAAGGAAGCACTCAAGGCAGGACACACCCTCTCCGAGCCCGTCGTTCGCCCCGTGGATCCGAAAGCAACTGCCCGCACCAGCTGGCGCGAACTCTTCTCAGGCATCTACAAGAAGCGCACCTTCATGATCTGGATGCTCTGGATCTGCGTCTACATGGTCAACAACGGCCTGGTCACCTGGCTGCCGACCCTCTACAAGCAGACATTCAACCTGCCCCTGCAGACCAGCCTCGCCTACGGCTGGGTCACCTCCGCCGTGGGCGTCGTAGCATCAATCCTCTGCGCACTGCTGATCGACCGCGTCGGCCGCAAACGCTGGTACACATATGCCTTCCTTGCAGCCACCATCCCGCTGATCATCCTCACCGCCCTCGGCGCCGTCTCAGCAACCCAGGTGGTCGTGTTCGCCAGCATCGCCTACGCCATCCTGCAGACCATCTCGTTCTCGCTCTACCTCTACTCCGCGGAGCTCTACCCAACCCGGCTGCGCGCCATCGGCACCGGCTTCGGCAGCGCCTGGCTCCGAGCCGGCTCAGCGATCGGGCCCATCCTCGTCGGCTACATCGTGGACAACTACGGCATCAGCGTCGTCTTCACAGTCTTCGCCGCCGTCGCCCTCATCGGTGGCCTGGTCACCATCTTCTTCGCCATCGAAACCAAGGGCCGGGTGCTGGAAGAACTGTCCCCCTAGCCAAAACCCGAACACAGTCAGCAGCGCGAAGCGGCATGGACCTAAAGGCCCGTGCCGCTATCGCATTTTCGCCGCCCACGCCCACAACGGACAGTAGGCCCAGAGCGGAATGCCAGCGGAGCGGTCAGTGCCGAGGCTAGGACTATCCATAACCGACCGTTGGCGAAACTACTCTGCACAGGTCACCGTCCGCCCTGCCCCCCGGACAAGTAGCTCGTCCAGCCTCAACAGAATCTCGTCTGCCTGTGAGGCGAGGACCGTGGGATCACCTGTGTCGTTATGCGGACGCCCCACGAGGTGTGCTGGAAATCGGCGCCGAGGTCCTCCAGCGTGGTACCGCTGGCGTGGCCGTAGACCATGACTCCTTCGCCCGCCGCGCCGCCCAGGAGTTCGTAGACGAGCATGCGGGCGGCCTCTAAGACGAGTTCCACGTCAGCGGGCAAGGGATTGTCCGAAACGTTGATTACCTCGTCAGCGCCCATTGCCTTTGCCATCTGAAGGGACGTGTCACTGATGTCTGTGGCTGTCACAGTCCGTGCTCCGGCAAATTGGGCGGCCGCGGTGACCAGCGACCCGATTGGGCCGGCGCTGACCAGCATGTCCCGGCCGGTGCAGGCTGCCCGCACGGCTCACCCCGTGCATGGCGACGGCCAGCGGTTCCGCCAGCGCCCCGCAGAGGGTGTCCACGCCGTCTGGAAGGAGACGCACCTCGGATGCCTTCGCAAGTTTCTGTTCGCTGAAGCCGCCGTCGGTGTGGGGTCGAACGCAGCCGAGCCGAAGTACCGGATCTGTGGGTAGAGGTTGGTCCGGCCCTGCAGGCGCTCCGGCATGGTGCCGTCCCCCACGAGTTCGGCCGGGAGCACCGTGACCGGCTGGCCCACCTCGAGGTGTTCGACGCCGGCACCAAGTCTGGCGATGCGGCCAGCCACTTCATCCCCAGGACGAGCGGCGACTTCAGCGCCGCCGTTCCCGACGCTCCGTGGCGCCAGTACGAAAGTTCGCTTCCGCAGATGCCGCCCCATTCGACGTCGAGCACTACTTCCCCCGGCCCGGCAACTGGCTCAGACCGGTCATCAATGCGGAGATCGTTTGCGCCGTGGACTACAACGGCTTTCATACGGCGTCCTCGAGGCGGACCAGGCCGCGGCCGCGGACCTCGGGGCCGACCGCGGCTGAGACCAGGGTGATCAACGAGTAGCCAATGAGCATTGCTGCGAGCGGCCACCAGTGCCCTGTGACGGCAGTGAGGTTGGCTGCCAGCAGTGGGCCGATCGCGGTGGCTAGGATGCCCCCGATTTCCTTGGCGAGGGCAAGCTGGGTGAAGCGGGTGGGGGGCTCCGAAGAACTCGGCCATGGTGACGCTTTCCATGGCGAACAGGCTCAGGACACCGAGGTAAAGGCCGACCACCATGGCGATGGTGATGAGTGCGCTATTGCCACTGGTGATCATCAGCATCTTGGGGATGGCGTAAACAGCGGTATGGGCGCTGAGGGCCAGGTACAGCGGGCGCCGGCCGAACCGGTCACCGAGGAGGCGGACCACGGGTACGGTGACGAAGCCCAGGAGGAAACCGTACATGATGGCGTCGGTGCCCACGGTCTTGTCGGTAAGCAGGACGGTGGCGAGGTAGCCCACCAGGAACGTTTGGACAAGCCCGGTGTTGCCGGCCTGGCCGAGGCGCAGGCCAAGGGCAATGAGGAATGACTTGCCCTTTTTCTGGTGCAGGGCGGCTTCGATGGTGCTGGTTCCGGTGAGTTCCGGCGCCTTTGCGGCGGTCTTGATCTTGTCCTTGGTGAGGGCCACGCCGTCCACGACATCGGCGCGCTGTTCGAAGACGGGGCTTTCCTTGATGGAGCGCCGGATCCAGATGGCGAACAGCATGATAACGAAACTGGCCATGAAGGGGATGCGTCAACGCCAGCTCAGAAACTGGTCCTGGGAGAGCGAGGCCACCAGGATGGCCCACAGCGTGGAGGCATCCAGGGTTCCGGAGTTGGTGCCCAGGCAGATCAGGGACGAGATGACGCCGCGGCGGCGTGCAGAGGCGAATTCCGCCAGAATCACGGTGGCGCCGGCGATTTCCGGACCGGCCCCGAACCCTTGGAAGAGGCGCAGAGCCACGAACAGGATGGGCGCCCAGATCCCCGTCATGGCGTACGTGGGGAGGACACCGATCAGAGTAGTGGAGGCTCCCACCAAGGCGATGGTGATGCAGAGGACCTTCTGCGGCCGATCCGGTCACCCATGCGGCCGAAATAGATGGCACCGAACAGGCGGGGAACGTAGCCCACGCCGTAGGTGGCCATCGCAGCGATCAGATCGATGACGGGGCTGACGTCCGGAAAGCAGATTTTGTTGAAGACGATGGCCGCGGCCTGCGAATACAGCTGTAAGTCCATGAATTCCATGGCGATCGCTGCCGGCGACCCGGGCTTGTCCCCAGTGAGACTCCGGCACGAATCAGGACCTGACTACCACGTTCCTTGTTGACCAGACATCGTGCACTCATAGCTGCTCAGACAGCTACGAGTGCACGATGCATCAATTCCCGAGGCCGAGTCGCAAAAGACAATGAGCCGGATTTTGAGGTTAGTCGTCGGGTCCTTCCAGGTCTCCAGCGCGAGGGTTCGGTCCCTGGGGGTTAGGTCCTGGACCCGATGCTGGCAGGCCAAGCGATAGCTTCACTTCAGAGTTGTCGACGGAGTGGAGACCGTCGCGGTCATACGTCCATGCATCAAAATAGTTGACAGGCGGCACAAGCGGGACATCGAAGTCGTCCAGCACCGACATGAGCTTGGGGACCTCTTCAGGCTTGAAGCTGTAGTGCAGCCCGCCAAACAGGTCGAAGCCGCCGCGTGCACCGAGGTGATGCGGCATCAAGTACCTCGGACGGTACGCAGGCACGATGACTCGGGCCTGAGTAACAATTCTGGACTCGGGACCGGGCTGCCAGATTTCGAATGTTTGAAGATCCGCCGCGCGCATGGCTTTACCGAGGTTGCTGAGGGGCGCCCCGCGATTTTCCCCCTCGACAAGGTGCTCCTTTGTGAGTTCGGAGCCTCCGGCGCCACTATCCGAAACGTAAAGGGTAAGGATCTTACCGGGGGTCTGCACCTTGAAGATGAAGCCGAAGGTCTCGATACCACCGTCGGCAGGGCTCTTCTCTCCGACGCGGACGCTGTGAACCCATTTCACGACGTGCATCTCAACGTGAGGGCTTAGCTGAAACTTCTCTCCTCCCTTGACGGGTTGGAGCTGTGAGGCTGGAATTCCATACGCGGCCGCCTCCGCACAGGCGTTGGCCGATGCTATTAGCGTCGCTCCGGTCTGTTTTACCCACTCCGGTGTATCAACCGAGTGATCTCCATGCAGGTGTCCTAGCAGGACGTACTGGATCGTCCCCCTTTTTTCCAACCCTTCGCGTACTTTTTGGACGACTGCGGGGTTCGGTTCGGCGGCCGGGAAGCCTACTGCGCCGTCCAGGAGGATCCCTAGCTCACCAATTTGATAGTGCCAGTTGCTAATGCCAAACCAAGTCATGCGGACTTCTTTTGGGACTCCCGGCCGGGCGGTGGCGGCATTTGCGGCGGTGGCTTGTGATACCGAGGCTGCAACAGCTGCTGCGGAAATTCCGGCGAGTGCGGTACGCCGATTTATGTCTTTCATGAGACCCCTTTGTCATATGGGGCATCTGTCGCCCCGTTATGCAAAGCCTTCCAAGGGTGAGCGGCGGCAGCAATCATGCGTAAGTTAAATCCATTTAGTACGTAAAGTTCACAGGGAGATATGAACCCATTTGTAGCCCAGTCGCTGCAGTTGGAAGTCCGGGCCGCCAAGCAGACAGCGCTACGGGTGAACCGTGAAAAACTCGAACCTGTGGCCTGCCAACACCGGCGGTTCGGCGTGGACGGCGTCGCTAGCACGGATAGTTCCCCACTTGGGTGAGCCGGCGGTCGTTAGTCGTATCAGCTTTTCTTCGACTGCCTTATGGACAAGCCGATGCGGTCCGGAAGGGCCCGGGCGCCCAGGACTACCTCGACACCATCGGCCGCGCTGCGGCAAAGTCAGCCCAAAAGGTAGGGTCTTCTACGGTTGATCTTTGTCCAATTCGAAGCTGCGAAGTGTTCCGACAAGCTCCTGAAGGCCTGTATCTCGTCAGGCGTCACCAGGGAGGTTGCGCCGGCTGACAGTCTGGCTGCCTCTCAAACACGTGCAGTTGGTCAGCGAACGCGCGGGACCCATCGGACGATGGGCCCCGCATGCTTTGGTCTCTTGTTACGTGGTTGTAAGTTCCGCTGCCACATCCAGGTTTTCCCGGGCGGGTTCCGCAATGCGTTGCCGGCTCTGACGACGGGCCATTGCGGTCGCGAGCAGGCCGAGCGCAATGTTGACCAGCATGAACCCGATGGCGGCGACGACCTGGGCCTGCAGCAGTGAGCGGCTGTAGTAGGTGCCGATGACGGTGGCGCTTCGCAGGAGCTCGATGTACCCGCCGAGCACATAGGCAAGTGCGGTGCCTTTGAAGAGGATTACCATTTGGCTGACCAGAGCCGGGCTCATGGAACGGAGGGCCTGGGGCAGGAGGACCAGCTGCATGGTCCTGAACCCGGAGAAGCCGAGGGCTTCGGCCGCTTCGGTCTGCCCATACGGGATGGCGCGGATCCCTGAGCGGAGGAGATCTCCCACGACTGCGCTGCTGAACAGGGTCAGGGCGATGACCAGGAACCAAAAATCGGAGAGCTTCAGTCCGTAGGTCGGCAGGACCAGTGACGTGAAGTAGAGGAGGAGGAGCAGCGGGACGCTGGCAAAGACGTCGGTGAAGATCCGGCACGTTATGCGGACCGGAGCCTTCCGTGACAGCAACCCGAAGGCGAGCAAGGTGCCGAAGATCAGTGACAGGGCCATGCCGACGGCGGCTGCCCTGAGGTTGTTCAGTAGCCCTTGGCCAAGGAGCGCCCACAGCCCTGGCTGGGTGAAGGGTTTCCAGGCTGCGGGGCTGAACTCCCCGTGTTCCTCAAGCAGGGCATAGGCCCCGTAGAGGCCCAGGGCAAGCAGGGCGATGCAGAGGACTTCGATCAGTGTGTGGCGCCGGCGGGCCCGGGGGCCGGGAGCGTCGAACAGTACTTTTGTACTCATCGGCTGAACGCCGCCTTTCGATCCAAAGTGCTGACCAGGCGGCCGACGAGGAGGCCTATCAGCAGGTAGCTGACAGCTGCGCCGCCGAAGATGAGAAAGGGTTGGGCCTCGTCCACGGCTGCCTTGTTAGTGGCGAATGTTAGGTCCGCGACGCCCACCAGTGCGGCGACCGAGGTGTTCTTGATCATGGTGATCAGGACGTTGCCCAACGGCTGGACCACGGTCCCGAAGGCCTGGGGCAGGATCACGTGTTGCATGGCAGGGCGTGGACCGAACCCGAGGGCACGCAGGGCTTCCAGTTCGCCCGTGGATACCGTGTTCAGCCCGGACCGGAGTGTTTCACTGACAAACGGTGCCGTATAGATCACGAGCACAATGCCGGCGGAGGCGAAGAGGGAGTACTGGATGCCAAGAAGCGGCAGCCCGAAGACAAACAGGACCATCTGGACCGGCAACGGGATGTTCCGGAAAACCGTCACGTAGGCCGCTGCTGCAGCGTTGAGGGTGCGGATGGGGCTGACGCGCATGGCCGTCAGGACCGTTCCCAGGACCAGGGCTCCCGCCCAGCCCAGGACGGTGAGCTCAAGGGTGATCAGGACTCCACTGCTGAAGTCTGCGATGTAACCGGAGAAAAACGACATGTCAGACCTCAGAGGGTGATGTGCGGCGGTGTGACATCAGAAGGTTTGGCAACGCCAATGGTGTTGTCATAGGCCTTCTTCCACTCACCGTTGTCTTCGATTTTCTTGAGGAAGCCGTCCAGGTAGTCGTGCCAGGCCGTGTCGTCCTTGGCGGACCCGATGGCGTATTCCTCGCTTGCCATGTAGTCGCCGACGAGTTTGAAGTCGCCCTTGTTCTGGTCCATCAGGCCCAGGAGCAGCGATTCGTTGGTGACGACTGCGTCAACACGCTTCTGCTTAAGGGCCTGGGCGCACTCGCTGTAAGTGCCGAACAGGGTCAGTTTTGCCTGCGGCGCCAAAGTGGGCAGAAGCTGGGCTGCCCGGGCTCCCGTCGTGGTGCAGACCGGTTTGCCGTTGAGGTCGTCCTTGTTCGAAATTGACGAGTCATCGTTGCGAACCATGGTTGAAACGCCGCTTTCCAGGTACGGGCCTTCAAAAGCCACGGCCTTTTTCCGCTCATCGGTCACGGCGTAGGACGCGAGGATCGCGTCGACCTTGCCCTGCTGGAGGAATGCCTCGCGGTTGGCTGTCACCGCCTCGACGTATTCGACGTTGTCCTCGCTGCCGGTGAGGTCTTTGGCGAGGAGCTTGGCCAGTTCGATGTCCAGGCCTTCCATGTCACCGGTCACCGGGTTCTTCACCCCGAACATGGGCTGATCGAACTTGACGCCGACGACGATCTTTCCGCGCTGCTGGATCTTGGCCATGGTGGTTCCGGCCGGAAAACTCTGAACTGGGGTGCTGGCCGCCGGAGCGGTGGGGCTGCCGCAACCGGTGGCGCCCAAGGCCAGGGCAGCCGTGATGGCGAGAGGGGCGATGATTCGGATCTTTTTCATGATTGTCCTTTGATTGTTTGCGTGGGGCGTCGATGCCTTGGCTTTGCTGGTGGTTGTTAGTGAACCGAGGAGAGAAAGCTGCGTGCCCGTTCGCTGGCGGGCGCGGAAAAGAAGGACTCAGGGTCAGCGGACTCGATGATTGCGCCGTCTGCCATGAAGATGATCCTGTCCGCGCATGACCTGGCGAAGGACATCTCGTGGGTGACGACAAGCATGGTAGTGCCGCCTTCGGCCAGTTGGCGCATGGTGGCCAGCACGTCCTGTGTGGATTCGGGGTCCAGGGCTGATGTCGGCTCATCGAAGAGGATGACTTTCGGGTCCATGGCCAGTGCCCTTGCGATGGCGGCACGCTGGGACTGGCCGCCGGAGAGCTGTGCCGGGTAGGAGTCGGCTTTGGAGCCGATGCCCACCATGTTCAGCAGCTCGCGGGCCCGGCGTTCAGCATCGGCTTTGCTCTGACCGAGAATCTTCCGTGGGGCGAGGGTGATGTTGTCCATGATGGTGCGGTTGGAAAACAGGTTGAACGACTGGAAAACCATGCCGACCTCGGTCCGGAACTTGAACAGTTCCTTCCCTTCGGCGGGCTGCGGGGCGCCGTCGACGAGAATCTGGCCGCTGTCGATGGTTTCGAGTCGATTGATCGTGCGGCACATGGTGGATTTGCCTGATCCGGAGGGGCCAAGGACGACGACGACCTCCCCGCGTTTGACCCGCAGGTTGATATTCCGCAGGGCATGCAGGGCGCCGAAGTGCTTTTCGACGGCACGGAGTTCAACAACAATGTCGCTCTCCGCTGGCTGGGGCACGGTGTTTTCGGGCATGGGGTATTTCCTGTCGTTTGTTGCGATGGTGTTAGCTTCCTGAGCGGAAGTTTGTCGAATAAGAGCGGTACTGGAGCGGTCAGTGAAGACCGAGCTCGGTGAGGGTGCCGGCCACCCTGCTTTCCTGCTGCCGAAGGAAGGTTTCAAACTCCGCCCCGGTGCTGAAGGAGTCTTTCCAGCCGTTGTCCAGGAGGGCCTGTTTCCACTCGGGCGAATTGTGAAGCCGGGTCAGCGCTTCGATGAGCCTGTTGCGGTCCCCGTCCGACAGCCCGGGTGGAGCCATGAGCCCGCGCCAGTTGGTGAATGCCAGGTCGATTCCGGCTTCGCGCAGGGTTGGCGCCTGGACGCCGTTTTGCCGTTCCTGCCCTGATACAGCCAGAACCCGCAGCTGGCCTGAGGTGATTTGTTCCTCGTACTCGGCTATGCCGGAGGTCCCGAAGGTGATTTTGTTGCCGAGCAAGGCTGGCAGCAGTTCCCCGCCGCCGGAGTAGGAGCGGTAGCTAACGGCGGCTGTCTTGATGCCGGCGGCGCGCGCCAGTTCCATGGGAAACAGGTGGTCCGGTCCCCCGACGGCTGAGCCTCCCCCGACCGTGATGGAGGCAGGGTCGGCTTTCCACGCCGCCACCAAATCCCCCACCGTCTGGTACGGGGAGTTCGCCGGGACGAGAATACCTTCGGGTTCTTCGAGCAGCTTCGCCACGGGGGTGGCGTCGGAGACCTTGAGCCTGGAGCCGTTGGCGTAATTGGATCCAACCACCCCAAGGCCCATCATCATCACAAGGCCGCGGTTTCCGGTCTCGTTCATCAGCCGCGCCATGGCAACGCTGCCGCCCTCGCCCGGGACGTTGAAGATCTCCATATGCCCGGCAATGCCTGCATCCTCCATGACGCGGGCTGCGATTCGTGCAGTGATGTCATAACCGCCGCCGGGGCTGTTGGGGACCATCATCCGGGTGGGGTTCACCAGGGTCGCCTCTGGGGTGGAAGTCCCGCACGCGGCCAGGGCAAGGAGGCTGGCAAGGGCGATGACGCGCACAGCCTTCCGCAGTGCCATCATGGTTCTCACCTCCTTGCCTTGTGCGCCCAGGCCCCCTTGTGCCGTGGCTACTATCAAAGCGTGACCCATGTCATGAGGTGCTGTCACTGTTAGCGAAGCAATGAAGGTTGTGGTCTTTGTGGTCGCATTAGCACCGGGACGCCGGCTGAGCCTATCCCGGCAGTTCCTGCTCCTCCAGCTCGGGGTGATCACCATAGTTTTGCTGGCTGTAACGATGGTGTCCGTCACCCAGTCACGGGCTGACTTCGTGGAGGTCCACGGACAGAGGATGCTGGCAATAGCCGAGAATCTCGCTTCCACGCCCGTCGTCAGGGACGATATTGCCGCCGCACAGGCCTCTGTCATCCTGGCCCCTGACGTGGACAAGGCCCGCGCCCTCTCCGGGGCTTCGGTCGTCGCCATTACCAACCCCGGAGGGGCCGTTCTGGCCTCCTCCGAGCCGGAAGCTGTCGGAGACGAGGTGGACCTGGCGGCGGAGAAGAGCCCGCTGGGGCGCTCCTGGACCGGCAACCTCGCCTTATGGGGACGGCAAACCATCGCAGCGCGCGTCCCGGTCCTGAAGTCGGATGGGACAGTCCTGGGTCTTGCTGTGGTCGCCGAAGATTACCCAGCGTTTGGCAGCGCCTTGGCCGCAGCGGTGCCCGACTTGATGTTCTTCCTGGGTATGGGCGCCGCACTGGGCCTGGCAGGCTCCTGGCTGCTGTCACGCCTGATCCGTCGGCGAACCAGGGGGTTGGAACCCGAGGAAATCGCCGAATTGGCCGACAACCGTGAAGCGCTGCTCTACAGCATCCGTGAAGGCGTCATTGGTATCGGGCCTGACGGAAGAATCACCCTGCTCAACCAACCAGCCATCGAACTGCTCGGACTCGCAGGAGATTCCGTCGGCAAACGCACCCAGGAACTGCCACTCGAGAAAAACGTACGGGACCTGCTGCTGGGCACCACAGATGCAGAAGAGACCATGGCGGTCAGCGGCTCCCGGCTGCTGGTCCTGAACCGGAGGACCGTCGGCAGCCGCGGCAAACCAATCGGAACCGTAACAACGCTCCGGGACCGGACAGAGCTGGCCGAACTTCAAAGCCAGCTCGCGGCGAACCAAAGCATCACCGAAACCCTCCGGGCCCAAACCCATGAGTTCTACAACCAGCTGCACACCGTCTCAGGCATGCTGCAACTGGGCGACTTCGCCGAGGTCAAGTCCTTCATCCGGGCATTGACCCGGCGACGCGCCGAGATCAACGGGGAGATCGCCAGTCGCATCGGTGATTCATCGGTAGCTGCGCTGCTTGTGGCTAAAATAAGCCTCGCTGAAGAATCTGGTATCGACCTCCGGCTCGACAAGGAATCGCAGCTTGGCCCGCTGGAGCCATCCCTGGCAGCCGACGCCATCACCGTGCTCGGAAACTTCATTGACAATGCTGTCGACGCAATCGCCGGCCTGGAGGAGGCCACCGTACTCGTACACATCAGCGACAAGAATTCAATGCTCACCATTAAAGTCAGCGATCCGGGCCCAGGAGTACCCGAGGACCTTGAACAGCGGATCTTCACCCGCGGCTTCAGCACTAAGCCCGCACCTGCAGCCGGACGCGGGGTCGGTCTCGCGCTGGTTCGCCTCGTCTGCTCAAAAAGAAAAGGATCAGTAACAGTGCGCAACGACCATGGTGCCGTCTTCGAGGCAACCCTCCCCTACGCTACAGCCCGCCGATGATCAGCGTCCTCATCGTCGAAGATGATTTCCGGGTAGCGGGAATCCACTCCCGATTCGTGAACCAGACCGATGGCTTCCACGCGATAGGCACTGTCCACAACGGGAAATCCGCGCGCGAAGCAGTCCAAAAACTGCGCCCTGACCTCATCCTCCTGGATGTTCACCTTCCCGACGCGAACGGCTTGGACCTCCTCCGGGAATGGCGCACACAGCGCGTCCCGGTCGGTGTCATCATCATCACCGCAGCAACCGAAGCACACAGCGTCCGCGATGCCCTCGAAGGGGGCGCGGTCCACTACATCATCAAGCCGTTCGAATACGAAGACCTGGTGGCCCAGCTCCAACGCTTCCGGGACCAAGTCAAAGCACTAAGCCACGCCGCGGCGGCCGGGCAGGAAGACATCAATAAGATCTTCGGATACTCGGCCGCTCCACTCACGGAGACGCTGCCCGTGCTTCCCAAAGGCCTCAGCGCAGAGACCGCGGCGCTCGTGGCAGAATTGCTCGGGTCCGGCAAAGAAACGTCCGCCTCTGACTGCGCTGACGCTCTCGGAATATCCCGGGTCAGCGTGAGGCGGTACCTCGAGTACTTCGCCGACACCGGACGTGCAACCGTACGTCTTGAATACGGCCGGGCAGGACGCCCCGAACGCAAATACCGGCGAAGATAAAGACACGTTGCGCGCACGACTGGCGCCAAACCTTCCTGTTCTGGAACTCCCTTGGCAGGCTACGCCTTGGGACTAAGAGGGCAGTTGGCTGGATTCGCGTGCGATGGCTTCCACGAGCGCGCCGTCGGGCGCGCGCAGGTTCGTGTCGTATCCGAGAATGCTCGCGATACGCGCGGCTATGCCCTCCGCCTCGGTAGTGAGGTCGAAGCGGACGCTGCTCAGTGACGGGTTGGTCAGTGCTGCCACCAGAGTGTCGTCTCCGCCGATCACGCCTAGGTCGTGCGGGACCCGAATGCTCAACTTAGCTGCTGCGCTGAGGATACCAAGCCCGGCGAGGTCATTCCAGGCGGCCACCCCCAGCGGCTCAGGTGACGTGGCAACCCAGCCGCTCAAAGCTGAGATGATGCTTTCAAGGTTCTGATCCGCCACGGTGATGAGCGCATCAGGGATACCGCGCGCGCGGCAGATCTCATCGAACGCGGCGACGCGGGCATCAACGAACTTCCGGCCACGAGGTTCATCCATCGCCATGTATGCCAGACGCCTGTACCCCTGGTTCAGGAGATGGTCTACCTGTGCGGCGACAATCGCGGCCTGACCAATGGTCGTCGTGTGCGGGCTTCCAGGGTAGTCGAGGATCCCCGTGTGCACTTCCGGCACCCCCGCGGACTGCAATGCCCTCGCATCATCCTCAGACAATGGATCGAAGGTGACGACGCACGCCGCAGAGATGCGGGCAAGAACCGTATTGAGCGAGCCCTGCCATTGGGCTCCTTCGTAGCGCAGACATACCAGGCCGTGCTGGCCGACGAGTTGTCCGACGTGCCCCAGGAGAAGCTCAAGTTGACCGGTCACTTCCCAATCGGGCAATAACAGCAGCACGACGTCACCGCGTCCGTTGCGCAGCGCCCTGGCGGCAGGTGAACCGACGTACCCGATCCGGCGGGCAACATCGAGCACACGGCGACGGGTCGTATCACTGACCCTCACATCCCGACGGCCGTTGAGGACGTAACTGACAGTCGCCCGTGAAACACCGGCTTCCCTGGCAACGTCTTCAGTCCTTACCGGTCCGTCTGTCACAGATCTTCCTCCCCAATGCTTGACGCGAGTAACCATACACCCTTATGGTCTTCATCACGTGCTTTACACGATTAATCAAGGAGGATTCATGTCGTTAGCCCCTGTGTCACCCTCTGGCCAGTCAGCGGGTGCTGAACCCACGGGCGCATATCGCCACCCGTGGCGGGTCGCGATCATCGCCGGCCTCGCGTCGTTTGTGGACGGCGGGGCACTGACCGTCAACGGCATAGCGTTGGTGATCTACCAGCAGACCATCGGCCTGACACCGACCGACGTTGGCATGCTGACAGCGGTCGTGACAGTTGCCCTGGCAGTTGGTGCGCTGGTCGGTGGTCGGCTCGGTGATATCTATGGCCGGCGCAAGGTCTTCATCATCACCATGGCAATGATCGTGATCGGAAGCCTCGCCCCGACCTTCGCGACTGACTTCTGGATTCTTTTCGCGGGACTGGCTCTGCTCGGCTTCGGTGTCGGCGCGGACCTGCCGGTGTCACTGGCAACGGTAGCGGAAGCGGCGACCGACAAGAACCGCGGCGCTATGCTCGTCTTCTCTCAGGTCATGTGGGTCGCCGCGGCGTTCATTGTCGTTATCGTCACCACCGCGACAGGAGGGATGGGGCGGCTGAGCGGCCAGATCCTCTACGGTCTGATCGTCGTCGTCGCCCTTATCGGCTTGCTCCTGCGACTGACGGTCCCTGAATCTCCCATGTGGTTGCAGTCCCGGGAGGAACGCCGCCTTGGCGTCCACACCATCCGTGCTGACAAGGCGCGCATGCGGGATCTGCTCCAGCCTCCGTTCCGTCGGCCTTTCGTTGTGCTGATGGTCTTCTACGCTCTCGTCACGTGCGCAAGCACCATCACGAACGCATTCTCTACCTATGTCGCCGCGAACGTGGCAGGCATCCCAGTGGAGGAATTCGTCCCCTACTCCCTGGCGCTGTTCCCGATCGGCCTCATCGCCCTGGGCGTGTACATGAAGTTCGCCGGCGGTCGGTTGAGGATGCCGTTGTTCCTCATCGGTGGAGCAGTGTTCGTGGCAGGGTTAATGATCCCGGTCGTCTTCGGGTTCAGCCTGGTCACTCTTTTGGGTGCTTGGTTCATTGCCTCCATCGGCCAGACCTCCGCAGGGGAGCCCATCGCACGCATGTGGGCGAATGAATCATTCCCCACGATGTTGCGTTCGACGGGCCAAGGTTTCGTTTTCACCTTCGGGCGTGTGATGGCCGCGATCACTTCCGCGATCATCCCTGCCCTGATCGTGCTCTCCCCATCAATGGTCTACATAGCATCAGCAGGCGCTGCCCTGCTCGGCGTCCTCGTTGGATGGATAGGTTTCCGCGGCGGACGCATCACCAATGAGTTCGACCACGAGCAGGAACCCACGGCCGTAACCAATGGTGAACCCATCACCACCTAAGCGACGCCTACACCATGCATTACCCAACCCGCGCATCCGACGGCGGATGCCGCCGTCGGATGCCACAAATCATCATCTGCCACTTCCTTGACACACCGGAGTATCAGCATGCCTCTTGATCCCGTCCTCGCCAACCTGCTAACACAGGTGCCCCCTCCCGTCGTGATCGATGATCCGGCCGCTCATCGCGAGACCGAGCAGACTATCGTCAACGCCCTCGCAGCCCAGCTTGCCGAACCCTACCCGGAAGTTGCCGACCGGAAGCTGGTCCAGATACCCGTCGAGGGCGGGAGCATAGAGCTGCTGATCTACACCCCCGCCTCCCCTGGCCCGCACACCGGCTACGTCAATCTCTTCGGCGGCGGCTTCCGGGGCGGCTCCATCCATTACGACTACATCGACGGAACATGCCGGGAACGGTGCGTCGGGGCTGACGCCGTTGTCATCTCAGTCGGCTACCGCCTGGCACCCGAACACAAGTTCCCCACCGCCGTCCACGACGCCTACGCAGCACTGCTCTGGGTTACAGAACACGCAGAGGAACTGGGCATAGACTCCAACCGAATCGTCATCGGAGGGCAATCCGCGGGCGGAAACATCGCCGCCGCCACCACGCTCATGGCACGCGACAAATCCGGGCCCCCCATCGCCCTGCAGCTACTGGAAATCCCGGCCCTTGACCTTACCTGGAAAACAATGCTCCACGAATACGACAAGGGATACCTCCTCGAAGCAGCCGAGGCCGACGTAGTAACCCGCGACCTCTTCGCTGATCCAAAGGACGCAGAGAACCCCTATGCATCCCCCCTCCTGGCCGAGGACCTGTCGGGACTACCCCGAGCGTTGATACTTACCTCAGAGTTCGATCTAACACGCGGCAGCGCAGAACTATACGCAGGACGACTCGAAGAAGCAGGCGTTCCCGTCAGCTACATAATGGCTGCAGGACAGATCCATTCCAGCGCCATGATGACCCAGGTCCTCGATGCCGCCCGGACCTGGCGAGCCAACGCTATCGCCGGGATCAGCAGCGTCTCTGAATAAACCGCTCCCAACTCAACGACCCAAGATTAACGAGAACAAGTATGAGCACCATCACCGTCGCCAACGGAACGACCCTGAACTACGACACCTTCGGTCCCTCCGCCGGGTCTCCACTGGTCCTCATCGAGGGACTCACCGCCCAGATGATCAAGTGGCGGCCCGAACTCTGCCAGCTCTTCGTCGACGCCGGTTTCCACGTCATCCGGTTCGACAACCGTGATGTTGGACTGTCGCAGAAATTCGACGGGCAGGAATACTCGATCACCGACATGGCAGAGGACACCGCAGGGCTCATCCGAGCGCTCGGCATCGCACCGGCAAACATCGTCGGCCAATCAATGGGCGGCATGATCGCCCAAGAACTGGCCATCGCCCACCCAGAACTCGTGGCGTCCCTAGCGCTCATCTACACCACAGCATCTGCGAAGTGGCTCCTCCCGCAAGCGGCTGACCGCGAAATCCTGAAGGATCAATCAAGCTTTACGCGTGAAGAAGCAATCCTCGAATTCCTGGCCGGCGAACAGGCTTGCCGCTCACGTGACTATGCTCAGGACGTGAACTGGCTACGCCGACTCGCTGCAGAAGCCTATGATCGCGACCCTGTGAAAAGCGGCAACGCCCGGCAAGCGAAAGCGGTCTTCACCGCCCCCGACCGTGTCGAAAAAGTCCAGGCTATCTCTGCGCCCGCCGTCATTCTTACCGGGGACGCAGATTTGCTAATCGACCACAAAGCATCGGACGAACTCCACAACCTGATCGACAACTCGTATCAGCGGGTCTTTCCCGGCATGGGCCACGAAATTCCCAAACCTCTCTGGCCGGACTTCGTCAGCGAGATCACCAACAACGCGAGCCGAGCAACAGCAGCATCGGCCGCGTAGACTCCCAAACCACTCCATCCACAGTCAATGGCACGACCACGCCGTGCCGCTCTTCACCCAGCACCTTGTGTAAACAGACTCAACAGGCCTGAAGAATCCAACTCACGAGCCATCGTCTGGTTAAGACACAAACTGACGTCCAGGCACCCGGCCGGGCAAGTTTCGCCTGTCAGCAGAGCCCTGATCTTGTTCGCAGAAACCTGCAGAGCCGAAAGAAAGTGACTAGACGGCCCTCGCCACGCACGACGTCTATCAAGTCCCCGTTGGGACTGCCCCTGGTTTTGTTGACTCCTTGGCCTAGCGAGCTTGTGCTCGTAGAAGGATGTTGACCATGCCCACGCCTTATCGGGCGGAGTTCCGCCAGTAATTGATGTGGCCCGCAAGGGCGAGGCACCACTGACGCAGATCGGGAAGGACATCGGACTTTCTGTCACCACACTCAAGCGCTGGATTGCCATCGCTGAACGTAAAGATTCCAGGGCCGACCCGCCTGCGGCAGAGGCGGCAGAGATGCGGGAGCTGAAGAAGCGGAACCGCCTTTTAGAGCAGGTGAACGAGACCCAAAATGATCTACCCGCTGGTCACGGATCTTGCCGCCGACGGTGTTCCCGTGGCAGTGACCTGCAGGGTGTTGGGATTCAGCAAGCAAGGCTATTACCGATGGAAGACCAGCCCGGTAACGGAACGAGACTGGCTCGATGCACACCTGGTCAACGCCGCCCTGGACATCCCCGCAGAGGATCCGGCATTCGGGTACCGGTTCATCGCCGACGAACTCCCGGAGAAAGGCATCCTGGCGGGCGAGAACAGGGTCCAGCGCTTATGCAGGGACCACGGTAGCGAACGAAAGCACCATTTGCAGGGGATTATCGACCGACCATTGCTCTAGAGTCCTCTGCACAACTCCTATAACCATGGGAGCTTCTGTGCAGTCAGCTTCTGAAAATGACAGGATTGAAACCTCTTGCCTGCTAGCTACTTAGCAGACGACACGTGAGCTCCGTCCAATGCGCTGGCCGTAGGAGGCCATTGAGTGGGGGTGCACTGGTACACGCGAGTAAAGGCTCGAACAAAGGTCGACGTGTCGCGGAATCCGCACGCAATCGCGATGGATCCCACGCCCTGCCGGGTTTCGTGCCGTGCAGCAAGGAGGGCCGTGGCGCGTTCCATGCGGCGCCGGCGCACGTAAACTCCCGGCGTTTCCCCAATCGCTGCGAACAGTTCGTGGAGTTTACGGACGGAGACATTCTGCGCTGTGGCCAGCCGCTCCACCGTGAGGTCCGGGTCGGCGAGATGTTGCCTGATGTATTCCCTTGCCGATTCGAGCAATGTCTCGTCATCGCTCTGCGAGCCCTGATGGAGTCCGGCGAAGGAGCGCAGGGCGAGCGAGAGCAAGTCTGCGCTGATGTGCCCCAGCTCCACGCGGGCGCGCTGGTCCATATGTCCGCGGCCTGCTACCAGACCGGCGGCGTACCCAGTGAAAGCGGCCATGCCCGGGACGGATTGATCGATTATCCGCCCGCACAGGTCAGTTATGAGCCGGTCCTTTAATCCCAGAAGCCGACGCGGAACGCGAAGCACGATGAGGTCTTGGCCCGACTGCGGCTGGTCCAGCAGATAGGGATGGTTTGTCTCGTAAAGAGCTGCGGTGCCGGGGACAAGGACAGCAGTGCGCCCATGCTGCTGGACAGCCCCGGTCGATTGCATTTGCAGCGACATGAGAATGTCATCACCATCATTGCGTCGGGCAAGACGTGCCGGGCGCTCCACCAGAAGAGGCCCCGACTGGACCCTCGCTAGAGATACCCCTCCGGACAGCGAAACGGACTCAAGATGCGCCACGAAACCTGGTCCGGGGGCTGTGCACAGCAGCGGTACGAACGCGCGGCTCGCGGCATGCTGCCACGCAAAAACGTCAGTTACCGTGACGTCCGTCATTCGTCCCTCCGACTTCCTTGACGAGCACCTGTCAGGAGAGGTCTGAACCTGCAGGAATGGTAGATAGGCATGCAGAAATTGCCAATGGTTTTAAGTGATCCGGATCATAAATTTGGAAGCACCATTCAAGCATAACGAGGAGTATTGATGAGCGATAAGGTGCGGGTAGCAGCCGTTCAGGCCGAACCTGTTTGGCTGGACATTGACGGGACGACGGAAAAGACCGTCCACTTGATTGCCGAAGCCGCAGCTGGCGGAGCCGATCTGGTCGCGTTCCCGGAGACATGGATTCCCGGCTACCCGGTTTTCCTCTGGTCCTACCCTGTGTACGAACAGATGCAGTTCGTCGCCCGCTACCACGCCAACTCACCCAGAATCGACGGCCCGCAGATCGCCAAGATCCGCGAAGCCGCCAAGCAATACTCCATCACCGTTGTCGTGGGCTTCAGCGAGAAAGACGGCGGCTCACTGTACATGTCCCAGGCAGTGATCGGACCCGATGGGGAAATCATCCAGCACCGCCGGAAGCTCAAGCCCACCCACGCAGAGCGGACACTGTTCGGCGAAGGCGACGGCAGCAGCATCAAAGTCCTCGACACATCGTTGGGCCGGGTTGGGGCGTTACAGTGCTTCGAACACCTCCAGCCGCTGACAAAATATGCCATGTACGCGCAGAACGAACAGATCCACGTCGCCGGATGGCCCTGCCTCGGAATCCTGGGCAATGTGCCGGCGCTCAGCCCCGAATCCATCATGGCCTGCTCCCAGACATACGCCCTCGAAGGCAGCGCCTTCGTGATCACCGCCACGCAAATCATGTCCGATGACGGAGCCCTAAAGTTCCCAACAGCAGACGGAGGACCCACGCCCGTCTACACAGGCGGCGGTGGTTACGCCCGAGTGTACGGTCCGCACTCCGGCCTCATCACAGAGCCTCTGGACCCCACCGAGGAAGGCATCGTCTACGCTGACCTCGACCTGGCGGACATCGACCTTGCCAAGAACACCGTCGACCCCGCAGGCCACTACGCCCGCGCCGACGTCACGCGGCTAATCTTCGACGACACGCCCCGCACCCCGGTCATCCGTCGCAGCACCATGCCGAAGGCGCCTACACAGACCCAGTCGTCGTTTGAGGCTGACCTTCAGTGGGACGAAGCTTCAGAAGCAGAGGCTTCCGCGCATGTGTGATCCACGGCCCCTGTAAGGCACCGCTGAGCCGTCGCCTCCGCTGACGGAACAAGCAGAACTCCGAAACAGATAAGACAGGAAAACCAGCGCCCGGCCGTACTCCCAGACTTAAGGTTGCGGACATGGCCGGGCGCGGCTGTCTCGAAACCTCAGTGTCTTAAATCCCTAGCGTTTCGATGCAAAGAGGCGGCAGGCGAGACCTGGACTGACTGCCTCTTGCACCCGCGGAGGGCATCCGAAGACGACGTGTTGGGGGCCCAACTGACATCGGGCTCAAGTTGACTCGGCCTTCGATAAAGAAGACGTAAGTGTGGACACTGTCCACACCCTCTTTGGCAGGACAAACCTCGGGGCGAGACTCTTGTCGGCGCGTCGTAAGACCGACTCCGGGGGCGCTCTTTGGCGCGAATTCCGAAGTCATGTCGTCCCCGCTTCCCCAACACATGAATAGGTGCAGGTCACCCCCAGGTAACTCGAAAGAACCGGAACGAGGGAATCATATAGCGCACTTCAGCAGGCGGAATTCCCACCAGCCAGGGACTTGAACCCGCCACCAACATACCTGAACAGGCCACCGCGGCGGCCAGGCCACAGCCCGCGCACCAAGCGTCAGAGGGACGCCACCACAAGTCATGTCAACACGTTAAAGCAAAAAGCCCCTCTGACGAGGGGTTATGCGTGCCCGAGGTGGGACTCGAACCCACACACCTTTCGATACCGCATTTTGAGTGCGGCGCGTCTGCCAATTCCGCCACTCGGGCGCGGAATACGAGGAGCGATAGTACGCCCACAGCTGACTGCGAGCAACGCGATCGCTTCACGTACGCGGAATTACTCTACATGCAGATAGGCTGAATTCCAGAATCGCGCCGCCGTCGCCGCAAACGAACCCCTGCAAGCCAAGTACAGCCGCGGTGGCACCTAAGATAGTGATGTCCCGCCGTACCTTTTCAAGGAGATCCCGTGACTGAACAGACGGAGTCCAAGCCCACGTCCCAGCCGGCGCGCCGCGTCATTGTGGCAGAGGATGAAACCCTCATCCGCCTCGACATCATCGAGATCCTGCGCGGCGAAGGCTACGACGTCGTGGGCGAGGCGGACAACGGCGAGAAGGCCGTCCAGCTCGCCGAGGAACTCAAGCCGGACCTGGTCCTCATGGACGTCAAGATGCCCGTCATGGACGGCATCTCCGCTGCGGAGAAAATCGTCAAGGCCCGCATCGCCCCCGTGGTGCTGCTGACCGCCTTCAGCCAGAAGGAACTGGTGGAGCGCGCCCGCGACGCCGGCGCCATGGCGTACGTGGTCAAGCCGTTCACGCCCGCTGACCTCATCCCGGCACTGGAGATCGCCCTCTCCCGCCACGAGGAAATCAAGGCCCTCGAAAGCGAAGTTTCAGACCTGCAGGAGCAGTTCGCCACCCGCAAGCTCGTGGAACGCGCCAAGAGCCTCCTGACCACGAAGATGGGCCTGACGGAACCGGAAGCCTTCCGCTGGATCCAGAAGACCTCCATGGACCGCCGCCTCAGCATGCGCGAGGTCGCCGAGACCATCATCAACCAGGTCAATTAGCAAGGCTGGCCGGGCCCGGAGAAATTACGACGACGGCCCGGCACCAAAGTAGCGCCGTCACCAAAGACAACAGAAAAGGACCCCCGCCGAAAGTGAACTGCTCCCCGGAAGTTGGACTGAGAAATTCAGTTCCGACTTCCGGGGAGCAGTTTTATGCATGCACGTAGTTCGTTGTCTGAGATTCAGCGTGAGGCCGCTGTAGCGTGGTTTGAGAAGGGCATCGCGGATAGTGCAGCGGCGACGTTGCTGGGGGTGTCCCGCCCGCCGGTAAGGGTTCTCTATCGGCGGTGGAAGATCCATGGTCGAGGAGCGCTGGTGGCCAAGCCGACGAAACAGGTGTACTCGTTCGAATTCAAGCTCGCGCTGGTTGAACGGTTTATCGCCGGTGAGTCTGCCCCGGATCTCGCGGCGGAGGTTGGTTTGTCCTCGCCCACGCTACTGAAGACGTGGGCCCGGGCGTATCGCCGCGAGGGCCCAGACGCGTTACGTCCCAAGCCCAAGGGCAGGCCTAAGGCACCCGGTGCCCCGCAGCCGGCCGAGGTATCGGAACTGGAGCGGTTGCGGCGGGAGAACGAACGGTTGCGGGCGGAAGTGGCTTACCTGGGAAAATTGCGGGCCTTGAGGGCGCAGGAACGACGGTGAAGGTCCAAGCCCTCATCGCTCTCAAGGCTGACTTCCCGCTTCCGGTCCTGCTGCAGGCAGCAGCTCTTGCCAGGTCCACGTTCTTCTATCATCAGGCACGCATCCAAGGCCCTGATCCGCAGGAGGCCATCAAGGCCGCTGTCAGGGAAATTTTCGAGAAGAACCATGGCCGGTACGGGCACCGGCGGGTCCACACCGAGATGCTCAAGCAGGGGTGGACGGCCGCGAAAAAGACCGTGCTGAAGCTCATGCGGTCCCTGAACCTGGTGTGCAAGGTCCGGCGGAAGAAGCGTTACAACTCCTACCAGGGCGGGCAGGGCAGGGTTGCCCCGAACGTGTTGAACCGGGAGTTCGAGGCGGATGCCCCGAACCGAAAGTGGGTAACGGACGTGACGGAGTTCAGCGTCGGCGACCGTAAGCTCTATCTCTCGCCGGTCATGGATCTTTTCGACCGGCAGATCATCTCCTACTCGATCAGCCCGTCCCCGAATCTGGAGCTCACCAATAATTCGCTACGCCAGGCCCTTGCCGGCCTTGAGGATAACCAGCAGCCACTCGTGCATTCCGACCAGGGCTTCCAGTACCAGCACGTCTCATGGCGAAAACTCTTACAGGAAGCCGGCGCGAGCCAGTCCATGTCACGCAAGGGCAACTGCTACGACAACGCCGTGATGGAAAACTTCTTCGGCCACCTCAAGGAAGAGCTCTTCCATCACGTGCGATACCTCAGCACCGACGCCTTGACAGCGGCACTGCACGAATACATCCGCTGGTACAACACCCAAAGAATCTCGACAAAGCTCAAGGGCCTGAGCCCGGTGCAATACCGGACCCAGGCCCTTGCGGCTTAGGCTCTTATTTGGCCAGTCCAACTTCCGGGGACCAGTTCAAAGGCAGGGGTCCTTTTCTGTCTGAAGACTAGGCTTCTGCGGCCTGGTTCTTCTTCTTCTTTTCCGGCCAGGGGCCGAGCTTTTCGCGGTTGCTGCCGATCTCCCCACCGCGGGTGGAATCGGCGAGGTCGCCCACCTTGTGCACCTTCAGCGAGTTGGTGGAGCCGGCCTTTCCGGGAGGCGACCCGGCGGCGATGACCACCAGGTCACCGTCCTGCACCAGGCCCATCTCTTCGAGGCTGCGGTCAACCTGTGCTGTCATGGCGTCCGTGTGGTCCACCATCTGCACCAGCACCGGCTGGATGCCCCAGGTGAGGGCCATCTGGTTCCAGACCTGCTCCACCGGGGTGAAGGCGAAGACGGGCTTGATGGGCCGCAGGCGGGACAGGCGGCGGGCTGAGTCACCGGACTGCGTGAACGCACAGATGTACTTGGCGTCCAGCTGGTCGGCGATTTCGACGGCGGCACGGGTGATGGCGCCGCCACGGGTCCGGGGCTTGGTTCCCAGCGGGGGGACGCGCTCCAGGCCGTGGACCTCGGTGGACTCGATGATCCGGGCCATGGTCTTGACCGTCTCAATGGGGTACTTGCCCACGCTGGTTTCTCCGGAGAGCATGACGGCGTCGGCACCGTCGAGCACGGCGTTGGCGCAGTCGGAAGCCTCTGCACGGGTCGGGCGCGGGTTGTCGATCATGGATTCGAGCACCTGGGTAGCCACGATGACCGGCTTGGCCCAGCGGCGTGCCAGTTCCACGGCGCGCTTCTGGACGATCGGCACTTCCTCCAGCGGCAGTTCCACGCCGAGGTCGCCACGGGCCACCATGATGGCGTCGAACGCGTCGATGATCTCGGGCAGCTGGTCCACGGCCTGCGGCTTTTCGATCTTGGCGATGACCGGCACGCGGCGGCCTTCCTCATCCATGATCTCGTGCACGCGGGTGATGTCGGAGGCGTCCCGGACAAAGGAGAGCGCCACCAGGTCAACGCCGCGGCGGATGGCCCAGCGGAGGTCGTCCTCATCCTTTTCGCTCAGCGCCGGAACGTTCACGGCCACGCCCGGGAGGTTGATGCCCTTGTTGTTGGACACCATGCCGCCCACGGTCACCTCGGCAACCACCTTGACGTCGTCAACCTCAACGGCGCGCAACGCCACCTTGCCGTCGTCGATCAGCAGGGCATCGCCCACCTTGACGTCCTCGGTGAGGCTCTTCAGGGTGGTGGAGCAGATCTCCTGGGTACCGGGAACGTCCTCGGTGGTGATGGTGAAAATGTCACCGACGGCCAGCGCGTGCGGACCGTCCACGAAGCGGCCCAGGCGGATCTTGGGGCCCTGCAGGTCGGCCATGATGGCCACGGCCTTGCCGAGGTCGGACGCTGCCTTGCGGACGTTTTCGTAGGTGTTGTCATGCACGGTGTAGTCACCGTGGCTCATGTTCATGCGGGCGACGTCAACGCCGGCTTCCAGCACCGCGAGGGTGTTTTCGTAGCTGGCAATTGCCGGGCCGAACGTAGCCACAATTTTTGCGCGTCTCATATACCTACCCTATTGATCTTTTGCATTGGTTAAGTTGTCGGCGGGGTGAACCCTTGGTGCACCTCTAGAGGACGGCGATGGCCCGGTCCGTCGGCGCGACGGGCGCGGGAAGGATGGTGCTTCCCATCAGGTACTTGTCCACCGCGGCCGCGGCGGCGCGGCCCTCGGCGATGGCCCACACAATCAGGGACTGCCCGCGGCCGGCGTCACCGGCAACAAACACACCTTCGGTGTTGGTCATGTAGTAGCCGTCGCGGGCCACGTTGCCGCGGCCATCGAATTCGGCGTGTACCTGCTCGGTGATGCCGGCGGGTTCAGCGCCGGTGAAGCCGAGGGACAGGAACACCAGGTCCGCGGGAATGATCCGCTCGGTGCCGGCCTTCGGGAGGCGCTTGCCGTCGACGAACTCGGTCTCGGCCACCTTCACGCCGGTGAGCTTGCCGTTCTCGCCAACGAACTCGACGGTGGAGGCGAGGTAGGTGCGTTCGCCGCCTTCCTCGTGTGCGCTGGCCATCTCGAAGAGGGTGGGGAATGTCGGCCACGGCTGGTGGCTGGCACGCTCCGACGGCGGCTGCTTGCCGATCGCAAGCGTGGTCACCGAGGCGGCGCCATGCCGGTGCGCAGTGCCCAGGCAATCGGCACCGGTATCGCCGCCGCCCAGGATCACCACGTGCTTGCCGTGGGCGTTGATCTGGTTCTCGATGGTTTCCCCGGCCACCGCGCGGTTGGCGGGCACCAGGTAATCCATGGCGAAGTGGACGCCGTCCAGGTCACGGCCCGGGATGGGCAGGTCCCGCGGAACGGTGGCACCGGTGCACACCACGACGGCGTCGTAACGGCGGCGCAGCTGCTCCCAGGTCACGTCGGTGCCCACCGAGACGCCGGTCCGGAAGCGGGTGCCTTCGGCCTTCATCTGCTCGACGCGGCGGTCCACCTGCTCTTTTTCCATCTTGAAGTCGGGGATGCCGTAGCGCAGCAGGCCGCCGATCTTGTCGTCCCGTTCGTAGACGGCGACGGTGTGGCCCACGCGGGTGAGCTGCTGGGCGACGGCCAGGCCGGCGGGGCCGGAGCCGACCACGGCAACAGTCTTGCCGGTGAGGCGGGTGGGCGGCAGCGGGCTGACCCAGCCGTTGTCCCATGCCTCGTCGATGATCGAGACTTCCACCTGCTTGATGGTCACGGCAGGCTGGTTGATCCCCAGCACGCAGGACGCCTCGCAGGGCGCCGGGCAGAGCCGGCCGGTGAACTCGGGGAAGTTGTTCGTGGCGTGCAGCCGCTCGATAGCTTCCTCGCCCTTGTCCCGCCACATGAGGTCGTTCCACTCGGGAATGAGGTTCCCCAGGGGGCAGCCCTGGTGGCAGAACGGGATGCCGCAGTCCATGCAGCGCCCGGCCTGGGCCTTCAGCGTGCCCTTTTCCTGGGCCTCGTACACCTCTTTCCAGTCCATGATGCGCACGGGGACAGGACGGCGCGGCTGGGTTTCACGCTGGCGTACTTTCAGAAATCCGCGTGGATCAGCCACCGGTAACCTCCAGGATTCGAGACCATACTTCTTCGCCGTCGGGGTCAAGGCCCTCTTCGATGGCGTCGAGGCGGGTTTGCAGCACGGCCGCGTAGTCGCGCGGCAGCACCTTGGTGATGCGGGCAGCGGTGTCATCGAAGTTCTCGAGGAGGCGCGCCGCCAGCTGGGAGTCAGTTTCTTCCACGTGCTTGACCAGCAGGCCGTGGACAATGTCGCGGTCCTCTGCGTCCAGCTCGCGCAGCTGCAGCTCACCGGATTCCAGTGCCTGCTTGTTGACGCGGGTGGTCCGCAGGTCCAGGACGTACGCGGTTCCGCCGGACATGCCGGCGCCGAAGTTGCGCCCGGTGCGTCCAATGATCAGCGTCTGTCCGCCGGTCATGTACTCGCAGCCGTGGTCGCCAATGCCCTCAACGACGGCGGTGGCACCGGAGTTGCGGACCAGGAAGCGTTCGCCCACCTGGCCGCGCAGGAACAGCTCGCCGCTGGTGGCGCCGTAGCCGATCACGTTGCCGGCGATCACGTTGGTCTCCGCCTTGAACACGTTGGTGCGGTCCGGGCGCACGATGATCCGGCCGCCGGACAGGCCCTTGCCCACGTAGTCGTTCGAGTCGCCGAACAGCCGCAGGGTTATGCCCGCGGGCAGGAAGGCGCCCAGGGACTGGCCGGCGGTGCCGTTCAGCGTGACGTCGATGGTGTCCGTGGCCAGGACATCGGTACCAAAGGTCTTGGTGACGACGTGTCCCAGCATGGTGCCCACAGAACGGTCGGTGTTGATGACGTCCACGGTGATCTTCACCGGGCTGCGGTCCGTCAGCGCCTCGGTGGCCATGGTGATCAGGCGCTGGTCGAAGTGCTTGTCCAGCTCGTGGTTCTGGCCGGTCATGTTGCGCAGGGGCGCGTCGTCGTCGAACTCCAGGCCGTGCAGGATCGGGTCCAGGTCCAGCCCGTCGGCCTTCCAGTGGTTGATCGCTTCGCGGGTGTCCAGCACCTCGGCGTGGCCAATGGCCTCTTCGAGGCTTCGGAAACCGAGCTCGGCAAGGATCTCCCGGACTTCCTCAGCAAGGAATTCGAAGAAGTTCACCACGAACTCAGGCTTGCCGCTGAAGCGGGCACGCAGCTCCGGGTTCTGGGTGGCAACACCCACGGGGCAGGTGTCCAGGTGGCAGACGCGCATCATGATGCAGCCTTCCACCACCAGCGGGGCGGTGGCGAAGCCGAACTCCTCACCGCCCAGCAGGGCAGCGATGACAACGTCGCGGCCGGTCTTGAGCTGGCCGTCCACCTGCACCACCACGCGGTCGCGCAGGCCGTTGAGCATCAGCGTCTGCTGCGTCTCGGCGAGGCCCAGCTCCCACGGAACACCGGCGTGCTTGAGCGAGTTCAGCGGCGAGGCGCCGGTGCCGCCGTCATGTCCGGAGACAAGTACGACGTCGGCCTTCGCCTTGGTCACGCCGGACGCCACGGTGCCGATCCCGACTTCCGAGACCAGCTTTACGTGGACACGGGCCGAGGGGTTGGCGCGCTTGGCATCGTAGATGAGCTGCGCGAGGTCCTCGATGGAGTAGATGTCATGGTGCGGGGGCGGGGAGATGAGTCCGACGCCGGGGGTCGAGTGCCGGGTCCGGGCCACCCACGGGTAGACCTTCTGGGCCATCAGCTGGCCGCCTTCGCCGGGCTTGGCACCCTGCGCCATCTTGATCTGGATGTCGTCGGCGTTGGTCAGGTACAGGCTGGTCACGCCGAAACGGCCGGACGCGATCTGCTTGACCGCGGAGCGGCGCTTGGGATCCAGCAGGCGCTCAACGTCCTCGCCGCCTTCACCGGTGTTGGACTTGCCGCCCAGCTGGTTCATGGCGATGGCCAGCGTCTCGTGGGCCTCCTGTGAGATGGAGCCGTAGCTCATCGCGCCGGTGGAGAACCGCTTGACGATGCTGGAGACCGGCTCAACTTCCTCAAGGGGAACGGAGGGACGCTCGTTCTTGAACTTGAGGAGGCCGCGCAGGGTCATCAGGTTGGTGGACTGGTCGTCCACGCCCTTGGTGTACGCCTTGAAGATGTCGTAGCGGCGCTCACGCGTGGCGTGCTGCAGCCGGAAGACGGTCTCCGGGTTGAACAGGTGGGGTTCACCGTCCCGGCGCCACTGGTACTCGCCGCCGCCCAGCAGGGGCCGGTGCGGCTGCTCGATGCCGCCGTCCGGGTAGGCCATCTGGTGGCGTGCGGAAACCTCGGCCGCGATGACGTCCAGGCCCACGCCGCCCAGCTGGGAATGCGTACCGGCGAAGAACTCGTCCACCAGTTCCTGGCCCAGGCCCAGCGCCTCGAATGTCTGGGCGCCGGTGTAGGAGGCCACGGTGGAAATGCCCATCTTGGACATGATCTTCAGGACGCCCTTGCCCAGGCCCTTGATCAGGTTGTAGACGCCGTCCTGCGGGGTCACCCCGGTGACGTCGCCGGCGGCGATGAGCTGCTCCACGGATTCCATGGCCAGGTACGGGTTGACGGCGGAGGCGCCGTAGCCGATGAGCACGGCAACGTGGTGCGTTTCGCGGACGTCGCCGGCCTCGACCACGAGGGCAGTCTTGGTGCGGTTGGCGCTGCGCAGCAGGTGGTGGTGCACGGCGCTGACCAGCAGCAGCGACGGGATGGGCGCCCACTGGGCGTTGGAGTCACGGTCGGACAGCACCACGTACTGCACGCCCCGGTTGATGGCACCGGAAACCTGCTCGCAGATCTCAGTCAGCCGTGCACGCAGCGCGTTTTCGCCGCCTTCGGGGCGGTACAGGCCGCGGACCTTCATGGCCACGCGGTTGCCGTCGGCGTCCTCGATGTTGGCGATCTTGGCAAGCTGGTCGTTGTTGATCACCGGGAACGGCAGCTGGACCTGGGGCTGGCGGACCTGCTTGGTGTCCAGCAGGTTGCCGTTGGGTCCGATGGCACAGGTCAGCGAGGTGACCAGTTCTTCGCGGATGGCGTCCAGAGGCGGGTTGGTCACCTGCGCGAAGGACTGCACGAAGTAGTCGAACAGCAGGCGCGGGCGCTTGGACAGCACGGCCACGGGAGTATCGGAGCCCATTGCGCCCAGCGGCTCGGCGCCTGTGCGGGCCATGGGGCCCAGCAGGATCTTCAATTCCTCGGTGGTGTACCCGAAGGTGCGCTGGCGGATGTTGACGGAGGCAGCCGTGTGCACCACGTGCTCACGCTCGGGCAGGTCGTTGAGGTCGATCAGGTTGTCCTTGACCCACTCAGCCCACGGGTTGGCCGCGGCCACTTCGGCCTTGACCTCTTCGTCGTCGATGATGCGGCCGGCTTCGGTGTCCACCAGGAACATCTTGCCCGGGGACACGCGGCCCTTCTTGACCACCCTGGAGGGTTCGACGTCGATCACGCCCACCTCGGAGGCGAAGACGATCAGGCCGTCCTCGGTGATCCAGAAGCGGCCGGGGCGCAGGCCGTTGCGGTCCAGGGTTGCGCCGACCAGGTTGCCGTCGGTGAAGGAAACGGCGGCGGGGCCGTCCCACGGTTCCATGAGCAGCGAGTGGTACTCGTAGAAGGCGCGGCGGGCCGGATCCATGGTGGCGTGGTTCTCCCAGGCCTCCGGGATCATCATCATGATCGAGTGCGTAATGGGGCGGCCTGAGAGCCACAGCAGTTCCGCTACCTCGTCGAAGGACGCGGAGTCGGAGGCACCGGGGGTGCAGATGGGGTACAGCTCTTCCGGGGAATCACCCAGCAGCGGGTTGGCCAGCTGGGACTGGCGGGCGCGCATCCAGTTCCGGTTGCCCTTGACGGTATTGATTTCACCGTTGTGGGCGATGGTCCGGAACGGCTGTGCGAGCGGCCAGGACGGAAAGGTATTGGTGGAGAAGCGCGAGTGGACGATCGCGAGCTTGGTCTTGAACCGCTTGTCCGAAAGGTCCGGGTAGAACGGCTCCAGTTGGGCCGTGGTGAGCATGCCCTTGTAGACGATGGTCCGCGAGGACAGCGACGGGAAGTAGACGCCGAACTTGTTCTGGGCACGCTTGCGGATGCGCCAGGCGCGGGAGTCCAGCTCGTTGCGGTCCAGTTCCTCGCCGTTGGCCGATGCCAGGAAGGGCTGGGAGAAGTAGGGCATGCAGGCGCGGGCCATGGCTCCCACCAGGTCGGCGACAACAGGCACTTCACGCCAGCCAAGGACCTTCAGGCCCTCGTCGGCGGCCAGGCCCTCGATGCCGGCCTTGGCGGCGTTGGCTTCCCGCTGCTCGGCAGGCAGGAATGCAGTGCCGGCGACGTACTGGCCGGGGGCGGGCAGCTCGAACTCGGTGACGGCCCGGAAGAACTCGTCCGGAATCTGCATGAGCAGGCCTGCGCCGTCGCCGGTGCCTTCGTCTGCGCCCACGGCCCCGCGGTGTTCAAGGTTGCGCAGTGCGGTCAGTGCGGCGTCGACGATGTCGTATCCGGGCTCGCCGCGCAGGGTGGCAATAATGGCCAGTCCGCAGGCGTCCTTCTCCTGCTCCGGGTTGTACAGCCCGGCAGCCTCCGGCAAGGCTGCGAAGCGCTTGAACGGCGACAGTGCAGTCTCAGGCTGGTCCGGTTCGGACCAGCTGGGAGTGTTAAGAGTTTGGGTCATGGGAGACGTCCTTCCTCCTGATCGTGCGTATGGAAGGGACACCGTTGGCCCCACTCGTCGGCGCCGCTGCGGTGGGCACAACAAAGTGTTGATTACTGGAAATTGTAGGTCAGCGCCGCCTGCGGAACTAAAGGTTACGCAGGCCCCTGCCCAGGGCAGCGCCGGGTGCCATTTCTGATTTTCCGGACTGCCCCATGCCACGACATTGTGGTTTTTCGGGCCCTTCGAGCGGTGGCTCTGCTGCCCTTCCCGGCCGGCGCCCTACTTGACGGTGCCTGCCTCCGATGCGGGTCCGGTGGCTGTGCTGCCGGAATGACCGGCAGTCGTGGCATCCGTTCCGGGCTTCGAGCCTTCCGATGCCGCCGCGGCCTCTTCCGTGGGGTCGGAAGCGTGCCTGGAACCGCTGTGGTTATCAGGGAGATTACCACGCGAATCACTATCTGAGACAACGTCGTCCGTATCACGGACTTTATGACCGGCGCCGGAATCCGTGGCGGCTTCCGCGGCCTCTTCCGGCTCGTGGCCCCGCAGGTAAACGGTGTCCGGCTCCGGGCGGCCCTTGAGGCCCAGGAGGATGAAGGCAATCAGTGCGGCGAGGAAGACGAAGATGCTGGTCCACACGTTGAGCCGCGTGGTGATTCCGAAGATACTGATCTGCTCTGCGTCATCGATGCGCATCGCCTCGATCCATACCCGGCCCAGGGTGTAGTACATGGCGTACAGCCAGAAGAGCCTGCTCCGGCGGAAGTGGAAGCGCCGGTCCAGGGCGAGCAGGATCAGCACGCCGGCCAGGTTCCACAGCGACTCGTAGAGGAAGGTGGGGTGGAACAGTGTGTCTGCAGGCATGCCTGCAGGAAAGTTGGCGTTGTTGGGGTCGATCTGCAGGCCCCACGGCAGGGTGGTGGGTCCGCCGAAGAGTTCCTGGTTGAAGTAGTTGCCCCACCTGCCGATGGCCTGCGCCAGGAGCAGTCCGGGTGCTGCTGCGTCAACGAAGGCACTCAGCTTGACCCCACTGCGCCGACAGCCGATCCAGGCGCCGACGGCGCCGAGGACGACGGCGCCCCAGATTCCCAGCCCACCCCGCTGGATTTGCGGGATCAGGGAGAGATCACCCGTGCCGTCAAAGCCAGGACCGAAGTATGCGTCCGGCGATGAGACCACGTGGTACAGCCGGCCGCCGATGATCCCAAAGGGAATGGCCCAGATGACGATGTCCCAGACACTGCCTTCAGGGGCACCGCGCTTGGCCCACCGCACGGATGTCAGCCACAGGCCGACGATAATTCCGGCCAGGATGCACAGCGCGTAGGCGTGGATCCGCAGGCTGCCCCACGGCAGGGGGATGTCGAAGCCGGACCAGTCCGGGCTGGGGATGCTCGCCGGAACGAGGGCGGGGGCCGCGGCGGCTGCCTGGAGGAGTGCCTGCATGCCTTAGGCCCCGCTTTCCTGCGTCGCCCCGTTTACCTTCGCCAGGCCGGTGCTGAGGTCCTTGGTGAGGGTGGCCACTGCGTCCACACCGCCATCGCCCAGCGTCTTCACCAGGGCGGTGCCCACGATGACGCCTTCTGCGTAGGCGGCAATCTCACGTACCTGGTCCGCGTTGGACACGCCCAGGCCCACGCAGACGCGTTCCGCACCGGCGCCATGTGCTGCGGAGACAACATCCTTGGCGGCGCTGCTCACCGAGCTTCGGGCGCCGGTGACGCCCATGATGGAGACGGCGTAGACGAAGCCGCGGCTCGCATCCACAGTGCGCTGCATGCGCTCCGGGGTGGAGGACGGCGCCACCAGGAAGACCCGGTCCAGGCCGTACTTGTCCGAGGCTTCCATCCATTCGGCGGCCTCGTCCGGAATGAGGTCGGGGGTGATGAGTCCCGCTCCCCCGGCTTCGGCCAGCCGGCGCGAGAACTCGTCCACGCCCATGCGGACGACGGGGTTCCAGTAGGTCATGACCAGGACGGCGGCCTCTGTCTGGCTGGCGATGCCGGCAACCACGTCGAAGACCTGGCTGACGTGGAAGCCCTTGGCAAGCGCCTCCGTGGTGGCGGCCTGGATTACCTGGCCGTCCATGACCGGATCCGAGTACGGAATGCCGATCTCGATCAGGTCGGCGCCATTCCGGGCCGCGGCGATGCCGGCGGCGATGGATTCCTCGACGCTGGGGTAGCCGGCGGGCAGGTAGGCGATGAGGGCTGCGCGGCCCTGCTCGCGTGCCCTGTCGATGGCGGCAGCAGCCTTGCTGGTGCCTGCTGCCGGGTTGGCCGTTCCTGCCGTGCCGTTGATGTCTGCGCTGCTCACAGCTGCTCCCCCTCTTTGCCGATTTCGGACTCGGCGGAATTCTTGTCCAGCAGGTCGAACCATTCGGCGGCGGTAGCCACGTCCTTGTCGCCGCGCCCGGACAGGTTGACGATGACAATCTTGTCGCCGGCGGCGGCAGGGTCTTCGGCGGCGAGCCGCTGGCCCACCTTGATGGCCCCGGCCAGCGCGTGCGAAGACTCGATGGCGGGGATGATGCCCTCGGTGCGGCACAGGAGGCGGAAGGCTTCCATGGCTTCGCTGTCGGTGATGGGCTCGTAGCTGACCCGGCCAATGTCAGCCAGGTAGGAGTGCTCCGGACCGACGCCCGGGTAGTCCAGGCCGGCGGAAATGGAGTGTGACTCGATGGTCTGCCCGTCGTCGTCCTGCATCAGGTAGGAGCGTGCGCCGTGCAGCACGCCGGGCTTGCCCAGCGTGATGGTGGCGGCGTGCCGGCCGGTCTCCACGCCCTCGCCGCCGGCTTCAAAGCCGTAGATCTTCACGGAAGGATCGTCCAGGAAGCCGTGGAAGATGCCAATGGCGTTGGAACCGCCGCCGATGCAGGCGCAGACCGCGTCCGGAAGGCGTCCCTCCTGTTCCAGGATCTGGGCGCGGGCTTCCTCGCCGATCACCTCGTGGAAGTACCGGACCATGGCCGGGAACGGGTGCGCACCTGCGGCAGTGCCCAGCAGGTAGTGCGTGTTGCCGACGTTGGCCACCCAGTCGCGGAGGGCCTCGTTGATGGCGTCCTTCAGCGTCTGCGATCCGCTGGTGACCGGAATGACCTTAGCGCCGAGCAATTCCATCCGGGCGACGTTCAGCGCCTGGCGTCGGCAGTCCTCGGCGCCCATGTACACCACGCATTCCATGCCCATCAGGGCGGCCGCGGTGGCGCTGGCCACGCCGTGCTGGCCGGCGCCGGTTTCGGCGATGATGCGGGTCTTGCCCATGCGCTTGGCAAGCAGGGCCTGGCCCAGGACGTTGTTGATCTTGTGCGACCCGGTGTGGTTCAGGTCCTCGCGCTTGAGGAACACGCGCACTCCCCCGGCGTGCTGGGAAAAGCGCTTGGCTTCCGTCAGCAGGGACGGGCGGCCGGAATAGTTCTTGTTCAGGTCCGCGATTTCGGCCCGGAACTCGGGATCGTCCTTGGCCTTGTTGAAGGTCTCTTCGAGTTCGTCCAATGCGGCGATGAGGGACTCGGGCATCCAGCGCCCGCCGTAGTTGCCGAAGTACGGCCCCGGGGCGTGGCGGAGTGAACCGCCCTCCAGGAATGCTTCCGCGGTGTTGTTGTCAGCGTTTCCTGAGGGTGCTTGAGCCATCAGTCCTGTCCTCTTCGAAGTTGGCGGTCAAAAAGTTCTTGTGGTCCGGCACGGAGCCGGAGTGCGGTCCCGCGGGGCCGGCCGGCGGCCCCGAAGGATCAGCTACGCGGTGGGTGCCTCAGGCGCGGGCTGCGATGGCGGCGGCGCCCGCCGTGGTGAACTCAGCGATCCGTTCGCGCGGGGTGGCGTGGCTTACCAGCGCCTCGCCCACGAGTATCGCGTTGGCACCGCTGGCGGCGTAGTGCGTGACGTCGTCAGCGTCACGGACGCCGGACTCGGCGACCACGACGGCCCCGGCAGGGATCTTCCCCGCCAGTGAGGCAAAAACCGAACGGTCGACGTCGAGCGTCTTCAGGTTGCGCACGTTGACGCCGATGATGCGCGCCTTGGCTGCAACGGCACGCTCGATCTCTTCTTCCGTGTGCGTCTCCACCAGCACGTTCATGCCCAGTTCATGGCTGAGGGCGCTGAATTCGGTGAGCTGGGCGTCCGAAAGGGCCGCCACGATCAGGAGGATGAGGTCGGCACCGTGGGCACGGGCTTCCCAGATCTGGTACTCATCGAGCGTGAAATCCTTGCGCAGCAAGGGGGTGTCCACGGCGGCGCGCACGGCGTCGAGGTCGGCCAGCGACCCATTGAAGCGGCGCTGCTCGGTGAGCACGCTGATGACGGATGCACCGCCGTCGGCATACTGCCGGGCGAGCGACGCCGGATCCCCGATGCTCGCGAGATCGCCCTTGGAGGGGCTGCGGCGCTTGATTTCGGCAATGACCTTCAGCTGTTCCCGGGTTGGGGAGGTTCCGCCGAGGGCAGCCCAGGCGTCGCGGGCGGGTGCCGCGGCCTGGGCCAGGTCCTTCAACTCGGCCAGCGAAACGAGCCGCTTCCTGGCCTCCATATCCTCCCTGACACCGGCATTGATGTCATCGAGAACAGTCGCCATCAGTGGCCGGAGTTCTTCAGCTTGCTGCCTTCGACGCCGTAGCCTGCCTTGCGCATGACGTAACCGAGGATCAGGCCGATCACCATGACAACGGCACCGCCGATGAAGATGGGCGTGCTGGCGATGACGAATGCGATGGCTGCGATGAGGGCGCCCACGAGCATGACGATGACGCAGGTCCAGGCGGCCGGGCTGTTGCCGTGGCCCAGTTCCTGGCTGTGGTCAATGGCGCCGGGGGCAACCGTACGGGTGCCTGACTTGGAAACGGACGCAGGTGCTTTGCTCATGGAAAATCTCCTCAGGATGGATACTGCTTACATTCTGCCATTTTTTGGCTGCCGTCCGCGTACCGCCGGGCTTCGACGCCCGGTCCGGCGCAGGCGGCCACGGCCTTAGGTGGGGTCCTCGCCCCGGGAAAGCCGGTCCCAGCTGTCGATCTCGTCCACCGGGCCGGCCGGTGCGGTGCCCCCGGCGGTGCCCGGGGCGTCGTATTTGGTGCGCGTCTTCCAGTAGCGCGACGCGGGCAGGATCAACAGGGCCGCCAGGGCCAGCAGGCAGCCGGCGACGACGGCGAGCACGGGAAAGGCGGTGACCTCAACGTGCGCCTGGCTGCCGGAAACACCCGTGGCCCCCGCAATGGTTCCCTGCGCCGCCGCGAGCGGATCAGCCAGGACCATGGCCGCGGCGGCCACCACCCCGGCTGAAGCAAGAAGGATGATCGCGGTGATGACCCAACGGGCGATCCTGCCGGCAATGGCCGCTGCGAGACCACCGGCCAGGGCGACCAGGGCCAGGGCCGTGACCGTGGTGGCGGCCTTGCTGCCCTGCACCTGGATCGCGTTTTGGGTTGCTGCCGCCTGGCCCACCTGGTTGGGGTCGAGAGTAGCGGTCATCCAGGTCTGTGTGGTGGTTCCAAACGCAGCCAGGGCCAGGAGGGTGATCAGCAGCACCACGTTGGACTTGCGCGCCCACACGGGCACGGCCCGGGACTTCGTGGACTTGGCCGCTTTCCCTGCCTGGCCTGGCTTGCCCGGCTTATCTGCGTTACCTGGGCGCCCGGGGGCCACTCCGGATCCGGACATCAGGACTCCGCCCCGCCGGGGAGCGATTCCGCGGAAATGTTGTGCAGGGAGCCGGCCGTGTGAACGGCGCGCAACGGCGCGGCGGCCTTGTTGACGGTTTCCAGGGCCTCGGTGGGGTTCACCGAGTCCGCCACGATGCCGCCGCCGGCCTGGACATACGCGCGCCCTTCCCGGATCAGGGCGGACCGGATGGCGATCGCCATGTCCATGTCACCGGCGAAGTCCAGGTAGCCCACCACGCCGCCGTAGATGCCGCGGCGGTGCGGTTCCAGCTCGTCCAGGAGCCGCAGGGCACGCGGCTTGGGCGCCCCGGAAAGGGTACCCGCGGGGAACGTCGCCTTCAGGACGTCGTAGGCCTTGGCCTGCGGGGAGAGCCGGCCCACCACGGTGGACACCAGGTGCATGATGTGGCTGAAGCGTTCCACCTCCATGAACTGCGTGACGTCCACGGTGCCGGCAACGCACACCTTGGACAGGTCGTTGCGGGAGAGGTCCACCAGCATCAGGTGCTCGGCGCGTTCCTTCTGGTCTGCCAGGAGTTCCTCCGTCAGCGCCTTGTCCGCTTCCACCGTCTTCCCGCGGGGGCGGGATCCGGCGATGGGGTGGGTGATGACTTCCTCGCCGGTCACCGTCACCAATGCTTCCGGCGAGGACCCGACAATGGAGTACTCCCTGCCGTCGGCGTCGGCAAGGCTGAAGATGTACATATACGGGCTGGGATTGGTGTTGCGCAGCACGCGGTAGACGTCCAGTGCGGACGCGTTGCACTCCATCTCGAACCGGCGCGAGATCACCACCTGGAAGACTTCGCCGTCCACGATGGCTTCCTTGCCGCGGTCCAGCGCAGCCAGGTATTCGGCTTCATCCCAGCGTTCCTGGACGCTGGAGGCGAAGTCCAGGGCGGCGGGTGCCAGCACGGATACCGGCTGCACCACAGGGGCGCTGATCCTGGCCAGGAGTTCCTTGACCCGGGCCACGGCGTCGTGCCAGGCCTCGTCGACCCGCTCCGAGCTGTTGTCGAAGTTAATGGCGTTGGCGATCAGCAGGACAGTGCCGTCCACGTTGTCATGCACGGCCATGTCGGTGACCAGGTTCAAAGCCATCTCCGGCAGCTGCAGGTCGTCCTCGGGCGGGCTGACCAGCCGTTCCCAGTGCCGGACGGTTTCCCAGCCAAGGAAGCCCACCAGGCCGGAGGTGAAGGGCGGCAGTCCTTCGAAGCGGTCGGTGCGCAGGGCGTCGATGGTGTCGCGGATGGCGTCCACCGGGCTGCCGCTGACCGGCACGCCGGCCGGCGGTTCGCCCAGCCAGTGCGCCTGGCCGTCCTTGGTGGTCAGGGTGGCGCGGGATCTGGCGCCGATGAAGGAGTAGCGGGACCAGGCTCCGCCCACCGCCGCCGATTCCATCAGGAAGGTGCCGGGCTGGCCCTGCGCCAGCTTCCGGTACAGGCCGATGGGGGTTTCGGCGTCGGCCAGGACCTTGAGCCTGACGGGGATGACGCGGCTGTGGCCGGCGAGTTCCCGGAATTCCTCAAGGCTTGGGCTGATGGTTCCAAGGTCCTGCATGGCTATGCTTGTCCGCCTGTTCTTCGAATGGCCCGGCGTGGCCGGCACCTTGAGTGTGCTTGCTGGGGTGCCGCAGCCGGATCCAGCCGGCCGGGGCTGCGTTATCCGCTTAGCCCGCCTGGCCTTCCACCACGGCCAGGTCCCTGCCGTCAAAGCAGGTGCGGGTGCCCGTGTGGCAGGCGGCGCCTACCTGGTCGACGCGCACCAGCAGTGCGTCGCCGTCGCAGTCCATAGCCACGGATTTGACCCACTGGACGTGCCCCGACGTATCGCCCTTGCGCCAGTATTCCTGGCGCGAGCGGGAGTAGAACGTCACCCGGCCGGTGGTCATGGTCCGGTGCAGGGCTTCATCGTCCATCCAGCCGAGCATCAAGACTTCGTTGGTGTCGTACTGCTGCACCACTGCTGCCACCAGGCCTGCGGCGTCGCGCTTGAGTGCCGCGGCGATCTCTTCCGGAAGGGGGCTGGCCGGCGGGATTTCCACGGACGACGACGACACTTCAGGCACGTCGGATCCTGCGGTTTGGACGGGGGTTGGCTGCTCAGACATCGGGTCAAGTCTAGTGCCTTCGCGCACCCGCCCTCCTGTTGTGAACAACGGCACGCCACCGGCCGCTGCGGTGCTGCCCAACTCCACAGCTCTCGTGCTAGTTTCACAAGTGATGCATTTCGTCGAACCGTCCCGAGAAGTCCTGGCCGAAACCCTGCTTGCGGCCGGCCCTGATGCGCCCACGCTGTGCAAGGGCTGGCGTACCAGGGACCTTGCCGCGCACCTGTACCTGCGCGAGCGGAAGGCCGCCGTCGGGCTGGGCCTGGTCATCAAACGGCTGGCCAAGGCGTCAGACCAGGCAACCGCCAAGCTGGCTGCCAAGCTCACCGGTAACGAGGACTACGCCCGGCTGGTGAACACCTTCCGCGCGGGTCCGCCTGCGCTCTCCCCGATGAGCATCAAGGCGCTGGACGAAAGCGCCAACCTGATCGAGTACTTCGTTCACACCGAGGACGTCCGGCGCGCCGTGGACCGGTGGGCCCCCAGGGCACTGGATGAGGCCTACTCCGACGCGCTGTGGGACGAACTGGTGAAGCGCGCTGCCATTCTGTACCGCGGCGTTGACCTTGGCATTGTGCTGGTCCGCCCGTCGGGGCCCAGGCATGTCGCCAAGCGCGCACCTGTTTCGGTGGCAATTGTCGGCGAGCCGGGCGAACTGCTGATGCACGCCCACGGCCGCACGCGCCATGCCCTGGTCACCTTCGAAGGCCAGCCCGACGCCGTCGCCCTCCTCCAGTCAGCCGAAGTAGGACTGTAAAAACAAGGCCGCTGACCAAGGCGGGCACTACCTGACTTCGAAGCCCGCTTCGCGAATGGCGTCCTTGACCTGGTGCATCATGTTGTCCGGGCCCCAGTGGAAGATCGAGGCGGCCAGGACTGCGTCTGCTCCGGCCGCCACAGCGGGCGGGAAGTGTGCAGGCTCCCCCGCCCCGCCGGAGGCGATGATCGGAACCTTGACAGCGGCCCGGACCAGCTTGATCAGCTCGAGGTCGAAGCCGTCCTTGGTGCCGTCGGCGTCGATCGAGTTCAGCAGGATCTCCCCCACCCCGCGGTCCGCAGCCTCCCTGGCCCATTCGATCGCGTCGATCCCGGTCCCCGTGCGCCCACCGTGGGTGGTCACTTCGAATCCCGACGGCGTGGGCTGGGACCCCGGGCGGGTGCGCCGGGCGTCGACGGACAGGACGAGCACCTGGGAACCGAAGTGCCGGGTGATTTCGTCGATGACGTCAGGCCGGGCCACCGCCGCGGTATTGATGGAGGCCTTGTCGGCGCCGTAGCGCAGGAGCTTGTCCACCTCGGCGACGCCGCGGACGCCGCCGCCCACAGTCAGGGGGATGAAGACTTCCTCGGCGGTGCGGCGGACCACGTCGAAGGTGGTCTCGCGGTTGCCGGAGGACGCCGTAACGTCAAGGAACGTCAGTTCGTCGGCACCGGCATTGTCGTAGCGGTGTGCGAGCTCAACGGGATCGCCGGCGTCGCGGAGGCCCTCAAAGTTGACGCCCTTGACCACGCGCCCGGCGTCGACGTCGAGGCAGGGAATGACCCGTACTGCTACTGCCATGGGAACTCCTGGATATTCTGCGGGGCTGTTGTGTGCCGGTTCTCAGATGCGGCAGGCGTGGATGCTGCTGACCAGGATGGCGCGGGCCCCGAGGTCGTACAGTTCGTCCATGATCCGGTTGGTTTCCTTCTTGGGAACCATGGACCGGACGGCAACCCAGTCGGAGTCGCGCAGCGGGGAAACGGTGGGCGATTCGAGGCCGGGGGTCAGGCTGGCGGCCTTCTCGACGAGTTCCTTGCGGATGTCGTAATCCATCAGCACGTACTGGCGCGCCACCAGGACACCCTGGAGGCGGCGGATCAGGACTTCGATCTCCTTGGCCGTGCCGTTGGCGGCGCCGCCGTTGCCGGTGCGCCGGATGAGGACGGCCTCGGACTTGAGAATGGGGTCGCCGAAGATTTCCATTCCGGCGGCCTTGAGGGTGTTGCCGGTTTCCACGACGTCGGCGATGGCGTCGGCGACGCCGAGGCGGACGGATGACTCGACGGCGCCATCGAGGCGTACCACCTTGGCGTTGATGCCGCGCTCGGCAAGGTAGTTGCGCAGCAGGCCGTCGTAGCTGGTGGCAAGGCGCTTGCCCTCAAGCTCGGCGGCGGAGCTGAAGTCGCCTACCGGCCCGGCGAAGCGGAAGGTGGAGGCGGCGAATCCCAGCGGAAGCAGCTCTTCGGCCTCCACCTCGGCGTCCAGCAGCAGGTCGCGGCCGGTGATGCCGACGTCGAGCGTTCCCTGCCCCACGTACACGGCGATGTCGCGGGGACGGAGGAAGAAGAACTCGATGTCGTTGTCGGGGTCCACCATGACCAGCTCGCGGCTATCGCGCCGCTGGCGATATCCGGCTTCGGAAAGCATGGCGGAGGCGGCTTCGGACAGGGAGCCTTTGTTGGGGACGGCTACTCGCAGCATGGGAAATTCTTTCTGGATTTGAAATGTCTAGGTGTTCAAGCAGTGCAGGCCACGGCAGGAACCGGCGGCAAAAGGCGCGCCGGACCGGTGGCTACAGATGCTTGTAGACGTCTTCCAGGGTCAGGCCTTTGGCGAGCATCAGAACCTGCAGGTGGTACAGCAGCTGGGAGATTTCCTCGGCCGCGGCTTCATCGGATTCATATTCGGCAGCCATCCATACTTCGGCTGCTTCCTCAACGACTTTTTTGCCGATGCCGTGAACACCGGACTCCAATTCAGCGACGGTGCGGGAGCCTTCCGGGCGGGTGGCTGCCTTCTCGCTGAGCTCAGCGAACAGCGTCTCGAAATTCTTCACGCCCTCCAGCCTACTTGCTGCGGCCGCAAGGGCGCTTCCCGGGCCCTTGCATGACGGGCGCGATGTGAGGGAATACACACCGCACCCGTCCGCTGGAGCGTTTAGTTGCGGTACTGCTTGAGGACGACGGCGGTGGCCAGCGCGGCGGTCACGGCTTCGTGGCCCTTGTCTTCCTTGGAGCCCGGCAGGCCGGCGCGGTCCAGGCCCTGCTGCTCGTTGTCGCAGGTGAGCACGCCGAAGCCCACCGGCACTCCGGTGGAGACGCTGACGTCGGTAAGGCCGGACGTCGCGGCCTGGCAGACGTAGTCGAAGTGCGGGGTTCCGCCACGGATCACGACGCCGAGGGCAACCACGGCGTCAAAGTGCGGTGCCAGCCGCGCGGCAGCCACCGGAAGCTCAAAGCTGCCGGGAACCCGCAGGACGGCGGGCTCGGCGATGCCGGCGTCCTTGGCTGCCCGGAGCGCGCCGTCCAGGAGCCCGTCCATGATCTGGGTGTGCCAGCTGGCTGCGATGATCGCCAGTTTCAGCTGCGAGGTTTCGGCCGGGTTGAGGGTGCTGAGGTCGATGTCGGGGGCGCCGTGTCCGCTCATGGGTTCTTCTGTTCCGTTCGTTCTTGAAGACGTCAGTCTTGTTCGTGGTCGTAGGGGGCTTCGGGGGCCGGCACGGAAACGGGAGCCACCTGGGTGTCCAGCAGCAGACGGTGTTCCATGCGGTCCTTCTTGGTACGCAGGTACCGGATGTTCTGTTCACGGGACGGCACCTCGGTGGGCACCATTTCCACGACCTTCACCCCGGCCTTGGCCAGTCTGTTCTGCTTGTCCGGGTTGTTGCTCAACAGCCGCACCTCGTGCAGCCCCATCTCGGCGAGGATCTGGGCTGCGGCTTTGTAGCACCGGGCATCAACGGGCAGGCCCAGCTGCTCATTGGCTTCTACGGTGTCGAAACCCGCTTCCTGCAGCGCGTAGGCCTTGATTTTGTTGGCCAGGCCGATGCCGCGGCCTTCCTGGCCGCGCAGGTAGAGCAGGGTGCCTCCGTTGTCCCGGATCAGTTCCAGTGCGAAGGCAAGCTGCTCTCCGCAGTCGCAGCGGTAGGAACCGAAGACATCGCCGGTCAGGCACTCGGAGTGCAGGCGCACCAAGGGAGCTTTTCCATCGGTGGGAGGGTTGGGGGAGCTGACGGCCAGGTGCTCAACGCCGGTCACGAGGTCCGTCCATGCCTGGGCCACGAAGTCGCCAAAGGCAGTGGGAAGTTGGACGATGGGCCCTCCGCTGACGGGATGGGGCGCTTCACCGGACACCGCGCGGGGCGTCCGGTGGCCGTCCTGGTGGCTGTCGTCGCTGGCTGCCGCTGCCGTCATGGCTTCTCCTTCTCTTCGCCCGGGACCGCCCGGGCATCCTCCTGCGGGACTCCCCCGGCCCCGGCTTCAAGATACGCCACCAGGTCCTCGATGGAGATCAGGGGGCACCCATGTTCAGCTGCGAACGAACGGAGCCCGTCCAGGCGCATCATTTCACCGTCGTCGTACACCACTTCCGCAATCACCCCGACAGGCTCCAAGCCTGCCAGCCGGCACAGGTCCACCGCGGCCTCGGTGTGGCCCTGGCGTTCCCGCACACCTCCATCAACTGCCCGGAGCGGGAAAATATGCCCCGGACGGGTCACGGAGGCAGGAACCGCGTCCGGGTCCGCGAGGATACGGGCGGTCAGGGCGCGGTCGGTGGCGGAGATCCCGGTGCTGACACCTGTGGCGGCGTCGCAGGACACGGTGTAGGCGGTGCCCTTCGCGTCCTCGTTGACGGCCGTCATGGGAGGCAGGGCCAGGGCGTCGGCGCGGTCTCCGGTCAACGGCACGCAGATGACGCCGGAGCTGTACCGGATGGTCCAGCCCATCAGTGCCGGGGTGGCGTGCTGGGCGGCGAAGATGATGTCACCTTCGTTTTCCCGGTCCTCGTTGTCGACAACCAGCACGGGCCGGCCGGCAGCCATGGCGCGCACGGCGTCTTCAATGGAGTCAAGTCCCCTGGCCGGTGCGGCCGGTGCCGCGGCGGCCGCGGGTGCGGCGGCGATGTTGGATTCCAGGTGTACCGCGGCGTTCACAGTGCACCTCCCGCGATGGCTGCTTCGGCCCCAGATGCTGCAGTGCCACTGAAGGCAAGCAGTCGTTCGGTGTATTTGGCCAACACATCCACTTCCAGGTTTACCCGGCTGCCGGTGGTCTTCGTGCCCAGGCCGGTTTCGGCAAGGGTGGTGGGAATCAGGCCCACTTCGAACCAGGGCTCCTGCTCGGCTGCCGGGCTGACTGCCGTCACGGTCAGGGAGACGCCGTCAATGGCGATGGAACCCTTTTCGGCAATGTAGCGGGCAAGGTTGGCGGGCACGCCAAAGCGCAGCCGTTCCCAGTTGCCCTGGGGTTCGCGTTCCAGCAGGACGCCCACGCCGTCCACGTGTCCCTGCACCACATGCCCGTCCAGGCGGCCGCCGGCGGGAACGCAGCGCTCCAGGTTGACGGTGTCCCCGGCGGTTAGCTCGCCGATGGTGCTGCGGACCAGGGTTTCGCCCATGACGTCCACGCTGAAGTCCTTGCCATCGATTTCGGTTGCAGTGAGGCAGACTCCGTTGACGGCGATGGAGCCGCCCAGTGCCAGGCCCTCGGTGGAGCCGGGCGCATGCAGCCGGAGGGTGGCGCTGGTGTCGCCGTCACGCTCAACGGACAGCACCTGCCCCTGCTCGGCAATAATTCCGGTGAACATCAGTAGCCTCCCTGGGCTTGCTCCGCGGTGGCGCGGGTTGGTTGGTGGTCGAGTGCAACTTTGCGCTGCGGTCTGAGGTGCAGTCGAAGGTCCCGGCCCAGCATGCGGACCGCACCGCCGTCCGACGCGTCCCATTCCCACTGCTGGGCGTCGGGGAGGCTGGTGATGCCCAGCCCGTTCAACGAGGGGGTGCCGGATCCCAGCAGGGTTGGCGCCAGGTACACGATGAGTTCATCCACCAGGCCTGCTGCCAGGAAGGAGCTGAGGATGCTGGAGCCGCCCTCCACCATGACGTGCCGGGTGCCGGCGTCGTACAACATGGACAGCGCCTGCCGCGGGTCCCGGGTGGGAAGGTGCACGGCCAGGCCGTCGTCGCCGTGGATGGCGGCGCCCTCTGGAATCCCGCGGAGCCCCATGACGGCCCGGACGGGCTGCCTGGCCGCGGGGTTGCCTTTGGTGTCCCGGGCTGTCAGCCGGGGGTTGTCCACCAGCACCGTCTGTGTGCCCACCAGGATGGCGTCGATGCGGCTGCGGATCCCGTGGTTGTCCGCCAGGGACTCGGCGCTGGAGATCCACTGGCTGGTGCCGTCTTCCGCAGCGATCCGCGCGTCCAGGGTCTGGGCGATGTGGAGGGTGACAAAGGGCCGCTTGGCGGCCACTGCCTCAAACCACTGACGGTTCAGGTCCAGCGCCTCGTCTGCGCCAAGGCCGCTCCGCACCCGGATGCCGGCCGCGCGCAGGGTTGCGGCACCGCCGGCGGCGGGGTCGTGGGGGTCGTCGACCGCGTACACCACGTCAGTGATCCCCGCGGCGATGATCGCCTCCGTGCACGGGCCGGTGCGGCCCACGTGGTTGCAGGGCTCCAGCGTGACCACCATGGTGCAGCCGGACAGATCCAGGCCGACGGCGGCAGCCCGGGCAATGGCGTCGGCTTCGGCATGCGCGGTGCCGGCTCCGCGGTGGTAACCCGTGACGAGTTCCCGTCCGTCAGGACCGACGACGACGGCACCCACCAGGGGATTTGCCCCGCGCGGTCCCTCCAAGGCTGATTGGAGGGCATGTTCCATGGCCCGGGTTTCTTCCGCAGTGAAGGCCGTGACCACCCCGGCGGCAGGCTGCAGTTCCACGGCGCCCGTCATGCGGTGGCCGTTGCTGGCTGGACGGACCCGGAATGTGGGCCTGCCATCGAAGCGGCAGGAGTTTCGGCGTTAAAGAGCCATCGCTGGGGGTTCATTCGTGTGTCGTTCCTTCCCTGTCGAACCGCGATGGCTCCGGGGATACGACAGCAGAACGCTGCGCGGCGCGATGGCTGCACAGATACAGCTGTACGTGCTTCTCTCATCCAGACTTTAACTGTCGGTACCGGAATTTCACCGGTTCAACCGTCCGCCGGAATTCTCATCAAGAGAACACCGGCTCGCGGGTCGCGGACTGTCACCGCCGGTTCGGACTTACACCGACCCCGGAGCACGTATGTGTGTTGTTATTGTGCCACAACCGGCAGGGGCTCCCGGTTATTCCGTCGCCGCACGTAATGTGCGGGCGCCCTTGGTGCGCAGCAGGTCGATGGCCGCGGCCGGATCCTCGGCGCCGTAAACGGCGGAGCCTGCCACGAAGACATTGGCGCCCGCCTCAGCGGCGCGCTCAATGGTTTCCTCCGTGATGCCGCCGTCCACCTGGATGGCCACGGCCGCCCCTGATCCGTCCACGGCTGCGCGGGCCCTGCGGATCTTGGGCAGGGTGACGTCCAGGAAGGCCTGCCCGCCAAAGCCCGGTTCCACCGTCATGATGAGCAGCATGTCCAACTCCGGCAGCATGTCCAGGTAGGGCTCCACGGGGGTTGCGGGGCGCAGGGCCATCCCCGCCTTGGCTCCCCTGCTGCGTAGTTCCCTGGCCAGCTTGATGGGTGCAATGGAGGCCTCGGCGTGGAACGTGACCGAGGCCAGGCCGGCGTCGGCGAACCCGGGTGCCCAGCGGTCGGCATCGGCAATCATGAGGTGGGCGTCGAGCGGAACCGGGCTGACGGCCTGGATGCGCTGCACGACGGGCAGCCCGATGGTCAGGTTGGGAACGAAGTGGTTGTCCATGACGTCCACGTGCACGGCGTCCGCATTGCTGATCCGCTGAAGTTCGGCTTCAAGGTTGACGAAGTCGGCGGAGAGGATGCTCGGGTTGATGCAGCACTGCGTCAAGGGTGTGCCTTTCGCTCGGAGGTGCGGTGGTCCCGCGGAGATGCTGGGGTGGTTGAAAGCTGCACGGGTGTTTCTCCCGTTCAGGCCTTCTTCTTGATCAGGGCAAGGAACATGGCGTCAGTGTGGTGGATATGGGGCCAGAGCTGGGCTGTCATGTCGTGCCCGGCGCCAAGGCTTCCGGTCAGGCTGACAGCGTCAAGGGCGGCACCCGCGTCGAGGAGCTCCAGGTCATCACGCTTGCGCAGGACGTCCGCCACCACCGCAGTGGTCTCCGCCGGATGCGGGGAACAGGTCACGTACGCCACCACTCCCCCGGGCCGGACTGCCGCAAGGGCGGAGGACAGCAGCTCGCGCTGCAGCGGACCCAGGTCCGTGATGTCCTTGGGCGAGCGCCGCCACCGGGACTCCGGCCGGCGCCGCAGGGCTCCCAGGCCGGTGCAGGGAACGTCCACCAAAACACGGGTGTACCGTTCCGGCTGCTCGGTCCCCACTTCCCGGCCGTCACCGGTGCGGACCTGCCAGCTGTCGTGCGGAACGGCGGACAGGGCCTGGCTGACGAGCTTTGCCCTGTGCGGCGCCGGTTCATTCGCAAGCAGCCTGGCGCCCCGCTGGCGTGCCAGGGCACCAAGGAGCGCAGCTTTTCCACCGGGGCCGGCGCAGAGATCGAGCCACGCTTCTCCTGCAGTGGACGGAACCGTTTCGTCGGTGGGCGCCGCGCCATCCGCGCCTGCATCCCCTGCTGCCGCGCCGAGGTCCACGGCAGCAAGAGCCCTGGCCACCAACTGGGAACCAACGTCCTGCACCCGCGTGGTGCCCGCCCGCACGGATGCAAGGCGGCCCAGGTCACCGCCACTGGAAAGCGCGGAACCTTCCACCAGCTCGCCGGGGGCAGCACCGCTTTCCAGGGCTTCGTCCAGGCTGCCCAGCCCGGGAAGGGCCACCAGGTTGACCACCGGGGCCGCGTTGTCCGCCTCCAGCAGGCTGTCGATTTCGGCGGCGGGACGGCCGTGTGCCACAAGCGACTGGCGCATGGCCCGGACGATCCATTCGGGGTGGGCGAACCGGAGCGCGGCAATCTTCGTCTGGTCGGTTTCGCCCTCCACCAGCAGGTCCAGCCACTCTTCAAGGGTCCGTGCGGACACTTTTCGCAGGACCGCGTTGATCAAGGCGGAGGGGCCGGCGCCGATGACGGCACGGGCCAGCCCGACGGTCTGGTCCAGCGCTGCGTGCGCCGGCACCCGCATGGCCAGCAGCTGGTGCGCGCCGATGCGGAGGGCGTCCAGGACGGCGGGATCCAGTTGGGACAGGGGCCGGTCCACGCACCGGGCCAGGATGGCGTCGTAGGTGCCTTGGCCACGCAGGGCCCCGTAGCTCAGCTCGGTGGCAAACCCGGCATCCCGCTTGTCCAGGTGGTGGTGCCGGATGCGGGCGGGCAGCACAAGGTTGGCGTAGGCATCCTCCTCAGCCACGGCGCGGAGTACTTCGAAGGCCACCAGGCGGGCGGGGTCGGCACGCCTGGTCCGCTGCGACGGCGCCTGCTCCGTGAAGTTCCGTTTTGGCCCGCGGTTGCGTTCCCGCCCCTTGGCATTGCGCCTGCTGGTGTCCGGGGGCCCGCCCTTGCCGCGGCCGCCGGCGGGTCCACCGCTGCTGCCCTGGCCGTTCCGCCCGGCCCCGCCCCGTCCTCCGGTGCTGCCTTGTCCGCCTGTGTTGCCACCGGAGCTGCTCATTCGAACACCACACTTTCCAGAGAAGCCATGCCGCGTGCCCAGTCGGCTGCGGCCATCATCCTTTTCCCGGCGGGCTGGATCCGGGTGAGTTCCACGGCATGCGAGCCTGTTCCCACCACCACGGCCTTTCCGTGGAGCGACACCGTGCCCGGGGGCAGGTCAGTGACATCCGGCCGGAGCCGAACAGGTTCGAGTTTGACCCGTTGCCCGTCCAGAAGGGTCCAGGCGCCCGGCTCCGGGGTGACGCCGCGTGCCTGCCTGCTGATGGCCAGCGCGGGATGGGTCCAATTGAGGTGGCCGTCCTCCAGGGTCAGCTTCGGCGCAAGCGATACTTCCCCGGACTGCGGCTGGGGGGAGGCTTTTCCAGCCTCAATGGCCGACAGTGTCTGTGCCAGCAGCACCGCACCGCTGTGGGACAGCCGCTCCAGCAGGTCCCCTGCCGTGTCCTGCGGTTTGACGGCTTCCGTCAGGGTGCCAAAGACAGGGCCTGTGTCCAGGCCTTCCTCAAGTTGAAAGGTAACAGCGCCGGTGACGTCATCGCCGGCGATGACCGACCGCTGGACGGGGGCCGCCCCGCGCCAGGCGGGAAGCAGGGAGAAATGCAGGTTCACCCAGCCGTGCCGCGGGATGCCCAAGGCTGCGGGCGGAACCAGGCCGCCGTAGGCGACGATGGCGGCAACATCCGGCTGCACGGCGGAGATTTTGGCGATGGCCTCCGCGTCCAGGCGGGCGGCATGGATGACATCGATGCCCAGGTCAGCGGCCCGCTGGGCAACCGGTGACGGCGTCAGCACGCGTTTGCGGCCGACTGGTGCATCGGGACGGGTCAGGACGGCGACTACCTCGAACCCGGCGTTCACCAGTGTGTCCAGGGATGGGACTGCGACGGCGGGAGTCCCCGCAAAGAGGACCCTCACCCGGCTGCGCCGAAGCTGGAGCCGGGGGTGCTGTTTCCGCCGAAGCTGGACCCGCCGAAACTCGAGCCCACGCTTTTGGCGCGCTTGGCCGTGGTGCGTTCGGTCACGGCGTCGTAATTGGCATTGCGGATGGACCGCAACGCGGCCTTCCGGTCCTCACCCTCAAGCCGGTCCGTGTACAGGATGCCGTCCAAGTGGTCGTTCTCATGCTGGAAGCAGCGTGCCAGCATGCCCTCCCCTTCGATGGAGACCGGATTTCCATGCATGTCCACGCCGGTGACCCGCGTGGACCGGAAGCGGCGGACCGGGAACCCGAGGCCCGGGATGGAGAGGCAGCCTTCCACGTGGTCCGGCTGGTAGTCCTCGCTGTTCTCCAGCACGGGGTTGATGATGTGGCCTTCGACGCCGTCGATGCGGTAGGTGAAGACGCGCTTGCTGACGCCAACCTGGGGCGCTGCAAGGCCGGCGCCGTCCACGTCCTCCATGGTCTCGGTCATGTCGGCGACCAGTTTGGCAAGCTCGGGTCCGAATTCCGTCACGGGATCGGCAACTGTGCGCAGCACAGGATCGCCGATAATGCGGATATTCAGAATAGCCATGCGCTGTTTGTCCTCACGGTTGGCGGCAATTGGAACTTATCCAGTTTAGGTGCAGCTGTGGCGGCTGCACGGAGCTACGCGGTGCGGGCCTGGGCCAGCGGCGGCGGTGCGATGGGCAGCAGGGCCGTGCCGGCACTGATGGTGTCAGCGTTCAGTTCCCAGACCCGGCGCAGCGCGCAGAACTTCCACCAATGGTGCTTGAGCACGTCGGGGTTGGCCCGGACGGGCCGGACCTCTGTCTCGCCGATGGCCACGGCCAGCAGGACCGGGTTTTCCCCATACTTCCAGGACTCCCAGGTTCCCGCCTCCGCATCCACCAGGCTCTCTTCCGCCTTCATCCCGGCCACCAACTGCATGACCACTTTGTCATCCAGGGGCTTGACCAGCCCGTCCCGGGTGGTGCCCTTGGTCTTGTAGTCGATCAGGCAGATGCGTCCGTTGATACGCGCTACCAGGTCAAGGGTTCCGGCGTAGCCCACGGAATCGTTCCACACCGTGATCTCGGGAGCGATTGGCTCCACCCGGAAGAGTTCCCACCATTCGTCGAAGCGGACCGCGAAGGCTTCCTCGCCGTTGGCGGCCAGGGCGTCGCGTGCTTCCTTCATGGCGTGCGGGCGCCCAAGCGCACGGAGTGCCACCTGCTCGCAGTAGTAATGGACGCGGTCCCCCCGCCTGGCGGCATCATCACGGTACGTTTCTGCAGCCTTGGCAGCCCGGTTGATGGCCTGTTTGATCTTGGCCGGGCTCCCCAGACAGTCCGAGAGCAGCGGATCCTTGGCCAGGCTGCTGGCACCCATATATCCAAACCACCCGTCGAGGCCGTGCGGCTGCTGGCTGATCACGGTGGTGATGGAAGGCACGGCGAACTGTTCAGACGTTGACCGTGCATACATCCGGCCGTATTCGGTGGCATGGGCGAGAAGCGGATCAGTCATACAAAAGACTCTTTCACAGGGGGCCGACAAAAGCTCCGGGGGCCGGAGCTGCACACGAAAAAGGTCCGTTTCCGCTGCTGATGAGCGGAAACGGACCTCTGCGGTGGGCGATACTGGGTTCGAACCAGTGACCTCTTCGGTGTGAACGAAGCGCGCTACCACTGCGCCAATCGCCCCGATGCATTTGAATGCTAGCCCACCTCTGCCCCATTTCAAAAATCGGCCGCAGCGCCCGGACGCACCTCCACGCAGAAGTGCCTCCAGAAGCACTCCGGACCCCCAGCCCGGCCCCGGAAGCTGCCACCCGCCGTCGTAAATTACACGCCTGTAAGTCACTGAACCCTTGGAATCACGCGGAAGTGGGGCCCATGCGACGCCAGGCGGCCGGAGCGATTTGGAGTTTCCCGGAACCTCCTATATTGTTTTTACTCGTTGGAACGCGAGGAAATGCCGGAAACGGCAAGGAATCAACCCTCCAAAATGCGGACGTAGCTCAGCTGGTAGAGCACCACCTTGCCAAGGTGGATGTCGCGAGTTCGAATCTCGTCGTCCGCTCGCAGGACACTGTCACAGCAAACGTTCTTCGGAACCGGCGCTAACACGGTGGGTTGGCCGAGAGGCGAGGCAGCGGCCTGCAAAGCCGTATACACGGGTTCGAATCCCGTACCCACCTCGGTGAAAACCATCGATTCCGGACTGTTTGGATTCAATGGGCGATTGGCGCAGCGGTAGCGCGCTTCCCTGACACGGAAGAGGTCACTGGTTCGATCCCAGTATCGCCCACTGGCAAGGAAACTTGCCCGCAGTAGCACCGGTTTACCGGGACATCCTGCACACGCGGACGTAGCTCAGCTGGTAGAGCACCACCTTGCCAAGGTGGATGTCGCGAGTTCGAATCTCGTCGTCCGCTCTCTTTTTATCCCACTTGCCGGTCTTCCGGTTCCGGGCGATTGGCGCAGCGGTAGCGCGCTTCCCTGACACGGAAGAGGTCACTGGTTCGATCCCAGTATCGCCCACCACGAAAAGCAGCTCTCCGGAGCTGCTTTTGTTGTTTGCCCTGATCCGCTCCGGGCGAACGCAATTCCCTTGGCACCCCTTCTCCGCCCCGATAGGATCGAATGCGCGAGGAGCGACCTGGCTCCGCGATAGAAGGGAGGTGCTCGTGGGTTTGATTGACGATCTAAAGGGCAAGGCTCAGGGTCTCATCCGCGGCAACGAGCAGGCCATCAAGGACGGCATCACCAAGGCCGGCGATTTCGTCGACACCAGGACCGGCGGCAAGTACGCCGGCCACGTCGACAAGATCCAGGATGGCGCTTCCAAGCTCATTGACAAGAACGGAACCCCGGGCCAGGCACCTGCCGCCGGGCAGGTTCCTCCGGCAGCTCCTGGAAATCCGGTTCCGCCGGTAGACAGGGCTCCGTAAAGGATTTGGCCAGGGCCTTGCCCTGCACGTCAACGGGGCGCGGGTCCCGCCGGGAGGCGGCGCCCGCGCCTTTGGCGTTTAAGGACTGTCTGCCCGCGGCCCGGTTGAGGCCGATGACAGCAATGCCGCTGCAATTCCCGCTTCCCCGTGCCCTCCCGATAGCCTGCGGGTATGCCCAAGTCCCCCGCTCCTTCCACCACCCCATCTGCTGGCCGGACCAGGTTTGATTCCCGACCCGTCGTGGCGGGGATTGTCACAGCGCTGGTGGGCTTCACCTCGTCGTTCGCCGTCGTCCTGGCCGGGCTCAGGGCAGTGGGCGCCGATCCTGCCCAGGCTGCGTCCGGCCTGCTGGCACTGACGCTCGCCGTCGGTCTTGGTGTCCTTGTCCTCGCCTGGCGGTCCAGGGTCCCGGTAACGCTGGCCTGGTCCACGCCGGGGGCGGCGCTGCTTGCGGCGTCCGGAATGCCCGACGGCGGGTGGCCGGCCGCCGTCGGAGCCTTCATTGCCGCCGGGCTGCTGCTCGCCCTGACGGGATTGGTGCCGGCGCTCGGTCGGGTGATGGCGGGGATCCCCTCTTCCCTGGCCCAGGCAATGCTGGCCGGGGTCCTGCTGCAGCTCTGCCTGGCGCCCTTCAAGGCCCTGGGCACGGTGCCCGTGTTTGTGGCACCGGTGATTCTCTGCTGGCTGGCGATGATGAAGTTTGCCCCGCGCTGGGCTGTGCCCGCTGCCTTGCTGGTGGCCCTGGCCGTGATCGGTATTTCCCTGGCCTCCGCCGGCACGTCCGTGGATCCCGGCGCCCTGATGCCCGCACTCTCGTGGACTGCGCCAGCCTTCAGCCTGCAGGCCATGGCGGGGATTGCCCTCCCGTTATTCGTGGTGACCATGGCCTCGCAGAATGTGCCCGGCGTGGCGGTGCTGCGTTCCTTTGGATATCAAACACCGTGGCGGCCGGCCATGCTGGTCACGGGAGCGGGGACAGTTGCCGCGGCGCCATTTGGCGGTCATGCCATCAACCTTGCAGCACTAAGCGCGGCCCTGGCTGCCGGTGAGGAAGCGGGCGCGGACCGAAGCAGGCGCTGGGTGGCCGGCTTTTCGTCCGGGTTGGCCTACCTGATGCTGGCCGCCCTTTCCACCGCGCTGGTCTCCGTGGTGAACCGGGCACCGGCAGGGATGCTCGAAGCCGTGGCAGGTTTGGCCCTGCTGGGAACGCTTGCTTCAGCCGTGTCTGCCGCACTCGCGGACCCTGAAGACCGAATTGCCCCCGCCGTCACCTTCCTGATGGCTGCTTCAGGCCTGTCCTTTGCAGGCATTGGCTCAGCCTTCTGGGCACTCCTGGCCGGCCTGCTGGTCCGGGCGGCACTGGTCAGGCAGCAGAAGCCCGAAACCAGCATGATCGAACCGGATACCCGCTAGGACGGCTCGTGGTTCTGGCCTTCCCGGGCCAGGGCGGTGAGGCGGGAGACGGCGCGGAAGTACTTTTTCATGTACCCGCCGGTCATCATTTCCTCGGTGAACAGCTTGTCGAACGGAACGCCGCTGGCCAGGATGGGCACGTCCTTGTCGTAGAGCCGGTCCGCCAGCACCACGAAGCGCAGCGCCACGGCCTGCTCCGTGATGGTTTCCACATTCCGCCACACCACGCCGTCGATGCCGTCGATCAACTGGCGGTAGCGGCTGGGGTGAACGCCGGCGAGGTGGTGGATGAGCGTGGAGAATTCGTCCTGGGCCACGGTTTTGCCATCGAACTCCGCCTTCATGTGGGCATTGAGCTCGCTGTTCCTCAGCGGGGCCGGTGCCGCAGGGAGGCCGCGGTGCCGGAAGTCTTCGCCGTCGATCCGGATGACGTCGAACTGGTCGGCCAGGACCTGGATCTCGCGCTGGAAGTCCACAGCGGCGAACCGGCCGTCGCCCAGGGATCCCGGCAGGGTGTTGGAGGTAGCGGCAAGCTTGACCCCCGCGTCCGCCAGTTCGCGCATGAGCCGGGACATCAGGACGGTGTCGCCCGGATCGTCCAGTTCGAATTCGTCAATGCAGACCAGTTGGTAGCTGCTCAAGGCGTCCACGGTCTTGCGGAAGGACAGTGCGCCCACCAGGTTGGTGTACTCCACAAAGGTACCGAAAGCCTTGGGGCCCGGGGCTGCATGCCACAGGGACGCCAGCAGGTGCGTTTTGCCCACGCCGAAGCCGCCGTCCAGGTAGATGCCTGCCCTGGAATCGTCCTTCTTGCCGAACAGCTTCTTGAAAAGCCCGCCCCCGTTGCCCGACCCCACGCCGTCGGCAAATCCCTGGAGGGCGCGCACGGCGGCGGCCTGGCTGGGCTGCTTGGGGTCCGGGCGGTAGCTCGAAAAGGAGACCTCCCCAAACCGCGGCGATGGGTAGAAGCCCTTTAGGAGTTCGTCCACCGAAACTGCCGGGGTGCGGGCGGCAAGCTGTTCGATCTGTACCAAGGTGGTCCGTTCTGCTGGTGGTTGGTCCCCAGAAAGGATACCGGCAATGCGGGGCGTACCCCGGCGGGAGGCCGTCCAGCCGCCCCGCCACGTGATGAAGGCAACATTTCCCCCTATTAACGGAATACGGACAACCTCCCGGGCGCTGGCTAGGGTGGGAAGAGGTTCCAACGCATGTTCCGCGGTTTCCCGTGCTCTTACTGAAAGGCCAAGCCATGCCCTACCCGGTTGAACAGAATGAGAAGTTCGCAGCCTATGCCCACCCGGAGCGGCTCGTTTCCACCGAGTGGCTCGCGGCTGCCATCGAAGGCGGCGCAGTGGCAAACGGCGAACTCGTCGTGGTGGAGTCCGACGAGGACGTGCTGCTGTACGAGACCGGCCACATTCCCGGCGCCGTCAAGATCGACTGGCACACCGACCTGAATGACGAAGTGTCCCGCGATTACGTTGACGGCGAGGCCTTTGCCGAACTGGCCGCAGCCAAGGGAATTTCCCGGGACAGCACCGTGGTCATCTACGGCGACAAGTCCAACTGGTGGGCCGCCTACGCCCTCTGGGTGTTCACGCTCTTCGGCCACCAGGACGTCCGGCTGCTCGACGGCGGCCGGGACAAGTGGGTTGCCGAAGGCCGCGAACTGACCAAGGACAAGCCAACGCCTGCCCGCGGCGACTACCCGGTGGTCGAGCGCGACGACGCCCCCATCCGGGCCTTCAAGGATGACGTCCTGGCCCACCTGGGCAAGCCGCTTATCGACGTCCGCTCCCCCGAGGAATACACCGGCCAGCGCACCCACATGCCGGCCTACCCCGAAGAAGGCGCGCTGCGCGGCGGACACATCCCCACCGCAGCGTCCATCCCGTGGGCCCGCGCCGCTGCCGCCGACGGCACCTTCCGCAGCCGGGAGGAACTGGAGGCCATCTACTTGGGCGAGGCCGGCCTTTCCGAGGGTGACGACGTGGTGGCCTACTGCCGCATCGGCGAACGTTCCAGCCACACCTGGTTCGCCCTTAAGTACCTCCTGGGCTTCGATTCCGTCCGCAACTACGACGGTTCCTGGACCGAGTGGGGCAACGCCGTGCGCGTTCCCATCGTCAAGGGCGCCGAGCGCGGGTCCGTGCCCGTCGCCGTCGGAGCCTGACCCTCTGCTCCCCCGCGTAGACTTGGACCGATGACTACTCAAGCTTTGCCTTCCGCCCTGGCGGCCATCGTGGATGATTTCCAGGCTCTGTCCGAGCCCGAGCGGCTGCAGCTGCTGCTGGAGTTCTCGGAGGGACTGCCGGAGCTCCCCGACCGGCTCAAGGACCACCCTGAGCTCCTTGAGCAGGTGGTGGAGTGCCAGTCGCCGCTGTTCCTCACCATCGAGACAGAGACCAACGACGCCGGTCCCGCCGGCGAAGTGCGCCTCTACTTCAAAGCGCCCGCCGAGGCCCCCACCACCCGGGGTTTCGCCGGTGTCCTGCACGAGGGGCTGGACGGCCTCTCCGCAGCAGAGATCCTGTCCGTGCCGGATGACATGCCGGAACTGCTGGGGCTCACCCGCGCCATCACCCCGCTGCGCATGCGCGGCATGACCGCCATGCTGGGCAGGATCAAGCGCAAGGTGGCCGCGGCGTCCGGGACGCAGTCCTGACGCGCATCCATGGCGCGTAAGAAGTCAGCCCAGGGAACTCCGGCAACAGCGGCATTGACTGCGGCCGGGGTTCCCTTTGTGCAGCACCCCTACGTCCACGATCCGTCCGCCGCGAGCTACGGCGCCGAGGCTGCGGAGGCCTTGGGCATCGATCCGTCCCGCGTCTTCAAGACGTTGATGGTGGACGTCGAGGGCAGGATCGCGGTGGGCATCGTCCCGGTGAGCGGGAGCCTGGACTTGAAGGCCATAGCCGCCGCCCTGGGCGCCAAAAAGGCTGCCATGGCCGATCCTGCCGCAGCCCAGCGGCGCACCGGATACGTCCTGGGCGGCATTTCACCGCTGGGCCAGCGCCAGCCCTCCCCCACCGTGCTGGATTCCAGCGCCCTGGCCCTGGACACCGTGCTGGTATCGGGAGGCAGGCGGGGCCTGGACATAGAGCTCGCTCCGGCTGACCTGGTCCGCCTGACAAACGCCATCGCGGCGCCCATCAGCTCGCTGGCGGCGGCAAAGTCCGGGCCATAGGCCGACTGGCGCGACTACTTGGAGCGGCCGGTGAAGTGGTCCATGGTCTGGTTGACTCCCAGCACGTCCATGAGCCGGTCAAAGAGGCCGACCGGAAGGATCCGGAGGACCGGAAGCAGGTTTACCAGGGGCGGCAGGACCAACTTCCTGCGGCCGGACTCGATGGCATCCAGGACTTTGGCAGCCACGTCCTCTTCCTGGAGGATCGGGAGGAGCATGGGCCAGCGGGTCTGGACCCCGTCGAACATCCCGGTGTCGATGTAATACGGGCACACCACCAGCGTGTTGATTCCGAGTTTGGCGGCACGCACCTCGGCGCGGAGTGACTCGTTGAAGCCGAATGCGGCGAACTTGCTGGCGGAGTAGTCGGTCTGCCGGGCGACCCCCACCAAGGCGGCAGCGCTGGCAACGGTGACCAAGGTTCCGTGTCGGCGGCTTGCCATCCCGCCAAGGAAGGCGCGGGTTACCCAATACAGGGCCATGACGTTGACGTTCATGGTCCGTTCGATGGCCTCATCCGTGGCATCGAGGAGCGGTTTGCCGCTGACCACCCCGGCGTTGTTGACCACGACGTCAATCGGCCCTGCCGCAGCTGCAGCGGCGACCACCGCTTTCCGGTCGGTGACGTCCACGGCCTGGGCCTCGGCTGACCCTCCTGCCGCCCTGATCTCGTCCCGCACCGCTGCACCGGCTTTTGCGTCCACGTCCCAGATGACCACCCGGCTTCCGCGCCGCGCCGCGCCGAGCGCCATGCGGCGGCCCAGCCCGCTTCCCCCTCCCGTGATCAACACTGTTGCACCGGAAAGTCGGGTTCCTTTGGCCATGTCAGTCCTCCTGGTGTTGGGTGGTGCGGGTTGTGGGTGGCACGGACAACGTCCTACCGGCTTCGGGGGAAGCGGCTCATCAGGGTGACGGCACCCTTCATGATCCGCGCATACGTCCGGTTGGACATGCCGGGTGCGGGCGCCACCCGGAGCAGCCGCTGCACGGCAATCGTCTGCGGCTCGGTGTACTTCAGAATTCCTTCCCGGCCGTGGCGGCGTCCGGCGCCGGAGTCCTTCATCCCGCCGATCGGCGCATCATGGGAAGCCCACGTGGCTGCGTAGCCTTCATTGACGTTGACGGTGCCCGTCAAAAGCCGGCGGGCCACCTCTTCCCCGTGGTGGGCCGACCAGACGCTGCCGTTCAACCCAAAGTCGGAATCATTGGCCATTGCCACGGCGTCGTCGTCGTCCGCCGCCCGGTAGACGGCAACAACGGGCCCAAACGTCTCCTCGCGGGCCAGCAGCATGTCCGGGGTGACTCCTGCCAGGACGGTGGGTTCATAGAACAATGGCCCCAGGTCCGGCCTCCGCCGTCCGCCGGTGAGAATTTGCGCCCCTTTGGCAACGGCGTCCTGGACATGGCGGTCCACCCGCTCCACCTGAGCAGCGCTGATGAGTGAGCCCATGCCGATGTCCCAATTGGGTCCGGGGCCCATTCGGATCGCCTTCACCTGGGCCGTGAAGGCTGCCAGGAAGCTGTCATAAACGTCAGCGTGGACGTAGATCCGTTCAATGCTCACGCACAGCTGGCCGGAGTTCGAGAAACACGCGTGCACCGCGCCACTGGCGGCTTTGGCCACATCCGCATCGGCCAGCACCAGCATCGGATTCTTGCCGCCAAGTTCGGCGGAAAAGCCGATCAGTCGCTCGGCGCATTGCCTGGCCACGGTCTTGCCGGTCTGGGAGGATCCGGTGAACATCAGGAAGTCCACGCGCGCGATCAAGGCAGGGCCGATTTCTGTGCCGGGCCCGGTGACGATCTGGAACAGGTCCGCGGGCAGGCCGGCCTCCCGGAGCAGTTTGAGCATCAGCAGGGCCGTGAAGGGTGTCTGGGAATCCGGCTTCAGCACGATCCCGTTTCCGGCCAAAAGGGCTGGCAGGGCGTCGGAGACCGCGAGGGTCAGTGGATAGTTCCAGGGGCTGATGACCCCCACCACTCCCTTGGGAACGCGGTATTCGGTGGTGCGGGTCAGGACGGGGGCGGCGCCCTTCCGGCGGCGCGGCCCCAGGTACCGTTCGGCGGTGCGCTCGTAATAGTTTGCCGTCAGCACAACGTCCGCGAACTCCTCGAAGGCACTCAGCCGGGCCTTGCCACTTTCTGCCTGCACCAGGTCCAGGATGTCCTGTTCCCGGTCCAGCAGCAGTTCGCGGAAGCGGCGGATCACGGCCCGGCGTTCGGCAACCGGGAGCGCCGCCCAACGCTGCTGGGCCACGCGTGCGAGGTCAACCGCGGCATCGACGTCGTCCGTGGTGCATACCGGCACTTCGCCCACCATCGTGCCGTCGAAGGGGGCGCAGGAAGCCTGCGGTGGCCTGCCTGCCGGTGCCGCCACCAGCTGGGAAAGATCCGCGGCCAGGAGCCGTCCCCGGTCAACCAGCACCCCGGTCCCCTGTTGTTTCGCCATGTCATGCCCCCGTTGCAGTTGGTTGGGCCGCTCCCGGACCGGGCCTGGAGCCGGGATTGAGGCGTGGTGCAAGCTGTTGCCGGAGCCAGGCCTTCACCAGCCGCTCCCAGCGCTCCGGGTCCACGTTCCATTCCTTGGTGTGCCGCGCGTGGTTGAACGTTTCGAACGTCACCATCTCCGGGTTCCGTTCAGCCAGCAGGGCGGAGGGTCCGTACGGTACGTACTCGTCGTCAACGCTGTGGATGATGAGGGTGGGCGTCCGCAGCTCGACGGCCCGGGACACCCAGTCCATGACTTTGAGGTCCACTGGGGCGGACAGGCCGGTGAGCCTGCGTCCCAGCGGATGGCCCAGCATCAGCTGCCCGTACCTACCCACCAGGGAAGGGATCCGGTTCAGCTGTGCATGGTGGGCCAGGACCGTGACCCAGTCGATGACCGGGGCGTCGAGCACCATGGCCCTAATCAAGTGCCGATAGCGGGAGAGGTCTGCGGTCTGCAGGCAGATGGCTCCTCCCATGGACCAGCCGAACAGGACTACTTCCTCGGCGCCATGGGCCAGCGCGTACTCGATGGCAGCTTCGATGTCCTGCCACTCCGTGGAGCCCAGCCCGTACCGTCCATCGTCGGCCGAGGGGGCCAGTCCGTCGTTCCGGTAGGACACCAGCAGGCTGGTCAGTCCAAGTTCCAGGGCCGGGCCCACCGCCCGGAGGGCCTCCTGCCGGGTGGCGCCGCGGCCGTGCACCATGATGGCCCAGGTGCGGGCCGTTCCCTTGGCGCGCACCAGCCAGGCGGGCGCTTCTCCCCGCTCCACCGGAATCAGCACATCCTCGGCAGGAATCCCGACGGCGGCCGGCTCCGGGTAGGTGGCACCGCTCCACCACCCCCAGCGGGCAGTCGACAGGTCCCCGCTGTAGACGGCTTCGACCTCGCGCAGGACCGTCCGTTCCGCCGGTGAGTAGGAAATGATGCGGCCGATGCGGGCGTGGCCCTTGCCGCCATCGAAAAAGAACCCGTAGACCCCATCCACGGTGGTGTCATCGTCCGCAGCCAGGATCACCTGCTGCTTCTGCCCGTCCCGGAGCACGGCCAGCACTTCCTTGTCTGCCGTACGTTGCCGGGCCGGCGTGATCACGCGGCGGGCAAAGTAGACGGCGAGCGCAGAGGACCCTGCGCCCAGCAGGCTTGCCACCGAGCCGCCGGCAATCGCCCCGCCGATGGCCCACTTTGCCCCGGGCGATATCCCGCCGGAGTCCGGGGTGGGTGCAGTCATTGCAGGGCGCGCTCGCCGGAAAGGTGCCATGGGACTATTCTTACCGGCGCTTCCGTCGATACCCGCATTCCGGGACGGGACCGGCACGTCGCCCTACGGTGTGCCGGCCGCACGGTAGTGCGGTGCAGGCGTCCCCGGGCGGCGCTAGGCTAAGGCCATGAGTGATCCCATCGTCATCCTGACCGAAGAACCACTGGGTGCGGAAGACCGCCTGAACATTGAACGGCTGGTGGATGGCGGGGACAGCCGCCTGCTGGTCCTGGTGCCGGCAAATACCGAACGGCACCTGCTGGTGGACTTCCTCGAAAACCTGTCCCTGCTGGAGGTTGCCAAGGCATTCCGCGAGCTTGCGGCACGGAACCCGGATGCCGCCGTCGAACGGGCCCATGCGGATGAGACCCTTGCGGCCTCGCTCGCGGCCCTGGAGGGGCTGGGTTCCGGAGTGGCCGGCCAGGTGGTGGACGGCAAGGCCGTGGACAGCCTGGTGGCAAAGGTCCGCGAAACCGGGGCGTCCCAGGCCGTGGTGATCACCAGGCCGCATGCCGTGGCCGATACCTTCCACACGGACTGGGCCAACAAGGCGCAGGACCAGCTGGGCGTGCCTGTGCTCCATTTGTACGCCGGCTCGGGATTTATCGGCGACTCCTGAGCGTTGGGAATGCTATGAGCATCTTTGGAAACAGCATCTTCGGTAACAAGGCAACTGACATGGTTGGTGGCGGCCAGGAAAACACCGCTCCGTCAAACACGGTGCAGAAAACCGACGCCCAGTGGCGCGAGGAGCTGACCCCGGAGGAATACCACGTCCTCCGTCAGGCCGGAACCGAACGGCCTTACACCGGCGAGTACTGGGACAGCCACACCGAAGGCGTCTACCAGTGCCGGGCCTGTGGCGCCCAACTGTTCACCAGCAATGAGAAGTTCGACTCCCACTGCGGCTGGCCCTCGTTCTGGGCGCCGCTGGCCGAGGGGAACGTCCGCTACATCCACGACCGGACCCTGGGCATGGACCGGATCGAAGTGCGGTGTGCTTCCTGCGACTCCCACCTGGGACATGTCTTCGAGGGCGAGGGCTACGGCACTCCCACCGACCAGCGCTACTGCATCAACTCCGTCTCCCTCCGGCTGGTGGGCAAGGATGACGCCGAAGTCGGGCCCCAGGGCTAGGCACTCCGTGTAGGGCCAAGCGCCTGACGCCGGCGGGCACGTCCCAGCCCCCGCGCTGTTCCCACAGCCGGGGGCTGGTCTCGTTCCAGTCCAGCAGCCGTCGAGGCTAAATCTTTCTTATTCAAGTCGCCTTTAGGCATAAGTCCTTCTGGTTGCTTGTTACGCTCGCCAAAGAGACGCAAGCATCCAGAAAGGCAGCCGACGATGACAGAGACCCTGACCACCGCATTAAGCGGCATTTCCGCACAGAACCAGGACTGGCTCCGGCTGAAGACGGCCGCCACCGCGCTGCAGGCGCTCCAGGTCAAGGATGGGTCCGTGCCGGAGCCTGCCGACCATTTGGAAGCAGCCGGGCACGTGGAAGCCATCGTGGCGGCGATCAGGGCCCTGGCCCCCGCCTTCCCGCACGACGCCGCTTACCTCGACGCTGCCTGCGCAGACTTCGAAGCATGGGCCGCCGGTGGGTTCGCGGTTCCGGACTTCCTGTCCTCCCTGCTGGCGTTCCAGCCCCAGGAGCTGCGCCATGACGGCCTGCAGCACCTGGTGGTCTTCCCCATGTACACCCAGAACGGCAGCAGCAACCGGCTGGTGGAGGCCGTGCTGGTCGAGGTGATCTGGCCCGAGTTCATTGCCGGGCTTGAGGCGGGCGAATACTCCAACAAGCTGTTCGTCCCCATCCGCTTCGTCGACTTCACCCCGGGCTACGACACCAACTCCGCCGTCCTCTTCCCCGAGACGGTGGCGGTCGGCCGGACCCCCACCTTCACCTGGGGTGCCATCTTCGCCGACCGCGAGGCCGCGCGGTTCCGCCGCGTCCTTAAGGCGGCCGCGGAAATTACCTCCCTGGAGCTGCCGGAGGGCGCCGCGGAGCTGCTCGCCGACCAGGAACTCACCGAGGCCACGTTCGTGATGTGGGACCTGATCCACGACCGGACCCACATGCGCGGCGACCTGCCGTTCGATCCCTTCATGATCAAGCAGCGGATGCCCTACTTCCTGTACTCGCTGGAGGAACTGCGCTGTGACCTCACGGCCTTCCGCGAGTCGGTCCGGATTGAAAAGGACGACGACGCCGATCCCGAAGCGCGGCGGCACGCCAAGCTGGTGCAGTACGCCATCATCTTCGACCGCATCTTCCGCTTCGCCATCACCGGCAGCCGGGTCCGCAACTACGACGGCCTGGGCGGCCAGCTCCTGTTCGCCTGGCTGCACCAGCAGCACGTGCTGCACTGGACGGACACACGGCTTACCATCGACTGGGATGAGGTGGCGGACGCCGTCATCGCATTGGGAGCCAGCATTGACGAGCTGTACTGGCGCTCCATCGACCGGCCCAAGACCGCCCACTGGCTGGCGGCCTACCAGCTGGTGTCCGCCACCGTCACCCCCAACCCGGCCTCCGTATGGGCCAAGGGCCCTGACGCGCTGCCGCTGGCGGGGACACCCCGAGGCCTCACGGACCAGGTCCTGGACGACGAATTCCCGCTGTCCATGTTCTACGAGGCACTGGAGAAGAAAATGCGCCCGGTTATTGAATCCACCGCCGGCATCACCGGCCGCTCCGCGCTGTGACCAGTACAGCCACAGGCTCGGTGACTGGTTCCGCGCCGGTCCGCGTCCTGGTTACCGGAGGCAGCGGCGCCTCGGGGATCGCCGTCGCCGGCGCCCTCGCCTCCGCGGGGCACCGCGTGGCCACCGTGGGATCAGACCAGGCCAGGATCGCGGACGCGGCGGAGAAAGCGGGCGACGGCGTCACCCCCTTCACGTGCGACCTGGCGGTTTTGGCCGAAGTCCGGAAGCTGCGCGACGAGATTGCCGCGGCCTTCGGGTCCGTGGACGCCGTGATCCACCTGGTGGGCGGCTGGCGTGGCGCCAAGGGGATCGCCGACCAGTCGGACGACGACTGGGACTTCCTGGAACGCGGCGCCATCACCACGCTGCGGAACGTATCGCGTGTCTTCTTCGACGACATTGCCGCGTCCGCCTCCGGACGGTTTGCGATGGTCTCCTCCACCGCGCTGGACAAGCCCACCGCGGCAGTCGCCAGTTATGTGGCGGCAAAGGCTGCGGCTGAAGCGTGGACCATGGCCATGGCGGACGGCTTTCGCCGGGCATCGGAGGCCGGCGGCGGCAAGGCTGCCGCCACGGTTTTGGTGGTCAAGGCGCTGGTGGACGACGAGCTCCGCCGCGCCCACCCGGAGCGGAAGTTTCCCGGGGCGACGGACGTCGCCGACCTTGCTGCCGCCGTCGTACGGCTTTTCGGCACTCCGTCCACCGAACTCAACGGTGCCCGGCTCAGGCTGGCCGACTGACGGCCGTGACTGTCCCTAAACTGAAAGCGTGAGCAACCCTATGACGACAACAGCAGAAACCGGCGCGGCACTGCGGCTGCACGATCCGAACGTGCGCGGCTTCGCCTCGGACAACTATTCCGGCGTCCACCCCGAGGTCCTGGCAGCGCTGGCCGCGGCCAACGAAGGGCATCAGGTCTCCTACGGCGAAGACGACTACACCGCCCGGCTGCAGGAGCTGATGGTTGAGCACTTCGGCCCCGGCATCGAATGCTTCCCAGTGTTCAACGGCACCGGCGCCAACGTCCTGTCCCTGCAGTCCCTCCTCCCCCGCTGGGGTGCGGTGGTCTGCGCCTCCACCGCCCACATCAACATGGACGAGAACGGGGCTCCGGAACGCATCGGCGGCCTCAAGCTCCTGCACGTTCCCACCCCGGACGGCAAGCTGACCCCCGAACTGATCGACCGTGAGGCCTGGGGCTGGGGTGATGAACACCGCGCCCAGCCGCTGGCCGTGTCCATCACCCAGACCACTGAACTGGGCACCTGCTACACGCCCGAAGAAGTGCGCGCCATTGCCGACCATGCGCACGCCAAGGGCATGAAGCTGCACATGGACGGCGCCCGGCTGGCCAACGCGGCCGCCCACCTGGGCGTACCCCTTCGCGCCTTCACCCGGGATGCCGGGGTGGACATCCTGTCCTTCGGCGGCACCAAGAACGGACTGCTCTTCGGCGAAGTAGTGGTGGCACTGAACCCGGAGGCAGCCCACGGCCTGCTCTACCTGCGCAAGATGGACATGCAGCTCGCCTCCAAGATGCGCTTCATGTCTGCCCAGTTCATCGCCCTGCTGGAAGGCGACCTCTGGCTGCGTTCGGCCTCGCACGCCAACGACATGGCTGCCCGGCTCCGCGCTGCCGTCGACACGATCGACGGCGTGCGGCCCACCCAGAAGACCGAATCCAATGGCGTCTTCGCCATCCTGCCTCCCGGCGTGGCGGACAGGCTGCGCAACTCCTTCCGGTTCTACGACTGGGACGAAGCCACAGGGGAAGTCCGATGGATGTGTTCCTTTGACACCACGGAGGAAGATGTTGATGCCTTTGCCGCCGCGATCCGCCATGAGCTCCGGGACTATCGGGACACGCAGGCCGGCTGACCGCCCCCTGACGGCGAGCCTTCCTGCCCCGCCCGGTCCCACACCGTAATCTGCCAAGGTGAACGCACTTGACCAGGTTCCCCCGGATTTTCTCCATGCCTTGGGAACCCTCAGGAAAGCCCGCTGCCGCAAGGAACTGCGGCTCGCGGAAATCCCTGCCCCTGCGCGCCTGGCACCCTTCGCCGTCGCGCTGGGCGCCGAAGTGATGGTGCCCGGCGCCGGTGCGCCTTCAACCCCTATGCACGGGCCGGCGGCACTGGCATTTGCCGCCGCCTCCGGAACGGCGGGTCCGGCGGCGGATGAGGATGAAACCGAGCTTGCCACAGGGCGCTTCATCCTGCTGCACGACCCGGAGGGCTCGGCCGTGTGGGACGGGGAATTCCGCATCGTCACCTATATCCGGGCCGAGCTGGAACCGGAGATGGGCAACGACCAGATGCTGGGAACCGTGGCGTGGACCTGGCTGGTGGAGGCGCTGGAGAACCACAAGGCCGGCTACCGGGCAGCGGGCGGCACCGCCACCCGGGTCCTCTCCGAGAGCTTCGGCACCTTGGCGGAGCGCCCGGGATCGATCGACATCGAACTTCGGGCCTCCTGGACACCCGATTCCTCCGATGTCCAGGCCCATCTCGAGGCCTGGTCCGACATGGTGTGCACCTTCGCCGGCCTCCCGCCGCTGCCCGACGGCGTCACCGCACTCCCGCCCCGGCGCCGAAGCCAACAGAACGGTTATGGAACAGCCCGGTAAACTGGGGGCATCATGACCCTAAACACTCCGGAAAACACCACAGCCGGCGTCCCGGCTGCTGCTGCCGCACCCCACATCACCGTGGAGGGCTTTGACAGCCCCATCCCCGAAATCATTGACCTTGACGCTCCACGCGAAGGTGTCCCGCTGGTCATCGAAACGCAGTCCGGCCTGGAGCGCTGCGCAGCCGCCCTTGCTGCAGGGACCGGACCCGCGGGTGTGGACGCCGAGCGCGCTTCCGGCTTCCGCTACGGGCAACGCGCCTTCCTGGTGCAGATCCGGCGCGAGGGCGCCGGTACGTGGCTGATCGATCCGGAGCCGTTCGGGAACCTGGAGATCATCAACGACGCCCTGCGCGGTGTCGAGTGGATCCTGCATGCTGCCAGCCAGGACCTGCCCTGCCTGTCGGAGCTGGGCATGTGGCCGGACAAGCTCTTCGACACCGAACTCGCCGCGCGGCTCGCGGGCCTGCCCCGGGTGGGCCTGGCCGCGGTCATCGAGCAGCTGCTGGGGTTCGGGCTGGCCAAGGAGCACTCCGCGGCCGACTGGTCCACCCGCCCGCTGCCCGAACCATGGCTGCGCTACGCCGCACTTGACGTCGAAGTCCTGGCCGAGCTGCGCGAAGAACTCATCGAACTGCTGCAGGCCAACGGGAAGCTGGAGTACGCCGAGCAGGAATTCGCAGCCATCCTGGCGGCAGGCATCGCTCCCCCGCGCGTGGACCCATGGCGCAAGACCTCCGGCCTGCACCAGATCCGGGACCGCCGCCAGCTCGCCGCGGTACGTGAGCTCTGGCTGGAACGCGACTCACTGGCGCAAAAACGCGACGTGGCGCCCGGCAGACTGCTTCCCGATTCCGCCCTTGTTGCAGCGGCGAAGGCCATGCCCGCCACCGTCCCGCAATTACTCACCACCAAGGGGTTCCACGGCCGCGCCGCGCAGCGCGAAGCCCCCCGCTGGCTGCGCTGCATCTCTGCGGCCCGCGCCTTGGAGGAACTGCCGCCGCTGCACTTGGCCACCAACGCTCCGCCGCCGCCCCGGGTCTGGGCCGACCGCGACCCGGAAGCCGCCGCCCGCCTGGCCACGGCGCGGCCCCTGCTGCAGGCAAAGGCCGAGGAACTGGACCTGCCGCTGGAAAACCTCTTGACGCCGGACTACCTCCGGCGGGTGGCGTGGCGGCCGCCCGCGGAGGTCACGGAGGAGTCGATCTCCGCCGAACTGCTGGAACTCGGCGCCCGGAAGTGGCAGGTGGAACTCACCGCTCCCCTGATCGCCGGTGCCTTCCTGAACCCCCAGCCGCTGCCGCCCAAGGAGTCCAAGGCGCCCGCAGCAGCGGCTGGCCAGTAACGCGCACGATTCCAGCCCTTGCAGGCTAAGTTACTCACGAGTAACATCGAGGTGACCCACGTCAGGCTGCTGCCCTCCGGCATGCACCGGCGCGTTACGTCTCGATGAGGAGTTACACGTGAGCCAGCACGGAAGCGGCGCATCCCAGCGCACTGTCCGCGACGTCGTCTTTGTGGACGGCATCCGCACACCCTTCGGCAGGGCCGGCGAGAAAGGAATCTACGCCGGAACCCGGGCCGACGACCTGATCGTGAAATGCATCCGCGGCCTGCTGCGCCGCAATCCTTCCCTTCCGCCGGAGCGGATTGACGAGGTGGCCATTGCCGCCACCACCCAGACCGGCGACCAGGGCCTCACCCTGGGCCGGACCGCCGCCCTGCTGGCAGGCCTTCCGCGCACCGTCCCCGGCTTCGCCATCGACCGTATGTGCGCCGGTGCCATGACGGCTGTCACGACGACGGCGGGCGGCATCGGTTTCGGCGCCTACGACGTTGTGATTGCCGGCGGCGTGGAGCACATGGGCCACCATCCAATGGGCTCCGGGGCGGACCCCAACCCGCGGTTCATGTCCGAACGCCTGGTGGACCCGGCCGCGCTGAACATGGGCAACACCGCAGAAAACCTGCACGACCGCTTCCCCGCCATCACCAAGCAGCGCACGGACGCGTATGCGGTGGCGTCCCAGGACAAGCTGGCAGCCGCATACCAGGAGGGGCAGATCCAGCCGGACCTGGTGCCCGTCGCTGCCCGCAAGCCCGGCGAGGGCTGGACCGTCCACAGCAAGGATGAGCCGCCGCGGCCCGGCACCACCACGGCCGACCTTGCCGGCCTGCGCACGCCGTTCCGCGCCCACGGCCGGGTCACGGCCGGTAACGCGGCCGGCCTTAACGACGGCGCCACCGCAGCCGTCCTGGCGTCCTCCGACGCCGCCGCGGAACTGGGCTTGCCGGTGAAGATGCGGCTGGTCAGCTACGCCTACGCCGGCGTGGAGCCGGAGGTCATGGGCATCGGTCCCGTTCCGGCCACCGAGAAGGCGCTGCAGAACGCCGGGCTGACCATCGACGACATCGGCCTGTTCGAAATCAACGAGGCGTTCGCCGTACAGGTCCTAAGCTTCCTGGACCACTACGGCATTGCCGACGACGACCCCCGGGTCAACCGGTACGGCGGCGCCATCGCGGTGGGCCACCCGCTCGCCTCCTCCGGTGTCCGGCTGATGATCCAGCTGGCCCGCCAGTTCGAGGAAGACCCGTCGGTGCGCTACGGGATTACCACCATGTGCGTGGGCCTGGGCATGGGCGGCACCGTGATCTGGGAAAACCCGCACCACCCCGACTACAGTGGAACCCCCTCCGGCGGGACCGCCGCTACCGTTTCCGAAGGAGCCCTGGCATGAGCGCCGCAGATTTCCGCAAGTTGGCCGACCTTTTCCCCAACGAAACCGTGACCCACTCCTACGTGCAGGACATCGTCCTCCCGGGCACCGCGGGGAAGCCAAGCACCGGCATCTTTGCCTTGGTCACGTTGGACAACGACATGGACCACACCAAGCCCACAACCCTGGGCCCCAACACCCTGGTGGAGCTGGGCACCGTGCTGGAAGGCCTGCGGGACAGGGCAGCGCGCGGCGAAATCGTCGGCGTCGGCGTGACCGGCAAGCCGCACTACCTGGTGGCCGGGGCGGATCTTTCCGCCGTGAAGTCCCTGGAGCAGCGCGAGCACGGGCTGTGGATGGCACAGCTGGGCCACGACGTCTACGCCACGCTGGCAAACTTGGGCGTCCCCAGCTTCGCCTTCATTAACGGTGCCGCCCTGGGCGGCGGCCTGGAGATCGCGCTTCAGTCCACCTACCGGACGGTGTCCACCGGCGCGGGCGCCCTGGCCCTGCCCGAAGGATTCCTGGGCCTGGTGCCCGGCTGGGGCGGCGTCTACATCCTCCCCCGCCTGGTGGGCCCGGAAAACGCGGTCAAGGTGATGATCGAAAACCCGCTCAGCAACAACCGCACCCTTTCCGGCACGCAGGCCTTCAAGCTGGGCATTGCCGATGCCCTCTTCGAACCCGCCGACTTCCTGGAACAGTCGCTGGCCTGGGCAGCCGGCGTCATCTCCGGCGAGGTGGTCCCGGAGCGGCCCAACGCCGTCGACCCCTCTTCCCCGGACGCTGAGGCCCGCTGGACCGCGGCAGTTCAAGCCGGCCGGAAGTTCGTCGAGGGCAAGACCTCCAACGCCTCCCCAGCCCCGGCCAAGGTGCTGGAACTCCTCGAGGCCAACCGGACCATGACCGCAGCGGAATCTGCGGTGCTGGAATGCGAAACCCTGGCAGAGCTCATGCAGACCGACGAGTTCCGCTCCACGGTCTACGCCTTCCTGGACCTGGTGCAGAAGCGTGCCAAGCGCCCGGCAGGGGCCCCCGACCGCAAACTGGCCCGCCCCGTCACCAAGGTGGGCGTGGTGGGCGCCGGCCTGATGGCCGGCCAGTTGGCATTGGTCTTTGCCCGCCAGCTGAAGGTGCCGGTGGTCCTGACCGACATCGACCAGGCACGCGTGGACAAGGGCGTGGCGTACGTCCACGCCGAGGTGGACAAGTTGCTGGGCAAGAAGCGCATCAGCCAGGACGCAGCCAACCGCACCAAGGCCCTGGTGACGGGATCGGTTTCCAAGGAAGTGTTCGCGGACGCCGACTTCGTGATCGAGGCCGTTTTTGAGGAACTCCACATCAAAAAGCAGGTGTTCGCCGAGCTGGAAGGGATCGTGTCGCCGGAGTGCATCCTGGCTACCAACACGTCCTCCCTGTCGGTGACTGCGATGGCCGCCGACCTGCAGCACCCCGAGCGGCTGGTGGGTTTCCACTTCTTCAACCCCGTGGCCGTCATGCCGCTGCTGGAGATCGTCCGGGCCCCGCGGACCGATGACGCCGTACTGGCCACGGCCTTCGAGCTGGCCAAGGCCCTGAAGAAGACCGGCGTACTGGTCAAGGACGCCGCCGCTTTCGTGGTCAACCGCATCCTGCTCCGGCTCATGGGCGAGGTGACGGCCGCGTTTGATGAAGGCACCCCGGCAGAGGTGGCAGACTCGGCGCTGCGTCCCATGGGCCTGCCCATGACGCCTTTCACGCTGCTGGCCATGGTTGGCCTGCCGGTGGCACAGCACGTCCAGGAATCGCTGCATGCCGCCTTCGGGGAGCGGTTCCCAGTGTCCGACAACCTGAAGAAGCTCATCGACAACAACGTCAAGGCGTTGTGGGAGACCACACCGGACGGCTCGCGGGCCATCCCGGCCTCCACCCTGGAACTGATGTCCTTCGGTACCAGCCCCTCCACCGGAGAGCAGGTGCTGCGCCGCGTCCAGGATGCCCTGGCCGAGGAAATCGGCCTGATGCTGGACGAGGGCGTCGTGGCAGGGCCCGAGGATATCGACCTCTGCATGATCCTGGGTGCAGGCTGGCCGATGTTCCTGGGCGGCATCACGCCGTACCTGGACCGCGTGGGCGCCTCGGAACGGGTCAACGGCAAGCGCTTCCTGGCCCCCGGCGTCGCCTCACCGGCACAAGGCTAGGCAGCCACGTGCCGTCTGGCCCCACAAGGCCAGGCGGCACGTGCGGTCAGGCCGGTACCAGCCGGCCGCCGTCGAGCGCCAGAATGCGGTGCGCCGCCGAGCGTGCGTAGCCCAGGTCATGGGTGACCAGCACGACGCCGCCGCCCTCCGCCGCTGCCCACCGTACGGCGGCGTCAAGCATGGCCAGCCCGTCCCCGTCCAGTGCCACGGTGGGCTCATCCAAGGCCATGACGGCGGGCTTGCGGGCCAGGACGGTGGCCAGCGCCAGGAGGCGCTGGGCGGATGCCGGCAGCTCGGCGGGATGGTCTTCAGCCGCCGCGGCCAGGCCCACCTTCCGCAGGGCCTCTGCAGCGCGGTCCTTTGCCGCTGCCGGGCCCACCAGGCGGTCCAGCCCAAAGCTGACCTCGCGGAGAACGGTCCGCTCAAACAACTGATCACGCGGCTGCTGGAACAGCAGGCCCACCGAGGCCGCGGTCCTCCCCACCGGCGCTCCGGCGATGTCAACGCCGCCGACCGCCACGCTGCCCGATGACGGACGCAGCAGGCCATTGAAGTGCCGCAGGAGGGTTGATTTCCCGGCACCGTTGGGGCCGGTCACGGCCACGATCTCACCTTGATGGACTGTCAGGTCGACGTCGCGCAGGACCAAGGCGGGGTGGTTCGGCTGGCCTGCCTGGGCAGATTTCCTCTTTCGCTTGCCCCGGGCTGGTGCTTCCCGGTACCCGAAGGAAATATTCCGGAGCTGGAGCGCAGGCGGCCCTGGCTCTATTCCGGCGGCCTGCGGCAGGGCGCGCGCTGCAGCCTGCGTGGCATCGCGGCGCCGGATCGCTGCCGGGAGCGCCCCCGAACTGCTCTCCAAGCCGGCAGGCGGGCCGCTGGCGGTGACTGTGCCGTCCGACAGCACCACCCAGGTGCCGGCTTCCGTGAGCAGGGGATCAACCGTCTGGCTGAGGACCACGACGGCGGTGCCGCCGTCCAGGAGGTCGCGCACCAGGGCGGCAAGCTCCGCCGTCCCTGCCGCATCCAGGGAGGCGAAGGGCTCATCCATGACCAGCACCGGGGGGCCTGCGATGATCGCGCAGCCAATGGCCAGGCGGCGGAGCTGGCCACCGGAGAGCCGCGCCGGGTCCTGGCCCAGCTTGCTGCGCAGTCCCAGCAGCCCGGCGGTGCGCTCCACCGCCGCCACCATGGCTCCGCGCTCCATCCCGGCATTTTCCAACCCGAACGCCAGCTCCTCGGCCACCGTCGCACGGACGGTGGACAGGACGGTGGTGGGGTCCTGCGGGACGAAGCCCACCTGGCGGCCCCACTCCGCCGGGTTGATCCGCGGGTCCCCCGGGCCGCCGTCGAACTCCAACCGGGTGCCGGACAGCTCGAGGAAACCTGACAGGGCACCGTGGCCGCCCGGTGGCAGCCACCCCGCCAGGAGGCGGCCCAGGGTGGATTTGCCGCTTCCGGACGCGCCCAGGATGGCTGTGAAGGACCCGGCCGGAAAGGAAACAGCCACGTCCCGCAGCGCAGGGACGTGCCCGTCGTGGAACGTGAAATGCCGGATCCCGGCAGCCAGCACGGCCGCGGGGGCATTACTGTCACTGCCAGTATTGCCTTTGTTCTGTGGGCCGCTCGTGACCATGCGCTCAGCCACCCGCGCCTGCCTGCACCAGACGGAGCACCACCGCTGCCACGGCCAGCAGCACCAGGACCGCGCGCGCCGTCCGCTGCAGGCTGGAATCAGGAACCTCCCGGTAGCTGGTGCGCGGGCCGGGACTGCTCAGTCCGCGCGCCTCCAAAGCGGCCGCCCGGGTGCCGGCATCCTCGATAAGGGACAGGACCAGGGGGACGGCCTGCAGCCGGAACGCGCCAACCCGGGACACCAGGCTGCGGGTGACCACCAGGCCGCGTGATTCCTGGGCGTGCCGGATCCGTTGTGCCCGTGCTGCGATGGCGGGCAGCAGGGTCAGGGTGGACGCCAGCACGAATGCGAACCGGCCCTGCACGCCGCGCGCGGACAACACCGCCACCAGGTCAGGAACACTGATGCTGAAGGAGAACAGCGTCAGTGCCATGACGACGGCGGCCAACAGCAGGATCCGCTGGCCTGCGAACTCCAGGCCCTCGCCAGTGACACGGGCAGGTCCCCACTCCGCCAGGACAGTCCGGCCTTCAGGGAAGAACAGTCCGTGCAGCACCAGCAGTGACAACCCAAACGGGACCAGGACGGCGGCGGCAGCCGGCAGCACACGGCGGGCCGTGCCGGCTGCCAGCGACAGGCCAAGGCACGCGGCAACCACGGCGAGCGACAGCTGCCAGCTCGCGGCCGCCGTCGTGACGGCCGCCGTGCTGCCGGCAGCCGCCAGCCAGGTCAGGGGATTAAGCCGCGTCCGCCTGGTCACGCTGCAGTCCTGCCTGCCGGGGATGCTGTCACAGGGTGCGGTCAGCCCCTGGGGGCTGAATCGCGGGCAGTGCCCGGGACCTGAGTCTGGGCAGTGCCCTGGGCCGGGGCGTCCACCCGGGCCTCTGCCGCCGGGGTGTTGCCGGCCAGGACCCGGTGGCGCCGGATGAAGGGGAACTGCTGGCGTGCCCGGCGGGGCAGCGCGTAAACCAGGATGGCCACGATGGTGAACACGATCGCCTTGTCCATGGGGTCGGAAATCAGCGCCTGCTTGGTGATGGCGGCGAGGAGGGTATCGCCCATGGCCCGGAAGGCACTGACGATGGCGCCCGTGGCAACACCCGAGGTTCCGCCGAAGACGAAGGCGGCTACCGGCGCGGAAACAACGCCCGCGATAATCCCGGTGACGAAGCCGGCTACCGGCGCCAGGTAGAAACGGCGGAACAGGCCGTAGCGCGCTGCCAATCCTGCCAGGCAACCGATCAGCGCGGCGCCCGCGGCGAACGGCAGCACCGTGGGGTTGAAGAAGGACCAGACGATGCTGCTGAGCGCACCGGTGGCGGCGCCGGCTGCCGGTCCTGCCAGCACGGCGATCAGCACCGTGCCAATGGCGTCGAGGTAGAAGGGCACCAGGGTGCTGCCGACAAACTGGCCCAGCACGATGTTCAGGACCAACGCCACCGGGATCAGCACCAGAGTGGATGCCGGCAGGGTGGGCAGGACGGCGACGATCAGTAGGACGGCCCCCGCCAGGAAGCCGGTGAGGGCAATCAGGGCTGACGCGCTGCCCGGGCCACCGGTGATGTCGGCGGGCTGGTTGAGCACCAGGTAGATGTAGGTTGCGGCGATGGCCAGGGCGCCGAGGATCTCCAGCAACCGGCGCCTGGCCGGGATGCGTTCCTGTGACGGGAGCGTCAAAGAGGGCGATGACATGGGGAATGTTCCTTTGGGGTGCAGGCAGGAGCCCGGCAGTGCCGGGCCGGAGTGTGGCTGCCTATGTCACCTCGGCAGCAGCCGGCGGCAACTGCGCCGGGCCGGTCCGGAGCCCATTCTACCGGCCATTTCGCGGTGCGGGACCTGCTATCCCACGCGGCGTGCAAGGTTCCCGACGGCGGACACCAGCTCCCGGAATGCCTGCCGGGGGTTGTTTCCGGACACGACCCGGGCGTTGGGGGGCGCGCCCCAGAGTCCGCGGAAGTCGGCCACGGTTGTTCCCATGAGGAGCGGGGAGTCGGTTTCGACGTCCACGGTGGCGGGCCGGGCGGCGTACTCGAGCGTGCCGGCGGCCACTCCGGCGGCGAAAAAGTCGTGGACGTGGGCCAGGTACCCCTGGTCGTAGTGCCGGTGGAATTCGAAGTAGAAGCGGAGGGCGTCCGACAGGTGCCTGACCAGCGTGTTGTCGGAGGTGCTGCGCCGGCCCTCGGGGTCCTCGGGGAGCACCAGTTCCGGGACGGTGGCCCCGGCGGCCTCGGCAAGCGCCCGGACGTGGGCAGGGTGCAGTTCCATGCGCTCCGTGGTGTCCAGCGAGCAGACGATGGGCAGTTTCTCCTCCGGCCGTCCCCGGTAGGCTGCGTAGACCTCCTTGGCGGCGTGCGGATCCACGTGCGTGTTCCATTCGGCCGTGGGCGTGGTGTTGCCCTGGTGGTAGAAGGCACCGCCCATGATCACCACCTTGGCCAGGAGGTCGGGAAGCTCCGGTTCCTTCCGCAGCGCCAGGGCAAAGTTGGTCAGCGGGGCCGTGATAAGCGCGGTGAGCTCCCCCGGGCGGGCCCTGGCGTGCTCGATCCAGAGGTCCACCGCGTCCCGCGGGCTGAGCTGGCCGGACGGTTCAGGCAGGACCGCGTAGCCGATGCCCTGGGGTCCGTGGGTTTCCGGTGTGGTGAGCAGCGGAATGGACAACGGCTTGCGGGCACCGACTGCCACCTGCACTCCAGGCCGGCCGCACAGTTCCAGCAGCGCTTGGGTGTTGCGGGCCACCTGGTCCGCGTCCACGTTCCCCGGTGTGGCCGTCACCGCCACGAACTCGGTCTCCGGGAGGGCGGCAAGGTAGGCAAGCGCCAGGGCATCGTCGATGCCGGTATCGACGTCCAGCAGGTAGGCGGGCACGGCTGCCTAGAAGAGTGCCACCTTGGGCACTGCGGGGAAGATCCCGTCCAGTTCGGCAAGGTCTTCGGGCGTGGGGGCCCAGTTGGCCGCTTCCGCATTCTGCCTGACCTGCTCCGGCCTGGTGGCGCCGGCGATGACGCTGGCCACCGAAGGCTGGGCGGCGAGCCAGGAAAACGCCACCTCGATCTCCGTCAGGCCGCGTTCCTTGGCGAAGGCGCTGAAGCTGCCCAACTGGTCCCAGTCGGCGTCGTTCACCAGGTTGGTGCGGGTGTGGCTGAGGCGGGACCCCTCGGGTGCGTGGCCCGGGGCGTACTTGCCGGTGAGCAGCCCGTTGGCGAGCGGGAAGTACGGCAGCACGCCCAGGCCGAACTCCTCGGCGGCCGGGGTCACTTCGAGTTCGGCACGCCGGTCCAGGAGGTTGTAGTGGTTCTGCGAGGAGATGAACCGCTCCGTGCCCAGTTCGCGGGCCACGTACTCCGCCTGTGCGATCTGCCAGCCGGACCGGTTGGAGTGCCCGATGTAGCGGACCTTGCCGCTGCGGACCAGGGTGTCCAGCGCTGCCAGGGTCTCATCGATGGGGGTCAGCGGGTCCGGGGTGTGGAACTGGTACAGGTCGATCCAATCGGTGCCCAGCCGGCGCAACGAGGCTTCCACCGCCTGCATGATGTACCGCCGGGAGCCGCGGGCACCGAAGTCCGGACCGTTGGCGCCCTGGGCGTCCATCCCGAACTTGGTGGCCAGGACCACGTCGCCACGCCGGCCGCCGAGGGCCTTGCCGAGCATGGTCTCGCTGAGGCCCGGTTCCCGGCCGTAGGTGTCTGCGACGTCGAACAGGGTGATGCCGGCGTCGATCGCGGCATGGACGACGGCGTCAGTTGCGTCCTGGGACTCGGTGGCGGTATTCGCCCGGCCCAGGTTGTTGCAGCCGAGTCCCACGGTGGAGACGGTGAGGCCTGATTTTCCGAGGCGGCGGTAACTGGTCAAGGCTGTCTCCTAAAGGCTGAAGCTGCCGGCGGGCTTGGCTGAGTGCTTGAGTTTGAAATTGTCCGGGTCTTTGTAGGGCGCGGCGCCGATACTGAGCTTGGTGAAGTCCAGGTCCTCGCCGCGGATACAGACCTTGATGGCGTTGACCGCCTTGTTCACATCCGGGCACAGGCAGAAGATGTTGAGCTTGAAGTCGGTGAACCCGGAGCGTTCCACCGTGCCCAGGCCGCGCCACGCCAGGTGGCTGATCAGCGCGTCCTTGGCCTTTTGCTCCAGGTAGCGGTCCCGTTCCGTGCCCTCCCTGGTCTTGAGGGCGAACTGGGCCACTACCCAGAACTGCTCGTCACTGGGGATCTCGGCGTAGCCATCCTCCGCGCACTGTGCCGCAAAGGCGTCCAGGAGTCCGTCGGCAGCAGCGGCATCGGGGACGTCGGTCTCCTCAGTCTTGCTCTGGTGCCCCACGGCACCAAAGTTCATCACGAACTGGGAGTAGTCCTCGTCGAACCAGGCTTCCCTGAACTGGAGGGCGCCTTCGTCGTCGCGCTTGTAGACCCTGATAATGCCGCTCATGTGTTGCGTCCTTTGGTAAACCAGTCGACGTCGGTGCCGTCGAAGGGCGCCTGCTGCGCCTTTACTGCGTGGTAGAGATCGTCCGCGGCGGCCTGGATGTCCTGGATCAGCCGCTCCGGGTAGTGCATGGACACGCTGTGCTCCGCGAATTCATCCTGGTCGTCGATGAAGACGCCGCGGCCTGCTGTGCGGATGACGTCCAGGTCCATGTCGATCACATGGAATTCGGTCACCGCGGGCCGGATGTGCGTCCACTCGTGGCCGACCGCGAGGTCGATGTAAACGCGCACGCCGCCGGGGTGGGCAGAGTCGTAGAACGTGGCTACCCAGTCACCCTGGCGCGGCACCAGCAGCACCGCGTCCGAGCGCGTGTAGAAGGCGGCACCGGGGCGGGAACAGAACTCGTTGGTGCCCTGGAAGATCCACCAACCGTGCTGGTCTTCGCCGATGTACCGCCCGGGCACCACCCAGTGGGCCTTGCCATTCCACTTGCGGTTGCGGGAAACCACCAACTGGCCCGGCTCCAGTCCGTTGGGGACGCGTGTGGTGGTGGTGTGCAGTACCGGTCCGGATTCCCCGGCAGGCCCGGGGTACTTCAGTTCATCCTCGTCCCTCACAGGATCGGAAGGCTGCCGGTGGTGGGGTGCTGCTGCCCGGGCAAGGGCCGCGCAAACGGAACCTTCGTGCCCAGGACCTGGGCCACGACGTCGTGCGTGATCTGTTGGGCGGTAAGCCCAACGCGCTCCAGCACCTGGTTCCTGGTGCCGTGCTCCAGGAACTCAACGGGCAGGCCCACCTCGTTCAGTGCGGTGTCCACTCCTGCCGCGCGCATTTCCTGCCGGATGCGCGAGCCCACGCCGCCGGCGCGGACGCCGTCCTCGATGCAGATCACCAGGCGGTGGTGCGATGCCAGGGCAATGATGGACCGGCGGACCGGAAGAACCCAGCGCGGGTCCACCACGGTGGTGCTGATGCCCTGTGCACCGAGCCGGTTGGAAACGTCAAGGGCCAGTTCGGACATGGCGCCGACGCTGACGATCAGTACGTCGTTTTCGGTGGAGCCGGAGGGGCGGCGGGCAAGGACGTCCACGCCATCGCTCAGCCGTTCCAATGCCTCCACTGCCGGGCCGACCGATCCCTTGGAGAACCGGACCACTGTGGGGGCGTCGCTGATGGCCACGGCCTCGCGGAGTTCCTCGCGAAGCCGGGTGGCGTCACGGGGTGCCGCCAGGTGCAGGCCGGGAACGATCTGCACCATGGCCATGTCCCACATGCCGTGGTGGCTGGCCCCATCCGGGCCGGTGACCCCGGCGCGGTCCAGGACGATGGTGACGCCGGCTTTGTGGAGGGCGACGTCCATGAGCAGCTGGTCGAAGGCACGGTTCAGGAACGTGGCGTAGACGGCCACCACGGGGTGCAGCCCGCCGAAGGCCATACCCGCGGCGGCGGTGAGCGCGTGCTGTTCGGCGATGCCGACGTCGATGACCCGCTTGGGGTGTTTGGCCGCGAACTTATGCAGGCCTACCGGGATCAGCATGGCTCCGGTGACACCGACGATGTCGTCGCGTTCGTCGGCGATGGCGGCGATCTCGTCCGCGAACACTGATGTCCAGGACTGTGCGCCGCCCGTGCCGGTGGGCTCGCCCGTCTCGGGATCGATGATGCCAACCGCGTGGAACTGGTCGGCTTCATGGGCGCGGGCCGGAGCGTAACCGTGGCCTTTTTCGGTCATGGCATGGACAATGACGGGGCCGCCATAATTCTTGGCCGTGGAAAGTGCATTCTCCATGGCCTGCAGGTTGTGGCCGTCCACCGGGCCGATGTACTTCATCCCGAGGTCCTCGAACATGCCCTGCGGTGCCCACCAGTCCTTAATGCCCTTTTTCATGGCATGCAGGCTCTTGTAAGTGAACTGGCCCACGGGCCCGCCGTTCTGCAGCCTCTTCTTCCACCAGTCCAGGGCGCCCTCGTAGGCAGGGGCGGCGCGGAAGGAGTCGATGGTGGGGCGCAGCGAGGCAAGGTAGTCGGCAAATCCGCCCACGGTGGGTGCATAGGAGCGGCCATTGTCGTTGACCACGATCACCACGCGGCGCTTCTTATCAGCGGCGATGTTGTTGATGGCCTCCCAGGCCATGCCGCCGGTGAGGGCGCCGTCACCTACGATGGCCACGACGTGCCGGTCGCCTTCGCCGGTGAGCTGGCGTGCGCGGGAGATCCCGTCGGCCCAGGACAGGGACGACGACGCGTGCGAGCTTTCCACGATGTCGTGTTCGGATTCGGCCCGGGCCGGGTAGCCGGAGAGGCCGCCTTCCTGGCGGAGCGTGCTGAAGTCCTGGCGTCCGGTGAGGAGCTTGTGGACGTAGGACTGGTGGCCCGTGTCGAAGACGATGCTGTCACGGGGAGATTCGAAAATGCGGTGCACGGCCAGCGTCAGTTCCACGACGCCGAGGTTGGGCCCGAGGTGGCCGCCCGTCTGGGAGACGTTAGTGATCAGGAATTCCCTGATCTCCGAAGCCAGCTGTTCCAGCTGTTCCTCGGTCAACTCGTTCAGGTCCTGCGGATTCCGGATGGTGTCCAAGATTCCCAATGACCCCTCCTTCGGATGGTAGACGTGCCGTTTAACTCTAACGCCTCGGTTCGCAGCGCCGGACGTGGCTCAAAAGCCGAAGCCCCGGCTGGTCGGTGACCGGCCGGGGCTTCGGGGAGGATGCTGCCTGCTGGCAGGGCCCCGCTAGTTGGCGGAGATCTGGCGCAGCACGTACTGCAGGATGCCGCCGTTGCGGTAGTAGTCCGCTTCACCCGGGGTATCGATGCGCAGGACGGCGTCGAACGTCTTGGCTGAGCCGTCCTCTGCGGTGGCGGTGACCTTCAGGGTCTTGGGCGTGGTGCCCTCGTTCAGGGCGGTGACGCCCTCAACCGAGAAGGTTTCCGTGCCGGTGAGGCCCAGGCTGGCAGCGTTCTCGCCGGCCGGGTACTGCAGCGGCAGGACGCCCATGCCGATGAGGTTGGAGCGGTGGATACGCTCGTAGCTCTCGGCGATGACGGCCTTGACGCCCAGCAGCGCGGTGCCCTTGGCGGCCCAGTCGCGGGACGAACCGGAACCGTACTCCTTGCCTGCCAGGACCACCAGCGGGGTGCCGGCTGCCTGGTAGTTCTGGGCGGCGTCGTAGACGTAGGCCTGCGGGCCGTCTGCCTGCGTGAAGTCGCGGGTGAAGCCGCCTTCAACGCCGTCCAGGAGCTGGTTCTTGATGCGGATGTTCGCGAACGTGCCGCGGATCATCACTTCGTGGTTGCCACGGCGCGAGCCGTACGAGTTGAAGTCCTTGCGCTCCACGCCGTTGGCCAGCAGGTACTGGCCGGCAGGGGTGTCCGACTTAAACGAACCGGCCGGGGAGATGTGGTCGGTGGTGACGGAGTCGCCGAGCTTCAGGAGCACGCGGGCGCCGCTGATGTCCTGGACGGGTTCCGGCTTCGCCTGCATGCCCTCGAAGTACGGGGGCTTCCGGACGTAGGTGGACTTCTCGTCCCAGGCGAACGTGTCGCCTGCGGGGGTGTCCAGTGCCTTCCAGCGGTCGTCGCCCTCGAAGACGCCCTCGTAGCCCTTGGCGAACATGTCCTTGTCGATCGAGGAATCGATGACCTGCTGCACCTCAACCGGGTTGGGCCAGATGTCCTTCAGGAAGACGTCGTTGCCGGCTTCATCCTTGCCCAGGGGGTCGGATTCGAAGTCGAAGTCCATGGATCCGGCCAGGGCGTAGGCGATGACCAGCGGCGGGGACGCCAGGTAGTTCATCTTGACGTCCGGGTTGATGCGGCCTTCGAAGTTGCGGTTGCCCGACAGGACGGCGCTGACGGCGAGGTCGTTGGCCTGGATGGCCTCGGAGATCTCTGCCTCCAGCGGACCGGAGTTGCCGATGCAGGTGGCGCAGCCGTAACCCACGATGTAGAAGCCGAGCTTCTCCAGGTAGGGGGTCAGGCCGGACTTTTCGTAGTAGTCCGTGACAACCTTCGAACCGGGGGCAACGGAGGTCTTGACCCACGGCTTGGCCGTGAGGCCCTTTTCGACGGCGTTGCGGGCCAGGACCGCGGCGGCCAGCATGACCGAGGGGTTGGACGTGTTGGTGCAGGACGTGATGGACGCGATGGTGACCGCGCCGTGGTCCAGCTCGAATTCGCGCCCGTCGGCCATCTTCACGGGAACCGGGCTGGAAATCCGTCCGGCGCCGCCGTGCGCTGCCGAGTACTTCGGCGGTTCGCGGTCGGTGTCCGAGACGTGGGTTGCGCCGGTGGTGAAGGACGGGGCGTCGGAGGCCGGGAAGGTCTCTTCGAGGGACTCGTCCAAAGTGCCCGCGTTGGCATCGTGCTGCACGTAGTTCTTGAGGTCGTGGCGGAACTCGTCCTTGGCCTCGGTCAGTTCAATGCGGTCCTGCGGGCGCTTGGGGCCGGCGATGGACGGAACAACCGTGGACAGATCCAGTTCCAGGTACTCGGAGAACTTGATGTCGCGGGAAGGATCGTGCCACAGGCCCTGTTCCTTGGAGTAGGCCTCCACCAGGGCGACGTTCTGCTCCGAGCGGCCGGTGAGGCGCAGGTAGTCCAGGGTGACGTCGTCGATGGGGAACATCGCGGCGGTGGAACCGAACTCGGGGCTCATGTTGCCGATGGTGGCGCGGTTTGCCAGCGGCACCTCGGCCACGCCTTCGCCGTAGAACTCGACGAACTTGCCCACAACGCCGTGCTTGCGGAGCATTTCGGTGATGGTCAGCACGACGTCCGTGGCGGTGGCGCCGGCGGGGATGCTGCCGCTGAGCTTGAAGCCGACAACCCGCGGGATCAGCATGGAGACGGGCTGGCCCAGCATGGCCGCCTCGGCTTCGATGCCGCCAACGCCCCAGCCCAGGACGCCCAGGCCGTTGACCATGGTGGTGTGCGAGTCGGTGCCCACGCAGGTATCAGGGTATGCGCGGAGCACACCGTCCACCTCGCGGGTCATGACGGTGCGGGCCAGGTATTCGATGTTGACCTGGTGCACGATGCCGGTTCCCGGAGGAACCACCTTGAAGTCGTCGAACGCAGTCTGGCCCCAGCGCAGGAACTGGTAACGCTCACCGTTGCGCTGGTACTCGATCTCCATGTTGCGCTCCAGCGCGCCGGAGTTGCCGAAGGCATCGATCTGCACGGAGTGGTCGATCACCATCTCGGCCGGTGCCAGCGGGTTGACCCGCTTGGGGTCACCGCCGAGGTCCTTGACCGCTTCACGCATGGTGGCAAGGTCGACCACGCAGGGAACGCCGGTGAAGTCCTGCATGATCACGCGCGCCGGCGTGAACTGGATTTCTGTATCGGGCTCCGCATTGGGATCCCAGCCTGCCAAAGCGCGAACGTGATCGGCAGTGATGTTCGCGCCGTCCTCGGTCCTCAACAGGTTTTCAAGCAATACCTTGAGGCTGAACGGAAGGTTTTCTGCACCTTCAACGGAGTTCAGCCGGAAAATCTCGTATTCGGTTCCGGCAACATTAAGTTTGCCTTTTGAACCGAAACTGTCCACAGTGCTCATCGCAGGACTCCTCTCGCAACAGTTTCATCTTTGTCGCGCGGTTGACCGCCTGCTAGTTAGGACGCCCTAAGTAGTTCCAGGGCCCGAAAATTGCACACGGCCGGCCGAGAATTCGGGCGCGACGTGGGACTACTACCGCCATCGTAGTCCAAAACCCCGGACGCATCACCGACCCGGAGTCAGCAGTGCCACCGTCTCAAGGTGGTGGGTATGGGGGTAGAGATCGAAGGCGCGCAGGCCTGTGAGTTGCCAGCCTGAGCGGCGGAAGTAACCGAGGTCACGGGCAAACGACGCCGGGTCGCAGGACACGTAGGCAATGGCCCGGGGCTGCGATTCGACCAGTTGGCCAACAACGGCTTTCCCGGCACCTGCCCGGGGCGGGTCGAGGACCAGGGCGTCGAAACTCCGCGGCTTTTGGCGCAGGACCCGCTCCACCCGGCCCTGGACCACCTCCACCTGCGCAGCGGAGTGAAGGTTCTTCCGGGCGTCGCGGCTGGTTCCGGGCGCCCCTTCCACGGAGAGCACGGATCCCGTCTCCCCTACTGCATCGGCCAGGACGGCGGTAAAGAGCCCGGCACCGGCATAGAGGTCCGCAACCACCGCGCCGGGATGGAGGAAGTCCCCTTGCCCCAGGAATTCAGTGACAGCCCCCACAAGGGTCCCGGGCGCGTCGCGGTGGATCTGCCAGAAGCCCTCGCCGGTCACGCGGTACTCGTGCCCGACGGCGGATTCCTGCACCCAGGTGCGTCCCCGGAGCTGGCTCACCTGCCCGGTGAGCGGATCAAAGCCAGCGACGGACGCCTCCCCCGGCACGTCGGCAGCGATGGCGCGCAACCGTTTTTCCTTGGTTCCGGGAGCCGGGGCCAGGAGTACCAGGGGGCGGGAGCCGTTGGCAGGCGCGGCCACCTCAACCCGCTCCACCCCCTGCAGGTCCAGGTCCCACAGGTGCAGGGCGTTGATCGCCTCGCTGGCCAGGGGCATTTCCCGCACCGGGATGATGTGGTCGGAACGGTGGGCGTGCATTCCCAGCCTGCCGGCGGGCGTGACCGAGAAGCTGGCGCGCGTGCGCCACCAAAGGCCGGTGCCGTCGTCGTTCTTCTCCCCCACTGCTTCCACGCTGCCGGTCCACGCGGACGGCGTCTGTTCGAAGCCGGCCAGCCGGGTGAGCTGCTCGGCCAGCACGTCCGCCTTCAGGCTCCGCTGCCGGGCCAGGCTCATGTGGCCGAACTCGGCGCCGCCAACCGGCGGGTGGCCGTGGCTCCAGGCGCGCAGGGAATCCGCCGGGCGCCAGAAGTGCTCCACCCGGTCCGGCGAGGCCTCAAGCACCTCGATGACATCCGCCCGCCAGAACTTGGCGCTGTCCCCCGCGTCGGTCAGGCGGACGCGGACCTTCTCGCCCGGAATGGCATGGCGGACAAAGACCACGCGGCCCTCATGGCGCGCCACGCAGTGCCCGCCGTGGGCCACGGGACCAACGTCGAGCACCGCCTCCCCGCCGGTGTGGCCGGCGTCAAGGGTTTGGGGCTGGGTGGCGCTGGGGGTCCTGCTGGTCACTGCACGTCCTGGAGGTTCTTTGCTTCTTCGGATGATTTGAGCTGCCACGGAACGCTGGCCACCATGACCCCGGGCTCGAAGTGGAGGCGGGTCTTGATGCGCAGTGCCGTCTGGTTGTGCACCAACTGCTCCCACCATTTGCCCACCACGTATTCGGGGATGTACACCACGATGAGGTCCCGCGGGGAGTCCAGGCGCATCTGCTTGACGTAGTCCATGATGGGCGTGACCGTTTCCCGGTAGGGGCTGGCGAGGACGGTCAGCGGGACCGGGATTTCGAGCTTGTCCCAGTCGGCAATGGTGTGCGCTGTTTCCTCCGGGTCGATGTCCACCGTGATGGCGTCAAGCCGCGACGGACGGGAGGCGCGGGCGTAGGCCAGGGCCCGCAGGACCGGCTTGCGCACGTGCGAGACAAGCAGGACCGCGTGCACCCGTGTCGGCAGTGCCCGCGGGGAGGAATCCTCGTCCACCGCGAGTTCCTTCGCCACGTTGTCGTAGTGCGCCCGGATGCTCCACATGATCAGGAACAGGATGAACATTGCCAGCAGGGCGATCCAGGCGCCCTGCTCGAACTTGGTGATGAGGACGATCACCAGCACCAGGCCGGTCATGCCGAAACCGATGGTGTTGATGGTGCGGGACTTCATCATCCGGCGCCGCACGGCCTTGTCCTTGGCGAGTTTCAGTTCCCGCCCCCAGTGCCGGATCATGCCCAGCTGGCTCAGGGTAAAGGAAATGAACACCCCCACGATGTAGAGCTGGATGAGCTTGGTCACGTCGGCGTCGAACGAAATGATCAGCACCAGGGCGCCGGCGGCGAGGGCCAGCACACCGTTGCTGAACGCGAGGCGGTCGCCGCGGGTGCGGAGCTGGCGTGGCAGGTAGCCGTCCTGGGCCAGGATGGAGCCCAGCACCGGGAAGCCGTTGAAGGCGGTGTTGGACGCGAACACCAGGATGACGCCGGTGGCGGCAACCACGATGTAGAACGGGATGCTGCCGGCGCCGAAGATGGTCTGCGCGATCTGGGAGATGGCCGGGTTCTGGACGTAGCCCTCCGGCAGCGGTTTCCCGTCCAGAAGGAATTCCTTGGCGGGGTCCAGAACGATGTGGACCTTGGTGGCGTTGGCCAGGTAGATGATGCCGGCCAGCATGGCGGCGCCGATCACGCCCAGGAGCAGCAGCGTGGTGGCCGCGTTCTTGCTCTTGGGGTGCCGGAAGTTGGGAACGCCGTTGCTGATCGCTTCCACGCCCGTGAGCGCCGCAGCGCCTGAGGAAAAGGCCCGCAGCAGCAGGAAGGCACCGGCCAGGCCCACCAGGCCCTGGTCGAAGCCCTCCGCCGGAACGATGGTGAACGCGGCCGACGGCGCCTGCCCCAGCTGCCCGGTGGCGGCCTGGAACATGCCCACCGCGGTCATGCCAAGGATGGACGCCATGAAGATATAGGTAGGGACGGCGAAGACGCTGCCCGCTTCCTTGATGCCGCGCAGGTTCACCAGGGCAAGGATGACGACGCCGATGGTGGCTATGACGGCCTGCTCACCGTGCAGCGACGGCACAGCCGTGGTGAGGTAGGCGGCGGCCGAGGACATGGATACGGCCACCGTCAGGACGTAGTCCACCAGGAGGGCCGACGCCACCGTCAGCCCCGCGTACTTGCCCAGGTTTTCATTTGCGATCTCGTAATCGCCGCCGCCCGAGGGGTATGCGTGCACATTCTGACGGTAGGACGCCACCACCGTGAGCAGCACCACCATGACGGCCAGGCCCACCAGCGGCGAGATGGCCACGGCGCTGACACCGGCCAGGGCCAGGGTCAGCAGGATCTCATCCGGAGCGTACGCCACGGAGGACAGTGCGTCGGATGCGAAGATCGGGAGTGCGATCTTCTTCGGGAGCAGGGTATGGGACAGGCGGTCATTCCTGAAGGGACGGCCCACCAGCACGCGTTTGACGGCGTTCAGTATTGTCAACACCCCACAAAGCTAGTCTGATTCGGGAGCGATGTCATGACGGGGCCCGGCCGGGCCGAACCAGGACCGTGCCGGTAGAGTTCTAGCTGCACGATCCTGACATACATAAAGAGGAGATACGGTGGCGCATTTCGTGATCATGGGATGTGGCCGGGTGGGGGCAACGCTGGCGCACACGCTGGAGGATGCCGGGCATTCCGTGGCCATCATCGACCAGGACGACCGCGCCTTCCGCCGGCTCCGCCAGGGCTTCACCGGCCGGAAGGTCACCGGGGTGGGCTTTGACCGTGAAACCCTCAAGCAGGCAGGAGTAGGCGAGGCCTACGCCTTCGCTGCCGTTTCCAGCGGTGACAACTCCAATATCCTGGCGACGCGGGTTGCCCGCGAAACCTTCCACGTGCCGCACGTCGTCGCGCGCATCTACGATCCCGGACGCGCCGAGATCTACCAGCGCCTGGGCATCCCCACGGTGGCCGCCGTCCGCTGGAGCGCGGACCAGGTGCTGCGGCGCATCCTTCCCGAGCAGCACCTGGCGGGCGACTTCCGTGAACCGTCCGGACGCCTGGTCCTGGCCGAGCTGGACCTCGACGCCGGGTGGATTGGGCACCGGATCAGCAGCATCGAAAAGGCCGCCGATGTCCGCGTTGCCTACCTCACCCGCTTCGGCGAGGGCATCCTTCCCGATGCCGGGACCGCCTACCAGGACGGCGACACGGTGCACGCCATGCTGCAGGTGGACCGCAGCGCCCAGATCGCCCAGGTCCTCGCCAAAGCCCCCGCCAAGGAGTACCAGTGAAAGTTGTTATCGTCGGCGCAGGCAGCGTCGGGTCATCCATCGCCCGGGAACTGCTGGCGCACAAGCACGAGATCCTGCTGATCGACCTCAAGCCCGAGGTGATCGGCCGCAGCGGCCTGCGGGGTGCCCATTGGCTGGTAGGCGATGCCTGCGAGCTTTCCACCCTCCAAGGCGCCAAGGTGGAGGACGCCGATGTGGTGGTTTCCGCGACGGGCGATGACAAGGTCAACCTGGTGGTGTCCCTGCTGGCGAAAACGGAGTTCGGCGTTGGCCGTACCGTGGGCCGGGTGAACAACCCGAAGAACGACTGGATGTTCAACGACTCCTGGGGCGTGGACGTCGCCGTCAACACTCCGCAGCTCATGACCGCCCTGGTGGAGGAGGCCGTGGAGATTGGCGACTTGGTCCGGCTCCTGACCCTGCAGACCGGAGTGGCGTCGCTGGTGGAATTCACCGTCCCGCATGACTCGCACGTGATCGGCATGACCGTGGGAGACATCCATTGGCCCGCGGACGCCACCCTGGTGGCCATCCTTCGGGACCAGGCCCCCATCACCCCCAGCCGGGACGACGTCATCGACGGCGGCGATGAGCTCTTCTTCGTCACCACCATCGCCGCTGAGGACGGCCTCCGGGAACTGCTCTCCTCCGCGCCCGGCAGCATCGACGCCGGCCACCAGCCGGCGGGCAGCAGCACACCCGCCGGCGCCGGCCACGGGCCTGCCACGGACGACGACGGCTTCGACGGTTAGGCTTCCGGTGCCGCCTTGGGCGTCGGGAGGCTTGGCGTCAGGCAGCTAAAGCGTCCGGCATCCGGTACGCCCTGAGGTGCCGGCTTGCTTGGGGCGTCAGGCCGCCTGGCCGGCCTCGGTTTCGGTTTCGGCCGGAGCCGGCCGGGTCACGAGCCAGGCCACCCAGATCCCGAGGATGTACAGGGGTGCGCCCATAATCAACCGTGTGGTGGCGAGGGCGGCCAGGCCGTCAGTGCCCATGAGGTACAGGGGCACCTGCACGATGAGCCGGAGGGCCAGGACGGCGACGATGATCCAGGTGCCCAGGCGGTAGGCCTTGACCCGGTCCGGCTCCTTGCGCCATTCCACGCCCTCATTCCGGATGAAGCCGAAGAGCAGCCCGGCCACAGGCCACTTGACGGCGATCGAGATGACCATCGCCAAAATGTAGGCGGCATTGGTAAAGAAGCCGGGGAGGTAGAAGTCTTCCGCTTTACCGGTGGTGTTGGCCAGCCAGGCCGAAATGCCGACGCCTGCCACGCCCGCCAGGGCCTGGGTGAGGGGCCGGCGCTGCACCAGGCGGACCACGGTGAACACGGCCGCCGACGCCAGGGCCGCCACCAGTGACAACGGCAGCTCGCGGGTGACGGTGAAGGCCACCAGGAAAACCAGGCCGGGAACAATGCTTTCGGCAATGCCCTGCACTCCCCCCGCGCTGCGCAAAACGTCCACGCGGCCGTCGTGGGTACGGTGGAGGCCCGCTTTGGCTGCATACTCTGCGGCGAGGCCGGCAACCGGGGACTGTCCTGCGGCCTGCGGCCTACCCTCCTCCGGCCCGCCGGCACGGCGTGAAGTGCCGGATGGCTGGTCGGGCTGGTGCTCGGTCATTCGTTCTCCTGGCGGGACAGTATCTCGTAACGGGGATTGAAGATGGTGGGCATGTCCTTGCCGCGGGCCAGCATTCCCTCCACGCGGATCTCGGCGCCGGCTTGGATGCCCGGCACACGCCGCCGGCCCAGCCAGACAACGCGGAGCCTTGGGGGCCTGCCCCGGCCCGACGCTGTTGCGGGACGGTCGGCGTCGTCCTCAGTGACGATGGCGCTGTACTCAGGGGTGCGGTCGGCCGGGACGAAGGTCACCGATTCGATGTGCCCCTGGCACAGGACACGTCCCCTGTCGGGAAGCTGCCCCAACGGTGTGATGCCGCCAAGGCCCGTCCCTGCCTCGTCGAGGTTGGGCTCAGCCGATCTGGGTGATTTCCGGACCACGTTCGGGCTCCTCCAGGGTGGGCGCGGCGGGCGGAGGAGTGGCGGAGGCGTCCTTGGGCAGCCGCAGCTGCAAAAGATCACGCGGCGGCATGGGGCTGTCACCGCGGACCACCACAACCTGCCGGAACAGGGCCTCAAGCGCTTCCGCAGCGGGACGTTCCAGTGCCGCGGGTCCGCCCAGGACGCCGCGCAGGAACCAGCGGGGGCCGTCGACACCGATGAAGCGGGCCACGCGATAGCCCTGGCTGCCGTCCGGGAGCCCGGCGGGCAGCTTGGCCACCAGCTCGGTGCCGAAGGCGCCTTCAACCTCTTCAACCTGGCCGCCCTGGGCGCCTACGGACTGGCCGATCTGTTCGCGGATCTCGTCCCAGAGCGTCTCTGTCTTGGGGGCGGCGAAAGCCTGCAGCTGAAGGCTGGAGCCGTTCAGGTCAAGGGTCACTGCCACCACCCGCTGTGTTGCCTCTTCCACTTCGAGCCGGAGCTGGAGGCCCTCGCTCGGCGTGATCAGCAGGGCTCCCAGGTCCACGAAACCGTCGGTGCTGGTGATTTCGGACTCGTCGAACGGGCCATGCTGGCGGCGGGCGTCCGGGGCGGGGGCGTCTTCGCCAGCCTCCGCGAGCGTGAGCTCATCCACCGGCTCCGCCGGTTCGTCCTTCTTCGTTTTCCTGCCAAACCCAAAGACCATGGGTGACTCCTTAATTCTTCAAATGTGCCAGTTCTGAAACCTGCCGGCCGGTCCCTTGGAGGTCCCGCCGTCGTACATGCTGGCGTGGCAGCGGATGCAGCCGGGGTCAGGCTCCGGGGACGGTAAACCCGCCTGTGGATCCAAAGCCTCCGGTGCCGCGGACGGATCCGCTTAATTCACTGACAGGAATGAACTGGGCATGCTCCACCCGCTGGATGACCATTTGGGCAATTCTATCGCCGCGCCGGAGCTCTATCGGCTGGGTCGAATCGGTGTTGAGCAGGGTTACCGAAATCTCGCCACGGTAGCCTGCGTCCACGGTGCCGGGAGCGTTGACGATCGTGAGGCCGTGCTTGGTGGCCAGGCCGGACCGGGGGTGGATCAGCGCCACGAACCCGTCAGGCAGTGCAATGGCCACGCCGGTGGGAACCAGCTTGCGCTCCCCCGGCAACAGGACCACGTCTTCGCGGGCGCGGAGGTCGGCGCCGGCGTCGCCCGGATGCGCGTAAGACGGCGCTTCCAGCTCCGGATCCAGCATCTTCAACTGCACCTGCAGGGTGGGGGCGGCAGCATTGGGCGATGCTGCGTCCGGGACAAGGTCTACCGTTGCGGGATGATCAGTCACAGTCACTCACTCTAACCCGCGCTCCCAAATCGAGCCTAGGCAGCCCTTGACCGTGCGGCTGGGCCCCGGCTGTCCAGGGCGGCCGGGGCCAGGGCTGGCCCAAGGTGAAATACCCAGCCAAAGGTGGAAAGCTTGAGCTATGCCCGAATCGAGCCCGCACGCATCCGTCCCCAGCACGCCCTCAGCCGGGGCACCTGTTGTCTACAGGGAAAAACTGTGGCCCAACGCCTGGATCTGGATCATCGCAGCCGGCGTCTCGGCGGCGGGCATCCTGGTCTTCGCCCCCATCAGCATGGCGGCTGGTTACACCGCAGCGCTGGTGCTCTTCGCGATCATCGCAGTCCTCCTGGTTGTCTCAACCCCCGCCATCACGGTGACCGGGGACGCGCTCACCGTCGGCAGGGCCACCATCGAGCGCCGGTTTGTGGGCGGCGTGCAGCAGTTCACTGCCGGTGAGGCGACGGCGGAGCGCGGCACCCGGCTGAACGGTCTCGCCTACCTGTGCATCCGCGGCTGGATTGATCCCGTGGTGAAGATCGAGATCACGGATCCGGCGGACCGGACCCCGTACTGGCTCGCCTCCACCCGCCATCCGGACCAGCTGACAGCGGCCCTGGCCCAGCGGTGACGCCCGCGGGGTCCCGGCACCGGGCCCTTCACCCCCATTCGCTTGCCCTTTAACCCAGAGGATCCAGCGGAAAATCACGGCGCGCCCTGCTCCTTGAGCCAAATCCGCGCCCCCGGGTGGCAGAGTTTCGGTTGATAGTAATGCCAGGGTGGAGGATTTGTATGCAGGATCTACGGCTTGTAGGCGTGCACGACGACGGGACACATCTCCTGTTGAGCGGGGCCGGCGGCGAGATGTTCCAGCTGCCGATCGATGAGGCACTCAGGACAGCCAGCCGGTCTACGGCAAAACCGCGGGTGGAGCGGGCTGCCGTTCCCATGTCCCCCAGGGACATCCAGGCCCGCATCCGTGCCGGTGCCACCGCTGCGGACGTCGCGGAGTTGTCCGGGATGCCGCTGGCCAAGGTGGAGCGCTACGAAGGCCCCGTCCTCGCCGAGCGCGAGTATGTTGCCCAGCAGGCGCGGAAAGTTGAAGTCGCGGCCCCCTCCCCCGGCCATGACATTTACCGGTCCGCGTTCGGCGACAATCCGGCAACTCTTGATGACATGGTGGCCCACCGGCTGTCGGCGCATGGCGTCGACCCCGCAACCGTGGAATGGGATTCCTGGCGGCGCCAGGACGGTACATGGACTGTCTCGGCAAGCTTCGAGGCCAAGGCCGGCGGGACATCCGGAATCGGCGAGGAACCTCCGGCGCTTTGGACGTTCAACCCGGCCCGGAAGTCGTTGCAGAACACCAACCGCTGGGCGCAGCAACTGAGTGAACTCGAGCCGCTGGATGGCCCTGTTCCCGCCCGCCGGCTCACTGCGGTTTCGGACCGCCCCTTCGATTTCGAGACTGACGCGGATACGTCCAAGGCTTCTCCCGGCGGCCAGGCCGGCCCTGCCCAGGATGCCGGCAAGGAATCCGATGGCCTCCTGGACATGCTCAGGTCACGGCGCGGGCAGCGGCTGGGTGTGGACGAGGATTCCGATGACGCACTGGCGCTGCTCCTCACCCACGGTGTGCCTGCCGCCCATCCCCGCCCTTCAGAGGTGGCTGCCGAACCTGAGGCACAGGAACCAGAGCCACAGGATGACCACCAGGACGCGCCCGCCGCCCAGGGTGATTCCTTCATCCGGCGCAGGGATACCAGGCCGTCGATGCTTTCGAGGCTCAGCCTTCTTCCGCCGCATCGCGACGGCCAGGACGACGGCCTGCGGCTACACGACGGCGTCAGCACGGATACCAGGGAAATCACCATTGCGGCGTCCCCACAGAAACCCTCCGGTTCCGAGCCGGGGACAAGCTCCGGCGGCGCCGGGCTTGATGAGCTGCTGGGCAGCAATCCCCGCCGCTCCGCCAAGCAGGACGATGCGTCACCTGCCACCGGTCAGCTGCCCGAAACCGAAGCACCGGAACGGCCTGCCCGCCCGAAGCGGTCCAGCGTGCCGTCCTGGGATGAAATCGTCTTCGGCACCCGGAGCGACTAAGGGCTTTTCTTCCCTCCGTACGGGTCGTCCCGCCTGCACTGCATGCTAATATCCCGGCACGCCATCAGGTCAGAAGCTGTAACTATGGAGGTTTCCCGTGCCGGATACTACCTGCCACATGTCCATGTCCCTGGACGGCTTCGTCGCCGGTCCTGACCAGAGCCGCGAAAACCCCTTGGGCAAGCGCGGGCTGGAACTGCATGGCTGGCATATCGGCGACCCCCGGGCCAACGATGCCGACAGGACTGCCACCGAATGGCTGATGCGCCCACGTGGAGCGTACATAATGGGCCGGAATATGTATGGTCCTATCCGCGGCGAGTGGGATGCTGACTGGACCGGCTGGTGGGGGCCAGAACCGCCGTACCACGCTCCCGTGTTCGTGCTGACGCATTATGCACACGACCCCATCCAGATGGAGGGCGGGACAACTTTCTACTTTGTCACCGATGGCTTCGATGCTGCGTACGCGGCAGCACTCGATGCCGCCGACGGCAAAGGGGTGGATATCGCGGGCGGAGCCGCCACCGTCCGGCAGGCGTTGAAAGCAGGGGTGATCGATGAACTCACTCTGGATATCGCGCCTGTTCTGCTCGGTTCCGGTGAGCGGATGTTCGAGGGGAATGGGTCCTTCGGCTTCGAACCCGTCGAGGTGCTGCATTCCCCACTCGCCACCCACATCCGCTACCGCCGTATCAGCTGACGTCGCCCATACCAAGGTACGCGAAGACGGTTAGGCATGGGCGCGCAGGAACTGCGCCAGGGCATCCTCCCATGGAGACCCATTCTGCCGAACGATGTCCACACTGCCCGCCACCAATCCTTGTGGCCAGTGGGTGGGTTCCCAGTCCTGGTGTTCGCTTTGATAGTGGCGGCCCGCTGGTGAGAGCCAGCCGGGTGGTTCGTTCTTTGTGGCAGGGGTGGGTTTCCAGCCGGTGGCGTGTCGGAGTTTGTGGTGTTTGGGGCAGGGCTGTCCCAGGTTCGATATCCCGGTGGGGCCGCCGTTGGCCCAGGCCAGGATGTGGTCGGCGTCGTTGTCCAGGGAGGTGTTGCTGCACCCCGGGAACGGGCACTTGCCGTCCCGCATCCGCAACCAGGCCCGCATCGCCCCGGTCACCCGGTAGCTCTTCCGCCCGATCTCCAGTGGTGCACCGTCCCGCGGATCCACAAATACCCGGTAGAACGACCCCGCTCCGTTCGCGACCAGGTCCCGGGCCATCGATGGTGGGATCGGCCCGTACCCGTCCAGCATCGCCGGCTCATCGGTCAACCCCATCAGGGAGAACACCGGAACCGTGACCAGAACCTGCGCCCGAATCGGCGAAGACAACTGTTCTGCCCCGGCGGCGGCACCTTCACCGCCAACACCAACGACGTCACCGGCCCCATCGCTGGCACCGACACGTGCACCGGCCCCGTCGCTGCCGCTAACAGTCCGCCCGTCACCGCCATCAGCATCAGCATCAGACCCACGCCGAACGCTGGTGCCACCCCCTAGGGCGGTGCCGCCACTGCCACTGTCGAGGACCGCCTCGGCGAACGTGTCGGCCCGCAACTGGGCCATGGTGCGGGACTCCTGGGGGCCTTGGAGTGACCGGGACATTGCGGTGAGCCGGTTCCACCCGGCCAACGCCTGAGCCGCGGGCAGACACGCGGACAGCCACGCCATCCCGTCCTGCTCCGGCCGGAACTCCACCCGCCGCTCCGCCACCCCCTTGGCATGGCGCTTCTCAATGCTCTCCGCATGGTGGCGTTCCCGCCACGTCCTGGCCTTGGCCCGAAACCGGTGCGCCGGCATCTCACCGGCAGGGCACCCCCGCGCAGCATCCGGGGCCGCAGGGTCCAGGAAATGCGCCTCCAACGCAGCCGCCCCCGCAGCATCAAGGCTGGCCGCCTCATCCGCCATCACCACCGCATGCTGCCACGACAGGGACCCGGCCTGCAGGCCCTCAAAGGTTCGCGGCAACCACGAAACAACGGCGTGCGAAGTAGCCAGGAACGATGACGCAGCCCGCGGCCCCAACGCCAACACACACCCAATTTCCGCCGCGACCGCCATCTCCTGCGCCTGCACCGGCACACCCGGCCCGGCAACAACAGAGGCGCTCTCCGCGTACGTCACCGCAGCCTTCGCCTTCAAACCAGCGAAGCCGGCCTCAACCTCCCGGGCACCAGCCAGAACGTCCAGGCACCCATCAGCCGAACCAGCCAACGGATCAGCCACCGAAAACGCCTCAGAACCACACCCGCCAACCTCAGCAGTCAGCACAGCAAGGGCAGCCCGGATGTCCGCATAAGCCTTAACCACCGCCGCTTTCCCCATAAACCAATCATGACAAGGGGGTACGACAATCACACTGAACGAGAAGCTGGCCCCCATCACGGGGCGGTTCACTCCTGCGGTTACGAGCTAGACCTATGGCAGCCAAATTAATTGACAACGACACGCACGAAGCGTGCGCGGGTGTCGCCCACGTTTGCATAGGCGTACTGCTGGGACGTCGGGAAGGCTAGGTGGTCGCCTGTATCGAGGTCGGTGGGCCCGTCTTCTTGTTCAACCCGAATGGATCCTTCGGAGACGAAGATCATTTCAGACCAACCCAGCGGATCAGGCTCCGCGTCGTAGCGGTCGCCTGGTTCCAGGGTCCAGGCCCACAGCTGGGCATCTTTGGTAGCGGGAACGGATGCCAGCAGCACCGCGATGCTGCCCTGCTGGTTTCCTCGCCATGCAACTTCGCTGATGTTTGCATGTTGCGCGGCCGGTGCTGCGACGAGATCGACGAAGGTGACGCCCAGCGCGTCAGCGAGATGATCGAGACCTGTAAGGCTGATATTCGCCTCACCAGCCTCGAGCTTGACGACTGTACGTCGACTGACGCCGGCGCGATCAGCCAAGGCGACTTGGCTGAGTTGTGCCGCCGCCCGAAACCGCCGTACGTTCGCACTGACGTGGTCCAGGACCCCGGCTGCTTCCTCATTTTGCATGTGCACTATTTTGCACCATAAGGTGAGCATTATGTTGCACACTGGCATGCGGATCCCGTTCTCCCGGCAGGAACTTGCCCTCGTCCTCATCACCGCCGTATGGGGGGCGACGTTCCTGATCGTCCACGTCGCCGTCCAGTACAGCGGACCGTGGTTCTTCGTGGGCATGCGGTTTTTGACCGCAGGCCTCATCAGCGCCGTCATTTTCGCGCGTGTCCTTCGTGGCATGACCGTGAAGGAGATTGCGGCAGGCGCAGCAATCGGGGTCATGATCTTCCTGGGCTACGGGCTTCAAACCGTTGGTCTTCAAACGATCGACAGCAGCACATCCGCGTTCATTACGGCTCTCTACGTTCCGCTTGTACCGGTCCTGCAGTGGATGGTGTTCAGGAAGCCACCAAAACTTCCCACCTGGGTCGGGGCCGGGCTGGCTTTCGTCGGTCTCGTACTGCTTGCCGACCCAGCGAGTGTCGGCTTCACCTTCAGCTCCGGGGAGATCGCGACGATAGCCAGCACCCTTCCGATCGCAGCAGAGATCATCCTCATCGGTTGGTTTGCGGGCAAAGTGCACCTCGGCCGGGTAACCGTGGTGCAGTTGCTCGTCGCGGGATCACTGGGCTTCGTGGCCGTGCCGATGGCCGGAGAGGAATTACCTGCTTTTTCATGGGTGTGGGCGGGAGCGGCGGCCGCCTTGGGGGTTTTGAGCTGCGTCATCCAGCTCACCATGAACTGGGCCCAGCGCTCAGTTTCGCCGACAAACGCAACGATTATCTACGCCGGAGAGCCTGTTTGGGCTGCGATCATCGGCCGGATGGCGGGCGACCGGCTTCCTCCCATCGCGGTTGCCGGTGCCGCACTCATTGTGGTCGGCGCGCTCGTCAGCGAGCTCAAACTGCGCACCCGCAAGGACGCCGCTGTATCATCCGAGCCACCACTGGCTGCCGACGGTTCAGCCTCCCTTATGCACCAACCCGATCAATCGGGCTAGCTCAAGCCCGGAGCCCTGGACTGCCATTTCGGCAAGAGAGGTGCGCAAGGCAGGTGCGGGCCCACGGAATCAGCCTTCGCCGCCCCCGCGCTTCTCCCCTGGGCCGCCGGAGCCGCGCCACAGGCACGCGTCCACGTCGAACGGCAGCAACTGGTCCTGCTGGGCCATTAAGGAAGCACCGTGTGCCGTGACCCGCCGCATAAAGTGGCGCCTGCACAGCGTCTCGTATCCCACTACGGGAACGTGTCCGGCCGCCGGGGCGGCGGCTTCGACCACCATGTCCACGTCGCCCACCACCACCTGCGCACCCTCGGTGACCATGACGCCGTCGACCGTCCTGGCGTTGTGCGTCGCCCGGCGCCCGCACCAGCACAGCGCCTCCACCTGGAGCACCTGCACGCGGTCGGCGAGCTCGATCAGGCGCTGCGAACCCGGGAACAACCGGGTGCGGAAGTCGGCAGTGATGCCGAAGGCGAAGACATCAACGTCGATTTCGTCAACTACCTTGGCCAGCTGCTCCACCTGCTCGGGGGTATAGAACTGGGCTTCGTCACAGATCAGGTAGTCCACCCTCTGGCCCTGGGTGCGCCGGATCATCACTTCGTCCCAGAAGTCCGTGCTGTCCAGCACCTCCACCGCATCCGTCTCCAGCCCCAGGCGGCTTGAGATCCGGGACTCACCGGCGCGGTCGTTGCGGCTGAACCGTACGCCACCCCGTCCGCGGGCCCGGTGGTTGTAGTCCATCTGCAGGGCCAGTGTGGATTTGCCGCAGTCCATAGTGCCCGAGAAGAAGATGAGTTCAGCCACGGCGGCGGTTCCTTCCCTCGGCGGTAAAGCAGAGCAATGGAACCTCCCGCTCGGCCTTGGTCAGTGAGCCGTGCTGGCCCACCACTTCCATGGCAGTGGGCCGCATGCGCCGGCCGTCGTAAAGTGCGACGGCGTCACGCGCCGCGATCATCACGTCGCCAATCCTGCCTTCAACAGCAGGCCGCACGTCACCAAAGAGCCCCCCGGCAACGGCTTCCTCCCGGGTGAAGGCCCACACCCGGTCACCGAACCGGGCTTTCCACGCGGCCAGGAGCCGGTCGCGGGCACGGGGAGAGGACTCCACGTGCCCCTCATCCAGGTACAGGTGCACCATGCGTGGTTCACCGGCCGTGTGGCGGACTCCGTCCACCAAATCGGGATCCTTGGAGAAATCAATGCGCTGCGACTCGGGGACGTCCAGCATCCCGTGGTCCGCAGTCAGCAGGATGGTGGTGCCGGCCGGCAGGGAGGAGTAGAGCCGCTTGACGGTGGCGTCGAGCTCTTCCAGCTGGTGTTCCCACTGTTCAGACCTGCTGCCGTGCCGGTGCCCTGCCTTGTCCAGTTCATTGACGTAGAAATACATCAGGGACCGTCCGGGGGCAGCCATGGCCTCGGCAGCGGCGGCGGTTCGCGCGTGGGAAGTTGTCCCGGAGATGAACCTGCCACCCCGCAGCGCTGCGCGGGTCATGGGCGAGCTGTCGAACTGGGCGAGGCTGACGGTGGTGACATCCACCTCTTCGGCGATTCGTTCAAAGACCGTGGGGAACGGCTGCCAGGTGGAGGGGTCGACGCCGGGATCCCAGTTTCCCAGCAGGTTGACCACTTTGTCCTGGTCCGGGTCCAGGACGTCGTAGCCCACCATGCCGTGCTGCCCGGCCGGAAGTCCGGTTCCGAAGCTGGACAGTGCTGCAGCGGTGGTGGACGGAAAGGCGGAGTCCAGCCACACCGGGACCTCCCCCTGGCCGGCCTGCACCACCGAGCGCAGGAAGGGAGTGTGCGCGGCCTTTTGCTTCAGGAGGTTCCGGCCCAAGCCGTCAGCAAGCACTATGCAGACTTTGGCGGCGGCAGGAAGCGCCAGGGTGTTGGTGAAGCCCTCAACGCCAAGGCTGGCTGCCGCGCTGGTCAGGACCTCGGCGATGGAGCGGTGTCCGTAGGCGGGAGCGGGCGGAAGGTCGGGGGTACGTCCGGGGGCTTCTACAGCGTGGTGGCGGTCTTCCGGCATCTCAGCGCTGCTGGTGCCCACGGCTGAGCCGGTTGCCGAACACTCCCGAGCGCGGCCGGGGGGCCATGGACTGGGCGTGGGAGACGGGGGCAGCGGAACCGGTGTTGACCGCGCGCAGGGCCCGGGCGAAGAGCTTGGCATCCTGCACGGCCTGCAGGCCATCGGCCTCGGCGCTGATGCGGAGCACGATGTCTTCCTGCGCGATGGTTCCGGTGTACCCGTGGTCCGCCTCGCATTGCGGATCGCCGCAGCTGGCCGGGCCCATGTCCAGCCGCTGTCCGCCGGACCAGGCGATGGACAGGGTCAGTTCGCGGACGGGGTCCGACGGCTTATAGTTCTGCGGCTGCGCGTACATGTAGCTCAGGACCACGGACCGGATCTGGGCCACGGGAACGGACTCCGTGGATATCTGGGCGACGATCTGCTCCCCCGCCTCGTCCAGCTGCTGGTCGTCCACATGGGTGATTACCAGCATGTCCGCAGTAAGCACCAGCACCGTAATGTGGCGTCGGACTTCGGCGCGATCGAAGTGGGTTTCCAGGTGCACCAGGTGGGCCACGCAGTCCCGGCCGTCCAGTGCATCGTCCACGACGTCAGAAACCAGCCGCGGGTAGAAGCCCGCCTTCTGCAGGGCGTCTTCCAGGCTCTGGCCCTGCACTCCGTGGTTGTGTGAGCTGTGCTGGCGGACGGCCTGGTTTTCATTGCCGGGCGTTTCGGGCGCCGACGCGGGAGGCTGGAAGCTCATGCCCCCATTTTCACAGATCGCCCGGTCACTTGCTAACCGCGTCAGCCCAGCATCGCCCGGCGCGCACTGTCCGTGCGCTGTGCGGCGTTGCCGATCCGCACGTCGGCAGCAAGGATCGTCACCCCGGCGGTGCCGCACAAAACCGGGTTGAACTCCACCAGCGCGATCTCCGGGTGGTTGTCCTTCATCCAAGCCAACCTGGCCGCCAGGTCCTCCAAGGCCGGCACGTCGACGGCCGGCAGGCCCTGGTAGCCGAAGAGCTTCCGGGACGCCCGGGGGGCCCGGATGAAATCGTGCACGTCCGCGGCGGATAGCGGCGGCACCCGGTGCGACCAGTCATCGAGCAGGTTGACGGCGTCACCGGCCAGGCCGAACGAGATGACCGGGCCCAGCAGCGGATCCTCGATGGCCCGGAAGGTGCACGCCTGCCCCACCGGCGCCATCGCCTGCACTTCGAGCGCAGGGTCCCCGTAGGCTGCGAGCGCCCGGCGCATTTGCTGCACATTGAGCCGCAGCGATTGTTCATCCTCGATGCCCAGGCGCACCCCGCCAAGGTCCAGCCGGTGGCGAAGGGCCGGGGCTGTGGTCTTCAGCACCACGGGCCAGCCCAGCGCGTCAGCGGCAGCCACGGCCTCATCAGGGGTGGTGAACGGCAGGGACGGCAGGACGGAGATGCCGTAGTGACCCAGGAGGGAAGCAGTTGCCGCCGGGTCCAGTTGCTTGAGCTGGTCGCCGGTGACATCCAGCAGCAGTCCGTCGAGCTCTGCTTCCGCCTGCCGCGGATCGCAGCCTGCGGGTTCCACAAACTGGCCCTGGTCGCGGGCGGCCCATTCCGCGTACCGCACTACAGCTGCGAGCGCGGCCACCGCGGCGCCGGGGTTGGAATAGCAGGGGACGGTGCATCCTTCCGCGCCCACCAGGCCTTCCACGTTGATGGCGGGGTCCAGGATGCCGGTGAACGCTGCCACCACAGGCTTACCGGCGCTGGCTGAACATTCGGCCAGGACCTGCGCCACGGCGTCGGCGGTCAGGCCACGGGCGGGCAGCAGGGCGGCGACGGCGGCGTGCACGGCGTCAGAGGCCAGGGCGTCAAGGAGGGCCTTCCGCAGTGCGGGCAGGGCCACCGACTGGCCGGCGTCGAGGTCCAGTCCGGAGACCACCTGCGCCACCCCCAGCCCGTGCGCCACGGCACTGTCCGCCACTACGTTGCCCAGCGCCTCGGAGTTGCTGAAGACGGCAACATCCGGTCCGGCGGGAAGCGGCCGGCCGGAGACCACCTGGGCCACGTCCACGAGCTGTTCCACAGTCTCCACCCGGATCACGCCCGACTGGCGCAGCATGGCATCCAGCGCACCGGCCGGCGCCTGGGTGGTGCGGACCGCATGCCCGGGCGGCAGCCGCAGCCCCATGGTGTCCGACTTGGCCACGATTACGGGCTTGGTGCGGGCCAGCCGGCGGGCAATGCGGGAGAACTTGCGGGGGTTGCCGATCGACTCCAGGTACAGGCCCACGGCGGAGGTGTCGGCGTCGTCCTCCCAGTACTGCATCATGTCGTTGCCGGAAACGTCCGCCCTGTTGCCCGCCGAAAGGAGGCTGGACACTCCCACCCGGCGCCGGCTGGAGGCGGCGTAGAGCGAGACGCCGATGGCCGCGGACTGGCTGAACAGGCCCAGGCCGCCGCGCAGCGGCATGGTGGGGGCCATGGAGGCGTTCAACGCAACGTTCGGGTGCGTGTTGGCGATGCCCAGCGACGCCGGGCCGATCACCCGCATGCCGTTCGCCCTGGCTTGGCGCACCAGGGCGCGTTGCCGCAGCAGGCCGCGTTCGCCGTCGTCCGCGAAGCCTGCCGAGGCGATCACGACGCCTTTGACGCCCGCCGCAGCGCACTCCGCAACGACCCCGGTGACCTCCTCGTAGGGCACGGCAATGATGGCCAGCTGGACGGGTTCGGGGACTTCGGAGAGCTTGCCGTAGGACATCATGCCCGCAAGCTCCAGCGCTTCCGGATTGATGGCGTAGACGGAGCCGTGGAAGCCGCCCTCGATGATGTGCTCCAGCAGCTGGTACCCCACGGTCCCCCACCTGCGGCTGGCACCGATCACGGCAACGGACGACGGCGCCAGCAGCTCCCGGACGCTCCTCGCCTCGGCGCGGTGCTCGCGGGATTCCATTACGGCCCGGGATTTCTCGGTGGGGTCGATGTTGAACTCGAGGCTGACGACGCCGTCGTCGAAGTGGCGCTTGACGTCGTACCCGGCGTCGGAGAAGACCATCAGCATCTTCCGGTTTTCCGGAAGCACCTCGGCGGTGAACTTCCGGATGCCGTTTTCATGCGCGGCGGCGGCCAGGTGTTCCAGCAGGATGGAGCCGATTCCCCTCCCCTGGTGGGCGTCGGCGATGTTGAAGGCAACCTCGGCCTCGGTGGGGTTGGGGAGGCGGTCGTAGCGGCCGATGCCTATGATTTCATCGCGGATGGTGATGACGAACGCCACCCGGTCCTTGTAGTCCACCTCGGTGAAGCGCTTGAGCTCCTTGGCGGACAGCCTGGCCTTGAAGGCGAAGAAGCGCATGTAGATTGAATTCTGCGACTGACCGGTATGGAAGGCCTGGACAGCCTCCGCGTCCGACGGGTGGATGGGCCGCAGATGCGCTGTCCCGCCGTCCCGCAGGACGACATCGGCTTCCCAATGTTCCGGATATTCGCCGTCCCCGGGCTGATCCACCATAGGCTTAGCCTAGTCAAAAACTCCCGCAGCACACCCCAATCGCTGCGCAGTAACCCCAGAAGGATTCACCAAACCCCATGGCCCGCCGCCAAAGTCCAGCCCCGATCGCAGACGAGAACTACACGGAGAACATCGTCGATATCGATGTCACCTCCGAGATGCAGGGCTCGTTCCTGGAGTACGCGTACTCGGTGATCTACTCGCGCGCGCTCCCTGACGCCCGGGACGGGCTCAAGCCGGTGCAGCGGCGCATCCTTTACATGATGAGCGACATGGGGCTGCGCCCGGACCGCGGCCACGTCAAAAGCGCCCGTGTGGTGGGTGAGGTCATGGGCAAGCTGCACCCGCACGGCGACGCCGCCATCTACGACGCCATGGTGCGCATGGCGCAGGACTTCTCCCTGCGCCTGCCGCTGATCGACGGGCACGGAAACTTCGGCTCGCTCGACGACGGCCCTGCAGCACCGCGGTACACGGAGGCCAGGCTTGCTCCCGCCGCCCTCACGCTCACCAGCCATCTCGACGAAGACGTGGTGGACTTCGTCCCCAACTACGACAACCAGCTCACCCAGCCGGATGTCCTTCCCGCCGCTTTCCCCAACCTGCTGGTCAACGGCGCCACCGGCATCGCCGTCGGCATGGCCACCAACATGGCCCCGCACAACCTGGTGGAGGTCATCTCCGCGGCCCGCCACCTGATCGCCAACCCCGACGCCACCCTGGACGACCTCATGCGGTTCGTCCCGGGCCCGGACCTCCCCAGCGGCGGCCGGATCGTGGGCCTGGACGGCATCCGGGACGCCTATGCCACCGGCCGCGGCTCCTTCAAGACCCGCGCCAAGGTGGAAATCGAACAGCTGTCCGCGCGCCGCACCGGCCTGGTGGTCACCGAACTGCCATACATGGTGGGCCCGGAGAAGGTCATCGAGAAGATCAAGGACGCCGTCAACGCCAAGAAGCTGACCGGCATCAGCGACATCGTTGACCTGACCGACCGCAAGCACGGGCTGCGGCTGGTCATCGAGCTCAAGAACGGCTTCAACCCGAACGCCGTGCTGCAGCAGCTTTACCGGTACACGCCGATGGAGGACTCCTTCGGCATCAACAACGTCACCCTGGTGGACGGCCAGCCGCAGACCTTGGGCCTGGTGGACCTGCTGTCCGTCTACGTCAACCACCGCATCAACGTGGTCCGCCGCCGGACCGTCTTCCGGCTCGGGAAGAAGAAGGACCGCCTGCACCTGGTGGAGGGCCTCCTCATCGCCATCGTGGACATTGACGAGGTCATCCAGATCATCCGGTCCTCGGACGAGGCCGCCGCGGCACGCGAGCGGCTGATGTCCATCTACGACCTCACCGAGATCCAGGCCAACTACATCCTGGAACTGCGCCTGCGCCAGCTCACCAAATACTCCCGGATCGAGCTGGAGAAGGAGCAGGACGAACTGCGCCGCGAGATTGCAGAACTCGAGGCAATCCTGGGCTCCGAGGAACTGCTGCGCACCGTGGTCTCCGACGAACTGGGCGCCATCGCCGAGGAACACGGCACACCGCGCCGGACGGTCCTGCTCGAATCCGAGGCCGTCTCCCCCACCGTGGCGGCCGAGCTTGCAGGGGCCAACGGCAAGAAGGGCAAGGCCGCACCCCTGTCGCTGGAGATCGCGGACGACCCCTGCTGGGCGATCCTCACAGCCTCCGGGCAGGTGGCGCGGACCAGCAACCAGGAGCCGCTGGCCGAGGCAGGGCCCCGGAGCAAGCACGACGTGTACACGTCCGTGGTGAAGACCTCGGCCCGCGGCGAGATCGCGGCGGTCACCTCGCTGGGCCGCATGCTCCGGCTGCAGGTCATGGACATGCCGGTGCTGGCGCCCATGGCCGGACTGCCCAACCTCGCCGGCGGCGTTCCGGCCAAGGAGTTCCTCACGCTGGTGAAGGGTGAGTCCCTGGTGGCGTTCGTGCGCCTGGACGAGGTCCTGGCCATCGGCACGGCCCAGGGCGTGGTCAAGCGCGTCCAGCCGGACTACCCCCTCAACCGCGAAGACTGGGAAGTCATCACGCTCAAGGACAAGGACGTTGTAGTCGGCGTCGCTCCGGCCGCCGCAGACGACGCCGACCTGGTGTTCCTCACCAGGGAAGCCCAGCTGCTGAAGTTCCCGGCATCCGCCGTCCGTCCGCAGGGGCGTACCGCCGGCGGCATGGCGGGAATCAAGCTTGCCGCGGGCGACCAGGTCATCTTCTTCGGCGCCGTGCAGCCCAAGGACGAGGCCGCCGTCGTAGTAACCATCGCCGGCACCAACGGCGCCCTGCCCGGCACCGCTCCAGGCACGGCCAAGGTCACCGCCTTCTCCGAATACCCTGCCAAGGGACGCGCGACGGCAGGGGTCCGGTCGCACCGGTTCCTGAAGGGCGAGGACATGCTGCTGCTCGCCTGGGCAGGGCATGGCCCCGCGAAGGCATCGTCTGCCGCCGGCGTGGCGCGCTCGCTGCCGCAGGAGCACGGCCGGCGTGACGGCTCAGGCGTCCCGCTCTCCCAGGCCGTGGAAGCGGTGGGCCCGGCCATGGCCTGGCCCGATGGGGAATCCGCCGGGGCCTAGAAGGGCCGGGCTCGGCTGGCACAGCCGGGCCCGGCCCCACCGCTTAGACTGCTCCCATGCCTATCGTTCCTGATGCCAAGGACTGGACCTGGGTCCTGTCCCGCCCCTGCCCGGAATGCTCCTTCGACGCCTCCTCCGCCACACCGGCAACGGTCCCGGGCTCCATCGAAAGCATGATCCCGCGGTGGCTCGCCGTCCTGCGCCGGCCGGATGCGGCGGAGCGCCCCGATGACGACACGTGGTCTGCGGTTGAGTACGCCTGCCACGTGCGGGACGTTTTCACCCTCTTCGTGCAGCGGCTGAACCTGATGCTCACGTCGGATGATGCCCGCTTCGCGGACTGGGACCAGGACCTGACGGCGATCGAAAAGGACTATGCCAACGCCGACCCGTCGGAAGTGGGCCTCGAACTGGCGGCAGAAGGACACGAGGCGGCCGAGTCCTTCGCCCGTGTCCCCGAAGAGGACTGGGGGCGCAGGGGTCTGCGCAGCAACGGCTCCGAGTTCACCGTCCTGACGCTCTCCCAATACTTCCTGCACGACGTCGTCCATCACCTGCACGACGTCAACGGCTAGGGACACGGTCGCCCCGCCCCTTCCAGGGTCAGCGGGAGGGGCGTCAGCGGGAGGAGAGTCAGCGCAAACGCGCCAGCGGTGCCTGGGCCTGTCCTGAATAGGCGCTGAGGTCCAGGCGCCCGTCACCGGCCTGGATATCAGCTGGGTTGTGGGTGACCAGCACCACCGTTCGGTCCCGCAGGCCGGAACGCAGGTCCGCGAGCATGGCCGCGGCGGATTCCGCATCCAGGTGGGCGGTGGGCTCATCCAGCAGGATCACGTCGGCACCGGTCAGCAGGGTCCGGGCCACAGCCAGGCGCTGGCGCTCGCCGCCGCTCAGGAAGGCGCCGCCCGGGCCGATCCGGGTGTCCAGCCCCGCCGGCAGCCGCCCCACCAGCCCGGCGAGTCCGACGGCGGCCAGGACCGCTTGCAGCCCTTCGTCATGTGCCGGGGATGCCCCGTCGCCGGAGGGCCTTCCCAGCAGCAGGTTGCCGCGAATGGTGGAATCGAACAGGTGTGCCTCTTGCGGGCACCACGCCGCCCGGCCGGTAACTTTCACCTGGCCGGCCGCGGGCGGCAGGAAGCCCAGCAGCACCGAGAGCAGCGTGGACTTTCCCGAGCCTGAGGGCCCGGTGACCGCCAGCCAGCGCCCCGGCTCGGCCACCGCGTCCACACCCGTGAAGACCGGAGAGCCTCCCGGCCAGGCCGCGGCCAGGTCCACCAGCCCAACGCCTGGGGTACCGCCGGCCCTGGCAGGAACGGACTGCAGCCCGGCAGACGCTTCGCCGCCTCCCTCAAGGGCCCCCGACTCCCCCACCCGGCGCATGACGGCACGAAGCGCCGGGAACTGGCGCACCGCCGTCGTCATCGCAGCGTAGGGCTCCACCAGCGCCAGCAGCAGGAGGACCACCACGGCCGCGGTGGCCGGGGCTATCCGGGCTGCGAGGACCTCCGGCCCTGCCAGCCAGGCCGCAGCCAGGGCGGCAGCACCGCAGGCCACGGTGGCGACGGCGTGTCCCAGCCCGTCCGCCCAGGCGGACCGCTGGGAGGCGCGGGTGGCGTTCCGGTCCTCCACCAGCAATGCGTCGAGCACGCGCGGTGCCACCCCGTTGGCGTGCAGTTCAGCCCGCGCGTCCAGGGCGGCCGTGACGCGGCGCAGGACGCCGGAGCGCAGGGCCTGTTCGGCGCTGGCGGACTTCCGGTCACCCCACAGGGCGGCCGCGGGCGCCAGCAGCAGGCCGCTGACGGCTGCCGCAAGCACTGCAGGAAGGGCGGCCGGCACCAGGGCTCCGGTAGCGGCCACGGCCAGGACGGACACCGCGAGCGCCGTGACGGGCGGCAGGACCACGCGCGGCAGGAGGTCGCGGACGGTGTCGACGTCGTCGATCACCGTACCCAGCACGTTGCCGCCCTGCAGGAGCCGGCGCAGTGAAAGCGCCCTGCGGCTCAGGGACTCCCACAGCCGGCCGCGCAGACGGGTCAAGGCGGCGAAAACGGCATCGTGCAGCAGCAGCCGCTCCCAGTAGCGGAACACCGCCCGGCCGATGCCGAAGAACCGGACGCCGACAATGGCCGTCAGGAGGTAGAGAATGGGCGGCTGCTCGCTGGCCCGGATGATGAGCCAGCCGGACAGGCCGGAAAGCGCGACGGCGAAGACCGCCGCCAGGGTGCCCACGAAGGCCGCTGCCGCGAACTTGCCGCGGACCGGGGCAAGGAGTGCGGCCAGGAGCCGGCCGGCGCCCGGAGCGGCAGTGGCAGCGGGGCCGACGGCCCTGGTACGCCTGGCTTCCGTTCCGTCGTCGACACCAGCCTCTGTGACGGGCGTGTCCGTGGGCCTTGCGCGCCCTGTGTCGCCGCTGCCTGCCGGGAAGGCAGCAATGCCCGCATCCGGCGTTGCCGTGCCCGCTGGCCGCACCGGCACCAGCAGGTCTGCCAGCTGCCGGGTGCGCTGGTTGTGGGCCACCAGGATGACGGTGGCCTGGCCGCGGAGCCGCCGGATGGCGTTCTCGACGATGACGGCCGAGGCGTCGTCCAGGTGCGCCGTGGGCTCGTCCAGGAGCAGGAGGGTGGCGCCGGCGTCGATCCGGGCCAGGCCGCGCGCCAGGGCCACGCGCCGCAGCTCGCCCGGGCTCAGCTCCGCCTGGTGCTTGCCGGCGAGGTGGCCGGCTCCTGCGCGCTCCAGGCAACGGCGGGCGGCGTCTTCGGCGGCGAACCGGTCCGGGCCATGGGTGGAATCCGGCGAGAGGTACAGCAGCACCTCGTCCAGGACGGTGTTGGCCACCATGACGGGATGCTGCGGAACCCAGGCCACGGCGCGGCGGTCCAGCCCACTGATGGACCCGGTGATGGTGGTTCCTGTCCCGTCCGTTCCGCCGCCGTTCCCAATGGTGCCGGCCAGTACGCCCAGGACCGTGCTCTTGCCGGCCCCGCTGGGACCGTCCAGGGCGGTGATCCTGTCCTGTGGTGCGGTGAAGGTGAGGGGGCCGACGGCGGCACCGGACCGTCCGGCATAAGTCACGGTGAGTGCGGTGACCTCCAGCGGGGCGCCGGGCCTGCCGGCCTTGGCGGCCGGCAGGGGCGTTGGCTCGGGCGCGCCCGTGATGGCTGCCGTTTCCGCGAGCGCCACCCGGCCGTCGTCGCTGGCGTGGTGGGCGGTGCCCAGTTCCCGCAACGGAAGGTAGCAGTCCGGGGCCAGGAGGAGTGCCAGCAGCCCCGCCTCCAACGGCATGCCGCCATGGACCAGCCGCACACCGATGAAGACCGCCACCACGGCCACCGAGATGGTGGCAATGAGTTCCAGGGCCAGGGCGGACAGGAACGCGGTCCGAAGGGTGCCCATGGTGCGCTCCCGGTATTCTTCGGAGATCTCCTCCAGGGCCTTGCGCTGCGCCGTGGCCCGGCCCAGCCCCACCAGGACCGGCAGGCCCTTGGCAAGCTCAAGCATGTGGCCGGACAACCGCGCCAGCGATGCCTGCGCCTCCCGCACGCTCTCCTCGGTGTACCGGCCGATCAGCACCATGAACACCGGGATCAGAGGGACCGTCAGCACAATGACCAGCGCGCTGACCCAGTCCGCGAAGAGGATCCGGGCCCCCAGCAGCAGCGGAACGGCGGCGCAGTTGACCAGCGCCGGAAGGAACTGGGTGTAGTAGCTGTCCAGCGCATCCAGGCCGCGGGTGGCCAGGACGGCCAGGCCGCCATCGCCGGGTCCGGTTCCCCGCACCCCGCTGCGCAGGGCCCGCTCCAGGAGCTCCGCGCGGAGCTCTTCCTTGACCCCGAGTGCCGCGCGGCGGGCGGCAACGGCCTGCCCCCAGACGGTCAGGGAGCGGAGGACGACGCCGACGGCACCCAAGGTGATCTGCTGCGCCCAGGCCTCGTTCCCGGCGGCGATGCCCGCGAGGACGGAGGCCACCGCCTGCCCGATCAGGACCAGGGACAGGGCCTTGAGCGCGGCCAGCAGTCCCAGCCAGTAAATGGCGGAACGGGTTGCCGGTCCGGTGGGGAAGGTTGGCCGCACGTCAGCCCTTGGTGGTGAAGGCCTTGGCGGCCACCGCGGGGAGGAAGCTGTGCGCTTCGGGAATGTGCGCGGCGCTGACGCGGCGGCGGAACACCCAGTAGGTCCAGGCCTGGTAGGCGATCACCAGGGGAAGCCCAAAGGCCGCCACGATGCTCATCAGGCCCAGGGTGTAGTCCGAGGATGAGGCGTTGGTGATGGTGAGGTCAAAGGCGCTGTCCAGCGTGGAGGGCAGCACCACCGGGAACACTGCGCCGAAGATGGAGGCAGTGCCCAGGACCAGGAAGGCACCTAGGGCGAGGAAGGCCCTGCCTTCGGAGCCGTTCCGGGCCAGGAGCCAGGCGGTGGCGGCGGCGCCAACGGCCAGTACGACGGCGGCCCAGGTCCACGGTTTGCCGTCCAGGAACTGGATGGCCAGGGCCCATGCCGCGATGGGCAGGAGCAGGACCGGCAGGAGCCGCACCACCCACTGGCGGGCACGGTGCCGGACCTCGCCGTCGGTCTTGAGGGCCAGGAAGGCCAGGGCGTGGAGGAGTGAGAAACCCACGACGGCGAGTCCGCCCAGGAGTGCGTAACCGCTGAACCAGGCCATGGGGCCGCCCTCGCGGTCGCCGTTGGCGTTCAGCGGAAGGCCGGTGGTGGTGAGGGCCAGGGCGGCGCCCACGCCGAACGCCGCGAAGAAGGAACCGAGCGCGATGGCCCAGTCCCACCGGTTCCGCCAGCTGTCCGTGTCCACCTTGCCCCGGTATTCGAATGCGACCGCCCGGAAGATCAGGGCCAGCAGGACCACCAGCAGGGGAAGGTAGAGCGCGGAGAACAGCGATGCGTACCAGAGGGGGAAGGCTGCGAAGGTGGCGCCGCCGGCGGTCAGCAGCCACACCTCGTTGCCGTCCCACACAGGACCGATGGTATTCAGCAGTACCCGGCGCTCGGTGTTGTTGCGGGCGAAGAGCTTCATCAGCATCCCGACCCCCAGGTCGAAGCCCTCCAGGAAAAGGTAGCCGGTCCACAGCACCGCAATGGCGATGAACCAAATGGTGGGAAGCAGTTCCATTGTTTGTTTCCTCTGCTAGTAGGCGAAGGCCAGGACGTCGTCGGCAGGCTTGGACTCGCTGTTGCCGCCGGGGCCGGGCGTCTGGTCCTCGTTCTCGTCGGCCGGCGCGGCTGCGAGTTCCGGCATCGCGGACACCACACCGCCGCGGATGTACTTGACCAGCAGCTTGACTTCCACCACCAGCAGGACGGCGTACACGGCGGTCAGCGCCACCAGCGAGGCAATGAGTTCCCCGGCGGAGACCCCCGGGGATACCGCAGCGGCGGTAAACATGAAGACCTGGTCGATGCCGCTGGGATCCGGGTTGGGCGCCACGACGAAGGGCTGGCGGCCCATTTCGGTGAAGATCCAGCCGGCGGCGTTGGCGCCGAAGGGGGCCAGGATGCCGAAGACTGCCAGCCGCATGAGCCACCGGGATTCCGGCACCGTTCCCTTGCGGGTGAGCCAGAGGGCCACCAGTGCCGCCAGGGCGGCGAGGCCGCCGAAACCGATCATCATCCGGAAGCCCCAGTAGGTGACCTCCATGACGGGCACGTACTGGATCTCCTGCCCTGCGCGGTCCCCGTAGATCGGATTGTCCGGGAGGTTGGTCCCGTACTTCTCCTTGTACTCGGGCAGCAGGCTGTTGACGCCCTTGACCTCGGTGCTGAAGTCGCCCTTGGCCAGGAAGGAAAGGATGCCAGGGACCTCGATCACGGCCACCACATCGTCGCAGTTCTTTGAGCCGACGTTTCCGACGCTCAGGACGGAGAAACCGGTGCCGTCGTGGCAGGCAGCCTCCGCGGCGGCCATCTTCATCGGCTGCTGCTGGAACATCAGCTTGCCCTGGAGGTCGCCGGTGACAGCGGTGCCGGCAAAGGAGATCATGGCCACGACGGCGCCAATGCGCAGGGACCGGATCCACACCTTGTGGTCGGCGCGGTCGCGGCCCGGGATGCGGGCGTCTTCACCCGGGACCACCCGGCCGTCGGCACCCACCGTGTCCACGCCGTCGTGCCGCCGCCGCCACAGGTGGTACCAGGCGATGCCCAGGAGGAAGCCGCCGGCCACGGCGAGGGCGCCGAACAGGGTGTGCGGGACGGCCACAAGGGCCGTGTTGTTGGTAAAGACCGCCCAGGCGTCGGTCATGACGGGCCGGCCGTTGATCATTTCCACACCCACCGGATGCTGCATCCAGCTGTTGGCCACGATGATGAAGTAGGCGGAAAGCGCCGAGCCAATGACGGCCACCCAGAGGCAGGCGAGGTGGATGGCCGGCTTGAGCTGCTTCCAGCCGAAGATCCACAGGCCCAGGAAAGTGGACTCGACGAAGAAGGCCAGGAGCGCTTCAAGTGCCAGGGGTGCACCGAAGACGTCCCCCACGAAGCGGCTGTACTCGCTCCAAGCCATGCCGAACTGGAATTCCTGCACGATGCCCGTGGCCACACCCATGATGAAGTTGATAAGGAACAGCTTTCCCCAGAACTTGGTCATGCGCAGGTACTCGGGCTTTCCGGTGCGGTACCAGGCGGTCTGAATGACGGCCACCACCAGGCCCAGGCCGATGGTCAGCGGCACCATCATGAAGTGGTAGACGGTGGTGATACCGAATTGCCAGCGTGCAATTTCCAAGGCGTCCATGGCGGTCCCTACTGTTAGCCAATGCAGTTTTCTACGCTTCGTAGAACTCCAACTTCTACAAAGTGTAGAACATCCTCGACGGCGGATGGCAACTTCCCGCCCTCCCCTAGGATCGCGCGCCGGGCCGCGGCGCGCCAGATGTTCTACTCCATGTAGAAGGTTGGCCGGTTTCGGGGTAAATTAGTTCTGTAGTTGAACAACAGCGTGACGTCACCGTGCACCCACGTGCACGGCGCGGGGAAATAAAGGAAAAGTGAAATGGCTAGTCTTGGTGAACTGGAACGGGCGGTCATGGACCTGCTCTGGGCGGGCCAGGAAGCGGCTACGGCCAATACCCTGAGGGACCAGCTGGCGCGCACGTCGGCGGCACAGGGCGGGCCGGGCCATGAAGGCAAGGAACTGGCCGTCACAACGGTGCTGACCGTACTTTCACGCCTGGAGAAGAAGGGCCTGGTGGAACGCGAACGCGGCACCCGCCCCCACCGCTACCAGGCTGTGTCGAGCCGTGCAGACCACACCGCAGAACTCATGCATGAGGTCCTTGGATCAGCCCCGGACCGCGAGGCCGTCCTGGCCCGCTTCATCGGGTCGGTGTCCGAAGGTGAAGCCGAGACGCTGCGCAAACTGCTGGGCCGCGTCTAGCACACCATGTTCTGGGCCTCATACCTGCTGGCGGTCCTTGCGATAATCCTGGCGTGGCCGGTGCCGATCCTCCTGTCACGGGCGCAATGGCCGGCCAGGTCGCCGTTCACGGCCATGCTGCTGTGGCAGGCGATCGCGCTTGCAGGCGGGCTCTCGATGATCGGCGCCATGCTGGTCTACGGCCTGGAACCCATCGGTGACAACCTCATCGCGGGCCTTCGCGGCCTTGCCGGCATGGTGCTCTTCAATGCCCCCACCACGGCACTTGGGTTCTGGCACATCTTTGCCCTGTCCACCGCTGCCCTGCTCACCGTGCACCTGGTCTTCACCCTGCTGCTGACGTATTACAAGATCCAGCGGCAGCGGCGGCGGCACCGCGAAATGCTCGCCCTGCTGGCGTCACCCTCCGGCCAGGACGCCGGGACCCTGGTCATCAGCCACGACTCCCCCGTGGCGTACTGCCTGCCCGGCGGCGCGCGTTCGGTAACGGTCCTGTCGGACGGCCTGATGGCGGCCCTCGAACCAGCAGAACTCCGGGCCGTGCTGATCCACGAGAACGCCCACCTGAGCCAGCGGCACCATCTCCTGCTCTGGGCCTTCGCTGCGTGGCGGCAGGCCCTCCCGTGGCTGCCCACAACCCGGCTTGCCCAGGAATCCGTGAACTCCCTCATCGAGATGTTGGCCGATGACGTCGCCCTGCGGACCGAGAGCAAAGCCACCCTCATCAAGGCCATCGCCATCGTGGCCAGCGGTTCAGCCACGGAGGCAGGCGCCGGGGGCGTCCGGCCGTCCTCGCCCACGTTGGCCCTCTCCGGGCTTGAAGCGGCCTCCGGGGGAACGGGCTCGGACGCTGTCCGTACCGCAGCTTCCCGCGTCAGCCGGCTCCTGACGCCCCAGCCTCCGCTTCCTTCCGCCATCCGCAGCGCAGTCCTGGCAGGCAGCGTCCTGCTGCTCGCGCTGCCCACCGCGCTCCTGGTGGTTCCCGGACTGCTCGGCTGACCTGCCGCCGTCGGCTGTTGCCTTCCGGGCCTGCCGCCCTGTTTCCCGGGCCGGCCGGACCCCGGCGGCCGGCTGCCCGATTCACGGGCAGCCCGCCACCGTCAGGCGTCGATGCGCTCCCGGTCCAGGCTGGAGGCGCCGGCGATAATGAAATCCTTGCGCGGGGAGACGTCCGAGCCCATCAGCAGGTCGAAAATCTCCTCAGCCTGCTGCGCGTTTTCGATCCCCACCTTGCGCAAGGTGCGGTGCCGCGGGTCCATGGTGGTCTCCGCCAGCTGCTCGGCGTCCATCTCCCCCAGGCCCTTGTACCGCTGGATCGGTTCCTTGTAGCGCTTGCCTTCCTTGGCCAGGCGGGCCAGCAGCACGTGCAGCTCGGCTTCGGAGTAGGTGTAGATCATCTCGTTGGCCTTTTGGCCGGCGTTGATCACCTCCACGCGGTGCAGCGGGGGCACCGCGGCGAACACCCGGCCTTCGAGGATCATTGGCCGCATGTAGCGGAAGAAAAGGGTCAGCAGCAGGGTCCGGATGTGGGCGCCGTCAACGTCGGCGTCCGTCATCAGGATCACCTTGCCATAGCGGGCGGCGCTGATATCGAAGCTGCGGCCGGAGCCGGCACCCACCACCTGGATGAGGGCTGCACATTCGGCGTTGGAGAGCATATCCCCCACCGATGCCTTCTGAACGTTGAGGATCTTGCCGCGGATGGGCAGCAGGGCCTGGAAGTCTGAGGAGCGGGCCAGCTTGGCAGTGCCCAGCGCGGAGTCACCTTCCACGATGAACAGTTCGGAACGTTCGACGTCGTCCGTCCGGCAGTCGGCGAGCTTGGTGGGCATCGAGGAGGTTTCCAGCGCATTCTTGCGCCGTTGGGTCTCCTTGTGCACGCGCGCCGAGATGCGGGACTTCATCTCGTTGACGATCTTTTCCAGCAACAACGCGGACTGGGCCTTGTCATTGCGGTTGCTGGCAGACAGCTTGGCGGAGATCTCCTTCTCCACCACGCGGGCCACGATGGCGCGGACGGCGCTGGTGCCCAGGATCTCCTTGGTCTGGCCCTCGAACTGCGGTTCAGCCAGGCGCACTGTCAGCACCGCCGTCAGACCGGCGAAGATGTCATCCTTTTCGATCTTGTCGTTGCCGGCCTTCAGTTTGCGGGCGTTGGCCTCAACCGCCTTGCGGAAGGTCTTGATCAGCGCCTGTTCAAACCCCGATTGGTGGGTGCCGCCCTTAGGGGTGGCAATGATGTTCACGAAGCTCCGCACGGTGCTGTCGTAGCCGATGCCCCAGCGCAGCGCCACGTCCACCTCGCAGTCACGCTCAACTTCGGCCAGCTGGCTGTGGCCGCGTTCGTCGAGGACCGGGACGGTCTCCTTGAACTTCCCTGAGCCGTGCAGCCGCCACACATCGGTGACGGCAGGATCGGCGGCGAGGAACTCGACGAACTCGGAAATGCCGCCGTCGTGGTGGAAGACCTCCTCGTGGGGACCGGCTTCCCCGGGCGTCCCGGCGAGCCTGCGCTCATCCCGCACGGTGAGCTTGAGGCCGGGCACCAGGAAGGAGGTCTGGCGGGCGCGGGCCACGAGGTCCTCGTAGGAGAACTTGGCATCGGGGGTGAAGATCTGCCGGTCCGCCCAGTAGCGGATCCTGGTGCCGGTGACACCGCGCTTGGCCTTGCCCACCACGTCCAGGACGGAGTCGTTGACGAACGGCGTGAACGGCGCGGCCGGGTCCAGCCGGGAACCGGTGTCCTTGAAGCGCCCGGGTTCACCCCGGCGGAAGGACATCCTGTAGGTCTTGCCGCCGCGGTCCACCTCGACGTCCAGGCGCGAGGACAGGGCATTGACCACCGAGGCGCCCACGCCGTGGAGGCCTCCCGAGGCGGTGTAGGAACCGCCGCCAAACTTGCCGCCCGCGTGCAGCTTGGTGAAGACCACCTCAACGCCGGTAAGACCTGTCTTGGGCTCCTTGTCGATCGGGATGCCGCGGCCGTCGTCGTGGATCTCCACGGAGTTGTCCGCATGGAGGATGATGCGGATGTCGTGGCCGAATCCGGCCAGGGCCTCGTCCACGGAGTTGTCGATGATTTCCCAGAGGCAGTGCATAAGGCCGCGCGAGTCGGTTGAGCCGATGTACATGCCCGGGCGTTTGCGGACGGCTTCGAGGCCTTCCAGGACGGAAAGGTGCCGGGCGGTGTACTCAGAGCTTGGTGCCACTGGTAAAGAACTCCTTCAGGGACGTGGATGCGGCGCTGGGACCGCACCTTCTAGGGTAGTGGGCAGCGGCGGCTGGAGCCGTTTGCCACACCCGCCAGCGGCTGTGCGGCGTGCCACCACCGCCCGTGACGGGCGAAACTTGGTCTTTCTTGACTGAACCTTGCGGATACGCGCACAGCGAACTTGCCCCATCCTTGCGATGGTTTGGATACGAATGCTGGTTATATAGATGTACTGATCTACTAAGGAGGCCGACATGACAACAGCAGTGGCAGACCGCACACTCAACGCACTCGACCGGTGCGACCGTTGCGGAGCCCAGGCGTATGTGCGGGTTGTACTCGAGTCCTCCGGCGGTGAGCTGCTGTTCTGCGGCCACCACGCCCGTGCAGTCGAGGCAACGCTCAAGCCCTTGAGCTCCGACTGGCACGATGAGACGGGAAAGCTTCACGAGAAAGCTGCCGTGGAAATCGACTAGATGAGGCATCGGTAACAACGAACCCTGCGGGGCCCTTCCACAACGGAAGGGCCCCGCAGGCGTTTAACGGCACGCCACCCGAAACCCTACGGTGGAAATGCAGCACAAAAGCAGGGGCCGTGCCGGACCCACCCGAAGGTGGGTCCGGCACGGCCCCTGGAGGTTCGTACGGTTACTTCGTCCCGTGGACCTAGTCCAGGTAGTCCCGCAGGACCTGCGACCTGGAGGGGTGGCGAAGCTTGGACATGGTCTTTGATTCGATCTGGCGGATCCGCTCGCGGGTGACGCCATAGACCTTGCCGATTTCGTCTAAAGTCTTCGGCTGTCCGTCAGTGAGGCCGAACCGCATGGCAACCACGCCGGCCTCACGTTCGGAGAGGGTGTCCAGAACGGAGTGCAGCTGCTCCTGCAGGAGGGTGAAGCTCACGGCGTCAGCCGGAACAACAGCCTCGGAGTCCTCGATCAGGTCACCGAACTCTGAATCGCCGTCCTCGCCGAGGGGCGTGTGCAGCGAAATGGGTTCACGGCCGTACTTCTGGACCTCGACCACCTTTTCGGGGGTCATGTCCAGCTCAAGTGCCAGTTCCTCAGGCGTGGGTTCGCGGCCCAGGTCCTGCAGCATCTGGCGCTGGACACGTGCCAGCTTGTTGATGACTTCAACCATGTGCACCGGGATACGGATGGTGCGGGCCTGGTCGGCCATGGCGCGGGTGATCGCCTGGCGGATCCACCAGGTGGCGTAGGTGGAGAACTTGAAGCCCTTGGTGTAGTCGAACTTCTCCACGGCGCGGATCAGGCCCAGGTTGCCTTCCTGGATCAGGTCCAGGAACAGCATGCCGCGGCCGGTGTAGCGCTTGGCCAGTGAGACCACCAGGCGGAGGTTGGCTTCCAGCAGGTGGTTCTTGGCGCGCTTGCCGTCGTGGATGATGAATTCGAGTTCGCGCTTGTACTTCGGATCCATGGAGCCGTCGTCGGCGGCGATCTTTTCCTCGGCGAACAGCCCGGCTTCGATCCGCAGCGCAAGGTCGACTTCCTGCTCGGCGTTGAGCAGTGCCACCTTACCGATCTGCTTCAAATAGTCCTTGACGGGGTCGGCCGTGGCGCCGGCAGACATGACCTGCTGCACGGGGGCATCGTCATCATCTGCGTCGGAGTAGACGAAACCCTTGCCGCTGCCCACTGCGCCCTTGACGGGATCGGCGTCGGTATCGGCATCCTCTACTGCGTCCGGCCCTTCGAGGACGTCGAGGTCTTCCTCAGCGTCCTCAACCTCGTCCGCGTCAACGGCGGACTTTCCTGCAGCCTCTGCTGCAGCCTTGGCGCCAGGCTTGGGCCCACGCTTCTTGGGCTCGCGCTTGCCGTCCGCTGGAGCCGCGCCGGCCGAAGCCTTGTTGGCTGCCCGCGTAGCTGCCCGCTTGGCATTGGTCGCGGCCTGCTTCTCCTCAGGGGACAAGACATCCTGGGCGGCGGAATCCTTCTTCGTGGAAGACGGGGTCACAGAAAACCTTTCTAGCGGTGGTCTGTGGAATCACCATACGGGCAACACCACTATGACCCTGTCAAGTCCGTGATGAAAACCAAGCGCCACCACGGCCGGCAGAGTCACTTAAGACAACTCCCGGAGCAGCTGTATTGTTCCCTGGAAGGGACCGCTACAAGCACTCGATACACGGACCCAACCGGGTCTCGGCATCCATTGTCTCATGATTTGGCCGAATCCGGCCTCCCTGCTTCGATCCGGTCCCGCCATCTGCTGGAGGTCTTGCCCATGCCGGCCGGCATTTCCCGCTCCTGACGCTGACCGGCCGCGCCCCACAGCTGCCACTTTCACCCGGCAGTGTCCTCCCCGAACTTCTGCCAGGCGGCCTCCTTGCGGGCCGCCCAGCCACAGAGTGTTCCGCTGCCCACGAGATCCAGCAGAAGTTCCGCGAGCCGGTATTCCGGCTCCAGCTCGAGGGCCTGCTGCAGGTAGGCGGCAGCGTAGGAACCGCGGCCCCGGCACCATGCCACCCAGCCGCGTATGGTCAGCGCCGCGGCGGCGGCCTGCCCTCCCGGCACAGCCAATTGCCCGAGGACCCGCTCCAGCGCTTCCAGGCGTGCCCAGTCGGGGACGCTGGGCGCAAGGCCCATGAGCACCTCGCCGTAGCCGGCTGGGACGGACCCGGAGCGGGCCACGGTCCGGCGCGGCGGCCGAAGGGCAGCTGCCCCTCTTCCTGCCATGTCCGTCCCGGGTGTGCCCACCGGCGAGGCACTGAGGGGGAATTCGGCCGGCGGGAGCAGCAGCGGCAGCACCACCACGGACTCATCGGCGCCGTCCCCGTCGTCCCCTTCCTGAAAGACGTTGAAACGTTCGGCGCCGGCTTCCGCAGCATTCCTGCCCGCGGCGGCCATCACCATTACGGCGTCCCGCCACGTGGGGACCAGGAGCGTGGCACGAAGAAAGGCATCCCTTTCGATATCAGGCACCCCGGCGTCCACCGAGGCCCGGTCAAGCAGCATCTGCCAAAAGCCGAGCACGGCCTTGAACTGTGCACGGCTTCGGAACCGCCCGCCCAACTCCTCTTCCCAGCTGGCCTGTGCTTCAAGGACCGCGGCCAGGTGCATGGCAGGGACCGGCGCTTCCGGCACACTGCCGGTCCTTGGTGCGGGCCCGACACTGCTCCCCCGGTAGACCATTTCAGCGTTAAGCATGCTGTCCCGTATCTCCTGCACGGGACGCCCCGGAAGCGGGCAACACGAACCATCACTGCACAGGGCGTCCCGCCAATAGTCATCGCCCACAAACCAGGCAGCACGGACCGGCATCCCGGCCTGTTCCAGGGAACACTGCACTGTGGAGATCAGGAGGTCGTAAGCGCTCGGCGGGACCATTCCGGCATCACTGGTGAAGACGGCCAGCAGCGAGCCGTCGGCATCCTGGTCCGACTCAAGGTAGCGGCGGACGGCACCGGCAAACCCGAAAGGATCGCCCTGCCCGTCAGGTGCCGGAAGGTCAAGCCGCAGCGTGGCACCAAGCGAGGTGCCGTGGAGGGTCATGGCCACCAGGCTGGATGCCGGCCAGTACCCCAAGCTGTGTGGGATGAAGCCAAGAATGTCTTCCGGCCCGCGGACTGTTAATCGTTCTGGAGCTGTCATGGCTCCAGCTTTCGCCGCCGGCATTGCCGCGGGCAGGGGCAAGTTCAGCTATGTGGGCAAACGGCCCGGTGGAGGAACAGTGACAAAAGGCGGAACGGTGGCAAAGGAAGGAACGGGAACGCCTCAGTCGTCGGTGCGCGCGGGCTGGCGGCGGCGCGCCAGGCTTTCCCGGCGCTGCCGGGCCAGGGCGCTGCGCAGCGGCGGCACCACAATCCCCTGCTCCGCCATCTGCCGGCGCACTTTCCGCCGCGAGGCCACGATGGCGGCGGCGCCGAGGGCCAGGAGCAGGAACTGGACGCTCAGGGCCAGCCGGAACGGATCCAAACCGTACAGCACCCCCTGCGAGAACCCGGAGGCGTAGAGGACATCGAGCACCAGGCCGATCAGGAAGATGGACACCAGGGCAGCGATGAAGCCGCCAACGTTCACGATCCCGGTGGCAGTGCCGATCCGGTGCGCCGGGTTGAAGGTCCGGGCGAAGTCGAAGCCGATCATGGAACCGGGACCACCGATGGCCAGCACCACCACCAGTCCCGCCAGCAGCCACAGCGGCGCCCGCCCCGGCAGCAGCAGTACCGCGGCCCATGCTGCGGCAGTGGCACCGGCGATCAACAGCACCATGGTGGAGCGGCGCAGTGGATGGCGGGAAACGAAACGCCCAATGAAGGGGCCCGCTGCCATGGCCGCGGCGACATAAAGCGCCATCAGGGCGGCAACAGTGCCTGCGTCCAGGCCCTGCCCGGAAATCAGGAACGGGTAGCCCCATGTCATAGCAAAGACCGTTCCGCTGAACTGGATGGTGAAATGGCTCCACATTCCCAGCCGCGTACCGGGTTGGCTCCAGGCACGGGCCAGCGAGGCGCCGGTTGCCCGAAGCCCCTGCCGGGCGTGCGGCCGCTCGGTGCCAGGGGGAGCATCCTGCAGCAGCAGGACGACCAGTACGACGGCGAGTCCGGACATTCCTGCCAGCATCAGGAAAGCGGGGGTCCAGCCGGACAGGTGCAGGACCGTTGCGAAGGGCAGGACGCTGAACAGCTGCCCCAGCTGGCCTGACATGCCGGTGAGCTGGGTGACGAGCGGGACACGGGCAGGGGCGAACCAGAGCGGGATGAGCCGAATGACCGAAATGAAGGTCATCGCATCGCCGGCACCCACCAGGACGCGGCCCAGGACTCCCCCGGGGATGCTGTCGGCAAACGCCAACTGCAGCTGCCCCAGCCCCATCAGGACCGCACCGCCGGCGATCATGACGCGCGAACCAAGCCTGTCCACCAGCAGGCCCACGGGAATCTGGAGTCCCGCGTAGACCAGCAGCTGCAGGACCGTGAAGAAGGAGATGGCCGACGCCGTGGCGTGGAAGCGTTCGGTAGCCTCGAGGCCCACCACGCCGAACGAGGTCCGCTGTGCGACGGCCACCAGGTACCCGAAAATTCCAATGGTCCAGATAAGCCAGGCGCGGGGTGCAGTCACCACTTCATTATGCCCGGCGGGACGCCGCTTTCCCGGGCGTTGTGACCAGCGCTACTGCCCCGGGTTTTCCCTGGCCAGGTAAGCCTCCACGGCGGCGCCCAGGTCATCGGCGTCCGGAAGCTCATCGTTCTCGTTGGCCAGAAGAGACCTTCGCACGATGCCGTCGGCCTTCTCGTCGTACCGGGTTTCGAGGCGGGACACCACCTGCTGGACTTCCTCCGACGCTTCAATCTGCTCGGCGATCTGGCGGCTGACCTCACGGCCCGATTCGCGGAGCCGGTCGGTGGGCAGCATCAGGGAGGTGGCGGCACCGAGGTATTCCAGCCCGGCGACGGCGGCGGTGGGGTACTCGGCCTCGGCGAGGTAATGGGGCACGTGGATGACGTAGCCGGCCACGTTGCGTCCGGCTTCCACGAGTCGCAGTTCCAGGATGTGGCCGACGGCGGCAGGAACCTCAACGGTGGGCTTCCACACCGAGATGCCTTCGATCAGCTCCGGCCGGTTCCCATGTACCGTCACCCCGACGGGACGGGTATGGGGCACGGGCATGGGAATGGAGTGGATCCAGGTGACGAGGTTGACGTCCAGCTTCTCCACGATGTTCACCACCGCGCGGGCGAACCGTTCCCACTGCAGGTCCGGTTCGAAGCCGGCCAGGAGGAGGAACGGCTTCCCCAGCCCGTCCACCAGCCGGTAGAGCGCCAACCGGGGCTCCTGGTAATCCTGGATGTGGTCTTCGACGAAGCTCAGGTGCGGTCGCCGTGACCGGTAGTCGATCAGTTGGTCGGCATCAAAGACCGCAACTGGCTGGGCATCGAGGGAGTCCAGCAGTTCTGCGTTGATCTGCTTCACCACGTGGCCGGCATCGGCAAACCCGGTGAAACCCATCACCAGGTTCAGCCCCTGGAGCTCGGGGCTGTGGAACAGCTCAATGTTGCTGGCATAAAGCGCGTCGGGGTCCAGCAGGGAGCCGGAAATCCGTTCAAGCACGGCATGTTCCTTTCAGGGTGCGGGTGGACATCATTCATAACGCGGCAGGGCTACCGGGCATTCCATCGGCCGGTGTGGCGCACCTCTCAGGAAATTCTCCTGCGGCGCCGGCGAAGGGCTACGATCGGAACTGGCCTGCCAGGCGGGCTTGCACGCACCCGGGGACCGTCCAGAACGGCCGGATCCGGGCCACCATGGCAGAGCGCCCAACATGCATCCCTGCCCGAACGTTTCGAGAATTGAGGACTCATCCCTGTGGTCAAGAATACTGAAGTCAACCTTAGTACCGTCGCGCGGGACCTGAAGAAGAACCCCAGTGATGCAGTGGTCATCGGGGTGGGCCAGGGAACCGACGGGCCGGTCCTGTTGGACAACCCCCTGACGGCGAAGTCCGCGGAGGCCCTCGGGGACTCACTCAAGGCGCTGGGCGTAACCGGCGCCGCCGACCAGCTGGTCCGCCTGCCGGGCCTGCCCGAAACCGGGGCCGGCATCCTGGTCCTGGCCGGCGTCGGCAAGGTTCCCGCCACCGGGCCGCTCACGGGCGAGTCGCTGCGCCGGGCAGCAGGATCGGCCGTCCGGCAGCTGGCCGGCCTGGCCACGGTCACCCTGGCATTCCCGACGGCGACGGTACAGGACGTCGCGGCCGTCGCCGAGGGTGCCGCCCTGGGCGCCTACTCCTTCACCGAGTTCCGCTCCTCCTCCGATGGACTCAAGGACCCGGTGCGCAACGCCGTCATCTTCACCGAACTGGCCGGCACCCCGGAGCTGGAAGCGGCACTCAAGCGGGCCGGGCTGGTAGCCAAGGCCGTCAACGCCACCCGGTCCCTGGTCAACACCCCGCCGAGCCACCTTTACCCCGAATCGTTCGCTGAGGCTGCCAAGGACCTGGCCAAGGGCCTGCCCGTCAAGGTCACGGTCTGGGACGAGAAGCGCCTTGAAAAGGAAGGCTTCGGCGGCATCATGGGCGTGGGCAAGGGCTCCGCCCGGCAGCCGCGGCTGGTTAAGGTCGAATACTCCCCCGCCAAGGCCACCGCCAAGGTTGCCCTCGTGGGCAAGGGGATCACCTTTGACACCGGCGGAATCTCCCTCAAGCCGGCCCTCAACATGGGCGACATGAAAAGCGACATGGCCGGTGCCGCCGTCGTACTTAACACTGTCCTGGCCCTCGCCGGCCTGGGTCTGCCGGTCAAGGCGACCGCCTGGCTCTGCATCGCGGAGAATATGCCCGGCGGCGGAGCATCGCGCCCTGCCGACGTCCTGACCATGTTCGGCGGCAAGACCGTGGAGGTCCTCAACACCGACGCCGAGGGACGCCTGGTCATGGCGGACGGCATCGTCGCCGCCAGCCGCGAATACCCGGACGCCATCATCGACGTCGCAACCCTCACAGGTGCGCAGCTGATCGCCCTGGGCAACCGTACCGCCGGAGTCATGGGCTCGGACAGCGTCACGGGCGCGCTCAAGGCCGCGGCGGACCGCGCCGGCGAGCTGGTCTGGCCCATGCCCCTGCCGGAGGAACTGCGCCCCACGCTGGACTCCCAGGTGGCCGACCTGGCCAACATCGGCGAACGGCACGGCGGAATGATGACCGCGGCCGTGTTCCTGCGCGAGTTCGTGGGTAAGGACAAGTCGGGCGAACAGATCCCCTGGGCGCACATCGATATTGCAGGACCGTCCTTCAATAACGGCAGTCCGTACGGCTACACACACAAACAGGGCACCGGCTGCACTGTCCGCACCCTGGTTGCCTACGTGGAGGACATCCTGGCCGCGGCTTAGCAACGGTTGCCGGCCCGGTGCCACGCGGCCCTGCGGCGCAGGTGATTCCTGTGCCACAGGGCCGCGTGACACTGGACACAAGCGCTCCACAAACGCAGTGCCAAGGTGGAGCATGGATAGGTGGTTCGCTAAGGTGAACCACGGTAGTCACAAATGCAAGAGAGTTGCCCTGCTGACATAATCACGGCAGTGCAAGTTCCAAGACCAGATGATGCGCGCTGATCGCGTCATCGTTCACGCGAGGGAGCGTTTTAGTGGCCGATCAGGCAACTGCGCAAGAATTCGACATCCTGGTACTCGGTGGCGGCAGCGGCGGGTACGCTGCAGCGCTGCGTGCGGTACAGCTCGGCCTCACCGTCGGCCTCGTGGAGAAGGCCAAGCTGGGCGGTACCTGCCTCCACAACGGCTGCATCCCCACCAAGGCCCTGCTGCACTCCGCAGAGCTGGCCGACCACGCCCGTGACTCCGCCAAGTACGGCGTGAACGTCACCCTCGACGGCATCGACATCAACGCCGTCAACGCGTACAAGGACGGCATCATCGCCGGCAAGTACAAGGGCCTGCAGGGTCTGATCAAGTCCAAGAAGGGCATCACCGTCATCGAGGGTGAAGGCAAGCTGCAGGGCACCGACACCATCGTGGTGAACGGCACCGCCTACAAGGGCAAGAACATCGTCCTGGCCACCGGATCCTACTCGCGCACCCTTCCCGGCCTGGAAATCGGCGGCAAGGTCATCACCTCCGACCAGGCCCTCACCATGGACACCATCCCCAAGAGCGCCATCATCCTGGGCGGCGGCGTCATCGGCGTCGAGTTCGCCTCGGTCTGGAAGTCGTTCGGCGTGGACGTGACCATCGTCGAAGGCCTGCCCTCCCTCGTTCCCAACGAGGACGCCACGATCATCAAGAACTTCGAGCGTGCCTTCAAGAAGCGCGGCATCAAGTTCTCCACCGGCGTTTTCTTCCAGGGCGTCGAGCAGAACGACGACGGCGTCAAGGTCACCCTGGTGGACGGCAAGACCTTCGAAGCGGACCTGCTGCTGGTCGCCGTCGGCCGTGGCCCCGTCACGGCCAACCTGGGCTATGAGGAAGCCGGCGTCACCATCGACCGCGGCTTCGTCATCACCAACGAGCGCCTGCACACCGGCGTGGGCAACATCTACGCCGTGGGTGACATCGTCCCCGGCGTGCAGCTGGCCCACCGCGGCTACCAGCAGGGCATCTTCGTGGCCGAGGAAATTGCCGGCCTGAAGCCTGTAGTGGTCGAGGACATCAACATCCCCAAGGTCACCTACTCCGAACCCGAGATTGCCACCGTCGGCTACACCGAGAAGGCTGCCAAGGAAAAGTTCGGCGAGGACCAGGTGCAGACCCAGGAATACAACCTGGCCGGCAACGGCAAGAGCTCCATCCTTGGCACCTCGGGCCTGATCAAGCTGGTCCGCCAGAAGGACGGCCCCGTGGTGGGCGTCCACATGATCGGTGCCCGCATGGGCGAGCAGGTGGGCGAGGCCCAGCTGATCGTGAACTGGGAAGCCTACCCGGAGGATGTGGCGCAGCTGGTGCACGCACACCCCACCCAGAACGAAGCCCTCGGCGAAGCCCACCTGGCGCTGGCCGGCAAGCCGCTCCACGGCTGATTTTCGCCAGCATTACCAGGCCCGGTGCACCCGGTCGCGCAGACCGGGTGCACTAGGCTTCCAACAAGGCAGCAACCATTCGCACTAAAGATCAATAAGGAGAACGGGGACGACATGTCTGAATCCGTTAACTTGCCCGCCCTCGGTGAGAGTGTCACCGAAGGAACCGTCACCCGCTGGCTCAAGCAGGTAGGTGACCGGGTAGAGGTGGACGAGCCGCTGCTCGAAGTCTCCACCGACAAAGTAGACACTGAAATCCCCTCTCCTGTAGCTGGCGTGATTGAAGAAATCCTGGTCGCTGAAGATGAGACCGCCGAAGTAGGTGCACCGCTGGTGCGCATCGGCGACGGCTCCGGCGGCGGTTCCGCGCCCGCCGAAGCTCCCGCTGCTGCGCCGGCCGAAGAGGCACCTGCAGCCGCTCCCGCACAGGAAGCACCGGCTGAAGCAGCCCCCGCCCAGGAGGCGCCGGCCCAGGAAGCACCCGCTGCCGGCGGCGAAAGCCACGAGGTCACCCTCCCGGCACTCGGCGAGAGCGTCACCGAAGGCACCGTGACCCGCTGGCTGAAGGCCATTGGCGATTCCGTCGACGTCGACGAACCGCTGCTGGAAGTCTCCACCGACAAGGTGGACACCGAGATCCCCTCCCCGGTTGCCGGCACCCTGCAGGAAATCCGGGTCAATGAGGACGAAACCGCCGAGGTTGGCTCCGTGCTCGCCGTCATCGGCTCCGGCGCTCCCGCTGCTGCGGCTCCGCAGGCTGCACCGGCCGCTCCCCAGCAGGAAGCCCCCAAGCCTGCACCGGCAGAGTCCGCTCCTGCGCAGACCGCTCCCGCCCAGGCCGTTCCTGCCCAGCAGGCTCCTGAACAGGCTGCACCCCAGGCTGCCCCGGCTCCCGCCGCGCAGGCTCCCGCCGCTCCGGCAGCCCAGGAAGCGCCGGCCGGCGGATCCGAGTCCGGTTACGTCACTCCCCTGGTCCGCAAGCTGGCCAACCAGCACGGTGTGGACATCTCCAGCCTCTCCGGCACCGGTGTTGGTGGCCGCATCCGCAAGCAGGATGTCATCGCCGCAGCCGAGGCCAAGGCTGCTCCCGCTCCGGCTCCGGCAGCAGCCCCTGCCGCCTCTGCCCCGGCTGCATCCGGCGCAGCAGCCTCGTCGCTGCGTGGCACCACCCAGAAGGCTCCCCGCATCCGCCAGGTCATCGCCCGGCGCATGCGCGAGTCGCTGGAAATCTCCACCCAGCTGACCCAGGTCCACGAAGTGGACATGACCAAGGTCGCCAAGCTGCGTGCCCGTGCCAAGAACTCGTTCCAGGCCCAGAACGGCACCAAGCTGACCTTCCTGCCCTTCATCGCCAAGGCTGTTGCCGAGGCCCTCAAGCAGCACCCCAAGCTCAACGCTGCCTACGACGAGGAAAAGCAGGAGATCACCTACCACAACGCCGAGCACCTGGCGATCGCCGTCGACACGGACAAGGGCCTCCTTGTACCGGTCATCGCGGACGCCGGCAACCTGAACCTTGCCGGACTGGCCGGCAAGATCGCCGACGTTGCTTCCCGCACCCGCGACGGCAAGATCGGCCCGGACGAACTGTCCGGCGGCACCTTCAGCATCACCAACATCGGTTCGGTGGGGGCCCTGTTCGACACCCCGATCATCAACCAGCCGCAGGTGGGCATCCTGGGCACCGGTGCCATCGTCAAGCGCCCCGTGGTTGTTGCTGACGAGAACGGTGACGACTCGATCGCCATCCGCTCCATGATGTACCTGTCCCTGACGTACGACCACCGCCTGGTGGACGGCGCCGACGCAGGCCGGTTCCTCCAGACCCTGAAGGCACGCCTTGAAGAAGGCGCGTTCGAGGCGGACTTGGGACTGTAACCAAAGAAGTCCAACGACGGCGGCGCCGGCGCGGGTGGGAAACCCCCCACAGCCGGGGCCGCCGTCGTGGTTTAACCCGAAGTTCCCGCCTGCGCTCCGCAGCCCGGGCACCGCGTGGCTTTGCTACAGACGGTAGAAATGACTGGCTAAGCTGGAGCCATGAACATTCTCTTCAACATCCTGGTCTTCCTGCACGTCGTCGGGGCCGCCATGATCGTGGGCTACTGGATCGCCACCATGCGGACGCCCACCGTGCACCCGCGCCAGCGTGACGGCGCCTTCCTGCAGCTGCTCACCGGCATCGCCATGATGGGCATCCTGCCCTTCCTGCCGGACTCGAACCCCAACTACGCCAAGCTGGGCATCAAGTTCGTCATCGCCGTCGTCGTTGCCGTCCTGGCCGTCATCGGCTCGCGCAAGGTCAAGAACGGCCAGCCCGTCTCCACCGGACTCGCCCACGGGGTGGGCGGCCTGGCCCTGCTCAACATCGCCATCGCCACCATCTGGCAGTAACGTCCGTGCCGGGGAGCCGGTCATAATCCTCTGAGAGCGGACAATCCGTGCACCGGAGGTGGCTGGTCCCTAGGATGGGAAATGGTGGGCCCGGCAGCGGCCGGACCCGGATCGAATCGACGTTGAGGAGAGACATGGCTACAACACGCAACGCCCACACCGTATGGACCGGAAGCCTGACCGAGGGCTCGGGCAACACCACCCTGGACAGCTCGGGTCTGGGCACCTTCGATGTCACCTGGAAGGCGCGCACCGAAGCTGCCGGCGGCAAGACCAGCCCGGAAGAGCTCATCGCCGCAGCCCACTCGGCCTGCTTCTCCATGGCCTTCAGCCACGAACTCAGCCAGGCCGGCTTCACGCCTGAAGAGGTCAACACCAAGTCAGAGGTCGGCTTCCAGCCCGGCACCGGCATCACCGGCAGCCACCTGACCCTCAACGCCCGCATCCCCGGGATTTCCGAGGACGAGTTCCAGCGCATTGCCGAGGCCGCCAAGAAGGGCTGCCCCGTCTCCCAGGCCCTCGCCGGCATCGAGATCACGCTCGACGCCACGCTGCAGTCCTAGCAGTCCCGGGCCCACCGGGCCCTGCACAACGCAAAAGGCCCTGTCCTTCCGGGAGAACCGGAAGGACAGGGCCTTTGCTGTTCCTAGCGTCCCTGCGGGCGGTCCGGCAGCGGCGAAGGCAACAGCTTGCGGTAACCGGAGCGGGCCGGCGGACGGTCGGTGGGCAGTTCCTGGATCATTTCCTTGAGCGCCCCGATGCCGTATTCCAACTGCGGGTCGCGGCCGGCTGCGTAGGCGTGCGGCGGGTAGGTCACCTCGATGTCGGGGTCGACGCCGTAGTTTTCCACGCTCCAGCCCACGCCGCCGCTGAACCAGTTGGCATAGCGGGGCTGGGTGACTCCGGTGCCGTCCGCCAGCGCAAACCGGTTGTCGATCCCCACCACGCCACCCCAGGTGCGCGTGCCGATGACCGGGCCGATGCCCCTCAGCTTTGAGACCTGGGTGATGATGTCGCCGTCGGATCCCGCGAACTCGTCCGCCAGGATGATCACCGGCCCCCTCGGCGCGTGATGCGGGTACGTGCGCGGCTTCTCCCCGCGCGGCATGCTCCATCCGGTGACCTTGCGGCCGATCAGCTCCGCAACAAGCTGCGATGTGTGGCCTCCACGGTTGCGGCGCACGTCCACGATCAGGCCGTCCAGCGCCGTCTCGGTATCCAGGTCCCGGTGCAGCTGCGCCCAGCCGTTGGCCATCATGTCCGGAATGTGCAGGTACCCGAAGGTGCCGTTGGAGGCCTCACGGACGGTCCGCCGGTTGCCGGCAACCCATTCCTGGTAGCGCAGGCGCTCTTCATCCTTAACGGGCACGACGGCGACGCGGCGCTGGGTGCCCTCAGCACCACCGTGCCCCGGGCCATTGAGGAGGGTCAACTCCACAGCGCGGCCTGCCGCTCCCACCAGCTGCATGGCCGGGGTGGTGCTTTCGGACAGCGGGACTCCATCGATGGCCAGCAGGAAGTCCCCGGCTTTGGCGCCGACGCCGGGCCTGGTGAGCGGCGAGGTGGCCAACGGATCGGAGGACTCGCCGGCCAGGATCCGGGTGATTTCCCAGCCGTTGGCGGTGTGGGCAAGGTCGGCGCCGAGCCGGCCCTGTCCGCGGCTGCCGCGTTCAGTGACGGCAGCGGGGCGCACGTAGGCGTGCGATGTCCCCAGCTCGCCGTGCAGTTCCCACAGCAGGTCCACCAGGTCGTCATGGGAACCCAGCCGTTCCACGATGGGGCGGTAGCGGGCGTGGATGGATTCCCAGTCCTGCCCGGCCATGTCCTCGGTCCAGAAGAAGTCGCGCTGCAGCCGCCAGGCTTCATCAAATGCCTGTCCCCAGACGCTGAGCGGATCCAGCAGGACGCGGATCCGGCCCAGGTCAACCTTGACCAGCTTGCCCGATTCCTCGTCGGCCTTGGCGTCCGAAGGGACCACGGTCACCTGTTTGTCGGAAACCAGCACCACCTTGCTGCGGTCCCCGGTCAGCCGGTAGCTGTCCACGGCATCCACCAGCGTGGTCTGCTTGCGCCGGGCGATGTCATAACGGACCAGGCTGGGGCGGGCGTCCTTGTCCTCCTGGCTAGCCTTTCCGTCGCCGGTGACACCGGACAGGACGGAGTCGAGCCAGAGGAGGGCGCCGTCAACGGCTTCCAGCGAGCTGTAGTTGCCCTGCGGAACGGGAACGCCAATCACACGGTGCGCCAGGCCCTCTGCGTCCACCTGGACGGCAGGTACGTCGCTGTCGGCCGCCTCGCCCTTGTCCGTGCCCTGTGCGTCCGTTTCCTGCTCCGCGCCCGCAGGATCGACCGACGGGCCAAAGGGCGACGGCGTCTGAGCCGCAAGTGCCACCAGGTACGGCTTGATGGGGCTGGGGAAGGAGAGGTCGAAGGAATGCCCGTCGTACACCGGATCGAAGCTGCGGTTGGAGAGGAACGCAAGGAACTTGCCGTCCGGAGTGAAGGCCGGTGAGGCATCGCGGAAGCGGCCGTCGGTGACGTCCACGGGATCGGCGTCGAGCTGCTCCACCGTGGCCAGGCGCAGCCGGCTGCGCGAGCCAAAGGACGTGACGGGCTCGGACCACGCCAGCCAGCGGGAGTCCGCCGACCATGCCAGCTCGGAAATGCTGCCTTCGCCGATGCTGGCCACCTGGCTGAGGTGGCCGCTGTGGGTATCCACCACGTACACGTCGCCGAAGGATGTACCGAGGGCGATCCACCGGCCGTCCGGGCTGGGCTCAAGGGAGCTGGCGCGCGACGGCGTGGGAACGCTGATGCCGGCCTCCACCGCCGGCGTCTGGGCTTCCGCGGCGGGGGCCGTGTCCTGGGGCGCAACATCGGCCTGCTGCTCATCGTCCGCGGGAACATGCGCAGGGCTTCCAGCCAGCACCGCAGCCCCTGATGCAGGAACCGGCTGGGGCAGGCTGACCGTTTCCGGTCCCTCTGCGCCTGCCTGTTCCAGCTGCGGGGAATCGGGGGTTTCGGAGGCGGCAGCGGTGCCGGCCTTGCCGCTCCGTGCCGTCACCTGGGCAGCGGTGTGCGGGACGGGCGCGGCAATGTCCTTGATGTGGATGGCCTCAACGCCGCCGTGGTCGGCGATGTAGGCGATCCGGCCGTCACCGAGGGGCCTGGGCAGCCGGCCCCGGACCCCAGGCGTGGCCTCAATGATGCGGGACGGCCCGTCCTTGTGCCGCAGCCAGGAAATCGTCCCGTGTGATTCCACCGCGCTGGCGGCGCCTGTGGTGTCAGGGGCCACGGCGCCCAGGTGCTTGACGGCGTCGAGGAGGGCAGGACGCCTGGTCTGGGAGGCGGAGCCGAGGGTGATGTCCAGCTTTTCCGCTTCCGAATCCAGGTCCCGGAGTACCCAGAGTTCACCGGCGGACTCGAAGATGACCCGCTTGCCGTCGGTGGCGGCGTGCCGGACGTAGAAGTCCTGGTGGTCGGTGTGCCGGCGCAGGTCTTCTCCATCGGGAAGCACCGAATAGAGATTGCCGTAGCCCTCGTGGTCGGACAGGAAGGCGATCCGGCCGTCGATCCAAAGCGGGTCGGTGAGGTTGCCGTCGAGGTCGGGAAGGAGGCGCTCGAACTCACCGTTGCCGTCGCGGTCGATCCACAGCTTCCCGGCCGTGCCGCCGCGGTAGCGCTTCCACCATGCCGGTTCCCGGGACAGCACACTTGCCAGCACCACCGGGCGTTCATCGCCTACTTCGGGTCCGTACGCCACTGACTCCACGGGGCCGTAGGGAAGTTCCTGTGCCCAGCCGCCCTCAAGGGGAACGCTGTAGGCGTGGGTGTGCCGGCTTTCAGCCTGGCGGAATGCGCTGGTGACCACCACGGCGCCCGTGGCGGTGAATCCCTTGACCTTTGTGGTGCTGTGGCCAAAGTACGTGAGCTGCCGGTACCCGCCGCCGTCGACCTCTGCCGACACAACCTCCGGAGCCGTTCCCTGCACCACGGTCCACACCAGCCGCTTGCCGTCCGGGGTGAAGCGCGGGTTGCGGGCAGGCAGCTGGAGTGACGAGACGCGCCAGGCACGGCCGCCGTCCAGGGGCGCAATCCACACGTCGTCCTCGGCCACGAAAGTGACCAGATCGCCGTGCAAATGCGGGAAACGGAAGTAGCTCGAAGAGGTCATCGTTCGATCATAGTCAACCCCTCCCCTGCCCCGCGGGAGGTACACAACCGGCGCTGGCGTGGTGTGATGGACCATGCACATTGTCATGGCCGGCGCCTCCGGGCTCATCGGCACCTCCATGTCCGCAGCCTTCCGCGATGCCGGCCACTCCGTGGTGGCCCTGGTCCGGCGGCCACCTGCCGGCGCAGGCGAAGTCCGCTGGGATCCGGCGGCCGGCGTCCTGGATCCCTCGGCGCTTGCCGGTGCTGACGCCGTGGTCAATCTTTCCGGCGCCGGCATTGGAGACAGGCCCTGGACGCGGAAGCGGGTGGAGGAGCTGTTCAGTTCCCGCTTGGGCCCCACCAGGACCTTGGTGCAGGCCATGGCGCAAATGGATACGCCGCCGGCCACCTTCATCAGCCAGTCGGCGTCCGGTTACTACGGCGACGCCGGCAATACCGTCCTGCGCGAGGACGCGCCTGCCGGCTCCAGCACCCTGGCGCAGATCTGCGTCGAGTGGGAGCAGGCGGCACTGGCGGCACCGGCCGGCGTGCGGGTGGTGCTGCCCCGCACGGGAGTTGTCTTCAGCCGTTCCGGCGGAGCGCTGGGCAAGCTGCTCCCGCTGCTGCGGCTGGGCCTTGGCGGTCCCTTTGGCAACGGACACCAGTTCTGGCCCTGGGTTACGCTTCCGGATGTTTGCGCCGCCTCCCTCTTCCTCCTGGACTCCCCGGTCTCCGGCCCGGTCAATGTGACGGCTCCCGAACAGGCGGATGTCAACACGATCGTCGCGGCGCTGGCCCATGCCCTGCACCGGCCTGCCATGCTGCGGGTTCCCGCCCCTGTGCTGCGCACGGTGATGCCGGGGCTGGGCGAGGAGCTCCTGCTGCACAGCCAGCGGATGGAACCGGCGGTGCTGGCGTCCGCGGGATTCCGGTGGCAGCACGGAGGCCTGGAGGATGCTGCCCGCTGGGTGGCCGCCAAGGACAGCTCCACCTAGCTGCATCAGCCGGCACCGGAAAGCTCCCGGCCTCCTTCCGCCACGAGTTCAATCTGCAGCAAGGATCTCGCTGACCCGCCACTGGCCGTCCACGGAGACCAGGACCAACCGAAGCGGCTGCGGCCTGCTGGGCGCCCCCGTGGCGAGCACGCTGTTGTCCGCGTTGACCGTGCTGTAGCCGGAGGTGGCGGACACCACCCGGACGACGGCGCGGGCCGGGGTGGCCCCCTCTTCCGCCGCCACCCCGGCCAGTGTGCTGGTGAAGCCGACCAACCGGTTCCCGGAAGGGCGGAGCCGGGCAGCAGTACTTTCGTCGGCGGCAGCTGCAGCGGAGCCTGGCGCGTTCACCTCCGCAAGGAGCTCAAGCCGGCCGCTGCTGAAGGCATGATCCCGCAGCGCGGCAAGTCCCTGCACGGCGACTGCGGGATCAGCCGAACGGGCGCGCTGCCTGGCTTCATCGACCGGTCCAGGGGCTCGTGTTCCGCCGTCCGCAGCGGCTTCGGCGGGGCGTGCAGCTGCCGGCAGCGAACCGGTTGCGGCGACTCCTGGCCACGGCGGATGTCCGGCCGCTGACAGCCACCACATTCCGGCGGCCGCTGCGGCAATGGCGGGCAGGAGGGCACGCGCCAGTATCCCCGCCCTCCGGCCGGCTACCGGTCCGTCGGCATGTTTCCCTTGCCGGCCGGCGGGTCCGACAGCACGTTTCCCGGGCGCGACGAGGGCCCCTTTCTTTTCGGCCAACGGCGGCCGTTGCCGCAGGGATCGCCATATGGTCCGGCCCGCGGGCAGTGTGGCAGATGACGGAGTGAAGGACCAGGCGCTCCAGCGGGACGTCGCCAGGCGGCGGCGAAGAGCCTGGAGTTTCGTCCGGAGACCGGCGCCCCTTGTTTCAGGGGCGGCGCGGCGCCGTGTCAGCAGCTCGGGCAGGACGGTGGGGTGGACAGCGTCGGAGAGGTCCACCGGCTGCGGTTCTGCACTGCGGTATACAGCCGTGGCCAGTGCCAGTGCGTTGGGGCGCAGCCGCCGGTCCTCGTTCAACCCTGCTTCCAGGGCTGCTGCCAGTTCCCTTGGGACGCCGGGAACAAGGAGCGACAGCGGTGGGCGGTCGGCCGTGCGGCCGGGTGCAGCACCTGTCAGGCAGTACCAGCCAAGTGCGGCAGCGGAGTAGACGTCGCGTTCAGGCTGCAGCCCGGCACGCACGGCATCGACCGGGGCCGGGTCAAGGAAGCCGGCCGTTCCTGTCGTTCCCGGACTGCCAGGATCGCCCAGCATCCGGGCAATGCCAACGTCCGACAACATGGGTTTACCCTGCCCGGTGAACAGCACGTTTCCCGGGGATACATCCGAGTGGGTAAACCCTTTGCCATGAAGGTAACCCAGGGCCTGCGCTATGGGAGTCAGCACGGTGACGGTCTCCCCCACGGTGAGCCTGCCGCGGGCGGCGACCAGCTGGGCCAGGGAGCCGCCGGCAGCGTAGGCCATGGTCAACGCCGTGACTCCGCCCGGCTCCCCGACGCGCACTGCGTCGTGCGCCCTGATCAGGTGCTGATGGTCCAGGACCGAAAGGATGCGGATCTCCCGCCGGATCTCCTCCTCGGTGATGGCCGCGCTGCCCCGCACGCTGCCGGCAGCGCGGAAGCACTTGAGCGCGAGGTCCCTGCCGGTCCGCTGTTCCCTGGCCAGCCACACATCCGCGCTGCCGCCCCGTCCCAGCAGCCGGCCGACATCGTAACCGGGGACCTCAGGCGCCTGTGCATCATCCATGGTCCATGTCTAGCCGACTTCCGGCGCGGCTGCAGAAGTTATCCACAGCCCTCGTGCCGCAGTCATAATGGGGACAACGGTGAGCTTGGACACTAAACCGGGTCCGGGCCGCTGCGGGGTCTAAGCTGGATGCCATGACTCTTGAGTTTTCACAGCTGGGTCTTGCCCCCGACTTCGTTGATTACATGGAAGGCTGGGATGCCCAGCGCGAACTCCATGACAAAGTTGTCGCCGGAGTTGCCCCCAGCACAGTCCTGCTTTTGGAGCACGCCGCCGTCTACACGGCCGGCAAGCTGACAGAGGACCATGAGCGCCCGTTTGACGGCACACCGGTGGTTCCGGTGGACCGCGGCGGCAAGCTCACCTGGCATGGCCCGGGACAGCTGGTCGCCTACCCCATCCTTAAGCTGAAAAACCGCTCCGGCATCCGCGATTACGTGGAACGCCTGGAAGAAATCATGATCACCGTCATGGCTGACTACGGCATCAAGGCCGAGCGCATCAAGGGGCGGGCCGGCGTGTGGATCAAGGCCGATGCCAAGGGCCCGGACCGCAAGATCGCGGCCATCGGCATCCGCGTGCTCAACGGAGTCACCATGCACGGAGTGGCGATCAACTGCAGCAATGACCTGGCGCCCTACGGGCAGATCATCGCCTGCGGCATCACCGATGCAGGGGTGACCACCATGTCCCAGGAGACGGGCCGGGAAATCACGCCCACCGATATCGTGGACCGGTTCGTAGCCGAATTCCGCAAACATGAAGAAGCATTGGTTTCGAGCCCTGAAGGAGCTCTACTGTGACATTGGCACCTGAAGGCCGGAAGATGCTGCGGATCGAGCAGCGCAACGCTGCGGTCCCGGTGGAGCGCAAGCCGGAGTGGATCAAGGCCAAGGTCCAGATGGGCCCGGAATTCGTCGGCCTGAAGAACCTGGTCAAGAAAGAGGGCCTGCACACGGTCTGCGAGGAGGCCGGCTGCCCCAACATCTTCGAATGCTGGGAAGACAAGGAAGCCACCTTCCTGATCGGCGGCTCCGAATGCACCCGCCGCTGCGACTTCTGCCAGATCGACACCGGCAAACCCTCGCCCCTGGACCGGTTCGAACCCACCAAGGTGGCCCGCTCCGTCCAATCCATGCAGCTGCGCTACGCCACCGTCACCGGTGTGGCCCGCGACGACCTTGAGGACGAAGGCGTCTGGCTCTATGCCGAAACCGTCCGCAAGATCCACGAACTGAACCCCGGCACCGGCGTCGAACTGCTCATCCCGGACTTCTCCGGCAACCCCGGGCACATCAAGGCGATCTGCGACTCCAAGCCCGAAGTCTTCGCGCACAACGTTGAAACCGTCCCCAGGATCTTCAAGCGCATCCGCCCCGCGTTCCGCTACGACCGCTCCCTGGACGTCATCACCCAGGGCCGCAACCACGGGATGGTCACCAAATCCAACCTCATCCTGGGCATGGGCGAAACCCGTCAGGAAATCTCCGAAGCCCTCCGCGACCTCCACCAGGCAGGCTGCGACCTGATCACCATCACCCAGTACCTCCGCCCCAGTGAACGGCACCTGCCCGTGGACCGCTGGGTCAAACCCCAGGAATTCGTCGACCTCCAGCACGAAGCCGAAGAAATCGGATTCCTCGGCGTCATGTCCGGCCCCCTGGTCCGCTCCTCCTACCGCGCGGGCCGGCTCTGGGCCACCGCCATGCGCAAAAAAGGCCGTGACATCCCCGCCGAACTGGCCCACATCGCCGAAGGCATCCAGGACTCCGGCACCACCCGCCAGGAAGCCGCCACCCTCCTGGCAGCCCACTCCTGACCTCGGATTCGTGAAGCGGCCAAGGGCCGGACGCTGGAAGTTTCCAGCGTCCGGCCCTTGCGTTTAAGTCACGTAGAATTGAGGCACTATGGCGAAATCCCCTGACTCCAGCAACTCCACCTCCGCGGGCTCAAGCGCGGTGAAGCGCAGCATGTTCTCGCGCAAGCCGAAGGAAGCAAAGGCCAAGAAGCCCAGCAGGCTCAAGCAGATTGGCGAGGTCTTCACCATGACCCGCCGCCACGACCCCATGGTTCCGTGGCTGATGCTCGCAGTCTTCCTGGGTGTTGTGGCCGTGAGCTTCCTGGTGGGCTTCTGGCTGGATAACTGGATCACCGGCCTGATCATCGGCATTCCGCTCGGCCTCCTGGCCGCCACTTTCATCCTGTCCCGCCGCGCCGAACGTGCCGCGTTCGCGCAGATCGAAAACCAGCCGGGTGCCTCCGGCGCAGCCCTGGGGACGCTCCGAAGGGGCTGGATTACCGAGGAACAGCCGGTGGCTGTCAACCCGCGCACGCAGGATGCCGTATTCCGCGCCGTAGGTCGTCCCGGCGTCGTCCTTGTCAGCGAAGGCCCCACCCACCGGGTGAAGCCGCTGCTCGATGCCGAGCGCAAGCGCCTGGCGCGCATCCTGCCCAACGTCCCCGTGCACACCATCCAGACGGGGCGCGGGGAGGGCCAGGTGCCGCTGAGCCAGGTGGCCAAGCAGATGGGCAAGATGAAGAAAGAACTGACCAAACTGGAAGTCAGCACCGTCTCCAAGCGCATCGCGTCCATGGGCAACAGGCTTCCCATTCCCAAGGGCATCGATCCCTACAAGGCCCGTCCCAACCGGGGGCGCTAGCCAACAGGACGCTCCGGTACCGGCAGAGCCGGCCGCCGGGGCGTTTTTCTTGTGCCCTGACCGGCCCGCGCATCCAGCTACGACAAAGGACTTGACCATGCCCCTCAGGACAACCGTGATCCGCGCCTTCCGCATTCTCGCAGTCGCCGAAGCCTGCAGCTGGGCTGCACTCCTGACTGGAATGTACTTCAAGTGGATTGCCGGCACCACGGAGCTTGGCGTGCAGATTGCCGGGCCTGTGCACGGTGCACTGTTCATTGGTTACGGGGTTGCTGCGCTCACGCTGTGGCGCGTGCAGCGCTGGCCGTTCCTGGCGGCTGTACTTGCCGGTGCCTCCGCCGTCTTCCCGTTCGCCACCATCCTCTTCGAGCGCTGGGCCGGGCGGCGCGGCTACCTCGCTGATTCCCGGGCAGATCAGGCCGGCGCCGGCCTCGAACCCAGCCGGGCCTAGCTGGGCAGGACCCCCAGATTTGAAGTCAATTGAGGCCGGGGCCGCGCCGGTGAAGGGCACCCAGGGCCGGCGGCGGGTGGTGGCAGTCCTCTCCCTGCTCGGGGCAACGCTCTTCTGGGCCGGCAACTACGTGGTGGGCGCCGGCGCGGTCCAAAGCATCGACCCCCTGAGCCTGGTGTTCCTGCGGTGGACCATTGCGTTGGTGCCGCTGCTGGTGATCGCCCAACTGGTGGAGCGGCCATCGTGGCGGTCCGTCCTGGCCGCGTGGCCCTGGCTGCTCGCGCTAAGCGTATGCGGCCTGCTCGGCTACAACCTCCTCCTGTACTTCGCCCTGGAGCACACGGACGCGTTCAACGCATCGCTGATCAACGCGTTCAATCCAGCGCTGATCACGCTGGCCGCCGCGGTCTTCCTGCGCGAACGGCTCACGCCGCTTGCCGTGGCAGGGGTCCTGATGGCCCTGGCCGGCGTCCTGATCGTCATCAGCGGAGGAAACATGGCCCGGCTGATCAGCACTGGTTTCGGTACCGGTGAGGTTCTTATGGTGGGTGCCATCGTTGTCTGGACGGCGTACACCATTACGGGGCGCTTGGCGCCGAAGATCCCGCCCATCACCGCAACAGCGGTCCAGGCAGCGGTGGTGGTGGCCATTCTGGGCCCGGTCCGCTTCGCCACGGGCGGCGTGGCGCTTCCCTCAACGGGCACCGTGCTGGCATCACTGCTGTTTATCGCCATCTTCCCGTCAGTGCTGTCCTACCTGCTGTGGAACCGCGCCCTGACGGTCCTGCCGGCGGCCGGCGCGGGAGTGTTCCTCAACCTCATCACCCTCTTCACCGCCATCCTGACCGTCCTTGCCGGACAAGTCCACACAGCCGCCCAACTTGTGGGCGGCGCGGTGGTCATTGCGGGGGTGGTGGTGACCAACGCTCCGGCCTTCCGGCAGCAGAAACGGACCAGGGAACTGCCGGAGGCCTAAGCGGGACCGGCTAGCGCCGGATCAGGAGCGTGTTCATGGCTTTGTCGTGCAGGCCGCGCTGGTCCGGGTCGAAGATCACGGCAGGGATCACCAGGCACAGCAGCACCGACCTGACCAGGGCCGCGAGCGGGCCGGGGGTACCGCCGCCCGGTTTGATCACGGCAATGCCCATCACGCGATGGCCGATGCTGTAACCGAGGGTTCCCACCAGCAGGATCTGTTCGATGGCGAAGACCGCCAGGGTGGCCCAGGAATCGCCGCCAAAGGCGAAGTTGCTGATCAGTAGAGCAATGCCCCAGTCGATGCAGAGGGCCGCAATGCGCCGCCCCGCCCGGGCAATGGACCCGGGACCGGACTCCGGCAGTCCCAGGCGCTCCCCCGGATACTTCGAGATGCCGGAGGTGTCCGGTCCGCTGAGCCAGGAGCCAATGTCTTTGCGATCTACCACCGTCCAAGTTTACCGACCCAGGCACGGTGGACGCGCCCACAGTGTGGATGGGAGTCGACCACAGTGTGGACTGACGATACCGTTGCCATAGCAGGGCATTCTGTAACCTGCCCGAAACAATGCGGACACGGACGGGAAATGCCGTATCCATAGGCTGTTACCAGTTTCAAGCAATCCCCCGGCAGGTACGCGCAGCAGGGAAAACCCCGCGTTCTCCCTGCTTTTGGATTGCGCTGGATCATATGGCTTGCATGCCAGATATTTACATATGCGTTAGGAGCATAGATGTTCAAGACTGCGGACGAAGTCCTCAAGTTCATCAAGGACGAAGATGTAAAGTTCGTCGATATCCGCTTCACCGACCTTCCGGGCGTCCAGCAGCACTTCAACGTCCCCGCCAAGAGCGTCGACGCGGACTTCTTCGTCAACGGCCAGCTCTTCGACGGTTCCTCCATCCGCGGCTTCCAGGGCATTGCCGAGTCTGACATGCAGCTGATCCCGGACGTCACCACCGCGTTCCTGGACACCTTCCGCATGGAGAAGACCCTCGCGCTGAACTTCTCCATCGTCAACCCCCGCACCGGCGACCCCTACCACCGCGACCCCCGCGGTGTGGCCGAGAAGGCTGAAGCCTACCTGGCCTCCACCGGCATCGCCGACACCGCGTTCTTCGCCCCCGAAGCCGAGTTCTTCGTGTTCGACAACGTCCAGTACCAGTCCTCCCCGCAGGGAAGCTTCTACAAGATCGACTCCGAGGAAGCCCACTGGAACACCGGCCGCGAAGAAGAGGGCGGCAACTTGGGCTACAAGACCCCCGTCAAGGGCGGTTACTTCCCGGTCTCCCCCACCGACAAGCAGGCCGACCTGCGCGATGCCATGTGTGTCGCCCTGGACGAAGCCGGCCTTGAGGTGGAGCGCAGCCACCACGAAGTTGGCTCCGCCGGCCAGGCTGAGATCAACTATAAGTTCACCACCCTGACCCACGCCGCCGATGACCTGCAGAAGTTCAAGTACGTCATCAAGAACACGGCTGACGCCTGGGGCAAGTCCGTCACCTTCATGCCCAAGCCGGTCTTCGGCGACAACGGCTCCGGCATGCACTGCCACCAGTCGCTGTGGAACGGTGGCGAGCCGCTGTTCTACGACGAGAAGGGCTACGCCGGCCTGTCCGACACCGCACGCTGGTACATCGGCGGCCTGCTGAAGCACGCTTCCGCTGTCCTGGCCTTCACCAACCCCACCGTGAACTCCTACCGCCGCCTGGTCAAGGGCTTCGAGGCTCCGGTCAACATGGTCTACTCGCAGGGCAACCGCTCCGCCGGTATCCGTATCCCCATTACGGGTTCCAACCCCAAGGCCAAGCGCATCGAATTCCGCGCACCGGACCCCTCCTCCAACCCGTACCTGGCGTTCGCTGCCCAGCTGATGGCGGGCATCGACGGCATCCGCAACCGCATCGAGCCCCCGGCTCCGATCGACAAGGACCTCTACGAGCTGCCCGCCGAGGAAGCCAAGGACATCCCCAAGGCTCCGGGCTCCCTTGAGGAAGCCCTTGAGGCACTGCGCGAGGACAACGAGTTCCTGCAGGCCGGCGGCGTCTTCACCCAGGACCTGATCGACACCTGGATCGAGTACAAGTACGAGAACGAGATCCGCCCGCTGTCGCTGCGCCCGAACCCCTACGAGTTCGAGCTCTATTACGGCGTCTAGTCAGCAGCCTGCACTGCAGGACAGCTGAACCAGCAAAGGCGGCCACCGGTAACCGGTGGCCGCCTTTTGCGTTGTCCGGGGGCCGTCGTCAGGCCGATCGAGACCGAAAAGGTGGGGGCCCGCCTCCAGACGTGCTGAGACCGGGAGCCGGACCCCCTGACGAATGCCCCCCGAGACGAAGACTGTCCAGCCTTCCCCCCAACAAGGTTGGAGAACACCGCCAATCCACATAATCGGGCAAACGCTTGCTAAGCGCAATGCCGGCGCGGTGGGTTACGTCGAGAAGCGCGTTACGGGAGTGGGGTTCCGGCGAAGCTGTGGAACATGGTCCGCTGCGGCCCCGCCGGGCCGCCCAGATAGGGCCCCGCATCGACAAACCCGGCCCGGCGGTAAGCGGAGAGTCCCGCAGGGTTTTCGTCGTTGACGGAGAGTACGACGCCGGTCTCGCGGCTTTGGTGCCGAACCGTGAGTCTGCGGGCCGCCTCCACGGCCGCGGCCGCTGCCAGGGTCCCCAAGCCTTTCCCTTGGTGCCGCCGGTCGATGAGGAACCCGCGCAGTAACCAGGCCGACTCGTCGTCCGGCCAGCCGGCAAGACCCGCTGCGCCTGCCTGCAGGGTCAACAGGCCGACGGCGGCACCCCCGGCCTCCACGACGTACGGCCTGCGCGATTCTTCGGCCAGTCCTGCCAAGGCCATCCGCAGCGGGTCGCCCACGAAGCGGTCCTGGCCCGGGAGCAGCGACATGCCCGCGATGGCCCCGAACTGGATGGCGCGGGCATCGTCGTCCAGGTCCCGGAGGGCAATGAGCCAGACCCAGTCAGTGCCCAAGTCAGTGCCCATAGAAGACGCGCTCGAAAACAGCGCGTGCCCGCCGGCTCACCCGCAGGTAGTCCTCCTCCAGGGCGGCAGCGTGTCCGGGCTCGTACCCGCACCAGCGCGCCACGGCCTCGAGGTCGCGGCGCGAGGAGGGAAGGAGGTCGGAGGCCTTGCCATTCCAGATGACATTGGCGGACCGGATGCGGCTCGCAAGCCGCCAGGCCTCCGCCAGCAGCGCGGCATCTGCAGCATCCAGCAGGCCAAGTTCCGCGGCGGCCGCGAGTGCCTCCAGCGTGGATGTGGTCCGAAGCTCCGGATGTTTCCCGGCATGCTGGAGCTGGAGCAGCTGGACCAGCCACTCCACGTCGCTGAGGCCGCCGCGCCCCAGTTTGAGGTGCCGTGCGGGGTCGGCTCCGCGCGGCAGCCGCTCGGATTCGACTCTTGCCTTGATGCGCCTGATCTCGCGCACGTCCTGTTCCGACACCGATTCCGGGTACCGGATGGGGTCGATGAGGGCGAGGAAGTCGGCGGCAAGGGTGTCGTCGCCTGCCATGGGACGTGCCCGCAGCAGGGCCTGGGCTTCCCAGATCAGGGACCAGCGGCGGTAGTACTCCGCAAAGGAGTCCAAGGAGCGCACCATGGCGCCGTTCTTGCCCTCCGGCCGGAGGTCGGCGTCCATCTGGAGGACGCGTTCTGCCATGATGGCCGGCTTCAGCGGCTGGGTGAGCAGGCTGGAAACCTTCGCCACGATGCGGACAGCCTGTTCCTGGGCCTCGGCGTCGGAGAAGCCGGGAAGGGCGCGGTGGACGTACATGACATCGGCATCCGAGCCATAGCCGATCTCGCGACCGCCCTGGCGGCCCATGGCAACCACCAGGACCGTGGTCTTGAGCGGGCCGCCGGCGGAGACGATACCTTCGGCCACGCGCAGGGCGCCCAGGACGGCGGCCCGGTCTGTGTCTGCCAGGGCCCTGCCTACCTGGTCCTGGTCAAGGAGGCCGGCCGAATCGGCAATGGCGATGCGCAGGATTTCCCGCCGCCGGATCAGCCGGATGAGGCGCATGGCGCTTTCCGGGTCCGAGTGCCGGGACATCTTGGCCGTGATCTCCTGCCACTGCGCTTCGAAGCCCACCGGTACCAGGTCCTTGTCCTGTCCCAGCCATGCCACGGACTCCGGCGAGACTTCCAGCAGGTCTGCGATCAGCCGGGAGTTGGAGAGCATGTGGCACAGGCGCTCGGCGGCGGCATTGGAGTCGCGCAGCAGGCCCAGGTACCAATGTGTGGTGCCCAGTGCCTCGCTGACCCGGCGGAAAGCGAGGAGCCCTGCATCGGGGTCCACGCCTTCGGCGAGCCAGTCCAGCAGGATGGGCAGGAGTTGGCGCTGCAGGGCGGCGCGGCGGCTCACCCCGGCCGTCAGGGCCTCGATGTGGCGCATTGCTCCCTGCGGGTCCCGGTACCCCAGGGCGGCAAGCCGGCCCTGTGCCGCTTCGGGGGTGAGCCTGGCGTCCTCGCTGCTGAGCTTGGCCGCCGAATTCAGCAGTGGCCGGTAGAAGATGCGTTCGTGCAGTTCACGCACCGAGCGCTTGGTCCGCTGCCAGGCTGTGAGCAATGAGTCAGGCGTGGGCCGTTCATTGGAGAAGGGCCCCAGCACGGCCTTGGCCAGGGAACGCAGCGCCGGCTCAGCCACCGGCATGAGGTGGGTCCGGCGCAGCTGGAACAGCTGGATCCTATGTTCCAGCAGCCGCAGGTAGCGGTAGGCGTTGTCAAAGGCCGCCGCGTCGGACCGGCCGATGTAGCCTCCGGCGGACAGTGCGGCGATCGCGGAGGTGGTGTCCCGCCGTCGTAATGACTCGTCTGCCTTGCCGTGCACCAGCTGCAGCAGCTGCACGGTGAACTCGACGTCGCGCAGGCCGCCGCGGCCCAGCTTGATCTGGCGCTGCTCCTCGGCGGCCGGGATGTGCTCCGTCACCCTGCGGCGCATCGCCTGGACGGATTCGACGAATCCCTCCCGCCCCGCGGAGTTCCAGATCAGCGGCGCTACGGCGTCCTCGTAGGCACGGCCCAATGCAGCGTCGCCGGCGATGGCGCGGGCCTTGAGCAGCGCCTGGAATTCCCAGCTCTCCGCCCATCTGGCGTAGTACGTCTCGTGGGAGGCGAGGGTGCGGACCAGCGGCCCGGACTTGCCTTCGGGCCGCAGGTTGGCGTCCACCTCCCACAGGCCAGGTTCCCGGGCCACGGAGGAGATGGCCCGGGAGATGCCGCTGGCCAATGCCGTACCGATGGTGTTGGCGTGGGCGTCCTCCAGGCTGCCCGGGTCCACCACATAGATGACGTCGACGTCGGAGATGTAGTTCAGTTCCCGGGCACCGCACTTGCCCATGCCGATCACTGCCAGGCCGACGTCGGCGACCTCGGCAGGGCTGTGCTGCTCCGCCGCTTCCGCGCGCGAAACTGCAAGGGCGGCCTCGATGGCGGCTGCGGCCAGGTCGGCGAGTTCGCCGCCCACGGCCGGCAGGAAGTCCAGCGGGTCTGCGGCGCACAGGTCCTTGACGGCGAGGTCCACCAGGCCGCGGCGGTAGGCCGTGCGCAGGGCTGCGTAGGCGTCCACGCCGGTGGTGGAAGCAACGGGCCGGGCGGCACGGGGGTCCGCGCCGACGGACTGCAGGAGCGTGGCGCGAAGCCGGCCCGGGTCGGCGGGCAGGGGTTCGGGACTGGCCCGGACCCGGAAGGCTTCCAGGTGCTCAGGGTGCCGGATGAGGAACTCCCCCAGCGCCTCCGAGGCGCCGAGGACCCGGAACATCGGCTCGCTGGCCTCCGGCTCGGCTGCGGCCAGTTCGCGCAGCTGGGGGTGCTTTTCGATCAACCGGACCAGGGACTGCAGGGCGGTGTCCGGGCTGGCCGCAAGCTGCAGCCCGGCAAAGAGCCTGTCCTGGTCCAGCCCCTCGAGTTCGCGGGCGGCAAGGAACCGCTCGCCCTTTTCCAGGTCGCTGAATCCGGCCGCTATCAGGCGGCGCGCCAGGCTCACGCCGGGCACCTAGAGAATGCCGAGGTTGCGCTGCAGCTCGTAGGGCGTCACCTGCAGCCGGTAGTCCTGCCATTCGGCGCGCTTGTTGCGCAGGAAGTGCTCGTAAACCTGTTCGCCCAGGATCTGCGGCATCAGCTCGGAGTCCTCCATGGAGCGGATGGCGTCGTGCAGGCTGGCCGGCAGCGGGTCGTGGCCCATGGCGCGGCGTTCGGCCGAGCTCAGCGACCAGACGTCGTCCTCGGCAGCGGCCGGCAGGTCGTAGCCTTCCTCGATGCCCTTCAGCCCGGCACCGAGCAGGACGGCGTAGGCCAGGTACGGGTTGGCGGCTGAATCGATGCCGCGGTACTCGATCCGGGCGGACTGGCCCTTGCCGGGCTTGTACAGCGGCACACGGACCAGGGCTGAGCGGTTGTTGTGGCCCCAGCTGAGGTAGCTGGGTGCCTCGCCGCCGCCCCACAGGCGCTTGTAGGAGTTGACGAACTGGTTGGTGACGGCGGTGAACTCCGGGGCGTGCTTGAGGATGCCGGCGATGAACTGGCGGGCCGTCTTGGACAGCTGGAACTCGGCGCCGGCCTCAAAGAACGCGTTGCTGTCGCCCTCGAACAAGGAGAAGTGCGTGTGCATGCCGGACCCGGGGTGGTCGGTGAACGGCTTGGGCATGAACGTGGCGTAGGTGCCCTGCTGCAGCGCCACCTCCTTGATGACGGTCCGGAACGTCATGATGTTGTCCGCGGTCTGCAGCGCATCCGCGTACCGGAGGTCAATCTCGTTCTGTCCGGGGCCGGCCTCGTGGTGGCTGAACTCCACGGAGATGCCCACTGATTCCAGCATGGTCACCGCGGTGCGGCGGAAGTCCTGGGCCACTCCGCCCGGGACGTGGTCGAAGTACCCGCCTTCATCCACCGGTACCGGCGCGCCGTTGGGGCCAGGCTCATGCGACTTCAGCAGGTAGAACTCAATCTCCGGATGGGTGTAGCAGGTGAAGCCCATGTCCGCTGCCTTGGCCAGGGTGCGCTTCAGCACGTTGCGCGGGTCGGCCGCGGAGGGCTCGCCGTCTGGGGTCAGGATGTCGCAGAACATCCGCGAGGTCTGTTCGGTCTCACCGCGCCACGGGAGGATCTGGAAGGTGGCGGGATCGGGCTGGGCCAGCATGTCCGATTCGAACACCCGGGCCAGGCCTTCAATGGAGGAACCGTCGAAGCCCAGCCCTTCCTCGAACGCGCCCTCGACTTCCGCCGGGGCCAGTGCCACGGACTTCAGCGATCCCACGACGTCGGTGAACCACAGGCGTACGAAACGTACGTCGCGCTCTTCGATTGTGCGCAGGACAAACTCTTGCTGGCGGTCCATGATGGCCTCTTCTCCGGTCAACGTCCATGCTCCGGGCCCATGCAAGGGGAAAGCCGGCAGCAGTTCATCAACACTGTACTAATCATTCTCCGCCGATGCCGAAGCCTGCGCCGTGCGTAACACAGCATTAACCTCGCGGTTCCCTAATCCTGCCTCCAGGTCACGCCCGGGTCCCGTTCCCGGCGCCACAGCTACGCCCCGCCGCCCGCACCATGACGCACATCACTGCCGCCGGGCGGATGGGCGCGGTAGCTAGGACGGCCGGTACCGCATTACGCTCATCCCATGGCCTCCAACAGCTCCGACTCCAGCGCGTCCGCAGAAGTACCCGCCCCCTATGGCAGTGGCCCCGGCGTGCCCGCCCCGGGCGAACGGAAGCCGGCCAAGGTCCGCCTCCACCACCTCCAGCAGGCCAAGCAGGACGGCACCAGGTTCGCGATGCTGACCGCGTACGAGCAGTACACGGCCGAGATCTTTGATTCCGCAGGCATTGAAGTGCTCCTGGTGGGAGATTCAGCCTCCAACAATGTCTTCGGCAACGAAACAAGCCTCCCCGTCACCGTGGACGAACTGCTGCCCCTGTGCCGTGCCGTGGCACGCTCGGCAAGGCGCGCCCTGGTGGTGGCGGACCTTCCCTTCGGCAGCTACGAGGTCAGCGCCGAACAGGCCGTGGCAACCGGTGTGCGGTTCCTGAAGGAAGGGCTGGCGCACGCGGTCAAGATGGAGGGCGGTAAATACTACGCGCCTACCGTCCGGGCCATGGTGCAGGCGGGCATCCCCGTCATGGCCCATATCGGCTTCACGCCGCAGAGCGAGCACGCCCTGGGTGGTTACCGCGTGCAGGGCCGCGGCGACGACGCCCAGCGGCTGATCGACGACGCCCGCGCCCTCGCCGACGCCGGAGCGTTCTGCGTGCTGATGGAAATGGTGCCCGCAGAGACGGCAGCGGCCGTGGACGCAGCTGTCAGTGTTCCCACCGTGGGGATCGGTGCGGGCAACGCAACCACCGGACAAGTCCTGGTGTGGCAGGACATGGCCGGACTGCGGGGCGGCCGGATGGCAAAGTTCGTGAAGCAGTACGCGGACCTGCGCAACACACTGCTCGACGCCGCAACCGCCTATGGCGACGACGTCAGGTCAGGCGAGTTCCCCGGCCCGGAGCACTCGTTCTAACCTGGACGGCGTCTGGGCGGTACTCCGGAAGCGGACGTCAAGGCGAGGCCGCCCGCGGCCGAGGCAGTCCGCGGAGGAGTGCCGTTCAGGCGCCCCCACGCCCGGGCGCCCTGGAGCCTGCCCACTCGACTGTTCAGTCGTCGTCGCCCTTTTCCCAGGCCTCGTTGCGCGCCTTCACCTTTTCCAGCGCGTGCTCAGCCTCTGCCCGCGTCTTGTACGGCCCAATGAGCTGGCTCCAGTCCGACAGCCGGTCCTCTTCCACCTCGTGGGTCTTGATGTTGAACCAGTACTCAGTCATCGTTGCTCCTCGTTCCGGCGACAGCGCACGGGGTGACCCACGTAACACAAACACTTACGCGCGCCCTCCCCGCTTGTCGGTTGTTAGGCGTTCTGTGGTGCCTTATATGATCAATCTATGCCTTCCCTTGCCTCGACTGCACCCATTGGCACCCTCACCCCGGGTACCCTGAGCCCGCAGCGTCCCGTACCGGCGTCCATCCCCCGTCCTGAGTACGTCGGCAAGCCGGCCCCGGCCAAGTTCACCGGCTCTGAGGTCAAGTCCGCCGAGACCATCGAAAAGATCCGGATCGCCGGGAAGATCGCAGCGCAGGCCATCGTGGAAGTGGGCAAGCACATCCAGCCCGGTGTCACCACGGATGAGCTGGACAAGGTGGGCCACGAGTTCCTCCTGGACCACCACGCCTACCCGTCCACGCTCGGCTACCGCGGTTTCCCAAAGTCCCTGTGCTCCTCGCTGAACGAGGTCATCTGCCACGGCATCCCGGACAGCACGGTGGTCCAGGACGGCGACATCCTCAATATCGACATCACCGCGTTCATCAATGGCGTCCACGGCGACACCAACTACACCTTCCTGGTGGGCGACGTGGATGAGGAATCGCGGCTCCTGGTGGAGCGCACCCAAGAGTCGCTGAACCGTGCCATCAAGGCGGTGGCGCCGGGGCGGGAAATCAACGTCATCGGCCGGGCCATCCAGTCCTACGCCAAGCGCTTTGGCTACGGCGTGGTGCGCGACTTCACCGGCCACGGGGTTGGCGAGGCCTTCCACACCGGCCTGATCATCCCGCACTATGACGCCGCCCCCGCGTACAACACGGTGATCGAAACCGGCATGGTGTTCACCATCGAGCCGATGCTCACGCTGGGCACCGTGGAGTGGGACATGTGGAGTGACGACTGGACCGTTGTCACCCGGGACCGCAAGCGCACCGCCCAGTTCGAGCACACCTTGCTGGTCACCGAGACCGGCGCAGAGATCCTCACCCTGCCGTAGCCTGTCCCATGCCCACTGGGCATGGCCGCCGGTGCAGACCGGACACCTGTTACGGGCCCATACCGGCCCCTTTTCCTGCCCGCCCCTGTCAAGAACGGAATCCCATTGGCCAAGAAGGACGAGAAGTCGCACAAGAACGCACCGCTGATCGGCATCGACATCGGTGGTACGGGCATCAAGGGCGGCATTGTCGACCTGAAGAAGGGCAAGCTCCTGGGCGAACGCTTCCGTGTGCCCACTCCCCAACCTGCCACCCCGGAGGCCGTTGCCGAGGCCGTGGCCCTGGTGGTGGCGGAACTCTCGGCGCGCCCTGAGGCCCCGGAGGCCGGCTCCCCCGTCGGCGTGACCTTCCCCGGCATCATTCAGCACGGCGTGGTCCACTCTGCGGCCAACGTGGACAAGAGCTGGCTGGATACGGACATCGACGCCCTCCTCACCGCCCGGCTGGGCCGCCCCGTGGAGGTCATCAATGACGCCGACGCCGCCGGCCTGGCCGAAGCCCGCTACGGCGCAGGCGCCGGCGTGTCCGGCACCGTCCTGGTGATCACCCTGGGCACCGGCATCGGCTCAGCGTTCATCTTCGACGGAAAACTCGTACCGAACGCCGAGCTGGGCCATCTGGAAGTTGACGGCTTCGACGCCGAATCGAAGGCGTCCGCCGTTGCCCGTGAACGGGATGGGCTGTCCTGGGACGAGTACAGCGTCCTGCTGCAGCGCTACTTCTCGCACGTGGAGTTCCTGTTCTCGCCGGAACTGTTCATCGTGGGCGGCGGTATCTCCAAGCGGGCCGACGAGTACCTTCCCAACCTCAAGCTGCGCACGCCGATTGTCCCGGCCGTCCTGCGCAACGAGGCAGGAATTGTGGGCGCGGCGCTGGAAATAGCCATCAAGCACCAGCTGTCCAAGTAGGAGTGGTGCCGGTGGCGGCTGCGGCTTCCCCTCCGCTGCCGCCACCGGAGTCTAGAGGGGGCTCTTCTCGGAGCTCTTGGCGCCGGCCGTGCCCTTGGCGTCTTCTTCGGCCTCGTGGCGCAGCAGTGCGATAGCAGTTTCAAAGTCCTCGAGGGATTCGAACGCCTGGTAGACGCTGGCGAAGCGCAGGTACGCCACCTTGTCGAGTTTCTGCAGCGGTCCCAGGATCACCAGCCCAACCTCGTGGGCGTCGATTTCGGCGGCACCGGAGGCGCGGATCTGCTCTTCCACTTCCTGCGCCAGCATGGCGAGGTCGTCCTCGCTCACGGGGCGGCCCTGGCAGGCCTTGCGCACACCGTTGATAACCTTGCTGCGGCTGAAGGGTTCGCCCACGCCGGACCGCTTGATGACGGACAGGCTGGTGGTCTCCACGGTGGTGAACCGGCGGCCGCATTCAGGGCACTGCCGGCGGCGGCGGATGGCCGAGCCGTCATCCGCCATGCGGCTGTCAACAACACGGGAATCGGGGTTGCGGCAGAACGGGCAGTACATGGCGTTCCCCCTTTTCGCTTGTAGTGTGCAACGTCGGTGAAAGCCATCAGCACCGCCGGGGGGCGATGCCGTGGCGTCTTTCAGTTTACGGGCAGATGTGGGGTAATAACAATCCTGTAATTACTACATGTAGTGGTGTCAGCCAATGCCGGGGAAGCGGGCCGTGACAGCGTCGCCGTGCGCGGGCAGGTCCTCGGCCCGGGACAGGCTCACGATGTGCCCGCTGACCTCGGCAAGGGCATCCCGGCTGTAGTTGATTACCTGGATGGCGCGCAGGAAAGTGGTGACGTTCAGCCCGGAGGAGAAGGCTGCCGTACCGCTGGTGGGCAGGACGTGGTTGGAGCCCGCGCAGTAGTCGCCCAGGCTGACAGGGCTGTAATCGCCCACGAAAATGGCGCCGGCATTGCGGATGCGCGCAGCCACGGCAGCTGCGTCCCGCGTCATGATTTCCAGGTGCTCGGCGGCGTAGGCGTCACAGGCTGCAATCCCCTGTTCCAGGCCGTCCACCAGCACCACGCCGGACTGCGGACCGGACAGCGCCTCCTGCACCCTGGCAGCGTGTTTGGTGGCAGCGGCCTGCAAGGCCAGTTCGGCCCGCACCGCCGTGGCCAGCTCCTCGGAATCGGTAATGAGGACCGATGCCGCCTTGGGGTCGTGCTCGGCCTGGCTGAGGAGGTCAGCTGCCACCAGCGCCGGCTGGGCGGAGTCGTCGGCAAGGATGGCGATTTCCGTGGTCCCGGCCTCGGAATCGATGCCAACCACGCCCTTGACCAGGCGCTTTGCCGTGGCTACGAAGATGTTGCCGGGCCCGGTGACCACGTCCACGGGTTCCAGTGCCGGGCCTGCGTCCGTGGCTTCAACGCCGTAGGCAAAGGCGGCAATAGCCTGGGCCCCGCCGATGGCGTAGACCTCCGTGATGCCCAGCAGGGCTGCGGCGGCCAGGATGGTGGGGTGCGGAAGCCCGCCGAACTCCTTCTGGGGCGGCGAGGCGAGGGCGATGGACTCCACGCCTGCCGCCAGGGCGGGCACCACGTTCATGATGACCGATGACGGGTAGACGGCAAGGCCGCCGGGAACATAAAGTCCCACGCGGGCCACGGGCACCCAGTTCTGGCTCACCACAGCGCCGTCGCCAAGTTCGACGTCGACGTTGCGCGGCCGCTGCCCGTCGGCGAACTTCCGTGCCCGGCTGATGGACTCCTCCAAGGCAGCCCGCACGGCCGGGTCCAGCTGGTCCAGGGCTTTGGCGATGGCCTCCCGCGGTACCAGCGGGTGTTCCTGTGCCACGCCGTCGAACCTCTCGGCAAGCTCGGCCAGGGCCGCAAAGCCCCGCTGCCGGACGGCCGAGATGATCTGCAGGACCTTGTCCTCGGCGTCCGCTACGGTCTGGCCCTTGGCGCGGGGAACAGCCGCGCGCAGGGCCGCGAGGGTGAGGTTGCGGCCCCGGAGATCGATGGTGCGGAAGTCGACGGCGGCTGTCACGGGGGCGGGAAGGTCCGGGGAAGTGGTCACCCGTCTATTTTACGGGGCTGATGGTGCCGCCCGTTGCGGGGCCGCCGGCGCCGGGCTTCCTGCCCGCCGCGCCCACCAGTTCCAGGGCGAAGACCGACACGGCGGTGGCGGCAGGCCACAGCAGCAGCACCGGCCATGCCCGCAGCGAGAAGGCAATGCTCGCGTTGGCTGAGGCATCCACTGCCGGGCCCCACAGCCGGGCTGCCAGGATGCCTGTCCCCCAGGCCACCAGGCTGCCGGCCGCAGCTCCCACCAGGCCGGCCAGCAGCGCCGCCTGCGGGTCAGGGCGTTTGCCGTCGGCCAGGAACACGGCCAGCAGACAGCCGGCCAGCACCAGGATGCCGGCGAGCGTAAGGTCCCGCGGCAGCCAGACAAGGGGGGCGTTGCCGGAGGCTAAGGCGGGATCGCGCGTGATCAGGTTCAACCCGCCCGGCGCCAGGAGCCACCACAGGAGTCCAGCCGGAATTCCCGCCGCCGCCGGGACCAGCAGCAGGGGCCATGGCAGCAGCCGCCTGGCGGGGCGGGGGAAGTTTGTCATGCAACACACCTTAACAAAGCTTCCTGGAACGCCATGCTGAGTGCTGACGGCGCCGCCGGTTTTCCCGCCGCGACCACGGGCCAATACGCTTGGAGAAAGAGATACGCCCCCTAGTACAGGAGTCCCGGTGACCGACAACAGCGAGCCGTTCGAGCAGACCTTCAGGGAGATGTTCCGCCGGCACGCTGCGGGCGTCGCCATCATCACCGTGAACTACCAGGACGAGCCCTACGGTTTCACCGCCACCTCCGTGGCGTCCCTGTCTGCCAAGCCGCCGCGCTTCACCTTCAACATGGCGCGCAGTTCCAGGTCCTGGCCCGCGGTGGCCAACACCCAGTACCTGGGCGTGCACATGCTCGGGCTGGAGAACCAGGAGCTGGCAGCGCGCTTCGCCCGGCCCGGCAACCGGTTCGAGGGCAACCACTGGGAGGCCGGTCCGCACGGGGTTCCCATCCTCAAGGACGTCGCCGGGTGGCTGATCGGCGAGGTGCAAATGCGCCTCTCCTTCGAGAACAACGCAGTGGTGGTGGTCCAGGTGGTGGACGGCCAGGTGGGCGGCGAAGGGTCGCCACTGCTATACCACGGTGGTGCCTACGGGCAACCGGTGCCGCTCGACTATGAAATCTAGCCCCGGGTAAACCGGCCCGAACCAAAAGACGCGGACGACGGCGGGAGGTGCTTCCCGCCGTCGTCCGCGTCTTTGTCAGCCGTCCAGTCCTAGGCGTCCAGGCAGGCCGGACCCAGCAGGACCTTCAGGTCGCCGAACAGCGACGGGCTGGGGTTGACCCGGAGGTGGACGGGAAGTCCCATGATTTCCGTGCGGGTGTCGCCCTGCAGGTGCAGCCTGACCTCCGAGTTGCCCCGGTGGGTGCGCAGCACATCGCCCAGTTCGGTGACAACCGCTTCGGTGGCCTTGTGGGTGGGCATGGTGATCACCAGGGGCCCGTGCAGCCCTTCACTCAGGTCCGGCACGGACAGCTCCATGCAGTTCAAGGTGATGGCGCCGTCGTCGCGCTTTTGCAGGCGGCCCTTGACCACCACGATCAGGTCCTCGGCCAGCACGGATGCGATGGGCCCGTAGACCTGGCCGAAGAACATGACCTCGATGGAGCCGCCCAGGTCTTCCACCTCGGCCCGCGCGTAGGCGTTGCCGCTGGCTTTGGCGATGCGCCGGCTCAGTGAGGTGATCATGCCGGCGATGGTGATGATGGCGCCATCCTGCGGCCCGTCCTCACCCAGGATGGTGGTGATGCTCATTTCGGCGTGCTGGCTGAGGAGCCCCTCGAGGCCCTGCAGCGGGTGGTCCGAGACGTACAGGCCCAGCATGTCCCGCTCGAAGGAGAGCTTGTCCTTTTTCTCCCACTCGGGCAGGTCCGGGATTTCGATGCTCAGCGAGGCCTCCGATTCGGCCTCCTCGAAACCGGCGAAGAGGTCGAACTGGCCAATTGCCTCGTTTCGCTTCAGGGTGATGACGGAGTCGATCGCTTCTTCATGGATCATCGCCAGGGCGCGGCGTTGGTGGCCCAGCGAGTCGAAGGCACCCGATTTGATGAGGGACTCGATGGTCCGTTTGTTGCAGACCACGGCGGGAACCTTCATCAGGTAGTCCTTGAAGGAGGTGAACGCGCCCTCGCTCTCGCGCGCGGTCACCATGGCCTCAACGGCGTTGGCACCCACGTTGCGGATCGCCCCCATGCCGAAGCGGATGTCGTTGCCCACCGGGGTGAAGTTCAGGGCGGACTCATTAACATCCGGCGGAAGCACCGTGATGCCCATGCGCCGGCATTCGTTGAGGTAGATCGCGGACTTGTCCTTGTCGTCGCCCACCGAGGTCAGCAGGGCGGCCATGTATTCGGGAGCGTAGTGGGCCTTGAGGTAGGCGGTCCAGTACGAAATGACCCCGTACGCGGCGGAGTGGGCCTTGTTGAAGGCGTAGTCGGAGAACGGCAGCAGGATGTCCCAGAGGGTCTTCACCGCTTCCATCGAGTAGCCGTTGTCCTGCATGCCCTGGGAGAAGCCGGCAAACTGCTTGTCCAGCTCGGACTTCTTCTTCTTGCCCATGGCGCGGCGGAGGATGTCTGCCTGGCCCAGCGAGTATCCGGCCAGCTTCTGCGCCACGGCCATGACCTGCTCCTGGTACACGATCAGGCCATAGGTGCCTCCGAGGATCTCCTTAAGCGGTTCCTCCAGCTCAGGGTGGATGGGGATGACTTCCTGGATGCCGTTCTTGCGCAGCGCATAGTCGGTGTGCGCGTTGGCGCCCATGGGGCCGGGCCGGTAGAGCGCCAGGACGGCGGAAATGTCTTCGAAGTTGTCAGGCTTCATGAGCTTGAGCAGCGACCGCATGGGGCCGCCGTCGAGCTGGAACACGCCCAGGGTGTCGCCGCGGGCCAGGAGCTCGTAGGACGCGGCGTCGTCCAGCTCGAGGTTTTCCAGGTCCAGGTCGATGCCGCGGTTCATCTTGATGTTCTCGAGGGCGTCGGAAATGATCGTCAGGTTCCGCAGGCCCAGGAAGTCCATCTTGATCAGGCCGAGGCCCTCGGACGTGGGGTAGTCGAACTGGGTGATCACCTGGCCGTCCTGGAAACGGCGCATGATCGGGATGACGTCGATGATGGGGTCCGAGGACATGATGACGCCGGCCGCGTGCACGCCCCATTGGCGCTTCAGGCCTTCGATGCCCAACGCCGTCTCGAAGACCTTGGCAGCCTCGGGGTCGGTGGCAATCAGTTGCCGGAAGTCCCCCGCTTCGCTGTATCGCTTGGATTCGGGGTTCTGGATGTCCGCCAACGGAATGTCCTTGGCCATGACGGCCGGCGGCAGTGCCTTGGTGAGCTGCTCGCCCATGCTGAAGGGGTAGCCCAGCACGCGGGAGGAGTCCTTGAGGGCCTGTTTGGTCTTGATGGTGCCGTAGGTGACAATCATCGCCACGCGCTCATCACCGTATTTACGGGTGACGTAGTCGATGACCTCGGAACGGCGCCGGTCATCGAAGTCGACGTCGAAGTCGGGCATGGAGACGCGGTCCGGGTTCAGGAACCGTTCGAAGATCAGGCCGTGGCGCAGTGGGTCCAGGTCGGTGATGCGCATGGCGTACGCCACCATGGAACCTGCACCCGAGCCACGCCCGGGACCTACGCGGATGCCGTTGTTCTTGGCCCAGTTGATGAAGTCTGCAACCACCAGGAAGTAGCCCGGGAAGCCCATGGAGGTGATGACGCCGAGTTCGTAGTCCGCCTGCTTGCGGACCGCGTCCGGCACACCTCCGGGGTAGCGGTACTGCAGGCCCTTGTCCACTTCCTTGACCAGCCATGAGGTCTCGTCTTCCCCCGGCGGGCAGGGGAACCGCGGCATGAAGTTGGCGTCGGTGTTGAAGGACACCTCGCAGCGCTCGGCGATCAGCAGGGTGTTGTCGCAGGCATCGGGGTGGTCGCGGAACAGTTCGCGCATTTCCCGCGGGGACTTGAGGTAGTAGCCGCTGCCGGAGAAGGCGAACCGGGAACCGCCGTTGTCATAGGTGGGTTCCAGCAGCGTGGAGCCTGACTGGATGGCCAGCAGCGCCTCGTGCGCCTTTGCGTCATGTTCGTGCGTGTAGTGGAGGTCGTTCGTGGCCACCAGTGGCAGGTTCAGGTCCTTGGCCAGCCGCAGCAGGTCGCCGGTGACCCGCCGTTCAATGTCCAGCCCGTGGTCCATCAGTTCGCAGAAGTAGTTCTCCGCACCGAAGATGTCCCGGAACTCGGCCGCGGCTTCGAGTGCTTCCCGGTACTGGCCCAGCCGGAGCCGGGTCTGGACTTCGCCGGAGGGGCAGCCCGTGGTGGCGATGAGCCCCTCGGAGTAGGTGTTCAGCAATTCCCGGTCCAGCCGCGGCCACTTGCCAAAGACGGAGTCCAGGGAGGCGATGGATGAGGCGCGGAAGAGGTTCCGCATGCCCACGTTGTTGTAGCTCAGGAGCGTCATGTGGGTGTAGGAGCCACCGCCGGAAACGTCGTCCTTGCGCTGGGATTCATCGCCCCAGCGCACACGTTCCTTGTCAGTTCGTGCAGTTCCGGGAGTCACATAGGCTTCGACGCCGATGATCGGCTTGATGCCCTTGGCCTTGGCCTTCTGCCAGAAGTCGAACGCGCCGAACAGGTAGCCGTGGTCGGTGGTTGCCAGCGCCGGCATGCCCAGCCGCTCGGTTTCATCGAACAGTTCCCCCAGGCGGGCAGCTCCATCCAGCATGGAATATTCGGTGTGGGTGTGCAGGTGGACAAACGAATCATTGCTGGAACTCACCGCACTATTCTAAGCGCTGCCCCCGCGCTGTCCTGCCAGGCATCGCGTGTCAGGCCTGGCCGGATTCCAGCACTTCCAGGGCATAGGCCAGGTCCTGCGGATAGCCGCTGGTGACGGTGACGCGCTCCCCCGTTACCGGATGGTCAAAGGCGAGTTCACGGGCGTGCAACCACTGCCGCGTGAGCCCCAGGTTCGCGGCCAGGCGGGGATCAGCACCGTACGTCAGGTCACCGGCGCAGGGATGCCGGAGCGCAGAGAAGTGGACGCGGATCTGGTGTGTCCGCCCGGTTTCGAGGTGGACCTCCACCAGGCTTGCCTTGCCGAATGCCTCCAGGACCTCGTAGTGCGTCACGGAGGGGCGGCCGTCCTCGATGACGGCGAAGCGCCAGTCGTGCCCGGGATGGCGGCCTATGGGAGCGTCGATGGTACCGGTCAGGGGGTCCGGCAGGCCCTGCACTACCGCGTGGTACACCTTGTCCACGGTGCGTTCCTTGAACGCCCGCTTGAGGGCTGTGTAGGCCCGCTCTGACTTGGCCACCACCATTACCCCCGAGGTCCCGACGTCGAGCCGGTGGACAATGCCGGCCCGCTCGGGGGCGCCGGAGGTGGAGATACGGTAGCCGGCTGCGGCGAGTCCGCCCACTACGGTGGGCCCAACCCAGCCGGGCGAAGGATGCGCTGCCACGCCGACGGGCTTGTCAACGACAACGAAATCGTCATCGTCGAGCAGGATGTTCAGGCCTTCCACAGCTTCCTCCACGACTTCGAGCGGGTCCCGGCGTTCCGGGACGGTGACGTCCAGGACCGCCCCGGCCACGAGTTTTGCCGACTTTGGCAACGCCTTGCCTTTGTTCAGCACATGGCCTTCCGCCAGCAGGGACGCGGCAACGGAACGGGACACGCCCAGGATGCCGGCCAACCCGGCGTCGGCCCGTGTGCCGCCAAATTCTTCGGCGACGACGATGCGCTCACTCATGGCCGGGCTTGTCCTTGTGTCCGCTACCCAGCCGCGTTCCATCGAGGGCGATCCCCCGCAGGGTCAGGATGCAGATGATGGCGACGGCGGACACCACTGCGGAATCGGCGATGTTGAAGATGGCGAAGTTGGGGAGCTGGATGAAGTCCACCACGTGCCCCATGCCAAAGGACGGCTCCCGGAAAAGCCGGTCCGTGAGGTTGCCCAGGGCGCCGCCAAGCAACAGGCCCAACGCCAGCGACCACCAGGCTGAGCCCAGCCTCCGGACCTGGAACAGGATGGCGATGGCAACACCGGCCATGATGATGGAAAACACCCAGGTGACGTTCTCGCCGATGGAAAACGCCGCACCTGAATTGCGGATGAAATACCAGTGGAGCAGGGGTGGCAACACGGGGATCCGCTCACCCTCCACCATGGTGGAGGTCACCCAGAGTTTAGTCAGCTGGTCCAGGACATAGGCGAAAACCGCGAAGCCGGCAAACAGGGACAGCAGGACTGCCCGGCGGGGGCGGTGCGAGGGAGGGACAGGGCGTGCCGCGTCGGCGGCAATTTCGTCAGTCATGGTGCTTTCAATTCGGGGAACTGGGCGTCAATGCCAAAAGCCGGCGGCCGAGGAATCCTCAGCCACCGGCTTTCAGAATACGTGCTGCCAGGCTTAGTTCGCTTCGCTGACTTCCGGCGTTGCAACGGAGCCACGGGCATCCAGGTCGCGGAGCTGGCCCTCGATGTAGGCCTTCAGGCGTGAACGGTAATCGCGTTCGAAGCCGCGGAGCTGCTCCACCTTGCGCTCCAGGACCGAGCGCTGCTGCTCGAGTGCACCGAGGATCTTGCGGGACTTTTCCTGGGCGTCGTTGACGAGGCTGCTGGCTTCGATCTGCGCCTCGGCGATGATCTTGTCCTTCTGTGCCTGGCCGTCGGCGACGTGGCGGTCGTGCATCTGCTGTGCCATCGCAAGCAGGCCAGCAGCCGATTCGGCGGAGGGAGTGGCGACAGCTGCGGGCGCGGCCGGGGCGGCAGCAGCCGGGGCAGCGGGCTCGACGTCCTTCTTCTTGGCTTCGGCAGCCTTGGCTTCCGCTTCTGCCTTCTCGCGGGCCTCGTCCTTGTCGGCCTTGACCGGCGCGGGGACCTTCTCCACCACAGGCGCGGCAGCGGAGCTTGCCGGCACGCTGGAACCGGCCTCGGCGAGCTTCTTGCGGAGCTCGTCGTTTTCCTGGTTCAGGCGGCGGAGTTCAACGACGATTTCGTCCAGGAAGTCGTCAACCTCGTCCTGGTCATAGCCCTCACGGAACTTGGTGGGCTGAAAGCGCTTGTTGACAACGTCTTCTGGCGTCAAAGCCATCTGGTCACCTCACTGGTCTGGTTAGTCAGTAGGCCTTCCGGCCGTCAAAACTACGGTACCTAAATTTGGTCTGCTTACTCTAATTCAACACTGCAGTGTCAAACCGGAGGTTTCTTCGCTTTACAGTAGCCGCTCACAAGCGGAACAACCTGCATTGCCGGTCTAATTGCTGGCTCAGGCCAGGCTCCTGGTGACGCTCATCGCAATGCTGACGCCGATGAACAGGATCAGGAAGCCGAGGTCCAGGGAAATACCGCCGAGCCGGAGCGGGGGTATGAGCCGCCGCAGTCCCTTAAGCGGAGGATCCGTGATGGAGTACACGGCATGTGCCACCACCAGGGCCGCGCCCCTCGGGCGCCATTCCCTGGCGAACATCTGCACCCAGTCGAACACCAGGCGGATGATGAGGGCGACAAAGAACAGCAGCAGGGCGAGATAGAGAAGTCCGAAAACAATTCCCATGACTTATTTCATATCTCCATATTCGTGCGGCGCGTCCGTGATGGATGCCGCTGTTGTACTGCCGTTGTCTTGTCTATTTCAGCACAGATGCCAGACAGGTGTCCCTGCCTGGCATCTGACGAGCGCTGATGTTCAGCTTTGGTTGAAGAAGCTGGCCTGCGTATCACTGGCCTTCTTGTCGTCACCGATCACTTCGACATACGACGGTGAGAGCAGGAACACCTTGTTGGTCACCCGCTCGATGCTGCCCCGGAGGCCAAAGACGAGGCCCGCGGAGAAGTCCACCAGGCGCTTGGCGTCTGCCTCACCCATGTCCGTGACGTTCATGATTACCGGAATCCCGTCCCGGAAGCTCTCACCGATGAGCTTGGCATCATTGTAGGAGCGCGGGTGGATGGTAGTGATCTGGCGCAGACCGGTGTTCTCTTCGCGGCTCGAGGCCGCACGCTTAATGGGGGTCACAGGGGCGCGGTATTCCTCTTCAGGGGCGTAGGACGCCTCGCGGCTGACTTCGCGGACCGGTGCCGGGGCACGGCGTTCCTCGCGGTCAACTTCCATCGGTTCGTCCTCATCCTTACGTGTGGTCTGTTGCTCGGGCTCGTAATGCTCGTCGCCGTCGGCGAGCCCAAGATAGATCATTGTCTTGCGCAGAGCGCCGGCCATGGTCGACTCCTAATCGTGTCCCGTAAGCGGGCCGCCCAATGATTTGACAGCACTGGAGTCCCCCGCCCATCACTTCCAATAGGTCCGACGCTACCCCACGGCGGGACGGGAACCGAGAATATCGGAACCGATTCGCAGGTGTGTCGCCCCGAACGTAATCGCTGCCTCCAGGTCCTGGCTCATGCCCGCGGAAATGGCCGTCGCAGCGGGGTAATCCACCACGAGCCTTGAGGAGATGCCGGCAAGCTTTTCGAACGCCGGCTCCGGCGGCACCCCCAACGGCGCAACCGCCATCACGCCCGCCAGGTTGAGGCCTTCGGCGGCGGCGATCCGTTCCGCCAGGACCGGCACATCGGCCGGGGCTGCCCCGCCGCGGTGCGTGCCGGCGTCGTCCGTTTGATCTTCCAGGCTGACCTGGATGAAGCAGTCCAGCGGGGCGCGGCCGCTGGACTCCATCTCGTTCCGAACTGCCTTTGCCAGCGCATCCACGAGCTGCGTCCGGTCCACCGAGTGGACCGCGGAGGCATAGCGTGCCACCGATTTGGCCTTCTTGGTCTGCAGCTGGCCCACGAAATGCCACGTGAGGGCAAGGTCGGCCAGTTCCGTGGCTTTGGCGGCGGCTTCCTGGTCGCGGTTCTCACCGACATCCTTGATCCCCAGGCCTGCAAGCCGCCGGATGTCCTTTGCCGGGTGGAACTTGGTGACCACGATCAGGGCGGGCAACCGCCCGCTGCGGCCGGCGCTTTCAGCCGCCGCGGCGATGCGGGCCCGTACTGCGGCAAGCCGCTGGGCCAGTTCCGCCGTGCGAGTGTCTTCGCCCTGGCCCTGACCTGGAACCGAAAGCTCAGTCATGGCACCAGACCAGTCCGGCGAAACGGCCCGTCTTGCTGTCCCGGCGGTATGAATAGAGCGTTTCCGTCTCGAGCGTGCACGGGCCCGCGTATTCCACGTCCACCCCAACGGCTTCCAGCTGGCTCCTTGCCCCGGCAGGAAGGTCAAGGGCGGGGGTGCCCCAGGACGTGGTGCTCCGGGTTGCGGGAACCAAGGCGGCCACGTCCTCACGCAGGGCAGCGGGAACTTCATAACAGGACCCGCAGATTGACGGCCCCAGCCAGGCACGGATGCGGGAGGCACCGAGGGACTCCATGCGCTCCACCGCGGCTGGCAGGACGCCGTTGGCGACACCGGGGCGGCCGGCATGGACGGCGGCAAGGACCGGGCCGTTGCCGGACTCCCCCGCCAGCAGCACCGGAATGCAGTCCGCCACCATGACCGCCAGGGGCAGGCCGAGGGACACCATGGCGTCGGCTTCAGGGGCCGGCGACTGCGCGTCCATCAGCGCCACCGTGGTGCCGTGGACCTGATTCATAAAGCGCAGCGACTGCGGAGCCACACCGATGGACTGCTCCAGGCGTGCGCGGCGGCCCTGGACCGCAGCGGGATCATCCCCCACGTGCAGGGCCAGGTTTCCTGCATCCACATTGGTGAATGCGGCCGACACCCCGGGCAGGATGTCGGCACGCCAATGGAACAAGCCAGCGCCTACTTCAGGAAGTCGGGGACATCCAGGTCATCCGGGTGGTTTCCGGTCAGGTCCGGCTCCACCACGGAAGGCAGGTCGACGTCGAAGCCGGAGTCCGCGGGGACGGCCGAGGGACGCTGCTGGCCCCAGTTGCTGAGTCCCGCGGCGCCGATGCCGGCGTGGAGCGGCTGGACGTTCTGCTGGTGGTTTCCGTTGCCCTGGTGGTTTCCGTTTTGCGGCGCAGAGGCCGGAGCGGCGGCAGGGGCAGCAGGCCGCTGCGGGGCGGCCTGCGGCTGGGACTGGTCCATGGAGGGTGAGGTGGCCTTGACGTCGTCGAACCCGGCCGCGATCACGGTCACGCGCGCTTCATCGCCAAGGGCGTCATCGATGACGGCGCCGAAGATGATGTTGGCTTCGGGGTGGGCCACTTCCTGGACCAGCCGCGCGGCCTCGTTGATCTCGAACAGGCCAAGGTCGGAGCCGCCCTGGATAGACAGCAGCACGCCGTGCGCGCCGTCGATGGATGCTTCCAGCAGCGGCGAGGCGATGGCCAATTCGGCTGCCTTGACGGCGCGGTCCTCGCCCCGGGCGGAGCCGATGCCCATGAGGGCTGAACCGGCGCCCTGCATGACGGACTTGACGTCTGCAAAGTCCAGGTTGATCAGGCCCGGCGTGGTGATGAGGTCTGTGATGCCCTGGACGCCCGAGAGCAGGACCTGGTCGGCGGAGCGGAACGCGTCAAGGACGGACACGTTACGGTCGCTGATGGAGAGCAGCCGGTCGTTGGGGATCACGATCAGGGTGTCCACCTCGTCGCGCAGGGCATCGATGCCTGCCTCGGCCGAACCGGCACGACGGCGGCCCTCGAAGGTGAACGGACGGGTGACCACACCGATGGTCAGGGCTCCAAGCGAGCGGGCGATGCGGGCAACGACCGGCGCGCCGCCGGTGCCCGTACCGCCACCCTCGCCGGCGGTGACGAAAACCATGTCGGCGCCGCGGAGGACTTCCTCGATTTCGTCCGCGTGGTCCTCGGCGGCCTGCTTGCCCACCTCGGGGTTGGCGCCCGCACCCAGGCCGCGGGTCAGCTCGCGTCCGACGTCGAGCTTCACGTCCGCGTCGCTCATCAGCAAAGCCTGGGCGTCGGTGTTGATGGCGATGAACTCAACACCCCTGAGGCCGACCTCGATCATGCGGTTGACTGCGTTCACGCCACCGCCGCCGATGCCGACGACTTTGATGACGGCCAAGTAATTCTGCGGAGCTGCCACGTTACGTGTCCCTTGTTCGTGTCTTATTGCGAAAACTGATGGTGAGCTTGAAACCCTCAACCCTAACCCTCCAGTTGAAGGTTAGAGTTATGTCAAGTAACTCTTGTCTGTGACGGTATTTCCTCTGGAACACACATTCAATAACCGGGTCCGCGTGTCGGATTAATACCGGGAAAGAAAGCGCTCAGCGCGTCACGGGGTGCCGGGGCACACTGACATCGTAGACCTTGACCGGGTTCTTGGGATCCGCCGGAGCCTTGAGGAGCGCGGCCAGGACCTTGGCTTTGAGTTCCTTCTCCGAGGCGTTGCCCCAGACGATGGTCTGGCCGTCCACCAGCTTGAGTTCCACGGCGTCCACGGATTGCGCTGAGGCATTGGACAGCTTGGCCAGGACGTCGGCAGGCAGCGCCCCCAGGACCGCCGCGGTGGCGCGGAACAGGTCCTGGCCGATGGCCCCGGCGCCGCCGTCGATCACGGGCAGGGAGGCGGACGCGGGATCATCGGTGGTGCCCAACTGCACGCCGTCGACGTCCACCAGTTGGTACTGCTCCCCCTGCTTGACCAGGGCCACGGGTACCCGCTCGTGCACGGCGACGGCAAGGGTGGATGGCGGGCGCGCCTCGACGGAAACGGATTTCACCTGGATCAGGGAGCCGAGCAGGCCGCGCACATCGTCGTCGCTGATTTGCGGCAGCGGCTTGCCGCGCAGGGGTTCCAGAGCCGCCTGTACCTGCTCCGGGGTGAGCAGCCGGGTGCCGGAGACTGCGACTGTCTTGAGGGCAAGGACAGGTGAATAGACTGCCGCGGCCAGCAGGGCGGCCACCAGCGCAATCACGGTTCCGACGGCGAGCAGGACTCTCTTCCGGCGCCGCCGGCCCTTCGGCTCGGGGAACGCCAGGACAGTTGCCCCGGCAGGTTTCTGCTCCTTCGCCGGCTTCCGGGCGGGTTTCTGCGCCGCCTGGTCCGGGATGCTGCGCGACGCGGTAATTACGTCCCCGGCGGCGGCGCCGGTCGCCTCTTTCGGCGCGCTGGCACCCTCCCCGGAGTCCGGGCGGGTGTTCCGTTTGGGCGGGGCGTAAGTGGGACGGCGGGAGCTAGGCACGCAGCGCCTCCACGATTTGGGGCCCGTAGGCCGTAACATCGCCCGCACCAACGGTGAGGACAACGTCCCCTTCCCCTGCCACTCCGGCGAGCGTCTTCACCGCGTCCTCTGCGCTGACCAACCGGCCGCCCTCCGTGAGGTGGTCGGCAATGAGCTGGCTGGTGACCCCGGGAATGGGATCTTCCCTTGCGGGGTAGATGTCCAGGACCAGGGCGGTGTCTGCCAGGTTGAGGGCGTCGGCAAATTCTGCCGCGAACTCGCGGGTCCGGGAGAACAGGTGCGGCTGGAACAGGACGTGCACCTTATTGCCCCCTGCCACCGAACGGGCTGCGGCCAGGGCGGCACGGACTTCAGTGGGGTGGTGGGCGTAGTCGTCAAACACCCGCACCCCCCGCTCCACGCCCTTCAGCTCGAACCGGCGGGAGGCGCCGGAGAAACGGGCCAGGCCCTCGGCTGCTGCTGCCGGGTCCACACCCAGTTCAAGGGCAACGGCAAAGGCGGCAGCGGCGTTCAGGGCGTTGTGCCGTCCGGGAACCTGCAGCGACAGGCCGTACCGGGCACCGCCTGTTGCCACCGCAACCTGGCCCGGGCCGCCGTCGTCCAGCCTGATGTCCGCGGCCCCGCCGGTGCCGTACAGGACCACCCGTGTGTTGCCCCGTGCCCTGGTCCGTTCCGCGAGGGCCAGGGCACCTGGATCGTCTGCGCAAGCCACCAGCAGGCCCTCCGCAGGCAGCAGCCCGGTGAACCGGTCGAAGGACTGGTACACGGCTTCAGCGGTGCCGTAGTAGTCAAGGTGGTCAGGCTCCACGTTGGTGACGACGGCGATGCGGGGCCGGTAGTTCAGGAAGGAGCCGTCTGATTCGTCTGCCTCGGCGACGAAGATTCCCGAGGTCCCGTGGGCGGCGTTGACGCCAAGCGCGGGGATATTGGCTCCCACGGCGAAGCTGGGATCCAGTCCGGCTGCCCGGAGCAGGACGGTGATCATCGACGTCGTGGTGGACTTGCCATGCGTTCCGGCCACTGTCACCACGACGTCATCGCCCATGGTGGCCGCCAGCGCCTGCGAACGGTGCAGCACCGGCAGCCCCGCCTGCCGCGCTGCCGCCAGTTCAGGATTGTCTTCGCGGATTGCGGATCCGGCAACGACGGTCTGCGCGTCGCCCAGGTTGCCGGCTGCGTAGCCCACCGCTATGCGCGCTCCGGCAGCGGCGAGGTCTGCCATGACCGGCAGGTCCTTGGCATCGGAGCCGCTGACGGGGACGCCGCGTGCCACCATGATGCGGGCCACGGCGGACATGCCTACTCCCCCGATGCCAATGAAGTGCACCTTTCCAAGGGAGTCCAGGCCGGGCGTGTTGTGGGGGCTCATGCTGATACCGCTTCCAGGACAAGACCAGCCATTCGCTGGTCGGCGTTTCGGATGCCGAGCCGGTAGGACTTGGCTTCCATGGCGGCGAGGCGTGCTTTGTCGGTGATCAACGGAATCAGCTCGCGCTCAACCCATGCAGCCGTGAAGTCGCGGTCAGCCACCAGCAGTGCACCGCCCGCCGCCACCAGGCCCTTTGCGTTCAGCGCCTGTTCCCCGTTACCGATGGGCAGGGGCACCAGGACCGCCGGGACGCCCACCGCGGCAACCTCGCACACCGTGGCCGCACCGGACCGTGCCAGGAGCAGGTCGGCGGCAGCATAGGCAAGTTCCATTCCGTCGATGTACTCCACTTGGCGGTACCCCGTGGCCGTGAGGGGCTGCCCGGCCTGGTCCAGGACGGTTTTGCCGCGGCCGGTGATGTGCAGGGTTTGGACGCCGGCCTCGGCAAGCATGCCAACGGCGGCCGCAATGGTCCGGTTGATGCTCTGCGCCCCGGATGATCCGCCGGTGACGATCAAGGTTGGCTGCTGGGGATCAAGCCCCAGTGCCTCCCGCGCCGCTGTACGGGCTGCCTTCCGGTCAAGGCCGGAGATCTCCTTGCGCATGGGCATCCCCACGTGCGCGGCGTTGCGGAGGGGTGTGCCGTCGAAAGCCACAGCCACCCGTCCGCCCAGGAAGGCTCCCACCCTGTTGGCCAGTCCGGGCCGCGCGTTCGCCTCATGGATCACGATCGGTGTCCCGCGCTTCCGGGCCGCGAGGTACATCGGGGTGCAGACGTATCCGCCCACACCCACCAGTACGTCAGCCTGCGCCCGGTCAAGGATGGCGCCGGCCTGGCGGACCGCGCCGGCCAGTCTTCCGGGCAGCCGGAGCAGGTCCGCGGACGGCTTCCGCGGAAAAGGCACGCGGTCGATCGTGGCGAGGTCCACGCCTGCGGCGGGAACCAGGCGGGTTTCCATTCCCGCGGGCGTGCCGACGGCCAGGACGGCGGCATCGGGCGCTTCGCTGCGGATGGCGGCGGCGATTGCGAGCAATGGGCTGATATGGCCGGCAGTTCCGCCGCCTGCCAGGACGATGGAGGGTTTTGTCGAAGTCATCTGGGGTTAGGCACGCTTTCTGGAATTCTTTGGTTGGCTCTTGTCCCGCCCCGGCCGGATCCGAAACTTCAGGATCCGTTTGGGGCGCATGGCCGGGGCCATCTGTTCCCGGGCCAGCGAGAGGACCACCCCCACGGCGCACAGCGACATCAGCAGGGCCGAGCCGCCATAGGAAATGAACGGCAGCGGCACGCCGATGACGGGCATGAGGCCGGTGACCACGGACATATTCACTGTGGCCTGGCCCAGCAGCCACACCATGATGGTGCCCGCCAGGACCCGGTGGAACATGTCCTCCTGCGCTACCACCACGCGGTAGATCGCCGCGCCGAGGATCGCGAAGAGAACCAGCACGACGACGGTACCCACCAGGCCAAGTTCCTCACCGATGATGGCAAAGATGAAGTCGTTGTGGGCTTCGGGAATCCAGCTGTACTTCTGCCGGCTCTGCCCCAGGCCCACGCCCAGCCAGCCCCCTGAGGCGAGGCCGTACATGCCGTTGGTGGCCTGGTAGTTGGCGTCGATGCCGTCGGCACAGGACTGGCCGGTCCACCATGAGGTGATGCGGCACATGCGGTTCGAGCTGGTGACCGCCATGACGGCCGTGCCGGCAGCGGCGATAAGGCCCGCGATGCCGAAGAGGTAGAGGGGAACGCCTGCGAAGAACAGCGCCGCCGCCATGATCATCATGATGATCATGGCGGTGCCCAGGTCGTTCCCCACCAGGATCAGCACGACGATGATGGCCGCCATGGGGACGGCGGGGACCAGCACGTGCTGCCACCGGTTGAGCAGCTTGCCTTTCCTGGCCAGCACCGTGGCCAACCACAGCGCCAGGGCCAGTTTTGCCGCCTCAGAAGGCTGGAACGTGATGCCGCCCAGGTCAACCCAGTTCCGGTTGCCGTTGATCTCCGTGCCAACCACCTGCACCACGGCAAGGAGCACCACGGCCAACCCAACGGCGGGCCAGGCGAGCCGCTTGAGCCAGGTGACGTTGATGCGCGACAACACGAACATGGTGAAAATGCCGATGGCGGCGAAGACACCCTGCTTCAGCGCGTCTCCGTAGGGCGACTTTCCGGCGGCGATCGATTCAACGCTGGAGGCCGAGAGGACCATCATGATCCCGATGGCCGTCAACGCAAGGGTGGCGCCAAGGATGAGGTAGTACGTGGAGCCGTTCCGGGACGTGCCCGTTCCCTCCAGGGCAGCCCAGAAGCGCCGGTACAGGGCGCGCAGTTTCCTGCCTGCAGAAGCGGGCTGCCGGGAAGCGGCAGCCGTGGAGCCAAGGCGGGGCCTGCCGGCCTGGGGCCGGGTGGGCGTACTGGCCATTGTTACTCCTCGCCGGTGTGGGCCTGCCCTTCCACCAGCTCGCGGACAGCGTCGATGAAAGTACCACCACGGTGAGCGTAGGAAGAGAACTGATCCATGGAAGCAGCTGCCGGAGCCATCAGCACGGTGTCGCCTGATTCGGCGATCCGTGCTGCTGACGCAACGGCCCAGGACATCACCCGTTCTCCCTTTCCGGGGGAACCGCCGGAGGTGCCACCGGACGCGGAAGCAGTCTGCACCCCTTCAGTCTCACCTGCCTCCGGTTCGATCACCGGGACATCGGGCGCGTGTCGCTGGAGGGCTTCCCGGAGGTGGGTGGTGTCCGTCCCGATCAGTACTACGGCCTTGAGCCGCGCGGCGTGGTCCCTTACCAGCTCGTCGTAACTCACGCCCTTGGACAGGCCGCCGGCGATCCAGACTACGTTGCTGAAGGCCGACAGGGATGCTGAGGCTGCGTGTGGATTGGTGGCCTTGGAGTCGTTAACCCAGAGGACGCCATTCATGCGGGCGACCGGCTGGATGCGATGGTCGCCCGGGACGTAGTCGAGGATGCCCTGGCGGACTGCCTTGGCGTCCACGCCATAGGCGCGGACCAGGCCGGCTGCGGCAAGGGCATTGGCAACCATGTGGCGTGGGGCCAGCGGTCCCAGGTCCGCCATGGAGGCCAGTTCAGCCGCGCTGTTCCTGCGCTCTTCGATGAAGGCGCGGTCCACCAGCAGCCCTTCCACCACTCCAAGCATGCTGATGGCCGGAGTGACTGTAGTGAAGCCCACCGCACGGCAGCCTTCCACGACGTCTGCGTTTTCCACCATGCGCTCGGTTTCAACCTGCTCGGCGTTGTAGATGCAGGCCTTCTGGGTCCGCTCGTACACCTTCGCTTTGTCCGCGAGGTACGAATCATAGGAGCCGTGCCAGTCAACGTGGTCTTCGGCCACGTTCAGGCAGACGCTGGCCACGGGCGAAACGGATTCCGCCCAGTGCAGCTGGAAGCTGGAGAGTTCGACGGCGAAGACGTCGTACTCGACGGGGTCGCGGAGGGCATCCAGGATAGGAGTGCCCACGTTGCCCACGGCGACGGCTTTGAGGCCGGCTGCACGCAGCATGGATTCGGTCAACCCCACCGTGGTGGTCTTGCCGTTGGTGCCGGTGATTGCCAGCCAGTCGGCCGTCTTCCGGCCTTCCCTGGTCCGCACCCGCCAAGCGAGTTCGACGTCGCCCCACACTGGTATGTGTGCCCGTGCCGCTGCGGCGAGCAGCGCCTGGTCCGGGCGCCACCCCGGCGAGGTCACAATCAGTTCCGGAAGCTCGCCGTCGATGCGCGGGATGTGCGTCACGGCGTCGGGACCGAGCAGCACATCCGCGGCACCCACGATTTTCAACGTGTCCGCGTGGGCGCGGGCAGTGTCGCTGGTAGCGGCGTCCACCACGACGACGCGCGCGCCAAGTTCGATCAGGGTGTCAGCAGCGGCGAAACCTGATACCCCGATGCCGGTGACGACGACGCGCAGGCCGGCCCAATCGGAGTCCCAGGAGACGAGGTTGGCCAAGCGTGGGGAAACGGTCACAGCAGTACAACCCATTCAGCGTAGAAGATGCCCAATCCGACGGCGACGAAGAGTCCGCCCAGGATCCAGAACCGGACCACGACGGTCACTTCGGCCCACCCCTTTAGCTCGAAGTGGTGCTGCAGCGGTGCCATCTTGAACACGCGCTTCCCGCCGGTGGCCTTGAAGTAGCCCACCTGGATGATGACCGACAGGGTGATCAGCACGAAGAGGCCGCCCACGATGCCCAGCAGGAGTTCGGTCCGGGACAGGATGGCGAAACCAGCCACCGCGCCGCCGATGGCCAGCGAACCGGTGTCGCCCATGAAGATCTTTGCCGGCGATGTGTTCCACCAGAGGAACCCCACCAGCGCGGCGCTGAGGATGGCGGCCAGGAGCGCCAGGTCCAAGGGGTCCCTGACCAGGTAGCAGCCGCTGCCGGCCTCCCTGGGGGAACCACAGGCCTGGTTGCTCTGCCATATGCCCATCAGCGTATAAGCGCCGAAAACCATGATTGATGCACCGGCCGCCAGGCCGTCCAGGCCATCGGTAAGGTTCACGCCGTTCGTGGCAGCGGTGACGATCAGGTTCGACCAGATGACGAAGAGGATGGCCCCAAGGACGGTGCCGCCGAAGGCAAGGTCGAGCCAGGGCAGGTCGCGGACCAGGGAGATCTTTGTGGACGCGGGCGTCAGGCCGGCGCCATTGGGGAAGTTCAGCGCCAGGATGGCGAAGATGATGCCTACCGCGGCCTGGAGGATGAGCTTTGCCTTGGCGTTAAGGCCGAGGCTGCGCTGCCGGGAGATTTTGATGAAGTCGTCCAGGAAGCCCACCAGGCCCATGCCCACCATGAGGAAAAGCAGGATCAGGGCCGAGGCGGATGGTCCCGGCGAGTCGGGGTTCATCATCAGCATGATGAGATGCGTGAGTCCGTAACTGAGCAGCACGGAGGCCACCACCACGGTTCCGCCCATGGTGGGGGTGCCGCGCTTGGTGTGGTGCGATGTGGGGCCGTCGTCACGGATGAACTGGCCGTAGCCGCGGCGCACCAGGAGTCGGATGAAAAGCGGGGTGCCCACCAGGGAGCACAGCAGGGCCAGTCCTGCGCCGATCAATAGAGCAATCACAGCAGAGTGCTCCTTTCGTCGGCAGGGGTGGAGGTTGGGGGTAATGCTATCCGATCGCCCAAATGGCGAAGTCCCACGCTATTGGAGGACTTGAACAACACCAGGTCGCCGGACTGGAGTTCGGCGTCCAGGACTTCATAGGCCTCATCCACCGTCTCGGCGAAGAGGCACTCGTCCCCCCAGGAGCCTTCCTGCACGGCCGAAACGTAGAGGGCCCTGGCTTCGCGGCCCACCACCAGCAGCCTGGAGATGTTGAGGCGCACCACCTGGGTCCCGACGGCTGTGTGCTCGCGGATGGAGTCTTCGCCCAGTTCCAGCATGGCCCCCAGGACCGCCCAGGTGCGGCGGCCGCGGCCAAGGTCGGCAAGGGTTCGAAGGGCGGCCCGCATGGACTCCGGGTTGGCGTTGTACGCATCGTTGATGATGGTGACACCGTCGGCCCGCTCGGTGCGTTCCATGCGCCAGCGGCTGGCGGCCGCCTGGTTGCTCAGCGAATCGGCGATGTGGTCACCGGGCACTCCGGCAGCCCACGCGGCGGCAGCGGCTGCGAGCAGGTTTCCCACGTGGTGCGCACCGATGAGCCGGCTGCTTACATGCCGGGGAGCGGCACCATCCGGAAGCTGGAGGTCGAATTCGGGGCTGCCCCCGGCGTTGGTGTCCGGATTGAGCGCCTGGACCTGCGCATCCGTGCGTCCTTCTGCGGAAAAGCCAAGGACGGCAGCGGTGGTACGGCTGCGCATTGCGGCCACGCGCTCGTCGTCAAGGTTGATGATCGCGGTCCCGCCGGCGGTCAGGCCTTCGACCATTTCACCCTTGGCAAGCGCAATGTTCTCCACTCCCCCGAACTCGCCGGCGTGGGCGGTGCCCACTGCCAGGACCACGCCGATGTCCGGCTTGACCATCTCTGCGAGGTAGCGGATGTGGCCGATCCCGGTGGCCCCCATCTCGATGACCAGGTAGCGGGTATCGGTGCCGGCCCGGAAGACCGTGAGCGGGACACCCACCTCGCCGTTGTAGGAGCCTTGGGGCGCCACTGTGTTGCCTTGCGTGGCCAGGATTCCGGCCAGGAGGTCCTTGGTGGTGGTCTTGCCGGCGGAACCGGTGATGCCCACCACCGTCAGCTGGTCTCCTGCTGCCGCACGTGCGGCCCGGATCCGGCGGACGGCCTCCGCGGCAAGGGCGCCCATGGCCAGGACGGCGTCGGCCACCACGATCGACGGGTACGCGTCTCCGTCCGGTGCCGGCACCGGGTGCTCGACGAGTGCCAGCACGGCACCCGCGGCAAAGGCGGCATCGATGAAGTCGTGGCCGTCGGCGTGTTCGCCCGGCTTCGCGACGTAAAGCGAACCCGGTGTGGCTTCGCGTGAATCCGTCACCACCGAGAGGGGCGTAAGTCCGGGATCGGCGTCCAGGCGCCCGCTGGTGATTTCGGCGATTTCCGCCGCAGTAAATGCAATCATCTCGGTCTAGGACTCTATCCGGTCGTCATGGAGAACGTTGAATCCCCTGGCTGTCAAGGCGTTGCGCAGTTCCACCCTGTCGTCCAGGGCGAGGTTGACGCCCTTCACTTCCTGCCAGACCTCGTGCCCCCGGCCCGCAACAAGGATGGTGTCCTGTGGGCGCGCCAGGGACACTGCGTGGCGGATGGCTTCGTCGCGGGGAAAGACCTCCAGCAGCTCGGCCGTCGATGACCCGCTGTCCAGGGCTTCACGAGCCCCCGCCAACACGTCGGAGCGGATCGCTGCCGCGTCCTCGTCGTGGGGATCGTCGTCGGTGATGATCACGGTGTCGGCAAGCCGCGCCGCAATGGCGCCCATGGCGGGCCGTTTGCCCTGGTCCCGCTGTCCGGTGGCGCCGAACACCACGATCAGCCGGGAGTCCGGCTGGGCAGGCCGGACAGCTTCCAGGGCCCGGGCCAGGGCGTCCGTGTTGTGGGCGAAGTCCACCACGGCGGCGGGCTCCGCGGCGATCAGCTGCATTCGTCCGGGCACGGCCACCGTGAAGGGGTCGGCACTGTCCAGTGCGGCCTGCAGGTCAGCCGGGTCCACGCCGGAAGCGAGGACCATCAGCGCAGCCAGGGCCGCGTTGGCCACGTTGAAGCTGCCGGGCAAGCCGGTGTGGATCCTCAAGGTGGCGCCTCCGGGACCCGCAAGGGTGAAGTCGGTCCCGAGTCCCCGCGGGGCCGTTGCTGCCACCGTCCAGTCCGCCTGGTTGCTGCCTGACGTACTGAGCGTGGTGACCGGCACCTGGGTGCTGCCGGCCAGCCGGCGTCCCCACTCGTCGTCGACCGTCACCACCGCCCGGCGGGTGCGCCCGGGCGTGAAGAGTTCCGCCTTGGTGGCGAAGTACTCCTCCATGGTGTTGTGAAGGTCAAGGTGGTCCTGGGTCAGGTTGGTGAAACCCGCGACGTCGAAGAGCAGGCCGTCAACACGCTGGTAGGAGATGGCGTGGGAGGAAACTTCCATGGCGGCGGCGTTCAGCCCGCGTTCGCGCATGAGCGCCAGGAGCCCGTGGACCTCGGTCGATTCGGGCGTGGTCAGGAGGCTGGGGATCGGCTTCCCGCCGGCCAGGATTTCGATGGTTCCGATCAGGCCGGTTTTCTGCCCGAGCGCACGCAGCAGGGAGGTGATGAAGTAGGTGGTGGTGGTTTTCCCGTTGGTTCCGGTAACACCGAACAGCCGCAATGGCCGGCCGTCAGCGGGCTGGCTTCGGTAGATCATGGCGGAGAGCGGTCCCACCTCGTTGCGGGGATTCCCGACCACGAGCACCGGGACCGGCGTATCGGCGGACAGTGCCAGCAGCCGTGCCCCCGCGTCGTCGGTGAGGACGGCCACTGCCCCTGCACCGATGGCGTCGGAGGCGAAGTCGGCGCCGTGCCTGCTGGCTCCGGGGAGAGCCACGTAAAGGTCGCCAGGCTCCACGGTGCGTGAGTTGAGCGATATGCCGGTGATCTCCGCGTCGGCGGCGGGTTCGGGCACAGCTACGCCAAGGGCCTGCCCGACGGCGGCCAGCGGGACGGCAGCCACGGCTGCGGGCCGGAAGCGGCCCGGACTTTCGTCCCGGGGAGCGTCGCTGCCGGGCGTGGTGAACTCTGACAAGGGGATCTCCGATGGTGCTAGTGCGTGCCCGGCATGGTTCGCCCCGGGCACTGTGATGCGCTGGATGCTGCTGGTACTTCCGGCCCCGCGCGGCGGCTATTTGGCGTACTGGGGCATCCTGGCCGGCGTTCCGGTTGAAGGCTGGACGTTGTAGGTCCGCAGCGCCTGGCTCATGACGGACCGGAACACCGGCCCGTTGGTGATGCCGTAGATGCTGCCCTTCGGCCGCTGGAGCACCACCTCCACAATAAACCGCGGATCATCCATCGGCGCCATTCCCACAATCGAGGCCGTATAGCCGCAGTAGCCCGACTTGCCGTCGTCGCACGGTGACTCGGACGTGCCGGTCTTGGCTCCCACCCGGTAGCCGTCGATCCCGGCGTCCTTGATTTCGCCCTCGGTGACGGCGCTTTCCAGGATGTCCTTGACCTGCTGGGCCGTACTGCCGGAGACAACCTGCCGCGACGGCTGGGCGGGCACCTTTTCCTCGGTGCCGTCAGGCGAAATGTAGGAATCGATCAGCCGTGGCTGCAGCATGACGCCGTTGTTGGCGATGCTTTGGTAGGCACGGACGGTCTGCAGCGTGGACTGCGAAACGCCCTGCCCGAACAGCACAGTGTACTGCTGGCGTCCATCCCACTGATCCGGCGGTGTGAGGATGCCCGAGGCGGTGGCCGGCAGGCCGATGTCCGGTGCCTCGCCGATGCCGAACTTCTTCAGCCAGTCATACCGCTGTTCCTTGCTGAGCCGCTGGCCCGCCATGACAGTTCCGGTGTTCATGGAGTACCCGATGATGCCCGCCAGTGTCCGTTCCTCGGTCCCGTGGGTGAACGCATCGCTGAACGTCTGGCCATCAACCGTGTAGGTGGGCGGGATCGTAAAGGTGTCCAGCGGTTTCGCGAGTCCCTCATCGATCACAGCTGCCGCCGTCATCATCTTCTCCACGGAACCGGGCTCGTAGGCTGCGGTCACGGAGCGGACGCCGCGGTCCTTGGCCGCCACGAGACCGGGGTTGTTCGGGTCCGGTGAGTTCGTGTCGGCCAGGGCAAGGAGGTTCCCGGTCTTGGCGTCCATGACGATGATGACGCCCCATTCGGCGCTGAGCTTGTCCGACTGGCTCTGGATGGCCTGCTGGGCAAAGTATTGAAGATCGGAGTTGAGCGTGAGCTTGACGTCCTTGCCGTTCTGGGGCGGCGTCAGCTCGTCAAGGCCCACCGGGATGCGCAACCCATCGGCGCCGATCTCGAACAGGCGCTTGCCGTCCTTGCCCTTGAGCTGGTCGTCCTGGGTCTGCTCGATACCGGCCAGGCCGGTGGTGCCGTCCTGGAGGAAGCCCACCACTCCCCCGGCCACTGCACCGTTCGGGTAGACGCGCTTGCTCACGCCCTCGGCAACGATGCCGGGCACCTGGAGTTTGGAGATGCGGTCCTCGACGTCGGGCTTCACGTCCTTGGCCACGATGTAGTAAGGCTGCTGGCCGGTGACGGCGTCCCGGACAGCATTCGTGTCCATGCCAAGGGCGGCTGCGAGCTCGGAAATTGCCTGGTCGCGGCTGACGTCCACCAGTTTTTCGTGGCCGTCCGTCTGGTCCAGCCGCTTGTAGGACTCCGTCTTGGTGTTGACCCGCTGGTCGACCACGATGTTGTAGCGGATCACGCTGTTGGCCAGGACGGTTCCGCGGGAGTCCAGGATGCTGCCGCGCTCTGCAGGCAGGATGGCGGAGGTCATGCGGCTGTTCAACGCCGCTTCAGCCATGCCCCCGACGTCGAGTCCCTGGACCAGGAAGAGCTTCCCGCCCACCACCAGCAAAAGCGTGAGCATGACGCCCAGTCCCAGGCGTAAGCGTTTCGTGGCGTTGGGTGCCTTGCCTTGTCCTGCCTTGCCGGTCTTCTCCGCCACCGTGATATTCCTTGCTGCTCGACGCTACTGCCTGTCCTGCCCCTTGGTCTAGTGTCCGGGGACCTTCTGCTGGGGCGCCGGAACGGAGCCGCCGTGAAGCGCGGGTGCCGGAGCCGCCGCGGCGGCCTGGGCAGCTGCAGCCGCCTGGGCCGCGGGGGCTCCACCGGCCTGTGCCGGGCTGGCTGCGGGGGCCGGGCCGGCCGAGGGAGCGGCGGCCGCCTTGCCCGCGTCCGGTGTCGCGCCCTTGTCCGCTGTTGCGCCCTTGGAAGCCGGCGGCACAATGAGCTGCCCGGCCACGGCCGGCGCCGGGATCACCGCTCCTCCTGCTGCACCCTTGACTGCGGGGGTGGCTTTGCCGGTGACTGAGAGGGTGGACAGGTCGATCTGGCCCTTTACCGTGGAGGCCACCATGCCGAGCTCGGTGGCTTTGGCCGCCAGGTTCTGCGGGGCCTCGTAGTTCTGTACCTGCTGGGTGAGGTCCTGGTTGGCCTTGGTCAGTGAGCTCTGCTTGGCGCGCAGCTCCACCAGCTGGTACTGGGCGGTGGACACCGAGATGTTCAGGACCAGTACGGCGACCAAGGCGACCGCGAGCATGGCAAAGCAGAGCACGACGAAGGGGGCGCGGCGCTTCCGGGGCGCCGTGCGGACTACGGAAAGCGGTGTACGCCCCTTCCGGCCCCCGCCCGGTTCGCCTGCAGGCCTGGCATCGGCCGCCGAACTGCCGGAAACGATGGGAAAGTTCTTGACGGCGGCGGTGCTCATGCAGCTCTCCTGGCTCTGATTCGTTCTGCCGCGCGGAGCCTGGCGGAGGCAGCGCGCGGATTTTCAGCAATTTCGACGGCGGTTGGCACCTCAGTGCCTTTGGTCAGGGTCTTGAGTTCAGGCTTGTGTTCTTCCAGCTCGACGGGGAAGCCAAGCGGAGCGGAGGACTTCGAGCGTGCCTGGAGGACGCCCTTGACAATCTTGTCCTCCAGGGAGTGGTAGGACATGATCACGATGCGCCCGCCCAGGGCCAGGGAGTCGACGGCGGCGGGGACGGCCCGTTCCAGGACGTCAAGTTCTTCGTTGACCTCGATCCGCAGGGCCTGGAAAGTCCGCTTGGCAGGGTGTCCGCCTGACTTCGCGGCGGAGGCGGGCACCACGGACCGGATCTGCTCCACGAGCTCGCCGGTGGTGGTGAATTCCTTTACCGCACGTGCTGCCACGATCCTGTTGGCGATCCGTCCGGCGAACTTCTCCTCGCCCCACTTGCGGATGATCCGGACCAGGTCCGCTTCGCTGTAGGTATTGACCACATCCGCCGCCGTTTGGCCGCGGCTGGTATCCATCCGCATGTCCAGCGGGGCATCGAACGAGTAGGCGAAGCCACGCTCCCGTTCATCCAGCTGCAGGGAAGAGACACCCAGGTCCATCAGGATGCCGTGCACCTCGGCCACGCCGAGGTCTGCCAGTACGTCCTGGATTTCGTCGTAGACCGCGTGGACCAGGTCCGTTCGGGCGGCGAAAGGAGCCAGCCGCTCCCCCGCGAGGGCCAGCGCTTCCTCGTCACGGTCAATGCCGATGAGGTGGAGGTCGGGGAACCTCTGGAGCATGGCCTCCGAGTGGCCGCCCATCCCAAGGGTTGCGTCTACGGCGATGGGGGTTTCGCCGCGGAGCCTCGCTGCTTCGAACCCCGGTGCCAACAAATTGATGCACCGGTCGCGGAGGACCGGCACATGGCGTTCGGACGTGGGCTTGGGTTGATCGGTCATGCCTGGTCCTTTCCCGCCGTCGTTGTCACCTGCTGCTTCTGGGACCAGATCCCCATCCGCGCCTACCGTTCCGCCCGCCTGGCTCCGGGGAAGGTGAGCCAGGTTGGCAGTCGGTGGGCCGGCTGGAGATCTCGTCCAAGAAACCACCTGCTGCCCCGCTCCGGGATTCAGAGAATGCCCGGAATGGGATCGTCAGTCTCGGAAAAGGCCGTCTCCTTCTCCGCGAGGTACTCATTCCAAGCCTGGGCGTCCCAGATCTCGGCGCGGGTACCGGCGCCGATGACGGCAAGTTCCCTTCCGAGTCCTGCGTACTCCCGGAGCGCCGGTGGAATGGTCACGCGCCCCTGCTTGTCAGGTACCTCGTCAGAGGCTCCAGAGAGAAATACACGGATGTAGTCACGTGCCTGCTTGGAGGAAATTGGCGCCTCCCGCATTTGCTCGTGAACCCGTGCAAATTCCTTCTCACTGAAGACGTAGATACAACGTTCCTGGCCCCTTGTGAGCACCAGGCCGCTGGCAAGCTCCTCGCGGAACTTGGCGGGGAGAATGATCCGTCCCTTTTCATCCAGACGCGGCGAGTGAGTGCCCAGAAACACTGGCCCACCGCCTGTCCGCTGTCAGGAACTGCACATCCCCTATGTTGCAACCACCCTCTTATGTCCTCCACATTACTCCACTTTCCACCACAGTCAACGCAAAACGGCTCCTGGGACGCCGCAATTATGGGATGAAATGCCTGAAATCGCGGGAATATTGAACGGTGGTGGAAAGTGGAGGATCTTTTGGCCCCGCAAGGGCCCGGCGAATCTCCTCAGCGGGCGGGCTCGTCGGAAAGCCGTGGACCGTGTTCCTTAAACGCGAAAAGACCCGCCGTAGCGGGTCTTCACGGGCGATCCCCTGTGTCAGGGGAGCGGAATGGAGGGACGTGGGACGCAGGAGCCCAAGGCGCCTAGGGCTCCCCCCTGCGGCGCTCGTCCCAGCGCTCTTCCAGGCTGCTCATGAATGAACTCCGTTGCTTGCCTGGCTTTGCTCCCCCGCCCTTGGCGGCGGAACCCCCACGGGAACTTCGCATGGTGGCGAAGTAAACTCCGCCGCCCATGACCACGAAGCCCAGGACCCCGACGAAGATGTTTTGGAGGGTGACACCGACCAGCAACAGGAAGACACCTGCCAGCGCGCACAGGACCCCAATAACAACATGCCTCGTGGACCATGAACGCCCGGGGTCCGAACCCATTGAGTTCGCGAACTTCGGGTCGTCCTCGTGAAGCTGCTTCTCAAGCTGCTCAAGCAGCTTCTGTTCGTGCTCCGACAGCGGCATCACGACCTCCTTTTGTAGGCCAACGTCCGGGCTGATCCCAGCCACTACTTCTACTCCGTAGAACGCCTGCCGATGCTGGTAAGTTCCCCGTTTTGCCGGCCGTGGCAAAACGGGGATTCAGCATGCGGTCCCGGGAGCGGGAGCATGTCCAAGAGGGTCCGGCAGTAAGTCCATTCACTCGAAAACTATGTATCTCTAAGGATAGATTGTTGAGGGCTGATCTGAAAGACGGCAATGACTTCGGCGCACCCCTCAGGCAGGCCGCTGCGTGCCGTCGCCGGGCCGGTTTTCAGGCTCCATCAAACGTGCCGGCAGGACAGACTTGCTGCCGAACCTGCGGGTCACCTCGTCAAGGGCCTGTTCGGCCGCCCTCCAGTTCTCGTCCCGGCGGTCGATGCTTAGCTGGAGCGATGTGCGCGCCGCCTCCTCGAGCTGCTCCGCCCGGACGCCCACGAGCCTTACGGCCATGGCCCTGGTTCCCAGCGACTCCAGGAGCTGCAGCGCCACTGCGTAGATCAGCTGGGCGCTGTCCACCGGGGTCTGGACCGTCCTGCTGCGGGTTACCGTGGAAAAATCGGCGAAACGCAGCTTCAGCGCCACCGTCCTGGCCACCATTCCGGAGCTCCGCAACCGGGCCGCCGTGCGGTGCGAGAGCCGCAGGAGTTCACGGCGAAGGAGTGCCTCGTCGTCGGTATCCGTGGCAAAGGTTTCTTCGGCTCCGATGCTCTTTTCCAGCCGCACCGGGGTAACCGGCCGGGGATCGATGCCCCAGGCAAGCTGGTGCACATGCTCCCCCGTGGCTCCCAGGACCTTCCTGAGCGAGGACACCGGTGTAGCGGCAACGTCCGCCACCGTCCTGATTCCCATCTTCGCCAGGACCTCCCCGGTCTTGGCGCCCACACCCCACAGTGCACCCACGGGGAGGCTGTGCAGATAAGGCACGGTTTCATCCGGCCCGATGAGCAGCAGCCCGTCGGGCTTGCATCGGGTGGAGGCAATCTTCGCCACGAACTTGGTCTCCGCGATTCCCACGGAGGCGGTGATGCCCAACTCCGCTGCGACCCGACGGCGGATCAGCTCACCGATCCCCCTGGGTGGCCCCAGCCGGCGGAGTGCACCCGTGACGTCCAGGAACGCCTCATCCACGCTAAGCGGCTCCACCAGACCGGTGATGGATTCGAAGATGGCCATCAGTTGCCCCGACACCTCGTAGTAGAGCTTGTGCCGGGGTTCAATGACCACCGCCTGCGGACACATGCGCATGGCCACGGCCATGGGCATCGCGGATTTGACCCCGAAAGCGCGGGCCTCGTAGGAGCCGGAGAGGACAACCGAGCGCTCTCCCGGGAAGCCGACGATCACGGGCTTGCCGCGAAGTTCGGGGCGCGTCCTCAGCTCCACGGAAACAAAGAAGGCATCCATGTCCACGTGCATGATGCATGTGCGCCGGCGCCCCTGGGGGCGCGCGGCTGATGGCTGGTTCATACCTGCGGGCCCCACGGCTGCAATCCTATCGGCTTGTGGCGGCTTTACCGTTTGTCAGGGGTGCAGCGGAGGCTGGCTAAACTGGAGGCTGGTTTTGCCAACAACACCAGGAGGAAAGTCTCTGTGACGGCTATTGGAATCTCTAAGCCAGCAGGCTTGGCCGCGCTTGCCGCTGCGGCGGTGCTGGCCCTGGCCGCCTGCAGCCAGACCCCGTCCGGACAGGCAGAGGCATCCCAGTCCGCGTCCGTTGCCGCCACCCAGTCCACCCTTACGGCCTCACCCAGCCCGTCGGCGTCGCCCAATACCTCCGCAACGGTCGGCGCAGTGGTGGCGGGCTTTCCTCAGCAACTCCTCCCCCTGATGACCGGGGCAACAGTCGTATCCAGCAGCTTCGACAAGGCCTCAGCTCCCGCCACCGCCGCCCTTGTGGGGACGGTCACAGCCCCCACCGCCTCCGTCCTTGACTTCTATACAAAGGCCTTGGAAGGCCAGGGCTTCAAAGCCGTTCCCGGAGACAAGGTGGGCGGGGTCGCTTCCAAGGATTTCGTCCGCGGTGATAACGAAACCGTCAACCTGTCGGTGGTCGAAGCCGCCGGCGTTTCCACGTTCACCATTGGCGCCAACGTGGCAGCTGAGTCAGCCAAGTGACGGCGGCAGAGCAGCTACGGAATGAACAAGCCGACTTCGTGGCAGGCGTGGCAGGCGAGCTGACTGGCTTCCTGACCGCACGGCAGTCAGTAATGTCCGGCATCTCCCCGGACATCGAACCAATCATGGGTTCCATCTCGAACCTGGTCACCGGCGGAAAGCGCCTCCGTGCCCTGATGTGCTACTGGGGCTGGCGCGGCGCAGGGGGCGGGGCCGGAGCCAGCCAGGTGGTCACGGCCGGCGCTGCGCTTGAGCTGTTCCAGGCCGCCGCATTGATCCACGACGACATCATCGACCGCTCCGATACCCGCCGCGGAGGTCCCAGTGTGCACCGGCGCTTCAGCCAGCTGCACACCTCCCAGGGCTGGGCCCTGGACAGCGAACGGTTTGGCCAGGCGGCAGCCATTCTTGCGGGCGACCTTTGCCTGTCCTTCAGCGAGGAGGCGTTTACCGATATCGGCGAACGGGCTGCGTCGGGAAGCAGGGCGCGGCTGATTTTCAACCTGATGCGCGCAGAGGTCATGGCCGGCCAGTACCTGGACATCCTGGAAGAAGTGGCCGGACCTGTCCGCGACCGGGCGGGAGCAGTCGGAAGGGCGCAATCCATCATCCGGTTCAAGAGCGCCAAATACTCCACGGAGCATCCCCTGGCCCTGGGCGGAGCCCTGGCTGGAGCATCGAATGAATTACTCCGCGGCTATTCCGCCTTCGCCCTTCCGCTCGGCGAAGCCTTCCAACTCCGTGATGACGTCCTTGGCGTGTTTGGCGATCCGGTCACCACCGGCAAACCGGCAGGCGACGATTTGCGCGAAGGAAAGCGCACTGTCCTGGTGGCCCTCGCCCTGGACCAGGCCTCCCCTGAAGAATCCGCATTCATTGATGCGAGCTTGGGCAGTCCTGCATTGTCGGACGCTGACATCGTGGAAATACGCCGCATCATCGAGGATTCCGGAGCGTTGCAGGCCACCGAAGTCCTCATTAGTGAATTCGGCGCTGCGGCATTCGAGGCACTTGACGGACTCCCCTTGGAGGAATTGCCCAAAGTCGCGCTGCGGAAGCTGGCTGAAGCCGCCGTCAGCCGAGCCTCCTGAAGCGGCGGCCTACCAGGCCAGGGTCTGGGCCCTGCGCCTGATTTCGGTCTTGCGGCCTTCCCGGAGGGCATCAATGGGACGGCCGCGCAGTGACTCGTCGGCAGTAAACAGCCAGACAATAAGGTCTTCATCCGAGTAACCGGCATCGGCCAGCACCACAATGGTGCCCTTAAGGCTGTCCACTACCTGGCCGTCCTGGATGAATTCGGCGGGAACCGACCGGATTTTCCGTTCGCCCACCCGCAGTGCCGCCAGCGCACGTTCATCAATAAGGCTGTGCACCTTGGTGACGGAAACATCCAATAAACGGGCGACGTCGGGCAGTGGCAACCACTCGCCCACCAGGTTTTCTACATTACTCACGGATCAAGGTTGCCATGCGGCGCGCCCCGGCGCCTAGTCGAAGCAATTCATTCCGCCCTTGGCCTGCGGACACTCCCGAAAAGAAGGCATTACACGCAATCAGGAATTTCTTGTGCTAATCCCGAATTCATGAGAGATTCACATGCATCACAGTTGTAACAGTAATAACTTAAGTCACAGTAGTATCAAGATTGACAGCGGCATCCCCGTCCGCGTCCGCACCCGCAGTTGAGAAGAGGATTCTTTCCGATGACGATGTCCCGCTCGCCCAAGCAGCCCCCCAAACCGAGTCTGCCGATGATTGCCGCCACCACGGCGGCACTGCCAGCGGTCGTCCTGTCATCCCTGGCCCTGGCCCAGCCGGCTGCAGCGCAGCAGCCCGCCCGGAGCATCCCCAGCAGCCTGGCAGCAGCAATGAAGGCCCAGGCCGAGGCGAAGGCAGCCGGCACCGTGATCCCCGCTTCTGTTGTCTCCACCACCATTCCGGCCGCTTTCCAGCCGGCCCAGCCCACGGCCCCCGCCGAGTACACGATTGTCCGCGGCGATACGGTCAGCGCCATCGCGGGCCGTTTCGGCCTGGACACCGGTGAGATCCTCAAGCTGAACAACCTGCAGGCCAACACCATCATTTACCCGGGCCAGAAACTCAAGCTGTCCGGTTCCCCCACTCCCGCAGCACCCGCGCCTGCACCCGCCGCTGCCCCTGCAGCCCCGGCGCCCGGCGCCGGAGCAACCTACACAGTGAAGTCCGGCGACACCCTTGGCGCCATCGCAGCCAGGCACAACGTGGCCCTTTCGGACGTCTTCACTTGGAACAACCTCTCCATGCGTTCCATCATCTATCCGGGACAGAAGATCAAGGTTGGCGGCGGCTCCGCGCCCGCTCCGGCCGCTCCTGCGCCGGCGGCTCCAGCACCTGCGCCCGCCCTGGCCAACACCTCGGCGCCGGCAACAGGCTCCTACACCATCAAAGCCGGCGACACGCTCTCAGCCATCGCATCCCGCAATGGGGTAAAGCTGTCGGACCTGCTGTCTGCCAACAAGCTGAGCATGACCACCATCATTTATCCGGGCAGCAAACTGGTCATCCCCGGCGCCTCCGGCCAACCGGCAGCACAGCCTGCGGCGCCCCAGCCGGCTGCTGCTCCCCTGGTGCCCAGCTCGTTCCTCGGATTCAGCTACCCGGCCGCTGTTGTCAGCTCGGCCAATGAGAACAAGGCCCTGCTGAATGCTTCGCCCGTTCCCTCACGGGAGGAAATGAAGAACATCGTTGCGGACACGGCGCGCCGCATGGGTGTGGACACCTCCCTTGCCCTTGCCTTTGCCTTCCAGGAGTCCGGCTTCAACCAGCGCGCCGTATCCCCGGCCAACGCAATCGGCACCATGCAGGTTATACCCAGCTCCGGACAGTGGGCATCGGACCTGGTGGGACGGAAGCTGAACCTCCTGGACCCGTACGACAACGCCGCAGCCGGCGTGGCCATCATCCGGCAGCTGCTGGCTACCAGCAAGGACCAGGACACGGCAATCGCCGGTTACTACCAGGGCCAGTACTCGGTGAGCAAGTACGGCATGTACGACGACACCAAGGCGTACCTTGCAGCGATCAAGGCCCACCAGAAGAACTTCAGGTGAGCTACTGACACTGACCAGTGCAGTAGTGCGGGTCCGAACCGTTACCGGTTCGGACCCGCTTTCGTTTCAGGCGCGTTTTGCTGCGGGATTAGGATCATAAGGTGCAGGAACACGTGTCGGACCCCGTTGTAGGGACGCTGGTGGACAACCGCTATGCAGTCGTTTCCAAGCTTGCCCGCGGCGGCATGTCAACGGTCTATCTCGCCGTGGACCAGAGGCTGGACCGCGAAGTGGCACTAAAGGTGCTGCACCCGCACCTTGCTGCTGACGAAAACTTCCTAGGCAGGCTGGGCCGGGAAGCAAAGGCCGCTGCCCGACTGTCACACCCCCATGTGGTGGGCGTCCTGGACCAAGGCAATGACGGCACCACGGCCTACCTTGTCATGGAGTACATCAAGGGCCATACGCTCAGGGACGTCATCCGGGACAGGGGCGCCCTGCCGCCCAGGCTGGCACTGGCACTCATTGATCCCGTGGTGGAGGGTCTGGGCGCGGCGCACGCCGCGGGTTTCATCCATCGTGATGTGAAGCCCGAAAATGTCCTGATCGCCGACGACGGCAGGATCAAGATCGGTGACTTTGGCCTGGCTCGCGCCGTCACCAGTTCAACCAGCACCGGAGCGTTGATCGGGACGGTGGCCTACATCTCACCGGAGCTGGTTTTGGGCAAGCCCGCAGACGCGCGCAGCGATGTCTATTCGGTGGGGATCATGCTGTATGAAATGCTGACCGGCCGGCAGCCGTTCGAGGGCGAGGTTCCCATCCAGGTGGCCTACCAGCACGTCAACGGCACGGTAGGGCCGCCGTCGGACCAAGTGCCCGGTCTGGCGGAAGAGGTGGACGAGCTGGTGCAGTGGTGCACGGCCAATGATCCCGAGAACCGGCCGGTGGACGGCAACGCGCTGCTTCAGGAACTGCGGCATATCCGGACCCACCTCACGGACGCCGAACTCGACCTGCTGCCGCCCGCAGCGGTTGGTCCCGCGTCCCAGCACCACACCGAGGTCCTGGCCCGCGCCAGCAACCCGACAACGTTGCTGCCGCCTTCGCGGCCTGCTGCGCCGCCGTACCCGCCCGGGCACCTAACGCCCGGACAGCACACCGTGGACGAAGGACAGGCTCACACCGCCCGCGTGGCCTACCAGCGCCCCGGGCTGGCACTGCCCGACGACGATTCGGACGGCGAATGGTCTCCCCCGCCGCCCCGGCTGGGCAAACGGGCCCAGCGTCGTGCCGACAAGGAAGACGAAAGGCTCCGGGCCGTGGCCGCTGCCACCCCAGTGCGTACGCTGCGGGACGGAAACCCGCGGCGACGCGGCGCCATCTGGGTCCTGGTCCTGATCCTCGCCGCCCTGCTGGCCACCGGCGCCGGATGGTTTTTCGGCATGGGACCCGGCGCGGCCGCCGCCGTACCCGCCGTAGCCAACAAGACGGTGGCCCAGGCCCAGCAGGTCCTGAGCGGGGTGGGTTTCCGTTTCACGACGAGCGATGTGTTCGACGACGAGGTGCCCTCCGGACTGGTGGTGGGCAGTGAGCCGGCTGCGGGGACCCAGATCCGGAAGTTCCAGCCCGTCTCCCTGCTGGTCTCGAAGGGTCCACAGCTGTTTCCCCTGCCGAACCTCACCGGTGGGACCCTGGACCAGGCTAAGAGTTCCCTGAACGCGGCGCAGATGGCGCTGGGGACCGTCGCGGAGAAGTTCGATGAGGACGCGGCGGCAGGCATCGTCCTGTCGCAGGACCCTGCAGCCGGCACCCCCGCCCGCCACGGCACCCCCGTGGCAATTGCGGTTTCCAAGGGTCCGCAGCCCATTGCAGTTCCCTCCGTCATCGGCAAGTCCGAAGATGACGCCGTCGCAGCGATCGAGGCCGCAGGCCTTAATGCCCGTGTGGCCCCGGATGAGGTGTTCGACCGGAACGTCCCGGAGGGCGACGTGGCCAGCCAGTCCCCGGCCAACGGGACACTCACCAGGGGCGGGACGGTCACCTTGACCATCTCCAAGGGCCCCAAAATGGTGAACGTCCCCAGCTACATTGGCAAGCAGGCCTCAGAGGCGCGCAAGGCGCTGGAGGCACTGGGCTTCCAGGTCCGGGTAAACAACATCCTCGGTGGTTTCTTCGGCACCGTGCGGGACCAGTCGCCGGTGGACCGGGAGGTCCCGGAGGGCTCGGTCGTCACCATCACCGTGGTATAGCAAAGGTGGGCCGGCAACGCCGGCCCACCTTAAGCAGTGGTGTCCCTAGTGCTTGGCGAGGGCGCCGGCCACCAGGAAGGCCATTTCGAGGGACTGCATGTGGTTCAGCCGCGGATCGCAGACAGACTCGTAACGGTCCAGGAACGCATCCTGGTCGATCGGGTCTGCGCCACCCAGGCACTCGGCCACGTCGTCGCCGGTCATCTCCACGTGAAGGCCACCAGGCACGGTGCCCAAGCCGTGGTGCACCTCGAAGAACCCGCGCACTTCGTCGATGACGTCGTCGAAATTGCGTGTCTTGTAGCCGTTGGGCGAAGTGACCGTGTTGCCGTGCATGGGGTCGGTGACCCACAGGACCTGCGCGCCGGAAGCGGTGACCTTTTCGACGACGGCCGGCAGCTTTTCGCGGATGTTGCCGGCGCCCATGCGGGTGATGAACGTCAGGCGGCCGGGCTCGCGGTCCGGGTCCAGCTTGTCGATCAGGCGCAGGGCGTCATCGCCGGTGGTGGACGGGCCGAGCTTGACGCCGATGGGGTTGCGCACGCGGGACAGGAAGTCGACGTGGGCGTGGTCCAGTTCGCGGGTGCGCTCCCCGATCCACAGGAAATGCGCGGAGGTGTCGTAGGGGAAGCCGGTGCGGGAGTCGATGCGGGTCAATGCCCGTTCGTAATCCAGCAGCAGCGCCTCGTGGCTTGCGAAGAACTCGACCCGCTTGAGGGCCTCGAAGTCGGCGCCGCAGGAGTCCATGAACTTGATGGCACGGTCGATGTCCCTGGCCAGCGACTCGTAGCGGGCGTGCGCGGGGTTCTCGGTGAACCCCTTGTTCCACTGGTGCACGGAGCGAAGGTCGGCAAAGCCACCCTGCGTGAAGGCCCTGATGAGGTTCAAGGTGGACGCGGAGGTGTGGTAAGCGCGCAGCATGCGGGAGGCGTCGTGCCCGCGGGATTCCGGGGTGAACTCGTAACCGTTGACGATGTCGCCGCGGTAGGCGGGCAGGGTCACGCCGTCGCGGGTTTCGTTGTTGGAGGAACGGGGCTTGGCGAACTGGCCTGCCATCCGGCCCATCTTGATGACGGGCATGGCCGCGCCGTAGGTGAGGACCACGGCCATCTGGAGGATGGTCTTGACGCGGGCGCTGATCTTGTCCGCGGTAGCGGCCTCGAAGGTTTCCGCGCAGTCGCCGCCCTGCAGCAGGAACGCCTTGCCCTGGGCAGCAGCGGCCAGCCGCTCACGAAGCACGTCCACTTCGCCTGCGAATACCAGCGGCGGAAGGACTGACAGCTCCTTCACGGACGCATCAAAAACTTCCCGGTCCTGCCAGCTGGGCTGCTGGGAAATGGGAAGGTCCCGCCAGTCGTCCAGTCCGGGATAGTTGGCCGCTCCGCTCTGTGCGGTGCTGGACAGCGAAAAGGCGGGTTTTGCAGATAGCTCAGTCACCCTCTAAGACTAGCGGCAGGGGGACGCCGGAGGGCACCGGGGCGTCACGCTGCCGGCTCTGCCCGTCACAACTGCGGTGCGTCCCCGGTGAAGGTTCCGCTATCCCGCCGCTGTTGTGCCGGCGTCGTCCTCCATGCCATCGGGCCCGGCGGCTGGACTGCCGGCACCGGTGTCCTGCACGAACTCTCCCTCAGCTGCCACCGGGGCGGCCAGGGGTTCGCCTGCCGCCTTCGCTTCGCCGGGCTTGCCAGCCAGCCGAAGCTTCACCACGGCCGCGTATTCGTCCACGTACTCCTGCCCGGAGAGCCGCAGCAGGCTGGACATGATCTGGTCCGTGACCGTGCGCTGGACCGTCCTGTCCTCGGCCTGCTCACGGTACTGGCTGAAGTCCAGGGGTTCACCGAAGATCATGCCGATCCTGCGGATGTTGGGCAGCCGCTTGCCGATGGGCTGGACCTTGTCGGTGCCGATCATGGCAACAGGGATAACGGGGACGCCCGCCTGCAGTGCGAGCCTGGCCACGCCCACCTTGCCGCGGTACAGCCGCCCATCGGGGCTCCGCGTGCCCTCGGGGTAGATGCCCAGCAGGCCGCCTGCGTTGAGCACTTCCATTCCCGCGTTCAAGGACGCGGCTGACGCTGCGCCGCCGGACCTGTCCATAGGCAGCTGGTTGGTTAGGCGGAAGAACGCAGCGGTAAGCCTGCCCTTGATGCCCGTCCCGGTGAAGTATTCCGACTTTGCCAGGAAGACCACAGGCCGGTGCACCATGAGCGGCATGAAAATCGAATCGGAAAACGACAGGTGGTTGGAAGCGATGATGGCCGCGCCCTGCACCGGGATGTTGTCCAGGCCTTTAACCCACGGCCGAAAAAGCAGCTTGATCACCGGACCGAGGAAGATCCTTTTCATGACCCAATAGAACACGTGGTGAACCTCTCCGGAAGGCAGCTTCCAGTCCCCGCATCGGGCCTGGCCAGCGATTCAATGCAACCCTACTCTAGTGAGATTTGGGTGGAACAGTGACACGATGGACTCATGACTGAAAGCAGCATTCCGCCCCGTCCGGCCGCTTTCAGCTATCCAGGCCACGGCGCCAACGCCCGCATCGGGGTGGCCTTGTGCCACGGATTTACGGGCAGCCCGCTGAGCATCATGCCCTGGGCGCAGCACCTGGCGGACCTGGGGTACGCGGTGACCGTACCCCTTCTCCCAGGGCACGGAACAGACTGGCGCCAACTCGCACTGACCGGCTGGAAGGACTGGTACGGCAGCTACGAAAAGGCTTACCTCGACCTTGCCGCGCGGACGGACGCCTGTTTCACTGCGGGCCTGTCGATGGGCGGCGCCATCGCACTCCTTGCCGCCGCCCGCCATCCGGTGGCGGGCGTCAGCGTGGTCAACCCGGGCCTGACTTTTTACGACTGGCGTGTCCGGATCATCGGCCTCCTCAAGTACGTCCAGCGCACCACTGTCCCCCTCCAGGAGGACCAGACCGGCGCCCCCGCAACCGACGACGGCGACTACACGCTGACTCCGCTGTCTGCGGTGCACGAGCTGAAGAAACTGTTCCGTGCAGCCGTGCGGGGCCTGCCCAGCGTGAACGCTCCCGTCCAGGTTTTCAAGTCGCGCACAGACGCCGTGGTGCCGCCCACCTCCCTGGCCCTGCTGCGGAAAGGGTTGGGCGCGAACCTCGTGGCGGTGGAGGAGCTTGCCAGCAGCGGACATGTGGCTACTCTGGACGTTGACGCGCCCGCCATCTTCGCCGGTTCGGGCGAATTTTTCGCCGGCCACGCACGCCGCACCACCACCTTGGAGACGCCATGACGTCCGGTCCGGACCACAGCCCGTTCAGCAGCGCCTTCAACGGCGAAGGACCGCGCACGGGAGTGGTGCTCTCCCACGGCTTCACGGGAAGCCCGCATGGCCTTCGCGCCTGGGCCCAGGCATTCGCCGCTGCCGGTTTCGCTGTCCGGATGCCTTTGCTGCCCGGGCATGGGACCACCTGGCAGGACCTTGCCCGCACCCGCTGGCATCAATGGCACGGTGCCCTGGACGATGCCTTCCTGGAACTGGACGCCGAATGCGACCAGGTTTTCGCGGCCGGCCTGAGCATGGGCGGGGCCCTCGCCCTGCGCGTTGCCGCCACCCGGCCCGTGGCTGGTGTGCTGCTGGTGAACCCCGGCCTGGTGATTGACGATCCGAGGGCGCCGCTGGCCGGACTCCTCAAGCTGGTTTTGAAGAGCACCCCGTCCATTGGCAACGACATCCTTAAGGCGGGGGTGGATGAGGGCGCCTATGCCCGCACCCCCGTGGCCGCGGCCCATGAACTGAACAAGATGTTCAAGGACACCGTCCGGCTCCTCCCCCGGGTCACGGCGCCCGTCCAGGTATACCGCTCTACTGTGGACCACGTGGTGTCTGATTCCAGCATGGACGTCCTGCGGCGCGGGCTGGTGCATGCTCCCCTTGAAGTGGTCCGGCTCGAGAACAGCTACCACGTAGCAACCCTGGACAACGACGCCGACCGCATCTTCGAGGGTTCGGTGGACTTTATCCGGCGCGTGCTGCAGGAAACGCCGGCCAGCCCCGCAGGATCAGGACAGGAGGTGCGCGGTGAACAGGCCTGATTCGGAACAGCCTGACCAGGGGGCCAACCAGGACGACGCCGTATGGCTGGACCTGGTGGCACGGCTTGAGTCGGACACAGTGGCAATACGCCCCGATTCCCCCGGTGCCGGGGAACAGCCGGCCACCGGGAAGGAAGCCACCCCGGAAACACCGCAGGCGCCTTCCTTCCGCGACTTCGATCCGCTGGGCCTGGCAGGGACTGCCCCTGCCGAACTGTCAGCCGCGGAACGCCAGGCGGAGGCAGGAGGGCAGGACGAAAGCGGGGCCACGGAGGGCCCCAGGGACTATGAGGTGGACGACGGCGACGAAGAGTTCGTGCCCGAGGAACCGCCCAGCCTGGCCGGCACCGAGCCGCTGACCATGCTGGCCTGGCTCGGTGCCGTAGGTGGCCCCGTGGCACTCCTGTTGTCGGCGATGTTCTGGCGCTCGGCGCCCCTGCTGGCCATTGTCGGCATCGTTGCCGCGTTCGTCCTTGGGACGGTGTACCTGATCATGAAGCTGCCGCAGGAAAAGAACGGGGACGACGACGGCGCCAGGGTGTAGCGCGCCCCGGCCCGCCGTCGTCGTCAGCTAAATCGTCGTCAACAAGCCGCGCTCAGCCGGCGGTCAGCTGCGGACGCGGCTGCTGACCCGCGAAAGGTCAGCCGCGCCGATAAGCCCCGCGTTGGGCCCCAGGGCCGCAAGCTCGATGCCCGCGGCCGGGCGGAAGCCCCGGCCCGTCAGGTTACGGGCGAAGGCTTTGCGGGCAGGCTCCACCAGCAGGTCACCGGCCGAACACAGTCCCCCGCCGATCACGAAGAGGCCGGGGTCAAGTGCTGCTGCAAGGTTGGCCAGCCCAAGCCCAAGCCATTCGCCCACTTCCTCGATCAGCTCGCGGGAAGCGCGGTCACCGGCCAGGGCCAATTCGGTCACGATCGCACCGGTAATGGCTTCGGGATGCCCGTGCACGGCAGCCAGCAGGTCCTGCGCCACCGGTGAGTTGGACCGGGCCAGCAGCCTTGCTTCCCGCCCCAGGGCATTGCCGGACGCATACTGTTCCCAGCATCCGCGGTTGCCGCATTCGCACCGGTGCCCGCCCGGCATGATGATCTGGTGGCCGAACTCCCCCGCCACACCGAACCGGCCGCGCTCCACCCTGCCGTCCATCACCATGGCACCGCCAATACCGGTGCCCAGCGTGATGCAGACCAGCCGGTCCTCCCCCTGGCCGGCACCGAAGCGCCACTCGGCCCACGCCGCCGCATCGGCGTCGTTGGTCAAAAGTACCGGCCGGCGGAGGAGCCGCTGGAGATTCTCACGCAGCGGCTCGTTGCGCCAGGCCAGGTGCGGGCTGAAGAGGACGGTTCCGCCGGCCAGGTCCATCCACCCGGCAGCGCCGATGCCCACAGACCAGATACGGTGCCCCTGGCTGAGCTCCTCCACCAGTTCCACAATGACCTGCTCCACCGCGCGGGGATCCGTTCCGGGGGTGGAGCGGCGGGCCTCGCTGAGGATACGCCCTTCTGCATCCACCACACCGGCGGCTACCTTCGTTCCCCCGATATCAATCCCGATGGCCAATCCCTTGCGGCCCAGGCGGAGGTTTCCACCGGATCCGCCATGGAGCTGTCCGGCGCGGTAGGTGGCGGGACGGCGGCGCCAGGGAGCTGGTCTTTTCAGGGGGCCGGCCTGATCGCCGGGCAACGGTCCGTACATAGTCCACCATTCTAGGCGGGCGGCAAGATTGTCTTGACATATAGGCCGCATGCCGCGTCCATTGACGGCTAAGTTACTCGCCAGTAGGTTTATGTACTGCACTGTTCCGCCCGGGGTACTAGTCTTTAGGCAACCCCCTGCGCGGGACTTCAGATATCAAAGGAGCTATAGTGCGCGAATTCAGTGTTCCGCCCCTGGTTGTTGTCCCGCCGGAAACCAACATCACCGACCTGGTGCTGCGGCAGGCGGCCAAGCCCAGCAATCCGGCACTGTTTTCCCGCCTGGACCCGGCAGGCTCCTGGCGCGACGTCCCCGCCACCGAGTTCCTCGCTGACGTCAGGGCGCTTGCCAAAGGACTGATCGCCAGCGGAGTGGGCGCCGGGGACCGCGTGGGCATCATGTCCCGCACCCGTTACGAGTGGTCGCTGGTGGACTTCTCCATCTGGTTCGCCGGCGCGGTTTCCGTTCCAATCTACGAGACCTCTTCCCCCTCCCAGGTCGCCTGGAACCTCGGGGACTCCGGTGCCGTTGCCGCTTTCGGCGAATCAGCCCACCACGAGAACGTCATCCGCCAGGCCGTCACGGCCGAGGGGCTCACAGCGGTCCAGCACGTGTGGCAGCTCGAGGGGACCGGCCTGGACAGCCTTCGCGAGGCGGGCCGCAGCGTCAGCGACGAAGAGCTCGAGTCCCGCCGCAGCGCAGCCGGGCTCCACGACGTGGCCACCATCATTTACACCTCCGGAACCACCGGACGGCCCAAAGGCTGCGAGCTCACGCACGGCAACTTCGTGGAACTCTCGGACAACGCCCTGGCCATCATCGGCGAGATCGTCCATGAGAAGGCCAAGACCATCATGTTCCTGCCGCTGGCCCATGTGTTCGCCCGCTACATCTCGGTCCTGGCCATGGCCGCCGGAACCACGGTGGCCCACACCCCCGATATCAAAAACCTGCTGGCCGACCTGCAGAGCTACGAACCAACCTTCATCCTGGCCGTGCCCAGGGTCTTCGAGAAGGTTTACAACTCCGCGCTGACCAAGGCCGAGGACGGCGGCAAGGGCGCCATTTTCCACCGCGCCGCCGAAACCGCCATCGCCTTCTCGAAGGCCCGGCAGGACGGACGGGTGGGGCTGGGCCTGAAGCTGCGGCACGCTTTGTTCGACAAGCTGGTCTACGGCAAGCTGCGTGCCGCCATGGGCGGACACGTGGCACATGCGGTGTCCGGCGGCGGCCCCCTGGGTGAGCGTCTGGGGCACTTCTTCCAGGGCATCGGCCTGCAGGTGCTGGAGGGCTACGGCCTCACCGAGACCACGGCCCCCATCACCGTGAACACACCTTCGCGGATCAAGATCGGCTCGGTAGGCAAGCCGCTGCCGGGGAACGCGGTGAAAATTGCCGACGACGGCGAGATCCTGGCCAAGGGAGTCTGCGTCATGCGGGGCTACTACCAGCGGGATGACCTCACGGCAGAAGCCTTCACGGACGGCTGGTTCCACACCGGGGACATCGGCCGGCTGGATGACGAGGGCTTTGTCTGGATTACCGGCCGCAAGAAGGAAATCATTGTCACCGCCGGCGGCAAGAACGTCATTCCCGCCCTGCTCGAAGACCAGATCCGGGCCGACGCCCTGGTGTCACAGGTGCTGGTGGTGGGCGACAACAGGCCCTTCATCGGGGCCCTTGTAACCCTGGACCAGGAAGCCCTGCCGGGCTGGCTCCAGCGCCACAACCTCCCCGCAGACACCACCCTGGAGCAAGCAGCCACCAACCCCGTGGTGAAGGCTGCGGTCCAGGACCTGATTACCGCAGCCAACACGTCAGTGTCCCAGGCCGAGGCCATCAAGTCCTTCCGCATTGTCCCGGCCGACTTCACCGAAGCGTCCGGCCACCTGACCCCGTCCATGAAGGTGAAGAGGGCTCAGGTCATGAAGGACTTCGAAACCGTCATCGAAGAGATGTACTCAGCTCCGCGTCCCTGACGCCCACAACAACGAAAGGGTCCTCCCGCCTTGGGAGGACCCTTTCGTTGTGCCTGGAACTTCCTACTGCTCGATGACCAGGATCAGGTCTCCACCCTGGACCTGCTCGACGGCGGAGATGGCGAGGCGGGAGACCTTGCCGGCTACCGGCGTCGTGATGGATGCTTCCATCTTCATGGCCTCGATGGTTGCCACGGTGTCTCCTGCCTTGACCGTATCGCCGGGCTTGACCGTGACGGTAACGGCGCCCGCGAACGGTGCAGCCACCTGGCCGGGCTGGGCGGGGTCTGCCTTTTCAGCGGCCTTGACGTTGCTCACCACGGAACGGTCGCGCACCACCACGGGGCGGGACTGGCCATTGAGGGTGCACATAACGGTGCGCATGCCCTTTTCGTCCGGCTCCGAGACGGCTTCCAGGGAGGCGATGAGGCGGACACCGCGTTCCAGCTGGATCTCGTGCTCGGTGCCGCGCTGGAGTCCGTACAGGTAGTCGCGGGTGTCCAGGACGGAGATGTTGCCGTACGTCTCCACGCTCTTCAGGTAGTCCTTGGTGGGGCCGTCGAAGAGCAGCCGGTTCAGCGTGTGCTGGCGCGTCTTCGAGTCGGACTTCAGGGCGGCGCTGTCCTCGGAGCTCAGTTCGACGTCGCGGACCTTCACGCTCCTGCCCTGCAGGGCCTTGGTGCGGAAAGGCTCGGGCCAGCCTCCGGGAGGATCACCGAGCTCGCCGGACAGGAAGCCGATGACGGAGTCGGGGATGTCGTAATTCTGCGGGTTCGCTTCGAAGTCCGCAGGATCGGCATTGAGGCCCACCAGGTGCAACGCGAGGTCGCCCACCACCTTGGAGGACGGCGTAACCTTCACCAGGTGGCCCAGGATGCGGTCGGCGGCGGTGTACATATCCTCGATCGCCTCGAACCGCTCCCCCAGGCCCAGGGCCATGGCCTGCTGGCGCAGGTTGGACAGCTGGCCGCCGGGGATCTCGTGCTTGTACACCCGGCCGGTGGGCCCGGGCAGTCCGGACTCGAACGGCGCGTAGACGCGGCGGACCGCTTCCCAGTAAGGCTCAAGTGAGCTCACGGCGTCAAGGCTGAGGCCGGTATCCCGGGGCGTGTGGGCCAGGGCAGCAACAAGGGCCGACGCCGACACCTGGCTGGTGGTGCCGGCCAGCGATGCAGACGCCACGTCCACGGCATCCACGCCGGCGTCGACGGCCGACAGGAGCGTAGCCAGCTGGCCACCCGCGGTGTCATGGGTGTGCAGGTGGACCGGCAGGTCGAAGCGCTCCCGGAGCGCCGCAACGAGCTTGGCGGCAGCGGCGGGCCGCAGCAGCCCGGCCATGTCCTTGATGGCCAGGATGTGGGCACCGGCGTCGACAATCTTCTGCGCCAGCCCCAGGTAGTAGTCCAGGGTGTAGAGCTTCTCTTCCGGGTCCAGCATGTCGCCGGTGTAGCAGAGGGCGACTTCCGCGACGGCGGTGCCGGTGGCGCGTACTGCACGGATGGCCGGAGCCATCTGGTTGACGTCGTTCAGGGCGTCAAAGATGCGGAAGATGTCGATGCCGGTGGCGGCAGCCTCGTTGACGAAGGCTTCCGTGACCTCTTCCGGGTAGGGCGTGTAGCCCACGGTGTTGCGGCCGCGGAGCAGCATCTGGATGCAGACGTTGGGCATGGCCCTGCGCAGGGCCGCCAGCCGGTCCCAGGGGTCCTCGCCCAGGAAGCGCAGCGCCACGTCGTAGGTGGCACCACCCCAGGCCTCAACGGACAGCAGTTGCGGCATCAGGGCTGTAACGGCGGGTCCCGCCGCCACGAGGTCGCGGGTGCGGACGCGGGTGGCCAGCAGGGACTGGTGCGCGTCGCGGAAAGTGGTGTCAGTGACGGCAACGGCGTTCTGCTCACGCAGTGCCTTTGCGAAGCCTTCCGGGCCCAGCTCAAGGAGCTTCTGCCGTGAACCGGGTACTGCCTGCCTGCCCTTGACGTCGGGCAGCTTGTAGGCGGGATCCGAATGCACGGTCAGCTCGCCGTTGGGCTTGTTGACGGTGACGTCGGCCAGCCAGGTGAGGAGCTTGGTACCGCGGTCGGCCGAGACCCGGGCCTTGAGCAGCTCCGGGCGCTGGTCGATGAAGTTGGTGGCCACATCCCCGGCAATGAAGTCGGGGTCGTCCAGCACGGCCTGGAGGAAGGGGATGTTCGTGGAGACGCCACGGATGCGGAACTCCGCGAGGGCACGACGGGCGCGGGCAACCGCTGTGGGGTAGTCCCTGCCGCGGCAGGTGAGCTTGACCAGCATGGAGTCGAAGTGGGGGCTGATCTCGGCGCCGGAGTACACAGTGCCGCCGTCCAGGCGGACACCGGCGCCGCCGGCCGAGCGGTACCCGGTGATCTTTCCGACGTCGGGGCGGAAGCCGTTGGCGGGGTCCTCCGTGGTGATGCGGCTCTGGAGGGCCGCGCCGCGAAGCTTGACTGTGTCCTGCGAGAGGCCAAGGTCGGCGAGGGTCTCGCCGGAGGCGATCCGCATCTGGGCCTGGACCAGGTCCACATCCGTGACTTCCTCGGTGACCGTGTGCTCCACCTGGATGCGCGGGTTCATTTCGATGAACACGTGCTGGCCTGCCCGCTCGCCTTCGGTGTCCACAAGGAACTCCACTGTACCGGCGTTGACGTACTTCAAGGCCTGGGCAAACTTCACGGCGTCCCGGTAGAGGGCCTGGCGGATGCTGTCGTCCAGGTTGGGGGCAGGAGCGATCTCGATGACCTTCTGGTGCCGCCGCTGGATGGAGCAGTCACGCTCGAACAGGTGCATGACGTTGCCCTCGGCGTCCGCCAGGATCTGCACTTCGATGTGCCGGGGGCGGAGGACCGCCTGCTCAAGGAACATGGTGGGATCGCCGAATGCGGCATCGGCTTCACGCATGGCCGACTTCAGGGCTTCGGGCAGGGCCTCGCGGGTGTCAACGCGGCGCATGCCGCGACCGCCACCGCCGGCAACAGCCTTGGCGAAGATGGGGAATCCGATCTCATCGGCCGCTGCCAGGAGCTCGTCAAGGTCCTTCGACGGTTCACTGGACTTCAGGACCGGGACGCCGGCCTCGCGGGCGGCCTTCAGCGCCGCTACCTTGTTGCCTGCGAGCTCCAGCACTTCGGCGGGCGGCCCCACGAAGGTGATGCCCGCTTCCTTTGCCGCACGTGCCAGCTCGGGGTTCTCGGAGAGGAAGCCGTAGCCCGGGTAGATGGCGTCGGCTCCGGACTCCTTGGCAACGCGCACCACCTCCGCAACGTCAAGGTATGCCCGGACGGGGTGTCCTTCCTCGCCAATCAGGTAAGCCTCGTCCGCTTTCTGGCGGTGGATTGAGTTTCGGTCCTCTTGGGGAAAAACGGCAACGGTCTTGGCGCCCAGCTCGTAGCCTGCGCGGAAGGCCCTGATCGCGATTTCACCGCGGTTGGCCACCAGAACTTTGGAAAACATACTTCTCCTGCATCATTGCTGGGTGGATCGATGAGTGGTCACAGTGTCTAGGACCTACAAGGACAAACACAAATCTTTGTGGTCACGGTCACAGATTTTCCCGTCATGTCCCGAACGCTTTCAGCCTGGCTGGCGGAAACCGCCCCGGCAGCACAGTCGCTGGCATGCCGACGCCCGATAAAGCAGGATTCGCCGACGCATCAACATATGATGAGTAGGGCGGCAGGACCGTCCGGCTTCGGCTCTGCCGAGGCAAACATTACTCCCAACACGGCATCCGGCGTTAGGTTTTGGTCTCTCAAGTGCAAGTAGTCAGCATCAGCAGCCTCAAGGGTGGAGTCGGCAAGACTTCCGTCACCACAGGATTGGCGTCTGCGGCGCTGGCCGCGGGAGTACGCACGCTGGTGGTGGACCTCGATCCGCATGCCGACGCCACCACCGCCCTGGGTGTCCAGCCGGGCGACCAGTTGGATATTGGCAGGATGCTCAAGAGCCCCCGCAGGGCAAAACTGGCGGAGAACGTGGTCCACAGCAGCTGGGCTGACCGAACCCCCACAAACGGTTCCGGGCCCGCCGTCCTGGATGTCGCCGTCGGCTCCGCTTACACAGGGATCTACGACCGGCCAGACTTGGGCCGCCGCGACCTCCGCCGGCTTTCCGCCGTTCTTGCCGGCGCCGACGACTACCAGCTGGTGCTGATCGACTGCCCTCCGTCCCTCAACGGCCTGACGCGCATGGCCTGGGCCGCCAGCGACAAGGTTGCCCTGGTTGCCGAACCCGGCCTGTTCTCGGTGGCCGGGACGGAACGCACCATGCGGGCCATCCAGCTGTTCAAGCAGGAGTTCGCTCCGAACCTGTCTCCGGCCGGGATCGTGGCAAACCGCGTCCGGAGCGGCTCGTCGGAGCACACCTACCGCCTGGCTGAAATGGAGTCCATGTTCGGTGAACTCCTCCTGAACCCGCGCATACCGGAACAGGCCAACTGGCAGCAGATCCAGGGCGCCGCCCATCCCGTCCACCACTGGCCCGGGGACTCGGCCAAGTCGGCCGCCGGCCTGTTTGACGACCTTTTGTCCAACCTGATGGCCACCCGCAGCGGCCTGCGGAGCCGGGCCCGCTAGGCCGGAAGCTGGTCAAACCCCCTAGAGGGCCCGTGCTTAAACGTTCAGGGGCCGTCCTCCAACCGGAGGACGGCCCCTGATCTGTTGATCTACGGGTCAGCTGATCTTCCGGGCGGCCCGGCGCTTGCTGAGTTCATCATCGGGAAAGGACTGCTCGGCTGCGTGTTCGCTGGGCAGCGACGCCAGGCTGCCTTCCACCTCGCGCCACACCCGCCCAACGGCAATGCCGAAGACGCCCTGGCCGCCCTGGACCAGGTCAATGACCTCATCTGCCGACGTGCATTCGTAAACGCTGGCGCCGTCGCTCATAAGCGTGATCTGCGCCAGGTCCTCAACCCCACGCTCGCGCAGGTGTTCCACTGCGGTGCGGATCTGCTGCAGGGACACACCGGTATCGAGGAGCCGCTTGACCACCTTGAGCACCAGGATGTCGCGGAATCCGTACAGCCGCTGGGATCCGGATCCTGCGGCGCCCCGGACGGCCGGTTCCACGAGGCCGGTACGGGCCCAGTAATCAAGCTGGCGGTAGGTGATGCCTGCAGCCTTGCAGGCGGTGGGCCCGCGGTAGCCGGCGTCTTCGTCCAGTACGGGTAGGTCCTCGGTAAACAGGAGGCCCTGGGCACCACTTACGGGCACAGCAACACCAGCCTTGGGCTGCTTTAGCCCACCTGCTTCGCCTTTGGGACTCACCTGGATCCTCCTTGTCGTACGCTCCCTTGGTACTGATACGGCTGCTGGGCCTGAAGACCATGCGTGTAATTTTTCCGCGGGGCGCACTTTCCAGTGTGACTTGCGCGGCTGCCGTAAGCAAGGAAACTTGATACTTCGACGTTAGGCCCGGCGGGTCCGGAGGTCAAAGACCTTCGGGGCTTTGAAGAGGCGTGTCGAAACTTTCAGCCTTAACTTTAACCTTAACGTGACCTTAGCCGTCGAAATCCTCGGGCTCCACGTCGTCCAGGAACTCGCGGAAGCGGCGCATTTCGCGTTCCTCATCGACGGTGGGGCCGGGCTCGGTGTCCTCCCCCTCGTCGTGCTCGGTAATGCGGACTCCAGCCTCGTCCATCACCGAATCGGCGCACCAGATCCGGCACTTGGCGCGCAGTGCCACCGCCAGCGCGTCCGAAGCACGCGAGCTGACCGTGGTTCCGTTCTCGAACTGCAGCTGCCCGTAGAAAATGTTGTCCTCGACCGCCACGATGTTCACGCTGACCACGGAGTGGCCCAGGGACTCCACGACGTCCACGAGCAGGTCATGGGTCATGGGCCGGGGCGGGACCACACCCTGCTGGGCCAGTGCGATGGCGCTGGCTTCCGGGGTGCCGATCCAGATGGGCACGTGGCGTTCGCCGTGCATCTCCTTGAGCAGGACCAGCGGCTGGTTGGAAGGCAGTTCAATGCGAACGCCTACAATCTCGACTTCAATCATCAGATGTCCATGCGTGAGATGTGGTCCTGCACCAGGGCCCTGTGCAGGGTGAGGCAGAGGTCGCTGATTTCGCGGGCGGCCTCGGCTGCCCGCGCCTGCGATGCCGAATCCTTGCGGGAGGCAAGCGGCGCGACCGCACGTTCCACCAGGCCGAATTCCCTTTCGGCCGCTGCCTGGAAGGGCCTCAGGTGACGGGGTTCCAGGCCGTGGCTTTCCAACTGGACGCAGGCGCGGGCAACCTGGAGGGCGTGCTCGTCGAACTGTCCGTTGCTGTGGCTGATGAGGCCGAAGCTCAAGAGGGACTGCAGCAGGGGAACGCTGGCGCCGGATTCTGTGCGGAGCTGTTCCTCGCTGAGCTTTCGGCCGCGGTTCTGCAGCTCGGCGGCCAGCTCGTCGGAAACGATGCGGGGCGAAACCACGACGCCGGGCGGCAGGTTCTCCGGGCGCTCTCCCCTGTCGATGGCATCAAGATAGTCCTTGATGACTTTCAGGGGCAGGTACTGATCCCGCTGCAGGGCCAGCACAAAGCGCAGCCGCTCGACGTCGCCGTCCGAATACTGGCGGTACCCGGCAGGGGTGCGCCGCGGGTTGATGAGTCCCTTTTCCTCAAGGAACCGGATCTTCGAAGCGGTCATGCCCGGGAAGTCGGCGCTGAGCTGGGCGAGGACTTCGCCGATGTTCAGGACCTGGGGGCCCCGGCGTTCCGGTTGTGCCATTGCCACAGGCAGTGGTCCCCGGGTCAGCTGCGGCCTGCAGCCGTGGCAGGGCTCAGGTAGAAGGTGAGGCGGAACTTGCCGATCTGGACTTCGCTGCCGGACTTCAGCTCAACGCGGTCCACCCGGTCATGGTTGACGTAAGTGCCGTTGAGGCTGTTCTTGTCCACCACTTCGAAGCTGCGCGCGGTGCGCCGGAATTCGACGTGGCGGCGCGACACCGTGACGTCGTCCAGGAAGATGTCCGCGTCCGGGTGGCGGCCCGCGGTGGTCACGTCCGAGTCCAGCAGGAACCGGGCACCGGCATTCGGGCCACTGTGGGCCACGAGCAGCGCCGATCCTGCGGGCAGCGCCTCAACCGAGTTGCGCTCGTCCGAGGACAGCTTGGGCGCGATGGTGGGTTCGTCGGTGACGGGGGTGAGATGGATCGAGGTGGTCTCCGACGCCCTAGCCGCACCCGTGCCGTAATCCCCATCGGCAGGGTTGTGTCTGTGGCCAGCCATGGATTCCTCCTCTTAGACGTTGCGGGCACCAAACCCGCAACCAACGTTTGCTCTACCGGACCTGCCAGGGGGTCCGGCACCGGCTCCCGTTCCCGGCTTGACGTGCGAAGACGCGTTGCCTGCGGCGCGGGGCCGGACCGGAATTACCGGTTAGCTTTAGCCTACCTGTTGTTCGTACTCGGATGCACTGAGCAAAGACTCAACGGCGTCGGGTTCTGCGAGTTTGACCTCGATGAGCCAGCCGTCACCGTAGGGATCGGTGTTGATCAAGGCTGAATCGCTGTCCAGCGAGTCATTGCGGCCCACGACTTCACCGGAAACGGGTGCGTAGATGTCGCTCACGCTCTTGGTCGACTCGACTTCGCCCACCACTTCGTTTGCCGTAATCTTCGTGCCCACTTCGGGCATCTGGGCGTAAACGACATCTCCAAGGGCGTCCTGGGCAAAGTCGGTGATTCCCACGCGGACCACGCCATCGGCATTGGGGGCGGTGACCCACTCATGTTCCGCGGTGTAGGACAGGTCTTCGGGAATGTTGCTCATGGGGGGCCTTTCATCGGGGTACACGCCAATGTCAAAAGGGGCCCGCAAAACGGGCCGCCGCTGAAAGTATAGGCATAACTGCCGGGCCCGGCACGGGGGCTTTCTGACAAGATGGGGCCATGAATGCAAGCATCGGTGCAGCGTCCCCGGAACTGGGCGGGTAGGCCATGCCGGAACTGCCTGAAGTCGCCGGCCTCGCCGGGTTCCTGGATGAACAACTACGGGGCTGCGTGGTCACCAAACTGCAGATCGTCTCCTTTGCCGTACTCAAGACGGCGGATCCACCCTTCAACGCCATCGAGGGACGCATGGTGTCAGGCGTACGCAGGTTCGGAAAGTTCATCAGCATCGACACGGACGGCGTGTCGCTGGTGTTCCACCTGGCGCGGGCAGGCTGGGTGCGTTTCACCGACTCCCCTGCCGACAGCCAGCTCCGGATGGGCAAAGGCCTCATAGCGGTCAGGTGTGCGTTCTCGGGTCCGGAGGGGCCCCGCGGGCTGGACCTGACGGAGGCGGGCACCAAGAAGAGCCTGGCCGTCTACGTGGTGCGGGACCCGCAGGAGGTACCGGGCATCGCCACGCTGGGTCCGGATCCCTTTACCGAGGCGTTCGACGCCGACATGCTGGCTGAAATCCTGGCCGGCAGTTCCCAGCAAATCAAGGGACTCCTGCGCAGCCAGAGCGTCATTGCAGGCATCGGAAATGCCTACAGCGACGAAATCCTGCATGCCGCCCGGATCTCGCCCTTCGCAATCGCAAAGTCCCTGGACCGGGACACCGTGCAGGTGTTGTACGACGCCATCCACAGCGTGTTGGGCGAGGCGCTGGCCGAGGCCAGCGGCAAGCCTCCCAAGGACTTGAAGGACGTCAAGCGCAGCCACATGCGGGTGCACGCCCGGACCGGCCAGCCCTGCCCTGTATGCGGCGACACCGTCCGGGAGGTGTCTTTCGCGGACACGGCCCTGCAGTACTGCCCCACGTGCCAGACCAAAGGCAAGATCCTGGCGGACCGCAGGACCTCGAAGTTCCTGAAGTAGGAGAATCCGGGTACCGAAGCCTGCAATTCGGGACTTCCGGTCCTGCCCGGACATACCCCTGGGGCGTAGCGTCTTGATCAAGGCTCGCAAGTCTCGATCAGTTCTAAGGGGCCACAATGCGCCGGTCTCGATTCGCCATCATCGGAACAGCCTTGGCCCTCGCCCTTGGCGGTGGCCCCGGGGGCACTGCCTTGGCGCCGCCCGCGGCTACCGCGGCGGCAGCCTCGCAGCAGAGCGTTCAGGCGTCGATGGCGGTCCTGCAGGTTGGCGACGACGCGATCATTCAGCACTATGAGCAGCTCGGCGGCAGCGCTTCATTCCTCGGCACGCCCGTCGGCAGCGCGTATGACATCGCTGGGGGTCGCGCCCAGGACTACACCGCTGGCACGATCTATTGGAGCCCCGGCACTGGGGCGCGCGAGGTTCACGGCGCCATCCGCGGCCACTACCTGGCACTGGGCGGGCCCGCCGGGTTCTTTGGCTTCCCCCTGACAGACGAGGCCGCCACCCCCGGCGGCGGCGGCGCATACAACGACTTCGCCCGCGGCACCATCTACTGGAGCCCAGGCACCGGAGCGCACGAGGTGCACGGCGCCATCCGCGGCCACTACCTGGCACTGGGCGGGCCCGCCGGGTTCTTTGGCTTCCCCCTGACAGACGAGACCGCCACCCCCGGCGGCGCATACAACGACTTCGCCCGCGGCACCATCTACTGGAGCCCCGGCACCGGAGCGCACGAGGTACACGGCGCCATCCGCGGCCACTACCTGGCACTGGGCGGGCCCGCCGGGTTCTTTGGCTTCCCCCTGACAGACGAGACCGCCACCCCCGGCGGCGGCGCATACAACGACTTCGCCCGCGGCACCATCTACTGGAGCCCCGGCACCGGAGCGCACGAGGTGCACGGCGCCATCCGCGCACGCTATCTCGAGCTCGGCGGGCCGGCCGGCTTGCTCGGATTCCCCGTCACGGACGAGTCGGGCGCCCCCGACGGGGCCGGCAGGTACAACCACTTCAGCGGCACGAACGCCGGCTCGTCGATCTACTGGTCGCCTGCCACGGGAGCCCACGAAGTGTACGGAGCCATCCGGGCCCAGTGGGCGGCCCTCGGTTGGGAGCGCAGCCGGCTCGGTTACCCCACCAGCGGCGAGTACGGCATCACGGGCGGGCGCCGGAACGACTTCCAGCACGGTTCGATCCTGTGGCACGCGGCCAGCGGCAGGACCGAGGTGGTCTACACCAGCGTCCCGTCAGCGCTTCTGGGCGTAGATCTCGAGCGCATTCCGACCATCCAGAAGGTTGTCGCACTGACGTTCGACGCCGGCGCCAACGATGCCGCCCTCCGATCGATCCTCGCCACCCTCGCAGCCAGTGGCGTGCCCGGTACGTTCTTCCTCACCGGAGATTGGGTCAATCAGTTCCCCTCCGACGCGGCGCTGATCTACAACGCGGGGCATCGGATCGGCAACCATTCCATGACCCACCCGGACTTCACCGCCCTGACCGACGCCCAGATCGCAGCCGAGATCAGCAGCGCGCAGAGGACCATCGAGGCCGCTGGAGGCGACCCCCTCCCGTTCCTCCGCTTCCCGTTCGGGGCCCGCAATTCCCGTACGATCGCAGACGTGAATGCCGCCGGCTATGCGGCAATCCGGTGGACCGTTGACACGCTGGGCTGGGAAGGCACCATGAACGGAACGCGGGGCCCGGACTTTATCGTCCAGCGCGTTATGGCATCCGCGCAGCCCGGGGAGATCGTGCTGATGCACCTCGGCGCGAACCCCGACGACGGCTCAACACTTGACGCCGCGGCCCTCCCACAGGTGATCTCCCAGCTTCGGGCGGCAGGCTACGGCTTCGTCACCCTGGACGCCGCCCTCGGCTAGCCGGCCCGCTGTGATGGCGCGTCCCGCCCAGGACACCCCCGTCCGGACAAACCACCCCCGGCCTCCTGGGTGATTTGTCCGAAGGAAGGTGCGCGGCCACTCATGACCACGACGCCAAAAAAGCGGAAAGCGCCGGAGAATTCTCCGGCGCTTTCCGCTTTTAGGTCGGGCTGACAGGATTTGAACCTGCGACCCCTTGACCCCCAGTCAAGTGCGCTACCAAGCTGCGCTACAGCCCGCTGGTTCCGCCGTTCTCCGCTGAACTCAACCCGAAGGTTTTCATCAGCAGTCCGGCCGAACCACCTAGAAGAGCTTACACGATCCGGAGGGGTGCCTGTGACACTTTCCGGCGATCGGCTCCAAGGTGTGTCGCAATTAACGCTTCCGGCCGCGCTTCTCGCGCACGCGCATGCTGACCTCGATGGGCGTGCCTTCGAATCCGAAGGTCTCGCGCAGCCGGCGCGTGATGAAACGGCGGTACCCGGGGTCCAGGAATCCGGTGGTAAACAACACAAACTTCGGAGGCCGGCTGGAGGCCTGGGTGCCGAAGAGGATGCGCGGTTGCTTGCCGCCGCGGACCGGGTGAGGGTGCGCGGCCACGAGCTCGCCGAGGAAGGCATTCAGGCGCCCGGTGGCGATGCGCCGGTCCCAGTTCTCCAGGGCAAGGTCCAGCGCAGGAACCAGTCGGTCCTTGTGCCAGCCGGTCTTTGCAGAGATATTGACGCGCGGAGCCCAGTCGACGTGCGCCAGGTCCTGCTCGATTTCGCGCTCCAGGTAGCGGCGGCGTTCGTCATCGAGCAGGTCCCACTTGTTGAAGGCCAGGACCAGGGCGCGCCCGGACTCGATGGCCAGCTGCAGGATGCGCACGTCCTGTTCGCTGAGGACCTCGTCCACGGCGAGGAGCACGACGGCGACCTCCGCCTTTTCGAGCGCGGCCTGCGTCCGGAGGGAGGCGTAGTAGTCCGCACCCTGGGCCATGTGCTGGCGGCGGCGGATGCCGGCGGTATCAACAAAGCGCCAGGTACGGCCGCCGAGTTCGATGAATTCGTCCACGGGGTCGCGGGTGGTGCCGGCCGTGTTGTCCACCACCACGCGTTCGGATCCGGCGAGCTTGTTCAGCAGCGAGGACTTGCCAACGTTGGGCCGGCCGATGAGGGCCACGCGCCGGGGACCGCCGGAGCGCTCCACGCCTACGATGGTGGAGAACTCGGGCAGCACGTCCATGACGTGGTCCAGGAGGTCGGCAACCCCGCGGCCGTGCAGGGCCGATACCGGGTAGGGCTCGCCGAAACCGAGGCCCCAAAGCGCGGCGCTGTCGGCTTCCTGGGCAAAGTCGTCCACCTTGTTGGCCACCATGATGACCGGCTTCTTGCTGCGGCGGAGCATCTTCATGACGCCCTCGTCGGTTGCCGTGGCACCCACCGCGGAGTCAACCACGAACAGCACGGCGTCGGCGAGTTCCACTGCCATCTCGGCCTGTTCGGCAACCCGGGCGTGGATGCCGCGGGCGTCATGCTCCCACCCACCGGTGTCCACCAGCGTGAAGTTGCGGCCGTTCCAATGCGCCGAGTACATCACGCGGTCGCGGGTAACGCCCGGGGTGTCCTCCACCACTGCCTCGCGACGTCCGAGGATGCGGTTTACGAGGGTGGACTTGCCCACGTTCGGCCGGCCGATGATGGCGAGGACGGGATCCAGCTTGAGGGGGCCCTCAAAGTCCTCGTCGCCGTACTCGCCGCTCAGCAGTGCGGCATCGTCCTCGTCAAGCTCGTAGTCCTCCAGGCCGGCCCGGAGGGAAGCGGCACGCAGCTCCGCTTCGTCGTCGTCAATCGCTGCGAGCCGTTCGGCAACTTGGTCGGTGCCTGTGGGCCTGTAGTCGTCGTCGGCGCCGGAATGCCCGGGAGTCTGGGTGGTGTCGCTCATTGCAAGTCCTTTGTGGTCATCTGCCGGCGTCCCCGGCTACTGCTGTCAAGTCTTTTTGGTCAGCATCGGGCAGTGGCTGCCCGCTGACTTGGATGGTGTCCTGGACGTGCCCTGCCAGCGCTGCACGGATCTCCTGCGACGCCCTGTCCATTGAAGCACGCCCGGTTTCGCCGGCACGGCGGGCCAGGGTGAGGGCCGAGCCGAAGCTGACGTGGAAGCGCCGTCCGGGCCGCGGAACGAAGTCCAGGTGCTCATCGCCCTGGCGCGTCCCCAAGATCGCGACCGGCACTACCGGCGCACCGCTGTTCAGTGCCAGCCAAGCCACGCCGCCGTTGATGCCCGCGGCTGCCCCGCTCCCCCGTGTCCCCTCAGGAAGAATCCCAACGCACCGCCCGGCGTCGAGCACGTCCTTGCATCGCTGCAGCGCGGCGCGGTCCCCGCGCCGGTCCACCGGAAGCTGGCCGGAGGCGGTGAGCACCCGGCCCAGGAATCCTTTGAACATCTCTTGCTTCACGAGGATGTGCATGGGCCGGGGCGCGGCGCCGAACATTACGGGCCCGTCAAGGAAGCTGATGTGGTTGCCTGCGAAGATCACCGGCCCGCCGGTGGGCACGTTGGTCCTGCCGGTCACGGTGGTCCGGTAGACGAGGTGGTCGAGGATCCAGCCCACCGGCCTGCTCCACGCCATGGTCAGGCCGGACGGCAGGGCGGCCACGGGCTCAGTCACGGTTGAGGACCTTGGTGACGATCACCAGGGCGGCGTCCACGGTCTGCTCGAAATCCAGGTCCGAGGAGTCCAGCGTGACCACGCCGTCGGCCGCCTTGGTGAAATTCACCACGGTGGAGTCCTTGGCGTCCCGGCGCGTTACCTGGGCCGCAAGCTGCTCGGCGTTTTGCGTGCCGCCCAGCTGGATTCCCCGCCGGCGCAGCCGGGCTTCTTCGCTGGCCGTGAGGAGCATGCGTACCTCAGCCCCGGGCGCGACGACGGTGGTGATGTCCCTGCCTTCCACCACCATGCGGCGGTGGTGCTTTTCGATGAGGTCGCGCTGCCGGCGAATCAGCTCAGTCCGGGCGCCGAGGGTGGTGGCCACGGCACTGACGGCGGACGAGATGGCCGGCTCACGGATGGCGTCCGTGACGTCCACGCCGCCCACCCGGACGTACTCATCCTGCGGGCTGGTGCTCACTTCCAGGACAAAGTCCCTGGAAGCCTGCTCCACGGCGGGCGTGTCGTCAAGGTCGATACCTTCGGTCACGCAGTACCAGGTCAGGGCGCGGTACATCGCGCCGGTGTCCAGGTAGGCCAGCCGGAGCCGGCGGGCAACTTCCTTGCTCACGCTGGATTTGCCGGAGCCGGAGGGCCCGTCGATGGCGACCACCAGGGGTCGGCCAATGCGCAGCGCGCGCATGGTTTCGAGGAGTTCCTGTGTCATTACTGAAGTACCCGCCATCCGCGGTCGTTGAGAGCTTCGATCAGGTGGTCGTGCTTGTTCGGCAATACAGACAATTCCACCATGCCCACGTTCTGTCCGGAGGAATGGTCCAGCCGAAGGTCTTCGACGTTCACGCCGATTTCACCGATCTCGGTGAGCAGCTGCGCGATCTGGCCGGGCTTGTCGTCAACCAGGACGGTGAGCCAGGAATATGCCTGCGGCGGGCCGCCGTGCTTGCCGGGGATCCGGGCCTGGCCTGCGTTGCCCTCGCTGATCAGCTGCGCCAGGTCCAGCCTGGCGCCGGGTGCGGAGGGGTGTTCCAGGGTGCCGATGAGGCGGTTCAGGTCCTCGCGAACTCCGTAGAGGATCTCCACCACTTTGGCCGCATTGCCGCCGAGGATCTGCACCCACAGGGTGGGATCGCTGGCGGCAATCCTGGTGACGTCGCGAAGTCCGTTGCCGGCCAGCGACAGCGCATGCAGCGGTGTCCCCTGCAGGCGGCTGGCCAGGAGGGAGGACATGACCTGCGGCAGGTGCGACACCAGTGCCACTGCTTCATCGTGTTCGTCCGCGCTGAACTGCGACACCACCGCGCCCAAGTCGGAGGCAAGCGAACGGGCCACCTGCAGGGCACTGCCTGATGTTTCCTCCGACGGGCAGAGCACCCACGGCATGGACGTGAACAGCTCGCCGCGCGCCGCCACGGGGCCCGACTTCTCCCGGCCGGCCATGGGGTGGGTGCCCACGTATCGCGAGAGGTCGGCGCCGAGGCTGCGAAGCCGCGACTGGATGTCCGCCTTGACGCTGGCAATGTCCACCACGACGGACTCGGGGTAGTCAGCCAGCGCCCGGCAGACGACGTCGGCCGTCACGTCCGGCGGGGCCGCAACCACCACCAGCTGCGGCGAGGCTTCGCCCAGTTCCGAGAGCGGGCGGCCGGCACCGATGTCCACAGCCACGGCCTGGTTGGTGGGCGATGGGTCGGAAAGGAACACGGGCACCCCGCGCCCCCGCAGGCCCAGCCCGATGCTGGCTCCCAGCAGTCCGGTACCAATGACCACCACCGGGCCGTCCAGGTGGCCGCGGCCCTGGCTTTTGAACGCGGACATGAGTCAGAGCCCTACGGATGCCAGCAGGTGGCCGACTTCCTGCTTGCCCAGGTTGCGGATGCTGCCCTGGCGCTGGTCCCCGAGGCCGATCGGCCCCACCTTGACCCGCACCAGCCGCTGGACCGGGAAGCCGACAGCATCGAACATGCGGCGCACGATGCGGTTCTTGCCGGAGTGGAGCACAACTTCGATCAGCACGTGGCCTGGGGTGGAATCCACCAGGCGGAAGGAGTCGACGGCGGCCATGCCGTCTTCCAGCTCGACGCCGGCCTTCAGCTGGGCTCCGACGCCGTGCGGGAACGGCCCCCGAACCTGCACCAGGTAGGTCTTGGGCACCTCGTAGGACGGGTGGGTCAGCCGGTTGGCCAGTTCGCCGTCGTTGGTCAGCAGCAGCAGGCCTTCGGTGGCGACGTCGAGCCGGCCCACGTGGAAGAGGCGTTCGCCGGTGTTTTTGTTGTTCTTGAGGAAATCGCTGATGCAGGGCCGGCCCTCGGGGTCCTCCATGGTGGACACAACGCCCTTGGGCTTGTTGAACACCATGTACACAAGGTTCTCGTCCAGCTGGATCCGCAGGCCGTCAACGTGGATCACTGCGGTCTTGGGATCAACGCGGACACCGAGTTCGGTCACAACCTGGCCGTCCACCTCAACGCGGCCCTCGGCGATCATTTCCTCGCAGACGCGCCGGGACGCCACTCCCGCGGACGCCATGACCTTCTGGAGGCGCACGCCGTCGGCGTCGTGGAGTTCGGACTGCGGAACATTGCCGCGGGGGTGCTTCTTCCGGGCCGGCTTGCGGACCGGGCCCAGGTTCTGGCCGAAGCGTTCGCTGCCGAATGCGCGGGAAGCTGCCGCCCCGGGTGCGCCGGTGCGCGGCTTGGGCTTGGGTGCGCCGGGAGTTCCGGGAGCCTTTTTGGCGCCGGGCTTCCTGGCGGCAGGCTTGCGCGACGACGGCTTGGCACCCCTGGCGCCCTCGGCGCCGCGTTCGGGCTGGTTCCCGGCGAGGTCGGGATCGATGAAGCGTTCCTCGCGGGGTTTTGGAGCGCGGTGCGGACGGTCGCCGCCGAAACCGGCAGCGCGTTTTCCTGTCCCGCCGCGGGAGCCCCCGCTGAAGCTGCCGCCCTGTGAACTGCGCTGCTGGGAATTGTTGCGTTCGTTCCCGCCGCGTCCCGAACCGTTACGTGGTGAACCCTGGCGTCCCGCCTGTGTCATGACCCGTCCTTCAATGTGTTTTGGCCGGCAGCGATGTCCAAGGACAACCCTAGCCAGCCGTGCAGACTTCGTCTGCCCTGATAACTAAACCTGGTAAATAATGCTGCGGGCAGGGTGGCCTGCCTACATGGTTTCGGCGTCGTAGAACTCCGCGATTCCGTCGAGCCCCGGAAGGTGCGGCGAGAGCTGGGGCAAGTCCCCAACCGAACTGATTCCCATCCGTTCGAGGAAATAGGAGGTAGTCCGGTACAGGATTGCGCCGGACTCGGGATCCGTTCCCGAGTCCTCGATCAGCCCGCGCTGGGTGAGCGTGCGTACGACGGAATCAACATTGACGCCGCGAATTGCAGACACGCGGGCACGGGAGACCGGCTGCCGGTATGCAATGACTGCCAGTGTTTCCAACGCCGCTTGGGTGAGCCTGGCAGTCTGTCCCTCCAGCACATACTTGCCAACAATGTCGGCAAATTCGGTGCGGGAGTAGATCCGCCAGCCACCAGCGATGTTCCGCAATTCAAAACCCCGGGGGCTGGAACCGATACCAGCGTGGCTGGCACTATCCATCTCCGGGGCTTTAACAGTATAGCCGTCATACTCACGCTGCAGTTCGGCCAGAAGAGAACGGACTGCACGCACTGTCAAGCCAAGCCCTGCCGCCAACTCTTCCTCATTGGCGGGTTGGTCCAGGACCATGAGCACCGCCTCGAGGGCGGCCTTGGCACCTCCAGGAAGATGGTCGAGGTCGTGGCCGGAGTCCTCCTGCGGGTGGGTTTCGGGAAACTGGGGCGTCACGGTTGCTCCTCGTATTCTTCGCTCAGGTTGTCCGCTGACCAGTCCCGGCCCTCGGCCGTCCAGTGGATGGCAAGCTCGGCCAGCGGGGAGAGTTGGTCGAAAGCAACTGCCCGGTCCCGGAACAGTTCCAGGAGTGCCAGGAACCGGGCCACCACCACCAGGGTGGAGCCGGCGTCGGCAATCAGCGAACGGAACGTCATGGGTGACTCCTGCTGGAGCCTAAGGCCCAGCAGTTCTGCCTGCTCCTTGACGCTGACGTTGCTGCCGTGCAGGTGGCCAAGCCCCACCTGCGGTGGCTGCGCCGGCGCCTTGGGCCGCAGCGCGGCCTCAGCCAGCGCTGCAAACTGCTGGGGCGTGTGTTTCCAGACCAGTTCCGGCAGCATCGCCGCGAAGTGTCCTTCCAGTGCCACTTGCCGGGGAAAACGGCGGCCTTCCTGGTCCAGCGTTTCTCCGAGGATGCCTGCCACCTGTTTGAAGGCCTTGTACTGAAGCAACCGGGCGAAAAGGAGGTCCCGGGCCTCCAGCAGGGCGATGTCCTCGTCGTCCTCGACTTCGCCGGCAGGAAGGAGCCGCGCCGCCTTGAGGTCAAGCAGGGTGGCGGCAATCACCAGGAATTCGCTTGCCTCGTCCAGGGCCCATTCTTCACCGAGCTGCTGCAGCTTCCGGATGTATTTGATGAACTCATCGGTGACGGTGGCGATGGCTACTTCGGTGATGTCCAGCTGGTGCTTGGCGATCAGCCCCAGGAGGAGGTCGAACGGACCCGTGAAGTTGGCCAGCCGCACCTCGAAGCCGGGTTTGGATTCGGCCACGGCGTGGTTAGGGTGCGCCGCCGCGGGAGATCAGCTCCTTGGCGAGCCGGCGGTAGGCGTCCGCGCCCACGTGGTTCCCCGCATAGCTGGTGATGGGTTCAGCGGCGACGGTGGCGTCCGCGAACTTGATGGAGCGCTTGATGACGGTTTCGAAGACCTTGTCTCCGAACGCTTCCACCAGCCTGGTGATGACCTCGCGGCTGTGCAGCGTCCGTGCGTCGTACATGGTGGCCAGTACGCCGTCCACCTGCAGTCGCGGGTTCAACCGGTCCTGCACCTTGTCGATGGTTTCGACCAGGAGCGCCACGGCGCGGAGGGCGAAGAACTCGCAGATGAGCGGGATGATGACGCCGTGGGCGGCCGTGAGGGCATTGACCGTGAGGAGCCCCAGGGACGGCTGGCAGTCGATCAGGACAACGTCGTAGTCGTCTTCGACTTTCTTCAGCGCGCGGTCCAGGACCTGTTCGCGTGCCACTTCGTTGACCAGCTGTACTTCCGCCGCGGAGAGGTCGATGTTGGCCGGCAGCAGGTCCACATTTTCGACGCCGGTGTGGTGGATGGCGTCGCGAATGTCCACCTTGCGGTCCATCAGGACGTTGTACACGGTGAGGTCCAGCTCATGCGGGTTGACCCCAAGGCCGGCGGAGAGCGCACCCTGGGGGTCGAAGTCCACCAGCAGGACGCGGCGGCCGTACTCCGCGAGGGCCGCGGCGAGGTTAATGGTGGAGGTGGTCTTCCCCACGCCGCCCTTCTGGTTGACCATGGCGATCACGCGGGCCGGACCATGGGAGGACAGCGGCGCGGGTTCCGGGAACTCGCGGTATGGGCGCCCGGTGGGCCCCATCACCGCGTTGTCGAGGTCGAATTCCGTGCCCTCCAGAGTTGCTGAACCCTGTTCGCTGCTCACGTATCTGTCCACACTTTCGATGACGGTGATTTCCTGCCGCCGGCTTGCCAGCGGCGTTCGTTCTGCTCCCAAGGTTACAGCGCCCGACACGGTATTCGAGGGAACTTGACTTTCCGCGGATGTTGAGCCTTGACCTTCTAGCTGAGGTCGAAGGTTGAGGCGCCGGGGATCGAAAAACCGCCCCCGCAGGCAGGCTGCGGGGGCGGTTCTGGTTCGGTCGAGGGCTGGGGCTAGGCCTTCGCAGCCTCCAGTGCGCCTTCTTCCTTCGGCGCCATTTCGCCGTGCCCGGCCATCATGGTCTGCTCGTCGAAGGGCAGTTCGCCGGAGAGGACGCGGCTGACCTGGCCGCCGTCGATCTCCTTGACCCAGGTGCCGATCAGGACGGTGGCGACGGCGTTGCCCGTGAAGTTGGTCAGGGCGCGGGCCTCGGACATGAAGCGGTCGATGCCAACGATGATGCCCACGCCGCCCAGCAGTTCGGGCCGGTGTGCCTGCAGGCCTGCCGCGAGGGTGGCCAGGCCGGCGCCGGTCACGCCTGCGGCGCCCTTGGACGCAATGATCATGAAGACCAGCAGGGAGATCTGGGCGCCGAGGTCCAGCGGGGTTCCCATCGCGTTGGCCACGAAGAGGGAGGCCATGGTCAGGTAGATCGCCGTGCCGTCCAGGTTGAAGGAGTAGCCGGTGGGAACAGTGACGCCCACAACCGGCTTGGAGACGCCGAGGTGTTCCATCTTGGCGATCAGCCGCGGCAGGGCGGCCTCGGAGGACGAGGTGGAGAAGATGATGAGGTACTCGCGGGCCAGGTACTTCATCAGCTTGAAGATGTTTACGCCGGCGACCACCTGGAGGATGCCGCCGAGGATGACCACGATGAACAAAGCGCAGGTGATGTAGAACGCAATCATCAGGGTGAACATGCTCACGATGGCCTGGACGCCGGTTGCACCGACGACGGCGGCGATGGCGCCGAAGGCACCCACGGGGGCGAGCCACATGATCATGATGAGGATGCGGAACACGAGCGCCTGGCCGTAGCCGATGGCCCGAAGGATCGGAGCGCCCTGGGTTCCCATCTTCTGCAGTGCGAAGCCGACGAGGATGGCCGCCAGCAGGGTGGGGAGGACGGGGACGTCACCTGGGATGATGCCCAGCAGGAAGTCAACGGTGCTGTCCGTTGCAGCCTTTTTGTTGGGGTCGTAGGGCGTCAGCTTCAGGCCCTCACCCGGGTGGATCAGGTTGCCCACCACAAGGCCGATAGCCAGCGCGAAGGTGGACATGATGATGAAGTAGCCCAGTGCCAGGCCGCCCACCTTGCCGACAGTGGCTGCCTTGGCGATGGAGCCGATGCCAAGGACGATGGTGCAGAAGATGACCGGCGCGATCATCATCTTGATGAGCTTGACGAAGCCGTCGCCCAGGGGCTTGAGGGATTTGCCGAACTCGGGGAAGATCAGGCCAACCAGCGCGCCGAGAATGACGGCGGCGATAACGGCGATGTACAGGTAGTGGGACTTGTCCAGTCCCTTGCGCCGCGGTGTCGCGGTCTTGAGCGACTCTCCTCGTTGAGAAGCCATGTGTGTCTCCTTGTGGATATTCTGATAGACGCTGCGGCGCAGTCTCTGGGCTCAACACGTCCTAATGTGATACCCATCATTCGGCAACCCGTGATCCAGCTCACCGTTGCGTTCATATTGGTCGCGGCGCCCGCAGGGTCAGATGGAGGTACGCATGATCCACCGCTGGAGCATTGCCCGCCGGCTGTTCCTGGCGAACCTGCTCATCGTCATATCCTTTATCGCCATTGTGGGAACGGCCGCCTACGTGGATGCACGGGACCGGACGTACGACGAAGCAGGCCGCCGCATGGAGGGGGTGGCCGCTTCCATCGCCGCCAATCCCCTGGTGCTCCAGGCCGCGGCGACGCCGGATCCGTCCGTCCTCCTGCAGCCGTATGCAAGGGACGTAGCCGCGGCGGCCCACGTCGACTTCATCACCATTATGGCTCCGGACCGGACCCGCTGGACGCACCCGCGGGATGAGGAACTGGGCAAACCCTATATCGGCTCCATTGACGCTGCCCTTCAGGGCCGCGCCTTTACGGAAGTCACGGCAGGCACCCTTGGACCTTCCGTCCGGACCATTGTTCCGGTCAAGGACACGTCCGGTGCCGTCAAAGCGCTTGTGGCGGCCGGTGTCACGGTCCGCAGCGTCGACGTCGCCCTCGCCGGCCGCCTGCCCGTCCTGCTGGCCGTGGGCGTCGCCCTGCTGGTGGGCGGTTCCCTGGTGTCCTGGCTGCTGGGCCGGTACCTTCGGCAGGTGACCCGCGGCTGGGGACCTGAGCAGTTGGCACAGCTGTTTGCCTACTACGAATCGGTGCTGCACTCGGTCCGGGAAGGCCTCATTTTGATCGATGCCAGGAAGCGCGTGGTGATGTACAACGACCAGGCTGCCGAACTGCTGGGCCTGCCGGAAACCGGCAGCAACGACCCCACCCGTCCGCCCTCACTGGCAGAACTCCCCCTCGACACTGAACTGCGCAGCCTGTTCGATTCCGGGCGCACTACCAAGGACGAGATGGTGCTGGCCGGGTCCCGGGTGCTGGTGGTGAACCAAGGCCCGGCGCGGGGCCCCGAATCCCGCAGCCCGCGCGGGAAGGTCCCCGTCTACGGAACGGTGGCCACCCTTCGGGACCGGACCGAGATCGAGGCACTGGGCAACGAACTGCAGACCATGCGGACCCTCTCCGACGCGCTCCGGGCCCAGACCCACGAACACGCCAACCGGCTGCACACCATGGTTTCGCTCCTGGAACTTGGCCGCACGGGGGAAGCGCTGGACTTTGCCACCCAGGACCTGGCCCTGAGCCAGCAACTGACGGATGACATGGTCGGTTCAATCGATGAACCCGTGCTGGGCGCACTGGTCATGGGGAAAGTGGCCGAGGCCCACGAACGGGGCGTGCAACTGGATGTAGCCACGCTTGGATCCGGCGCCGCACCCGGACTTGCGGTCCAGGACCTGGTGACAATCCTGGGCAACCTGCTGGACAACGCCATCGACGCCGCGGCCGACGCACCGCCGCCGCGGCGCGTGATACTGACCTTGGAGGCGGATGACGAAGGACTGGACATCGCCGTCAACGATTCGGGCACGCCCATCAGCGGCGAGGACACGGAGAAGATCTTCCGGCACGGATTCAGCACGAAGCCGGCAGGAGCCGGTGGCCGGGGCATCGGCCTGGCATTGGTCCGGCAGGCCGTGCAGCGCTTGGGCGGTACGCTGGCCATCAACGGCCGGCGTGGCGCCAAGTTCGAAGTATTCCTGCCCGCAGCGGTTCCCGCGGAGAAGGAGCACAGACAGTGAGCAACATCCGTGTCCTCGTGGTTGAAGACGAGGCCATCGCTTCGGCAGCGCATGCAGCCTATGTGGGGCGGCTGGAAGGATTCGAGCTCGCCGGAACTGCCCCGGACGGCCAGTCCGCCCTGCGGCTGTTGAACGAATTTGTGGCGGCCGGCGAGCCGGTGGAACTGGTCCTGCTGGACATGAACCTGCCTGACCTCCACGGCCTGGACATTGCCCGGCGGATGCGTTCAGCGGGAATCCTCGCGGACATCATCGCCATTACCGCTGTCCGCGAACTGGCGATTGTCCGCAGCGCCGTGGCCATCGGAGTGGTCCAATACCTGATCAAGCCCTTCACGTTCGCCACGTTCTCCGACAAGCTGGAGAACTACCGCCAGTTCCGCCTGCAGCTGGCCGGTTCCACTGCCGGCCATGCCAAGGGCGGCGCCTCCCAAAGCGAGGTTGACCGGGCTTTTGCCAGCCTTCGGGCTCCGTCTGAGCTGCCGCTTCCCAAAGGCCTTTCCACCTCGACCCTGGGCTCGGTGCAGGAGTTCCTCCGCCAACAGCCGGAGGCAGTGTCCGCCACCGAAGTCATGGATGCCCTGGGCATGTCCCGCGTCACCGCCCGGCGCTACCTTGAGTATCTCGCGGACGCCGGCACGGTATCCCGGACTGCCCGTTACGGAACGCCGGGCAGGCCGGAGAACGAGTACCGCTGGAACGCCCGCTGACGTGCCCGCCGCTGGACGTTCCAGCCACATGTCAGCCGGCCTGGGCCCTGCCAACCCGAAGCACGCCGGCCAACTGGTCAATGACTCCTGGATCTTCAATGGTGGAGGGCACCGTGTATTCCTCGCCGTCGGCTATCTGGCGCATGGTCTTGCGCAGGATCTTCCCGGAGCGCGTCTTGGGCAGGGCGTCCACCACCGTCACGTGCTTGAAGTCCGCAACGGCGCCGATATCCCGGCGGACCAGTGCCACCAGGTCCTTGGCCAGGACCTCTTCAGGGATGTCGACCCCGGATTTGAGCACCACGTAGCCACTGGGCCGCTGGCCCTTCAGGGGGTCCGCGAGGCCGATGACAGCACACTCGGCAACTGCCGGGTGCTGCCCGATGACCTGTTCCATGGCGCCGGTGGAGAGCCGGTGGCCGGCGACGTTGATGATGTCGTCGGTACGGCCCATGACGAACAGGTAGCCGTCCTCATCGCGGTAGCCGGAATCGCCCGTGGCGTAGTAGCCCTCAAAGGCCTGCAGGTAGGAGGAGATGAAACGTTCATCGTTCCCCCACAGAGTGGTCAGGGTTCCCGGTGGCAGCGGCAGGCCCAGCACGATGTTGCCCTCGGTCCCGGACTCCACTTCCCCGCCCGCGCCGTCGAGGATCCGCAGCCGGAAACCAGGCATCGGAACGCTTGGGGAGCCGGCCTTGATGGGGAGCCGCTCCAGCCCGCGCGGGTTAGCGCAGATGGCCCAGCCGGTTTCGGTCTGCCACCAGTGGTCCACCACCGGCACGCCGAGGACCCGGGACGCCCAGTGGAAGGTGTCCGTGTCCAGCCGCTCACCGGCCGTGAAGAGCGTCCGCAGGCTCGAGACGTCATAGTCCGCCAGCAGCGACGCCTCCGGATCGGCCTTGCGGATGGCCCGCAGCGCCGTAGGGGCGGTAAAAAGCACGTTGACCTTGTGGTCCTGGACAACCCGCCAGAATGCACCGGCGTCCGGCGTCCCCACCGGCTTGCCTTCGTACATCACGGTGGTGGCCCCGGCCAGCAGCGGACCGTACACGATGTACGAGTGCCCCACCACCCAGCCGACGTCCGAGGCGGTCCACATCACATCGCCCGGACCGACGTCGTAGATATTCTCAAGCGTCCAGCGCAGGGCGACGGCGTGGCCACCGTTGTCCCGCACCACGCCCTTGGGTGTGCCGGTGGTGCCGGACGTGTACAGGATGTAGAGCGGGTCCGTCGCTTTCACATCGACCGGTCGGGCCGGCTGGGCGGATGCCATGGCCGCGTCCCAGTCCAGCCAGCCGGCATGGTCCGCCACCGTTGACGCAAAGCCGTCGCGCGCCTTGACCAGCACGGGGAGGTCCTGCGCGCCGGCCAACTCAAGCGCCTCAACGACGGCCGGCAGGTACTCAATGCGGCGGGAGGGTTCGATCCCGCCCGAAGCGGTGACCACGGCGGCAGGTGCTGCATCCCTGATCCGGGCTGCAAGTTCCTTGGGCGCAAAGCCGCCGAACACCACGGAGTGGACCGCGCCCAGCCTGGCAGTTGCCAGCATGGCAATGGCAGCTTCGGGGATCATCGGCATGTAGATCACCACCCGGTCACCCTTGCCTACGCCGTTACTGCGCAGCACGCCGGCAAAGCGCGCCACGAGGTCTGTGAGTTCTGAGTAGGTATAGCGCTGCCGTGTTCCCAGCATGGCGGAGTCATGGATGAGGGCGTCCTGCCCTCCGCGGCCCTCGGCAACGTGCCGGTCCAGCGCGTTGTAGCAGGTGTTCAGGACGCCGTCCGGAAACCAGCTATACAGCGGCGCCCGGCTGGCGTCCACGGCCTGGCTGGGAGGAGAAGTCCAGGAGATCTTTCGCGCTGCCTCCAGCCAGAAATCTTCGGGCTGTTCAACGCTGCGCCGGTAACTGTCCCGGTAGCTGTTGGTGACCATGAGGTAATCCCGTCCACGACGTTGTGATGCAGCTCATGCTAGTGGCAAAGGCGCCTTGGCCACAAGGGTCTTGTATACATTGCCCATCTTTTTTCGGATATACAGGCGACAAACCTGTTATACCTCCGGTGCTATGTATACACTGATTGAGTTATCGAGGAAGGAGGACGCCATGCGCGCCAGCGACAAAGCGTATGCAGCCCTGCGCGACGACATCATCGAATGGCGCCTGGCGCCCGGAACGGTCCTCGCCGAAGTGGAACAGTCCGAACGGCTGGGCGTCTCGCGCACACCGCTGCGGGAAGCACTGGGGCGCCTCACAGCGGAGGGGCTGACGGCGGCCGGCGGCCGTGGCGTCGTCGTTACGGACATTTCCCTGGAGGACATCGACGAGCTCTTCGAACTCCGCGAAACGCTCGAAGGCAGGGCCGCTGCGTTGGCCGCCCGGCGCGGCGACCCCGCGACGTTCCAGCGCCTGCAGCACGAGCTGCTCCTGGCCCCCGAGCTGATCAGCGGCGGCGACTCGGGGCTCCATGACTACTACGAACTCGTCGGGCGGCTGGACACCGCCATAGATGCAGCCATCTCCAATTCCTACCTGGCCCAGGCCATGCGCAGCCTGCGCGTCCACCTGGTCCGGATCAGGCGCCTGGCAGCCGACGACGCGCGCCGTCTCACCGCTGCAGCCGCAGAACACGCAGCCATCGCTGAGGCAATTGCAGCCGGCAACCCCAAGCTCGCCGAAGCGGCCACCATCGTCCACCTGCACCGCAGCCTCTCCCACGTCAAAGCAACCCACGCATCCCACCCAAAGGAGCATCATGGTTAAGGAACACCACGTCCGCGTCTACAAGAGCGAAGAGAACCTCCCCCGCGAGGACCAGCTCGCCTTCAAGATCGCCCAGGTGGCAGCGGACCCCGTCGCCGTCTCAGACGAAGTGACTGACATGGTGATCAACCGCATCATCGACAACGCCTCGGTTGCCATCGCCTCCCTGAACCGGGCCCCCATCGTCGCGGCGCGCGCCCAGGCACTCACCCACGGCCCCAGCACAGGCGGCAAGGGCTCCAAGGTGTTCGGCATCGAGGAGCGGGTGGCACCGGAATGGGCTGCCTGGGCCAACGGCGTGGCCGTCCGCGAGCTGGACTACCACGACACCTTCCTCGCCGCCGAGTACTCCCACCCCGGCGACAACATCCCGCCGATCCTGGCCGTCGCCCAGCACGTCGGCTCCAGCGGCCACGACCTGATCCGCGGCATCGCCACCGGCTACGAAATCCAGGTCAACCTGGTCAAGGCCATCTGCCTGCACAAGCACAAGATCGACCACGTGGCGCACCTCGGCCCCTCCGCCGCCGCCGGCATCGGCACCCTGCTGGGCCTCGACGTCGAAACCATCTTCCAGTCCATAGGCCAGGCACTGCACACCACCACCGCAACCCGGCAGTCCCGCAAGGGCGAGATCTCCACCTGGAAGGCCCACGCTCCGGCGTTCGCCGGCAAGATGGCCGTCGAATCCGCGGACCGGGCCATGCGCGGCCAGACCTCCCCCGTGCCCATCTACGAAGGCGAAGACGGTGTCATCGCCTGGATGCTGGACGGTCCTGACGCGTCCTACATGGTTCCGCTCCCCACCCCCGGCGAAGCCAAGCGCGCCATCATGGACACCTACACAAAGGAACACTCCGCCGAGTACCAGGCCCAGGCCTGGATCGACCTTGCACGCAAGCTCCACCGCGAGCACCCGGAGGTGACGGACCCCGCCAACGTGGAGTCCGTCCTGATCAAAACCAGCCACCACACGCATTACGTGATCGGCTCCGGCGCCAACGACCCCCAGAAGTACAGCCCCACCGCCAGCCGGGAAACGCTGGACCACTCCATCCCCTACATCTTCACCGTCGCCCTGCAGGACGGGGCCTGGCACCACGTGGACTCCTACGCGCCGGCACGCGCTGCACGCCCGGACACCGTGGAGCTGTGGCACAAGGTGACCACCGTGGAAGACCCGGAGTGGACCCGCCGCTACCACTCCCTGGACATCTCCGAGAAGGCTTTCGGCGGCTCCGTGGAAATCGCGCTCAAGGACGGCACTGTCATCACGGACCAGATCGCCGTGGCCGACGCCCACCCGCTGGGTGCCCGCCCGTTCGCACGCGAGCAGTACGTCAACAAGTTCCGCACCCTGGCCACAGGCTTGGTGGAGGAGGCCGAGATCGAAAGGTTCCTCTCCGCCGTCGAACGCCTCCCCCAACTCGCCGCCGGCGAACTGGACCAGCTGAACATCACCGCCGCCCCGGGCGTCATCGACCTGGCCGCGGCACCGAAGGGACTCTTCTGATGCTGTACTCCAAGACCACGCCGGAGCAGAAGCGGATCCGGTTCCGCGAGCTGCTCTCCTCCGGCACCATCCAGCAGTTCCCCGGCGCGTTCAATCCCCTCTCCGCCCGTTTGATCGAGGAGAAGGGCTTCGCCGGGGTCTACATTTCCGGTGCCGTCCTGGCCAACGACCTGGGCCTGCCGGACATCGGGCTGACCACGCTGACCGAGGTGGCCACCCGGGCCGGCCAGATTGCCCGCATGACGGACCTGCCCTCGATTGTCGACGCCGACACCGGCTTCGGCGAGCCCATGAACGTGGCGCGCACCGTGCAGGAACTCGAGAACGCGGGCCTGGCCGGCTGCCACATCGAGGACCAGTTCAACCCCAAGCGCTGCGGCCACCTGGACGGCAAGAACGTGGTTGACCTGGACACCGCCACCAAGCGGATCCGTGCCGCCGCCGACGCCCGCCGCGACCCGAACTTCCTGATCATGGCCCGGACCGACATCCGTGCCACCGACGGGCTGGAAGCAGCCCAGGACCGGGCAAGGGCCCTGGTTGAGGCCGGAGCGGACGCCATCTTCCCGGAGGCCATGAAGGACCTCAGCGAGTTCCAGGCCATCCGGGACGCCGTGGACGTGCCGATCCTGGCCAACATGACCGAGTTCGGCAAGAGCGACCTGTTCACCGTGGACCAGCTGGCCGGCGTCGGCGTCAACATGATTATCTATCCGGTGACGCTGCTCCGTAGTGCCATGGGCGCTGCCGAGCGTACTCTGGAAGCGATCAAGTCCGACGGCACCCAGGAGGCACAGGTCCCAAACATGCTGACCCGTGCCCGGCTCTACGACCTCGTCGATTATGAGGCCTACAACCGCTTTGACACCGGGGTGTTCAACTTCCAAATCCCCGGCATCTGACACCCAACCCTGACACCACGGGAATGCCGGCAGGAGCCGGCAGCCCGCTCCAGGAACACTGGCTTTAGGAACAAAGGAGTTTCAGCATGGCTGAAAATGAGATCAAAAAGGGCCTTGCCGGCGTCGTGGTGGACTACACCGCGGTTTCCGAGGTCAACCCGGACACGAACTCCCTCCTGTACCGGGGCTACCCGGTCCAGGAACTGGCCGCCAAGTGCAGCTTCGAGGAAGTGGCCTACCTGCTCTGGAACGGTGAGCTTCCCACCGAGCAGCAGCTGGCGGAGTTCACGGCGAAGGAGCGCGCCGGCCGCGCCCTGGATCCGGTAGTCAAGCAGGTCATCGACGCCTTGCCGGTCACCTCCCACCCGATGGACGTCTGCCGGACCGCGGCTTCCGTGATGGGCGCCCGGCACCCGCTGGCCGAGGACTCCTCCCGGGAAGCGAACATGGCCAAGGCCGTGGACCTGTTCGCGGCCATGCCCGCGGTGGTGGCCTACGACCAGCGCCGCCGCCACGGACAGGACGTCGTGGAACCCCGGGACGACCTGGGTTACTCGGCGAACTTCCTGTGGATGGCCTTCGGCGAGGAACAGGTTCCGGAGGTGGTGGAGGCCTTCAACGTCTCGATGATCCTGTACGCCGAGCACTCCTTCAATGCGTCCACCTTCACCGCCCGGGTGATCACCTCAACGCTTTCGGACCTGCATTCAGCAGTAACCGGAGCCATCGGCGCGCTGAAGGGACCGCTGCACGGCGGTGCCAATGAGGCCGTGATGCACACCTTCGACGAGATCGGCATCCGGCAGGAAGAGTCCCTGGAGGAGGCCGCCGCCCGTGCCAAGGCCTGGATGGAAGACGCGCTGGCGCAGAAGAAGAAGGTCATGGGCTTCGGCCACCGCGTCTACAAGCATGGTGATTCCCGGGTCCCCACCATGAAGGCGGCCCTGGACAAGATGATCGCCCACTACGGCCGCCCCGAGTTGCTGGGCCTGTACAACGGCCTGGAAACGGCGATGGACGAGGCCAAGGCCATCAAGCCGAACCTCGACTACCCGGCAGGGCCCACTTACCACCTGATGGGCTTCGACACCCCCACGTTCACTCCCCTGTTCGTGGCCAGCCGGATCACGGGCTGGACCGCGCACATCATGGAGCAGCTTGATGCCAACTCCTTGATCAGGCCGCTGAGCGAGTACAACGGCGTGGAGGAACGGCACCTTCCGTAGCTCTTGGCAAGATCACGACGGCGGGTGGGCACTTTGGTGGCCACCCGCCGTCGGACGTTTAACAGCACGGGCGCTCCCGGGACTACTCCAGGCGGCTTTCGGACGAGGCGACCGACTCGTTGTCGGTGTGCATGGTGACCACCACGTTGACCCGGCCGCCTTCCAGCACCACCGGCAGCCAATGGTCGGCGTCCTGCCACATGCGCTCCACCGGCAGGGCCGCAACGCTGAACCATTCAGGCAGGATCTCGTCACTGGGGGCCGGCTCACCCTGCCAGGTGCGCGCCGTGAAAAGGGTGGTCTTCATGTCCCAGTCGGGCCGGGCCGGGAACACGAAGTGCACCGCACCGGCGTCGGCCAGGGCCTCTTCCTCCAGCACCACCCCGGTCTCCTCGAGGACTTCCCGGATCACGGCCTGGGCGGAGGTCTCGCCCGGCTCCACGTGGCCGCCGATGCCCACGATCTTGCCCCTGCCGAAGCCTGTCTGCTTCAGCCCCAGGAGAACCTCCGTGCCGTTCTCCCCCTCCCGCAGGAGAAAGCAGAGGGTTACTGCCGCTGCAGCCATGCCTGTCCCCTAGCCCAGGGCCCGGGGATGGGCCGCAGCATAGACCTCGCGCAGAGTGTCCGCAGTGACCAGCGTGTACACCTGTGTGGTGGTCACGGACGCGTGGCCCAGCAGTTCCTGCACCACGCGCACATCGGCGCCCCCTTCGAGCAGGTGGGTGGCGAACGAGTGCCTCAACGTGTGCGGCGAGACGTCCCGGGTGATGTTTGCTTTCTCCGCAGCCGCCTTCAGGATGGTCCAGGCACTTTGCCGGCTGATCCTGCCGCCGCGGGCATTCAGGAACAACGCCGGGGTGCCCTTTCCCTTGGCGGCGAGCAGCGGCCGGCCGCGGACCAGGTAGGCATCCAGCGCACGGGCGCCGTAGGAGCCCAGCGGCACCATCCGTTCCTTGGATCCCTTGCCGAACAGGCGGACAACGGCCGGCCCGGATTCGGGTTCCGCCAGGGAGATGTCGTCCACGTCAAGGCCTACGGCTTCGCTGATCCTGGCGCCGGTGGAATAGAGGAATTCCAGGAGGGCGCGGTCCCGCAATCCCGTTGCGGTGTCGGTACCCGCGGCCTCGAGGATACGGGTCACCTCATCGACGCTGATGGCTTTGGGCAGCCGCTTACCGGCCATCGGCGGGTGGACTTCGCTGGCTGGGTCCGCGGGCGTGAAGCCTTCCAGGGCCCAGAACTTATGCAGCCCCCGGACGGCCACCACTGTCCGGGCTGCCGAGCGCACCCCCAGGGTGGATCCGCCGTCGGATCCATCGGAGAGGGCACGGACGTAGCCGGTGACATGGTGCCGGGTGATCTCCTCCGGCCGGGTGCACCCGGCAGCGGCCAGGTAGCGGGCGTATCGGGCCAGGTCGCGGCGGTAGGCCGCCAGGGTGTTCGCTGCCAGCCCCCGTTCCACGCCCATGTGCTGGAGGTAGTCAGTGATTCCCCGGTCAATGGCGGGAGGAACGTCGGCCGGGGCCGCACCGGCAGCCGGCTGGACGGACGGTACTGCTTCAGCCGAAGGACCCGGGACCATCAGCGCTGGCTGGGGTGTGCGGGCCAGGGGGCGTCGGCGGGGCGGAGGTCTTGGTAGTTGCCGGCCCGGGCGGCCGCGGCGGCAAGGATCCCGACGACGGCGGACGGGTTGTGCAGGCGGCCGGCCAGGACGGACGCCACGGCGTCGTCGAGGCTGATCCAGTGGAACTCGATCTCCGCTTCCTCGTCCGTCCGCTCATGGCGTTCGTGGTGCGGAACCTCGGTGAGGTCCCGGGCAAGGTAGATCCGGATGGCCTCGCTGGAGGATCCCGGGGAGTTGAAGACGTCGGCCAGGACGTTCCAGGTCCCGGCCGCCAGATCTGCTTCCTCGGCGAGTTCGCGTGCCGCCCCCACCACGAAGTCCTCGCCTTCGACGTCCAGCAGACCGGCGGGGACTTCCCAGAGGTCCATGCCCACAGGGTGCCGGTACTGCTTCAGGAGGAGGATCTGGCCTTTGTCATTCATGGGCAGGACCGCAACGGCGCCGGGATGGTCGATGTAGTCGCGGGTGAGGGCGTCCCCGGACTCGGAGAGCTGGAAGGTGTCGCTGACGACGTCCCAGATCCGGCCCTCATAAACCTTCTCGGAAGACAAAAGACGGCGCGGGCTTGGTGCATCCGAAACCTGTTTGGCAGGGGTGGCTTCAGGTGTACCAGGCATCGCGCCGTCCTTTGTGTTCTCTTGACTACTTAGCGGTAACGCTACCCGATGCTGCAGGCTCGCCGTCCGCGGGGGCCGCCGTGTCGGCTGCACCCTGGTGGTTGGCGTTCTGGTGGTCCAAGGCAGCCTTGACCAGGCCGGCGAACAGCGGGTGGGGGCGCGTGGGCCGCGAGCTCAGCTCGGGGTGCGCCTGGGTGGCAACGTAGTACGGGTGGACGTCGGCGGGCAGCTCGACGAATTCCACCAGCTTGCCGTCCGGGGAGGTGCCGGAGAAGACCAGCCCCTTGTCCGCGATCTGCTGGCGGTACTTGTTGTTGACCTCGTAGCGGTGCCGGTGGCGTTCACTGACGGTGGTCTTGCCGTAGGTTCCGGCGATGACCGAGCCTTCGTCGAGCTTGGCTTCGTACAGGCCCAGGCGCATGGTGCCACCGAGGTCGCCGCGGCCCTCGACGTACTCCAGCTGCTCTTCCATCGTGGCGATGACCGGGTACTTGGAGTCCGGCTCGAACTCGCTGGAGGAGGCGCCTTCCAGGCCCACCACGTTGCGGGCGTATTCGATAACCATGCACTGCAGGCCAAGGCACAGGCCCAGGACCGGCAGCTTGGTTTCGCGGGCGAACTTCAGGGCGCCCAGCTTGCCTTCGAGGCCGCGGATGCCAAAGCCGCCCGGAACGCAGATGGCGTCAACGCCGTCGAGCGCCTTGATGGCGCCCTCACGGGTCTCGCACTCGTCGGACGGGACCCAGCGGATCTTGACCTTGGCCTCGTTGGCGAAGCCGCCGGCGCGCAGCGCCTCGGTGACCGAAAGGTAGGCGTCCGGGAGATCAATGTACTTGCCCACCAAGGCGATCTCAACGTGGTGCTTCGGGTTGTGGACGGCCTCGAGGAGGCGGTCCCAGCTGGTCCAGTCGACGTCCTTGAACGGCAGGTCCAGGGCACGGACGATGTAGGAGTCCAGTCCCTGGCCGTGCAGGGTCTTGGGGATGTCGTAGATGCTGGGGGCGTCGGCGGCGTTCACCACTGCGTCGATGTCGACGTCGCACATGCGGCCGATCTTTTCGCGCATGGCCTCGGGCACTTCGCGGTCCGAACGGATCACAATGGCCTCCGGCTGGATGCCGATGGAGCGCAGCGCAGCCACGGAGTGCTGGGTGGGCTTGGTCTTCAGTTCCTGGGACGGGCCGATGTAGGGCACCAGGGACACGTGGAGGAAGAACACGTTGTTCCTGCCAATGTCCTGGCGGACCTGGCGGGCGGACTCGAGGAAGGGCTGCGACTCGATGTCGCCCACGGTGCCGCCGATTTCGGTGATGATGACGTCCGGCGCGTTCTTGCCCTCGGCGGGCAGGCGCATGCGGCGCTTGATCTCATCGGTGATGTGCGGGATGACCTGAACGGTGTCCCCGAGGTACTCGCCGCGACGTTCCTTGGCAATCACGGTGGAGTACACCTGGCCGGTGGTCACGTTCGCGGAACCTTCGAGGTTCTCATCGAGGAAGCGTTCGTAGTGCCCGATGTCCAGGTCCGTCTCGGCGCCGTCGTCCGTGACGAAGACCTCACCGTGCTGGAAGGGGTTCATCGTGCCCGGATCCACGTTCAGGTAGGGATCGAGCTTCTGCATCGTGACGGACAGGCCGCGTGCCCGCAGCAGATGACCAAGGCTGGAGGCCGTCAGTCCCTTACCGAGCGAGGACGCCACACCGCCAGTGACGAAAATGTGCTTGGTCGTCTTGGAGGAGCCCGGGAACCGGGAATTTACACGGGAATTTGATCGCTGCACCACGGAATTCGAGCCTATCATCATTTACGCCTTCCCGTGGCTGCGCAGGTCAGGCCCGCTGCGGCAGCAGCTTGGCGTCATCCAGCAGCTCCCGGGCATGGGCCTGCGCCGATTCCGAGTCCTCCTGGCCGGCAAGCATCCGGGCCAGCTCACGCACCCGCTCCGGCTCATCGAGGAGGCGGACGTCACTGGAGGTGAACCCGGTGGCGGTGCCGCCGTCGGCTCCCCTGACGGAAGTCTTGGTCACCGTGATGTGCTGGTCCGCGAAAGCGGCCACCTGCGGAAGGTGGGTGACCACCAGCACCTGCACATGGCGTGCCAGCATGGCCAGCCGGCGGCCGATCTCGACGGCGGCGCGCCCACCCACGCCGGCATCCACTTCATCGAAGACGAACGTGGGGACGGGATCGACGGCGGCCAGCACCACTTCGATGGCCAGCATCACGCGGGAGAGCTCACCGCCGGACGCGCCCTTGCCCAGCGGCCGGGCCGGGGCGCCGGAATGCGGCTGCAGCAGGAAGCTGATCTCGTCCGCGCCGTAGGGGCCCAGTTGCGCAGCCGGATCGACGTTGATCACCAAAGTGGCGTCGGCCATGGCCAGGGCCTTCAGTTCGGCGCTGACCCGGGCGGAGAGGTCCTTGGCGGCCTTGGCCCGGATCTTGCTGATGGCCGCCGACTGCTTCTTCAGGTCCGCTTCAGCACGGACCACTTCCGCGTCCAGGGCCTCGATGCGGGAGGAATCGTCCTGCAGCTCGTCGAACCGGACGCGTGCCTTGTCCGCCCACTCCAGCACCTCGTCGATGGTGGGAGCATATTTGCGGACCAGCTTGGCCAGGGCGGCGCGCCGGTCCTCGATTTCGGCGAGCCGTTCCGGACCCTCAGAGTCCAGGCCCGCCTGGTAGCTGGCCAGTTCGGTGGCGATGTCGTTGAGCAGGAAGCCCACCTCGGCCAGGCGGGCGGCGGCAGACCCCAGTTCGGCGTCGTGCTCGGCTACGTGTTCAAGGGTCCGTTTGGCAGAGTCCACCAGTGTGGTGGCATCCCCGGCCTCACCGAAGTCCTCGGCGATGAGGGCCTGGTGCGCGGTGCTGGCGGCAATCCGGAGCTCCTCAACGTTCGCCAGCTTCACGGCTTCGGCCTTCAGGAGCTCGTCCTCCCCCGGCTGCGGATCCACGTCATCGATCTCCGCAAGGGCTGCCTCCAGGGATTCGGCTTCGCGGAGCCTGTCGCGGGCTGCGCTGCGGAGGCTGTCCAGTTCCGCCTGGCTGGCCTTCCACCGGCTGTAAAGGTCCTGGTAGGCGGCAAGCGGTTTGGCCAGCGCCTCCCCGGCGAACTTGTCCAGGGCTTCACGCTGCGCCGTGGCGCCCTTGAGCCGGATCTGGTCCGTCTGGCCATGCACCACCACCAGCGATTCGCCGATCTCGGCCAGAACGCCCACGGGCGCGGCACGGCCGCCAAGGAACGCCCGGCTCCGTCCGTCCGCACCCAGGCGGCGGGCGAGGATCAGCTCCGTGCCGCCGTCGAACTCCTCAGCGTCGGCGCCCGCGTCGAGGGCACGGGCGACGGCGGGATGTCCGGTGTCGAGCTTGAGCACGGCTTCGGCCGTGGCGCTTTTCGCCCCGCTGCGGACGGCCCCCGCGTCCGAGCGGGCGCCCAGCAGCAGTCCGACGGCGGTGACCACCATGGTCTTGCCGGCACCGGTTTCGCCGGTTACGACGCTCAGTCCCGGGCCGAGCGGAAGCGTTGCGTCGGTAATGACGCCCAGATCGCGGATTCTCAGTTCTTCAAGCATGGATTCACTTTGCAGTCGACGGATCGGGATCGCTGCCCGGGTTCTCAACGTGCGGCACGGGCAGCGGCGGCATGGGCCGGGGCGTCCGCACCACGGGAATGGGGCCGGTGTGCACGGCCTCGGTCTTGGGCAGCGGGCCGCGCCAGCCGTGGATGGGCAGCTCGAACTTGCGGACCAGGCGTGCCGAGAACGGGGTCTGGTGGGTGCGGGCCAGCCGGACGGGGGTGGCCGATTTGGTCACTTCCACGCGCGCGCCGGGCGGCAGGTCAACGGAGCGCCTGCCGTCGCACCACAGGACCCCCTGGGCATCCGTGCGGCCCAGCACCTCAACAGCCAGCTTGGACCGCGGCGACACGACCAGGGGCTTGGCGAAGAGCGCGTGGGCACTGATGGGCACGATTACCAGCGCCTCCACCTCCGGCCACACCACGGGTCCGCCGGCGGAGAACGCGTAGGCCGTGGAACCCGTAGGGGTGGCCAGCACAATGCCGTCCGAGCCGAAGGACGTCAGAGGACGCTCGTCCACCTCGGTCACCACTTCCAGCATCCGTTCCCGGTTGGCTTTCTCGATGGCGGCCTCGTTTAAAGCCCAGGTGTGCCAAATCTTCTGGCCGCGGACCCACACCTGCACGTCGATGGTCATGCGCTCTTCCACCGTGTACTCGCGGCTGGCGACCCACTCGACGGTCTGGGCCAGGTCCGCGCGCTCACTTTCGGCCAGGAAACCCACGTGGCCAAGGTTGACGCCGAGCAGCGGCACATCCACCTCGCGGACCAGTTCGGCGGCCCGCAGGATGGTTCCGTCGCCGCCGAGGACCATGACGAGTTCGACGTCGGGCAGCTGGACGTGGTCGTGGAGCACCTCCACCGGCTGGGCCAGATGCCCGAAGAACCGCTCCATGTCCCCCAGCTCGGACTCCTGCATTACGGGGACCATGCCCGAGGCGTGCAGCAGGGCACAGGCTTCCCAGGCGGCTTTCAACGACTCCTCGCGGCCGGTGTGGGCAAGGACCAGTACACGCCTGCTCATCAGGTTCCGCTCTCTAGTGGTTCGGCCAGATTTGTCCGAGCAACGCAGCGGCTGCTGCCTCTCGCTCTTTGATCTTAGGCAAGTCTTTGCTGATCCTGCGTTTTATCCACAGGAAGTATTCGACGTTTCCGTCCTGCCCGGGCAACGGACTGGGCGCCAGGCCGCAAAGGTCCAACCCGGCGTCGAGCGCTGCCCTGGCAACCTTTTCGACCGCCATCCGCCGCTCGCGCTCCGAGGTGACCACACCGGTGCGGCCCAGCCGGTCCTTGCCGATCTCGAATTGTGGCTTGACCATCAGCACCAGGTCGCCGCCCGGTTCGGTGCAGTCCGCCAGCGGCTGGACCACCAGGGTGAGGGAGATGAAGGACAGGTCCGCCACGGTCAGGGCGGCGGGGCCGCCGATGTCCTCCGGCGCCATATACCTGACGTTCATGCCCTCGTGGACGTCCACGCGCGGGTGGTCGCGGAGCTGCGGCACCAACTGGCCGTGTCCGACGTCGACCGCCACCACCTGTGCGGCACCGCGCCGAAGGAGGACGTCGGTGAAACCGCCGGTGGAGGCACCGGCGTCGAGGCACCTCTTGCCCTGCACCGATACCTCCGGGAAGGCGTCGAGGGCGCCGGCCAGCTTGTGGGCGGCCCGGCTGGCGTAGGTGTCCTGGTCATCAAGTTCGACGGCGAGCTCCCGGGTTTCGTCAACCTGCAGGGAGGCTTTGGCGAGGACCTGGCCTCCAGAGGTGACCTTGCCTTCGGCGATCAGCGAGGCTGCATGTGTGCGCGACCTCGCCAGGCCACGGGCCACAAGGGCCTGGTCTAGGCGGACCGGCATCAGGCTGCCCCGCCGGCGCGGCCGGTTGCCGCCCTGACCTGGTCGATGGGATCGCTGTTCAGGGCGGCCAGCAGTTCGTCGTGGAGTTCGTTGTACACAACTTCGTGATCTGACGAAGGTAGGCCGGGTAGGTCCGAAAGCCTGGCCACCGCCCGCGCCACCTGCGGATCGGTGATCCCGCGCCCGCTGTCCGGGGAGGCCGCCTCCGGCCACTCCGGGGTGGGCTGGGCTGTCGAGTCGTCCGGTTCGGTCAGCTCAGTCATTGAACCAGTCTAGTGATTGAGCCACACCAGCTTGGGTGCCTGCGGGGTTGCGGCGTTCGGCGTCTCCGCCCACCAGGCAGCGCACGCCGCGCGCCAGGAGTCCAGGTCGTCCTGGCTGCCGATGATGCCCACCGCTCCGTTGGCCACGCGTGCCGTCGCTTCCCCGCAAGCGTAGGTGCCGTCGTCGTGCGTCACGTCAGGGTAGGGGCGGTGCAGGTCCGTCAGGTTCCCGATGATGTAGTTGGGCCGTTCCGCGGAGCGCGCCGCAAGGATCGACTCGCGTGTGTCGACGCCGGTCAGCACCGCCACGGTGGCAAAGCCCGCGTTGTTGCCGCCCAGGATGTCCGTGTCCAGCCGGTCCCCCACCACCAGGGGACGCTCGGCGCCGAGCCGTTTGGCCGCGGAGTGGAACAGCGGAGCCTCCGGCTTGCCCGCGACTTTTGGCTGCTGCGCAGTAGCGGCAGCGACGGCCGCAACCAAAGTCCCGTTCCCCGGGGCGATCCCGCGCGCCTGCGGAATCGTCATGTCGGTATTGGTGGCCACCCAAAGGGCGCCGGCGTTCACCACATAGGTGGCCTCCGCCAGCTCCTTCCAGCCAATGGCCGGGCTGAAGCCCTGGACCACGGCCACCGGTTCCTCATCCTGGCTGCCCACCGGCACCAAACCGGCAAGCTCGATTTCGCGGGCCAGCGCCGGGCTGCCGGTAATGAGGATCCGTGACCCGGGTGCCAGCAGCGAAGCAAGCAGGTCCGCTGCCGCCTGGGAGGAGCTGACCACCTGGTTGTCCTCGGCGGGAGCGCCGAGTTCGCGCAGGTGCGCTGCCACCTCTGCCGGGGAACGGGAGGCGTTGTTCGTCACATAGCCCAAACCGATGCCCAGCCCGGAGAGCTGCCGCAGCGACTCCACTGCGCCGGGGATTGCGTGCGGTCCTGCGTACACCACGCCGTCCAGGTCGGCCAGAAGGGCATCGAAGCGGGAAACCAGGGAAACGTCAGTCATGGGAGCCTAGTCCCGCCGTTCTTCATCCGCAAAGGAATCCGCGTTGACGTGGTGTTCCACTGCGTCCTGGTCGTCCACGGCGTCCTCATTGCCGGCCTCGTCCACGGCTGCTGAGCCGGGCTCAAGCTCGTCGTGTTCCACTGAGTCCTGGTCCGACTCGGCGTCGTCGGAAACGAAGTAGTCGGCATCCTGGTCGTCGATGCTGCCGTCCTGGACAGCCTTCGCTTCAGTGGCGCGCGGGTTCCCAGTTCCAGCGGCTTCCGGGGACGCTGCCGTAGTTTCGGGGCCGGTTACAGCTCCGGAGGCCTTGGAAGCACGGTCCAGCATCCGGCGGCGCTCAGCCTCTTCCCGGGCCTCTTCTTCCTCGTCCCAACCGAGGTCGATGATCTCCGGCTCCTCATCCATACCTTGGCCCAGGGCGTTTTCCGCCACTACGGCCTGCCGGCTCCACTTCTGCGACTCTTCGTCGCGCCCCACCGCTGCCAGTGCTTCCGCATAGGCACGGAAGAGACGCGGGCTGTAGGAGAACGCACGGTTGATGTCCAGCTGCGGGATCTCAAGCTCCGCCACTGCCGCATCCAGCTGGCCGAGGTCGGTCCGGGCGCCGGCGGCAACAATGGCCAGTTCGACCTTGCCCGGAGCGTCCAGATCCTGGGCTTCCTCGGAGCGGGCAACGTCAAGGGCGCGGTCGGGCCGGCCCAGGCCACGTTCGCAGTCGGCCATCACGGGCAGGTGCACGTTGGAGCCGCTGATGCGCCGGAAGGTGCGGAACTCGCGGAGCGCCTCGCCGTAGTGGCCGGCAGCGTAAGCCGTCAGGCCAACGGCTTCGCGCACAGCTGCGAGCCTTCCGCCGCGGCGGCTGGCCGCAAGGGCGTGCTGGAACGCCAGCTCGGGCTCATCGTCAATCAGGCGGCCGGCCATGACCAAGTGGCGGGCCACCCACTCCGAGCTCTTGGACTCGAGGGTCTTGATCTGGTGCTGCGTGGCGCGGTCAAGCTCCTTGCCCGTGACGTCCTCGTCGATTTCGGGTGAGCGTTCCCGGTCCGGGCGGTTGGCGCTGCGAAGGTCAGCGGCGTTGGGCACGCGCACCGGGCGTTCCTCTTGGCGGTCGCGGCCGAAGCTGCGGGGGCCGGAGTCACGGGGGCCTGCGCCGCGGCCGGACTCAGCACGGGGGGCGTCGCCACCGTCGAAGCTGCGGGGCGCACGTTCCTGCCGGTCGCCAAACGGCTTGCGGTTGTCGCCACCGAAACCACGCCGGTCACCCTCACCATCGCGGCGCGGACGATCACCAAACGGCTTACGGTCCCGGTCACCGAAGGGTTTGCGGTCCCGGTCACCGAACTGACGGCGCTCACCCTCACCCTCACGGCGCGGACGATCACCGTAAGGCTTACGGTCGCGATCGCCGAACTGACGGCGCTCACCCTCACCCTCACGACGGGGACGATCACCGTAAGGCTTACGGTCGCGATCGCCGAACTGACGGCGCTCACCCTCACCCTCACGGCGCGGACGATCACCGTAAGGCTTACGATCACGGTCGCCGAACTGACGGCGCTCACCCTCACCCTCACGGCGCGGACGATCACCAAACGGCTTACGATCACGGTCACCAGCACCGCCGAAACCACGCCGGTCACCCTCACCATCACGACGCGGACGATCACCAAACGGCTTACGATCACGGTCACCAGCACCACCGAAACCACGCCGGTCACCCTCACCATCACGACGCGGACGATCACCAAACGGCTTACGATCACGGTCACCGTAGGATTTACGCTCCCCGCCTCCGGTGGCTCCGCCGCGGGAGAAGTTGTTGCCGTCACGGTCGGACCGCGACCTGAAGCCGCGGGGCTCACCGCCGGAATTGTTGTTGCCGCGGAACGCGCCGCGGTCATTGCCGCGGTTGCCACCGTTGTGCTCGGCCATATGGATTCCTCCTGTTGTGAGCCGACCACTGGCGCAACTGCAGCCGCTCGTTTCGTTTCCTACGCAACCCGAAATCAAGCGCTTCGAAGTCCGTACATCTTCATCAATTCTAGTGGAGCCGAGAAAATCCCCGGCACGGTGGGAGCCCTGGCAGCAGTATCGTGGCCATGTTCACACGAGGCCCCGTCCCCTCTCCCCGGACGCCCGCTCTGATCCTGCAGCTTTTCTTACGATGCCCGCTCACATCCGGCACGTTCCCTCCCGATGCCCGCTCACTTGCTGCAGGGTTCCCTGGAGGGGCCGCGGATTTGCCTCAAGAAGGACGTGAGCGAGGATTCCTGCCCTTGGTGTCAGAGGTGAGCTGGGGTCGGTTGTTTACCTGCCGTAGGTGAGCGGGGGTTTTGGGGGCGTCCCTGGTACTCGTTGTGGTTGTTAAATGTGGGAGGCCCCAACCGTGGTGGTTGGGGCCTCGACCAGTAATTATGTTCCGGCGGTGACCTACTCTCCCACACCCTCCCGGGTGCAGTACCATCGGCGCTGTGGGTCTTAGCTTCCGGGTTCGGAATGGGACCGGGCGTTTCCCCCACGCTATGACCGCCGTAACCCTTTCACCCGCTCCCCCTCAAAAAGTGCCGGGGGTGGGAAAACCAGTGGTTACAACATTGTCCGTGTTCTTGGACTGGTGGTGTTGTTATTCAGTTGGTTGGTTCCTGCCAGACAAGCCCGTGTTCGGGGTTGTTGGTTGGGAACCACATAGTGGACGCAAGCAGAATATGTATGTTTCTGTGTGGTGTAAGTTGTTGGCCTATTAGTACCGGTCAGCTTCACGAGTCGTTAGTCCTCGCTTCCACATCCGGCCTATCAACCCAGTGGTCTGGCTGGGGGCCTCTCACACATAAATGTGTATGGAAATCTCATCTTGAAGCGAGCTTCCCGCTTAGATGCTTTCAGCGGTTATCCCATCCGAACGTAGCTAATCAGCGGTGCACTTGGCAGTACAACTGACACACCAGAGGTTCGTCCGTCCCGGTCCTCTCGTACTAAGGACAGCCCTTCTCAAATTTCCTGCGCGCGCAGCGGATAGGGACCGAACTGTCTCACGACGTTCTAAACCCAGCTCGCGTACCGCTTTAATGGGCGAACAGCCCAACCCTTGGGACCTACTCCAGCCCCAGGATGCGACGAGCCGACATCGAGGTGCCAAACCATGCCGTCGATATGGACTCTTGGGCAAGATCAGCCTGTTATCCCCGAGGTACCTTTTATCCGTTGAGCGACGGCCATTCCACAATGTACCGCCGGATCACTAGTCCCGACTTTCGTCCCTGCTCGAGATGTCTCTCTCACAGTCAAGCTCCCTTGTGCACTTACACTCGACACCTGATTGCCAACCAGGCTGAGGGAACCTTTGGGCGCCTCCGTTACTTTTTAGGAGGCAACCGCCCCAGTTAAACTACCCATCAGGCACTGTCCCTGACCCGGATTACGGGCCGAAGTTAGATGTCCAAAGTGACCAGAGTGGTATTTCAACGATGACTCCACCCGAACTGGCGTCCGGGCTTCAACGTCTCCCACCTATCCTACACAAGCCACTCCGAACACCAATACCAAACTATAGTAAAGGTCTCGGGGTCTTTCCGTCCTGCTGCGCGTAACGAGCATCTTTACTCGTACTGCAATTTCGCCGAGTTTATGGTTGAGACAGCGGGGAAGTCGTTACTCCATTCGTGCAGGTCGGAACTTACCCGACAAGGAATTTCGCTACCTTAGGATGGTTATAGTTACCACCGCCGTTTACTGGGGCTTAAATTCTCAGCTTCGCCTTACGGCTAACCGGTCCTCTTAACCTTCCAGCACCGGGCAGGAGTCAGTCCGTATACATCGTCTTGCGACTTCGCACGGACCTGTGTTTTTAGTAAACAGTCGCTTCCCCCTGGTCTCTGCGGCCCCGATCCCCTCCCACCAGCAAGTGGTGTTCAAGGTTGGGGCCCCCCTTCTCCCGAAGTTACGGGGGCATTTTGCCGAGTTCCTTAACCATAATTCTCTCGATCGCCTTGGTATTCTCTACCTGATCACCTGTGTCGGTTTGGGGTACGGGCGGCTAAAACCTCGCGTCGATGCTTTTCTCGGCAGCATAGGATCACCAAATCCCCCCAAACGGGGGTCCCATCAGATCTCAGGCACATGAACGGCGGATTTGCCTACCATTCGCCCTACATCCTTAGACCGGGACAACCATCGCCCGGCTCGGCTACCTTCCTGCGTCACACCTGTTAATACGCTTGCCTCCCGGGATCAGGTCCTGCGCTCCACCAAAACCCTTCACCCACAAGGGGTGTCGGGCAGGTTTCGGGCAGTTAGTATCCCCCGCTCAGCATGGGCGGTTTTTCGCCGGTACGGGAATATCAACCCGTTGTCCATCGACTACGCCTGTCGGCCTCGCCTTAGGTCCCGACTTACCCAGGGCAGATTAGCTTGACCCTGGAACCCTTGATCATTCGGCGGACGGGTTTCTCACCCGTCTTTCGCTACTCATGCCTGCATTCTCACTCGTGTAGGCTCCACCACTGGTTTACACCGCAGCTTCACCGCCCACACGACGCTCCCCTACCCATCCACACTCCTGAACCATGACGGCTTAGAACATGTGTGAATGCCACAACTTCGGCGGTGTACTTGAGCCCCGCTACATTGTCGGCGCGGAATCACTTGACCAGTGAGCTATTACGCACTCTTTTAAGGGTGGCTGCTTCTAAGCCAACCTCCTGGTTGTCTGGGCAACTCCACATCCTTTCCCACTTAGCACACGCTTAGGGGCCTTAGTTGGTGGTCTGGGCTGTTTCCCTCTCGACTATGAAGCTTATCCCCCACAGTCTCACTGCTGCGCTCTCACTTACCGGCATTCGGAGTTTGGCTGACGTCAGTAACCTTGTAGGGCCCATTAGCCATCCAGTAGCTCTACCTCCAGCAAGAAACACGCAACGCTGCACCTAAATGCATTTCGGGGAGAACCAGCTATCACGAAGTTTGATTGGCCTTTCACCCCTACCCACAGCTCATCCCCTCCATTTTCAACTGAAGTGGGTTCGGTCCTCCACGACGTCTTACCGTCGCTTCAACCTGGCCATGGGTAGATCACTTCGCTTCGGGTCTAGATCACGCCACTCACACGCCCTATTCAGACTCGCTTTCGCTACGGCTGCCCCACACGGGTTAACCTCGCGACGTAACACTAACTCGCAGGCTCATTCTTCAAAAGGCACGCCGTCACAACTACAAGGCTGCTCCGACGGATTGTAAGCACACGGTTTCAGGTACTGTTTCACTCCCCTCCCGGGGTACTTTTCACCTTTCCCTCACGGTACTGGTCCGCTATCGGTCATTAGGGAGTATTTAGGCTTATCAGGTGGTCCTGACAGATTCGCACGGGATTTCTCGGGCCCCGTACTACTTGGGATACTCTCACAGGCGGTACAAACACATTACGGTTACGGGACTAACACCCTCTCTGGCCGGCCTTTCAAAACCGTTCACCTATGCGCGCACATCACACCCCACCAGCCCGGCAGAACTGGTATGGAAAGTCCCACAACCCCGACCATGCAACGCCCGCCGGCTATCACACATGGAACGGTTTAGCCTGATCCGCGTTCGCTCGCCACTACTAACGGAATCACTATTGTTTTCTCTTCCTGCGGGTACTGAGATGTTTCACTTCCCCGCGTTCCCCCCACGCACCCTATGTGTTCAGGTACGGGTCACCAAGTCACTCGCGCGCTTGGCGGGGTTTCCCCATTCGGACACCCTGGGATCACAGTCCGGTTATCGACTCCCCCAGGCTTATCGCAGATTCCTACGTCCTTCTTCGGCTCCTAATGCCAAGGCATCCACCGTGTGCTCTTAAAAACTTGACCACAAAGATCAAAAACAAGCTCACTCGAGAGAACCACAGAAACTGTCCCGCACACCCAAAAGGCACACGAACCAGATCCAGGTTCTAATATCTTGGAAATTGCTTCTTATACAAGATGCTCGCGTCCACTATGTAGTTCTCAAACAACAACCCCACACCACACACCCCACACACAAACATGTGCGGGACGTCGCGGCAGGGAAACCAGAAACAAACAAAACCCACCCGGCAACCCCCACAAACGCAGAGCCACCACATGGTCCTGTTGCCTCAGGACCCAACAGTGTGCCAAACACTACCCAGGACAACCCGGTCCGGCCGCTTTCCAGAACAACAACCCCACGAAGGAGAAGGTTCGTACTCACTGAACGGTCCGTGCCACCAGGCACCTATTTGTTGATATTCCACCCTTGAGCACCCGCCACGGAACATTCGTCCGTGCAACGGGCCTTTACTCCTGACAACCCCACACCACCAACATGCGTTGAGCGGGTGGTTGTTGTAGGTGCTCCTTAGAAAGGAGGTGATCCAGCCGCACCTTCCGGTACGGCTACCTTGTTACGACTTAGTCCCAATCGCCAGTCCCACCTTCGACAGCTCCCTCCCACAAGGGGTTAGGCCACCGGCTTCGGGTGTTACCAACTTTCGTGACTTGACGGGCGGTGTGTACAAGGCCCGGGAACGTATTCACCGCAGCGTTGCTGATCTGCGATTACTAGCGACTCCGACTTCATGGGGTCGAGTTGCAGACCCCAATCCGAACTGAGACCGGCTTTTTGGGATTAGCTCCACCTCACAGTATCGCAACCCTTTGTACCGGCCATTGTAGCATGCGTGAAGCCCAAGACATAAGGGGCATGATGATTTGACGTCGTCCCCACCTTCCTCCGAGTTGACCCCGGCAGTCTCCCATGAGTCCCCGGCACTACCCGCTGGCAACATGGAACGAGGGTTGCGCTCGTTGCGGGACTTAACCCAACATCTCACGACACGAGCTGACGACAACCATGCACCACCTGTAAACCAACCCCAAAGGGGAAGAACTGTTTCCAGCCCGGTCTGGTTCATGTCAAGCCTTGGTAAGGTTCTTCGCGTTGCATCGAATTAATCCGCATGCTCCGCCGCTTGTGCGGGCCCCCGTCAATTCCTTTGAGTTTTAGCCTTGCGGCCGTACTCCCCAGGCGGGGCACTTAATGCGTTAGCTACGGCGCGGAAAACGTGGAATGTCCCCCACACCTAGTGCCCAACGTTTACGGCATGGACTACCAGGGTATCTAATCCTGTTCGCTCCCCATGCTTTCGCTCCTCAGCGTCAGTTAATGCCCAGAGACCTGCCTTCGCCATCGGTGTTCCTCCTGATATCTGCGCATTTCACCGCTACACCAGGAATTCCAGTCTCCCCTACATCACTCTAGTCTGCCCGTACCCACCGCAGATCCGGAGTTGAGCCCCGGACTTTCACGGCAGACGCGACAAACCGCCTACGAGCTCTTTACGCCCAATAATTCCGGATAACGCTTGCGCCCTACGTATTACCGCGGCTGCTGGCACGTAGTTAGCCGGCGCTTCTTCTGCAGGTACCGTCACTTACGCTTCTTCCCTACTGAAAGAGGTTTACAACCCGAAGGCCGTCATCCCTCACGCGGCGTCGCTGCATCAGGCTTGCGCCCATTGTGCAATATTCCCCACTGCTGCCTCCCGTAGGAGTCTGGGCCGTGTCTCAGTCCCAGTGTGGCCGGTCACCCTCTCAGGCCGGCTACCCGTCGTCGCCTTGGTAGGCCATTACCCCACCAACAAGCTGATAGGCCGCGAGTCCATCCAAAACCACAAAAGCTTTCCACCAACCACCATGCGATGGAAGGTCATATCCGGTATTAGACCCAGTTTCCCAGGCTTATCCCAGAGTCAAGGGCAGGTTACTCACGTGTTACTCACCCGTTCGCCACTAATCCACCCACAAGTGGGCTTCATCGTTCGACTTGCATGTGTTAAGCACGCCGCCAGCGTTCATCCTGAGCCAGGATCAAACTCTCCGTTGAAGTAAAACAAAAACAGACACAACCAAAACCACCGGAAATAACGGCGACAAAGGCTGCACAAAATTTGAAACCAGCTAAAAACACCAAACCAATACCACAGGGGCGGCACGATTCGGCACAATCAACCAATTACATACATAATCGGTATCAACAAACTTGGCACACTATTGAGTTCTCAAACAACAGACACATTTCGAATACTCGCCGGAAAAATTCAAAGAATTTCTATTCCGCATTTCTTCGCTGCGATGTTTTTATCTTATTTCATTCATATTCACTTTTGCAAATCCGGTGATTTTCCCGGAATTCACTCGGTGGAATGAATCCGCCCAGCAGAATAAGAAGCAATTTCTCCAAGTCCGCGTGATCCGCGGCAAGAATTGCTTCTCATTAGTTGGGGGTTTGTCACCATTCAGCGGCGGCGACTCAGAAAACAATACACGCCCCCCAGCGGCCGTGCAAATCGGCTGCCGAAGGGCGTGCATGCAGGTGTGGAAGGTGCTAGGGAACCAGCACTTCAACAGTGGCCAGGTTCTTCTTGCCGCGGCGCAACAACAGGTACTGGCCGTGCAGAAGTTCGTCTTCGGAAATCACGGCTTCAGGATCGGACACCTTCTCGTTGTTCACGTAGGCGCCGCCCTCCCCCACCGTCCGGCGGGCAGCCGACTTGCTTTCGGAAAGCCCGGACGCCACCAGCAGGTCCACGATCCCCATTTCATCCACCTGAACGGTGGCAGTGGGAAGTTCGGAAGTAGCGGCCTGGAGGGTTGCTTTGTCCAGCGCGGCCAGGTCCCCGTTGCCGAACAAAGCTGCCGAGGCGGCAATCACCTTCTCGGTGGCTTCCACGCCGTGCACCAGCGAGGTCACTTCGAAAGCGAGCTTCCGCTGTCCTTCGCGGGCGAAGGGGCGCTCGGCCACAGACACGGCGATCTCTTCGATCTGGGCACGCGTCAGGAAGGTGAACACCTTGAGCCGGTCCACCACGTCGGCATCCGCCGTGTTGAGCCAGAACTGGTAGAACGCGTAGGGGCTGCACATGCCGGCGTCGAGCCAAATGGCGTTGCCCTCGCTCTTGCCGAACTTGGTTCCGTCAGAGTTGGTGATCAGCGGGGTTCCCAGTGCGTGGACGCTCTTGCCCTCCACCTTGCGGATCAACTCCGTACCGCTGGTCAGGTTTCCCCACTGGTCCGAACCGCCGGTCTGCAGCACGCAGCCGTAGTCGCGGTAGAGCTGCAGGTAGTCCATGCCCTGGAGGATCTGGTAGCTGAACTCCGTGTAGCTGATGCCCTCGTCGGAGTTCAGGCGGGACGCCACCGCGTCCTTGCGCAGCATGGTGCCCACGCGGAAGTGCTTGCCCACTTCACGCAGGAAGTCGATGGCGCTCAGTGGTGCAGTCCAGTCCAGGTTGTTCACCATCCGGGCAGCGTTGTCTCCCTCAAAGCTGAGGAAGCGCTGAACCTGGGCCTGGAGGTAGCCAACCCACTCCGCCACCGTGTCCTTGGTGTTCAACGTGCGTTCCGCCGTCGGACGCGGGTCCCCGATCATGCCGGTGGAGCCGCCCACCAGTCCCAGCGGCTTGTGGCCGGCCAGCTGGAGCCGCCGCATGACCAGCAACTGGACCAGGTTGCCCAGGTGAAGGCTCGGCGCGGTGGGATCGAAGCCGCAATAGTAGGTGACCGGCCCGTTGGCGAGGAGCTTTTCCAGCTCTGCTTCGTCGGTGGAGACATGGACCAGCCCACGCCACTTCAGTTCCTGCCAAACGTTGGCAAAAGTGGGGTCGTTGCGCTGCGGTTCGAGGTTGTTCAGTTCTGGCACGCTTCCTAAGTTAGCAGTAACGCCGAAGGCGCTGTCAGCCGGCAATCCCCGCAGGTACCGGCTGGGACGCAATCAGCCGCAACCGCTGTGTAGCGCGGGTCATGGCGACGTAGAGGTCCCCCACCTTGCCGTGTTCGTGGTTGAGCATCGCTGACGGTTCCAGCACCACCACGCCGTCGAACTCCAGGCCCTTCGCCTCACGGGGGCTGATCACCACGATGTCCTGCTCGTAGCTGCCGGCCCCGGTCCCGATCCGACGCCCGTACACGGCACGCAGTGCGGCCGTGGCCTGGGGCAGGAGGTCACCGTCGGCAATCACGGCGAGCAGGCCGCCGTCGAGCGCTTCAAGCTCTTCCGGAAGCACCTCGACGAGCCGGTCCACCACGGCACCGGTGGAAACTTCGTCGATGATGGGCTCCCAGCGCCCTTCCCGGACAGCCTTGGGGGCGGAAACCACCAGCCCGGCGGCGTTGGCCATCCGGACAGCCGCCTCGGCGATCTGAGACGGCGTGCGGTAGTTGACCGTCAGCTCCTCCAGCTGCCAACGGTCGCCGAACATCGGAGCCAGCGCGCCCTGCCAGGAATTGGCTCCAGCAACTGAGCTGGTCTGGGCAATGTCACCGACGATAGTGAAGGACTTCAGCGGGCAGCGGCGCACCAGCAGCCGCCACTGCATGGGCGACAGCTCCTGGGCCTCATCCACCACAATGTGGCCGAAGGCCCAGGTACGGTCACTGGTTGCCCGCTCTGCCGCGGTCTGCCGGGCTTCCTGCTCCCGGTTCTGCTCAGCCAGCTCTTCGGCGGACATAAGGGGGTCCACCCCGGCGGCTTCCATGTTGACCAGGGTCTGCTTGGCGTTGGCCAGGTCCCGGGCACGGTCGTGCTCCTGCTGCGCCAGCCCGCGCCCGGCCGCAGGGTCCAGCTCGCCGAGCAGTTCAGCGGCCTCGTCCAGCAGCGGCACGTCAGACTCTGTCCAAGGTGCATCGGCTGGGCGCTGCAGCAGCGCGCGCTCGGCCGGGCTCAGGTTGGGGGTGCAGAACTCCAGGATTTCCGGCTTGCTGAACAGATCGGAGATGAGCTTCTCCGGCGTCATGGGCATCCAGCACAGGTTCAGGGCAATCCGCACGTCCCGGGCGGTGCGGACGTCCTCGGCAAGGTAGGAGCGGTCCGCGTTGTTGCCGATGTTGGCGGCCTCAACGAGCTCGGTCATCTGTTCCGTCAGCTCGCGCAACAGGATCTTCACGAACGTCACGCGGGCCTCGTTGTACGGCTTCCCGGTGGCGCGGGCACGTTCCCGCGCACGGCGGACCTGCCGGGGCGTCAGGGTGAGCTTGCGTCCGTCCACCTCGAGGATCCGGTTCTGCGGTGGCACGCGCATGCGATTGGACACGGCGTTGGCCACGATGGCAGCCATGTCCAATCGGCCCTTGATGGCGGCAACGTCCGCGTTTGTTTCGGGCACCGCGTTGATGCCCGGCATCAGGCGGCCCAGGCTCGCCATGACCACGCCGGTCTCGCCGAGCGAGGGCAGCACCCGTTCGATGTACTTCATGAACGACGACGACGGGCCCACCAGCAGCACGCCTGCACTCTTGAGGCGGTCACGGTGGGTGTAGAGCAGGTAAGCGGCGCGGTGCAGGGCCACGGCGGTCTTGCCCGTGCCCGGCCCGCCCTGAACCACTACGGCCCCGGAGATCGAAGACCGGATGATGCGGTCCTGCTCGGACTGGATGGTGCTGACGATGTCCGACATGCGGCCCGTCCGCTTGGAGTTCAGCGCAGCCAGCAGGGCGCCTTCGCCCTGGAGGGTATCGGCGTCCGTGAGCATGGAGGCGTCCAGCACATCGTCTTCGATGGCCTTGACGTCGCGTCCCTGCAGGATCAGGTGCCGGCGGCGGCGCACGCCCTGCCGGTCAAATGCGGTGGCCTGGTAGAAGTGCCCGGCCTCGGGGGCGCGCCAGTCCACCATCAACCGCTGCAGGTCCTCGGTGGTGAGCCCGATGCGGCCGATGTACTGCGCTTCCCCGGAGTCCAGGTCCAGGCGGCCGAAGACCAGCCGGTCATCCACCGCGTCCAGCTGTGCCAAACGGTCCTCATACAGTGCGGCGAACGCGTCACGTTCCGAAACGTTCTGCATGGTGCCCACGGCTCCGGCATGACGGACCTGCGCCAGTTGGCGGCGCTTTTCCTCCCGGAGTTCCTCCAGCCGGGCGTACAGGCCGGCCACATACTCCCGTTCGTGGGCCAATTCGGCGTCGAGCATTAACGTTCCCCTATCGCGAAAGACAGACCGTCCATTCTACTACCATTTCGATTAACGCTTGTGAAACGTTGCACCGGGCGGCGCCGTTGCGGGTCGCTTCCGGTTCCGTGGCTTCGCCGCTTTGTACTGGGAGACCGTGGGGTTGCCGGTGAGCCAGAACCGCCAGGCGTACTCGTCCGATCCTCCGGCTCCTGCCACGCCCACCCGGGGGCCGGAACTGACGGGACCGGCGGGACCGGACGGAAGCACCAGCTCGAACGGTGGAGCCAGCGCATCCCGGCCGCTGTCCGCCGTCGTCAATCCCAGCGCTTTGGCGAGACGGGCGGGGCCGCTGGCAAGGTCGGCGGGGCTTTTCGACGTGGGCCGGCGCAGTTGCGCCAGTTCCAGCCCGTCCACGACTTCCCCAGCCCGGAGCAGCAGGGCGGACGCGAATCCTGCCGGACCGCAGACGATGTTCGTGCAGTGGTGCATTCCGTACGTGAAGTAGACGTAGAGGTGCCCGGCGGGGCCGAACATGGGGGCGTTGCGGGGTGTCGGACCGCGGTAGGTGTGTGAGCCGGGATCCGGATGCAGGGAGTCCTCGGGTCCCATGTAGGCCTCCACCTCCGTGAGCCGGATGGACACGGCGCCGTCGCGCGACTCGTGGGTCAGCACGGCACCCAGCAGCTGCGGGGCGAGCTCACGGGCGTCCGCAGACAGGAAGTCCCGCAGCCGTTCCGCGCCCAAAGTGCTTTCGTTCATTGCTTGACCTTACCCAGATGTTGCCGATTTCATCCCCGTTGAAGCGCGGCCCGGCGGAGTTATGCCCCCTCCACGGCCATGTCCGATTTCCGCTAGTAGCAGTGGGCCCGGGCTGGCAGGATTGAGGAATGGACTTCTGGCAGCGCTACCGGGCAATCGATGCCCGCGACCCCCGGTTCGACGGCCAGTTCTTCACCGCCGTCCGCAGCACCGGGATCTATTGCCGCCCCTCCTGCCCCGCACGGACCCCCAAGGCCGCCAATGTGACGTTCTATGAAACGTCCGCAGCGGCACACGAGGCAGGGTACCGGGCGTGCAAGCGCTGCCTGCCTGAGGCGGTGCCCGGCACCCCCGCCTGGAACGTGCGGCAGGACATTGCGGGCCGGGCGATGCGGCTGATCAACGACGGCGTGATCAACCGGGACGGGGTGGCAGGCCTTGCCGCCCGGCTGGGGTATTCACCCCGGCAGCTCAATCGGATCCTGGGCCAGGAACTCGGCGCCGGTCCCCTGTCCCTGGCCCGCGCGGCGAGGGCGCAGACGGCACGCACCCTGCTGGTGTCCACCTCCATGAAGCTCGCCGACGTGGCGTTTGCGGCAGGCTTCAGCAGTGTCAGGCAGTTCAATGAGACCATCGCCGAGGTGTTCGCCATGACACCCACTGCCCTGCGTCAAACGTCCCGGCACCCGGCACCCGCCGGCGGCACCACCGCCCTAACGCTGGGCTTGCCCTTCCGCCCGCCGTTCGACCCGGGCATCTTCTCCTTCCTTGCAGCCCGCGCCATCCCCGGCATCGAGGAGGGGACGCCCGCCTCCTACGCCCGGACCCTGCGGCTCCCCCACGGCGACGCCAGGTTCCGGGTGGAGTACGACGGCGGCACCCGGGAGCGGCAGTTAACGCTCACCGTCGGCGCGGTGGACCTGCGCGACCTGCCGGCGCTGCTCAGCCGCGTGCGCAGGCTCTTCGACCTGGACGCCGATCCGGAGGCAATTGATACTGCCCTCGCCGCCGACTCCCGCCTGGCCACCTCCGTTGCCCAGGCGCCGGGGATGCGGATGCCCGGGGCGCTGGACCCACAGGAACTGCTGGTCCGGGCCATGGTGGGCCAGCAGATCACGGTAGCGGCAGCCCGGACCGCGCTGACCCAGCTGTCCGCGGCCGGGAGTCCCTCCAGCGCTCCCGGCGAAGGCTTGGACCGGCTGTTCCCTACACCCGCGGAGATCGCGGCGGCGGAGCATCTGCTCCGCGGTCCCCGGCGCAGGATCGAATCGCTGCTGCATGCCGCGACGGCGATGGCTGAAGGACACTTCGAGTTCGGATACGGCGACGACCTGGCCGGCCTGGGCGCGAAACTGCTGCCGTTGCCCGGCGTGGGCCCATGGACGGTGGGGTACGTGGCAATGCGCGTCCTGGGCGCACCGGACATCTTCCTCGCCAACGACGCCGCGGTCCGGAACGGGATCCGCGCCCTCGATAATGGGAACTACGCCATCGGGGACGGCGCCCTGAGCCTTGACTTCCGCGAGACCAGCCCGTGGCGTTCCTACGCCACCATGCACCTTTGGCGCGCTGCTGCCCGGCCCGCCCTGACAACCACCGCTCCTGCGAAAGGGATGCCATGAAAGCCCAACTGCTGCAGCTGTCCACGCCGGACGGCCCATTCACGGTGCTTGCAAGGGACGGCGTGGTCCTTGCCTCGGGTTGGACTGCCGGCCTTGCCGAACTGACCGGGCAGGTCCATCCCTCCCTCCGCCCCGACACCGTGGAGGTGGTGGCGGACCTCGGAGCCATCTCGTCCGCCGTCGAGGCCTTCTACGCCGGCGACCCCGCCCCTGCCATGGCCGTCCCTGTGCTTCAGCAGTCGGGCCCGTTCCGCGCCCATGCATGGGACGTCCTGCGCCAGGTCAAGCCGGGTTCACCGGTCACGTACACCGAGTACGCGGCCCTGGCCGGCAACCCGCGCGCCGTGAGGGCTGCGGCCAGCGCGTGCGCGTTCAACGCTGCGGCACTGTTCGTTCCGTGCCACCGGGTGATCCGGACGGACGGGTCGCTGGGCGGCTTCCGGTGGGGCCTGCGCGTCAAGGAAAGCCTCCTGGCCCGCGAAGCCGCATAGGCGCTCTCCTCCCACCCGCGAGATGCCATTTAACGGCAGTGTTGCGCCGCGGCATTGCCATTAAATGCCATCTCGCGCAGAGGTTTGGGGGCGGGGCGTGCTACTTGGGATCCGGCATCGCCGACGGCCAGGGCAGCAGGTTGGGAAGGTCGGTGCCGTCCCCGGCGGCCGTGGCACGGAGGCTGTCCAGGGACGGCGTCCGTCCGGCCAGCCAGGCGGCGATGTCGGTGACCATGCCGCTGACGACGACGGTGCTGGCGCCGGCTCCGAGGGCCAGTGGCGGGAGTGCCACGGGCTGCAGGACCAGCTTGGTTTCGGCGGGCACGCGGGCGGCCAGGAAGTCGAACAGGTGGGAGCAGAACTCCCGGTTCCAGGTCTCGGGTCCCGTGCCGCTGTCCAGGTCCGCGGTGTGGATGACCAGTTCGCGCCAGAGCGCCAGCCCCGCGTCGAAGATCACTCCGTCGCGGAACGCGATATGGGTCCGCCACTCATCCTCGGTCAACGCATCAAAGGCGGCCAATGCCCGCTGCATGGCCGCAGCGACGTCGTCCCGGTGCTCCTGGAGGCTGTGCCCGGCGGCGAGCTCGATGGCCCGGTTACGGCCGTCCACGCCGCCGTCGTAAAGCTCCACGGTCTCACCGTGCCGGCCGTACTCCACTTGGCGGGCCAACGCATTGCAGATACCGGTGATGTGGGCCAGCAGGTGTCCGCGGCTCCAGCCGGGAAGGGTGGACGGAGCGCGTTCGCCGCCGTCGGGGATGCGGTCCATGGTGGCGGTCAGCGCCGTGGCGGCCTTGTGCAGCTCAGCCAGCAGGCCGGCAGGAGAAGGAGAGGTCATGCGGCCAGACTAGCGGAGGGATCAGCCGAGCGCCTGTCCGTCTGGGCCGACACGGTGGCGAACGTGTTGGCCGTCGTTACTGGCCTGCCAGAACTCGATCTCGGTGGGCTGCAGGGCGTACAGCTGCCAGTGCGGGTTGTCGCTGCCATCAGCCCTGGGACGCTCATGCCAATCGACGGCGGATGCTTCGGCAGAGAGTTCGGACACGGGGCCAACCACGCGGACCTGGCGACCCAGGCCGGGCCAATAGAAGTTCATCGCGGCCCTTGGCGACTCCGCCAGTTCCCGGCCCTTCCGGGAGGTGCGGGACGTGGCGAAGTGCCACCCGTCGTCGTCAATGTTTTTCAGGATCAGCATCCGTGAGGACGGCTGGGGGCCGCTGTCGGCGCCTCCCCCGACCGTGGCCAGGCTGAAAGCGTGCGGTTGCCGCTCCCCCGAATCCAGCGCCTCGTCCAGCCACTGTTTGAAAAGCAGGGCCGGGTCCTGCGGGGCGCTGTCCGGATCGAAGCCGGGCAGATCGGATGGGAAGTCGGGCAGGGTGCGAAGGAACTTGCGGAAGGTTTCGCTCATTGCCCCAGCCTAGCCGCCCCATTAAACGCCGCGAGATGGCACTTCGCAGCAGTGTGGATGAAAAATACTGCCGCGAAGTGCCATCTCGCGGGGGACTTACTTGGCGTACTCCCGCACGCCGGCCAGCTCGGCTTCCAGCGCAGCCAGTTGGCGTTCGACGGCGGCCGGTGCCGTGCCGCCCTGGGAGTTGCGGCTGTTGAGTGACCCCTCCGTGGAGAGGACGGTGCGGACCTCCGGGGTCAGGTGCCCGGAGATGGCGGCGTACTCTTCATCCGTGAGGTCCCACAGCTCCACACCGCGCGACTCCGCCTGCTTGACGGCGGCGCCGGACAGCTCGTGCGCCTCGCGGAACGGCACGCCCTGGCGGACCAGCCATTCGGCGATGTCCGTGGCCAGCGCGAAGCCCTGGGGAGCCAGCGATTCCATCCGCTCCGTGTTGAACTTCAGCGTGGCGATCATGCCGGACACGGCCGGGAGAAGCAGCTCCAGGGTGTCCGCGGCGTCGAACACCGGCTCCTTGTCCTCCTGCAGGTCGCGGTTGTACGCGAGCGGCAGGCCCTTGAGCGTTGCCAGCAGGCCGGTTAGGTTGCCGATCAGGCGCCCCGCCTTGCCGCGGGCCAGTTCCGCCACGTCCGGGTTCTTCTTCTGCGGCATGATCGAGGACCCCGTGGAGTACGAATCGTCGAGCGTCACGAAGGAGAACTCCTTGGTGGCCCAGAAGATGACTTCCTCGGAGATGCGGGACAGATCCACGCCGATCATGGAGCAAACCCACGCGAACTCGGCGAAGACGTCGCGCGAGGCGGTGCCGTCGATCGAGTTGTGCACGGCGGAGTAGAACCCCAGGTCCGCAGCCACCGCTTCCGGATCGAGTCCCAGCGAGGACCCGGCCAGCGCGCCGGAGCCGTAGGGCGAAACGCCCGCCCGCTTGTCCCAGTCCTGGAGCCGCTGCACGTCGCGCAGCAGGGCCCAGGCGTGGGCCAGCAGGTGGTGGCTGAGCAGGACGGGCTGCGCGTGCTGCAGGTGGGTGCGGCCCGGCATGGCCACGCCGTGGTGGGCCCTGGCCTGTTCAACCAGCGCGTCCACCGTCGCCAGCACTCCGCGCGCGATGATCCGGGCATGGTCACGCAGGAACATCCGGCCCAGGGTTGCCACCTGGTCGTTCCGGGACCGGCCGGCGCGGAGCTTGCCGCCCAGCTGGGCACCGGCACGCTCGATCAGTCCGCGCTCCAGCGAACCGTGCACGTCCTCGTCCGACTCGGCCGGGAGGTACGCGCCGGAGGCCACGTCCTCGTCCAGCTGCGTCAGCGCGGCGAGCATGCCTTCCAGTTCGGCATCGTTCAACAGCCCGGCCTTGTGCAGCACGCGCGCGTGCGCCTTGGACCCGGCGATGTCGTACCGTGCCAGCCGCCAGTCGAAGTGCGTGGACTTGCTCAGCGCCGCGAGGGCGTCTGCGGGGCCGCCGGCGAACCGGCCGCCCCACAGCGCACCTGCGTTGGTCGCCTCAGTCTTCTGCTCAGCCACAGAGGCTACTTCCCTGCGACCCGGATGTCGCGGCCGGAGGCAACCTTGGCGGACATGCCCCACAGCTCGATGAAGCCCTTGGCCTGGGACTGGTCGAAGGTGTCACCGGTGTCGTAGGTGGCCAGGGAGAAGTCGTACAGCGAGGTGTCGGAGCGGCGGCCGTTGACGATGGCCTGGCCACCGTGCAGGGTCATGCGGATGTCGCCGGAGACGTACTTCTGGGTGTCCTCGATGAAGGCGTCCAGCGAGCGCTTCAGCGGGGAGAACCACTGGCCGTCGTAGACCAGTTCGGCCCAGCGCTGGCCAACGGTGGCCTTGAAGCGGGCCTGCTCGCGCTCGACGGTGATGTCCTCGAGGTGCTTGTGCGCGGTGATCAGCGCCATGGCGCCCGGAGCCTCGTAGATTTCGCGGGACTTGATGCCCACCAGGCGGTCCTCCACGACGTCGATGCGGCCGACGCCCTGTGCACCGGCGCGGCGGTTCAGTTCCTTGATGGCCTGCAGCGCGGTGACCTTGACGCCGTCGATCGCGACCGGCACGCCGGCTTCGAAGGAGATGGTGACCTCATCCGGTGCCGGCGGGAACTCTGGAGTGGCGGTGTAGTCGTAGATGTCCTTGGTGGGGGCGTTCCAGATGTCCTCGAGGTAGCCGGTTTCCACGGCGCGGCCCCAGACGTTCTGGTCGATGGAGTACGGGTTCTTCTTGGTGGTCTCGATGGGCAGTCCCTTTTCCTCGGCGAAGGCGATGGCCTTGTCGCGGGTCAGGGCGAGGTCGCGGACCGGTGCGATGCACTTCAGGTCCGGGCCCAGGGTCTGGATGCCCACTTCGAAGCGGACCTGGTCGTTGCCCTTGCCGGTGCAGCCGTGGGCCACGGTGGTGGCGCCGAATTCACGGGCAGCCTTCACCAGGTGCTTGACGATGACCGGGCGGGAGATGGCGGAAACCAGCGGGTAGTGGCCTTGGTAGAGGGCGTTGGCCTTCAGGGTGGGCACGCAGTATTCGTTGGCGAACTCGTCCGATGCGTCGGCCACGTACGCCTCCACGGCGCCGCAGCCCAGGGCGCGCTGGCGGATGGTTTCCAGCGATTCGCCGCCCTGTCCGACGTCGACCGCCACGGCGATGACCTCGGCACCGGTGGCTTCACCGATCCAGCCGATGGCGACGGACGTGTCCAGGCCGCCGGAGTAGGCCAGCACAATGCGTTCAGTCACTTTAAATGCTCCTTGTTGGGGTTTGGTTGTTCTTTGTCTTCAAGCTTATTGCCCGGCTTCCTCAGCCATTTGCAGGAAACGGGCAGCGAGGTCCTGGCCGCCCAGCGGGTCGCGGGAGACCAGCAGTACGGTATCGTCGCCGGCGATGGTGCCCAGGATGGACGGCATCACCGAGTGGTCGATGGCCAGGGCCAGGAAGTTGGCGGCACCCGGCGGGGTCCGCAGCACGGCTATGTTGCCGGAGGCCTCCGCAGTGACCAGCAGTTCGCTGCAGAGCCGGGCCAGCCTGGCGTCCAGGATTTCCTGGGTCACGCCGCTCTTGGCTCCGCGCTCACCGCCTTCGCCGGGGACCGCGTACACCAGCACGCCTTCCTTCCCGCGGACCCGGACGGCGCCGAGTTCCACGAGGTCGCGGGAGAGCGTGGCTTGGGTGACCTGCACGCCGTCGTCCGCCAGCAACGCAGCGAGCTCCGCCTGCGAACGCACGGACTGCCCGGTGAGGATGGCGGTAATGCGAGCCTGCCTGGCGGTCTTGGTGGCCGGGCTGGTGCCCGGGGAGGACGGTTGGGCGGACACTAGAACGTGCTTTCCCCGGTGCCTTTAACCGGAGAAAGGCCGTCGACAATTGCCAGGCCCGAACGGTGCATCAGCCAGGCCATCAATGCCTTCTGGGCGTGGAGCCGGTTTTCCGCCTCGTCCCAGACGATGGACTGCGGGCCGTCGATGACATCGGCGGAAATTTCGTAGCCGCGGTAGGCGGGCAGGCAGTGAAGCACGACGGCGTCATCCGCAGCCAGTGCCATGGCGTCAGAGTCCACGGAGTAGTCCCGGAACAACTGCATCCGGGCTTCCTTTTCGGCCTCCTGGCCCATGGACACCCACGTATCGGTGGCGACCACGTCTGCCCCCTGCAGCGCTTCCTTGGCATCGGTGGTGATCAGCACCGAGCCGCCGGTTTCGGCCGCCCGCTCCTCGGCTGCTGCCACAATGTCCGCGGCCGGCAGGTAGCCCTCCGGTCCCGCGATGCGCACGTGCATCCCGGCCGTGACCCCCGCAAGCAGGTAGGAGTTGGCCATGTTGTTGGCGGCGTCGCCCAGGTAGCTCATGGTCAGCCCCTTGAGCTCGCCCTTGTGCTCCTTCACGGCCAGCAGGTCCGCCAGGAGCTGGCACGGGTGGTAGTCGTCGCAGAGGGCGTTGATGACCGGAACCTTTGAGTTCTCCGCCATGGCCACCAGGCCGGCGTGCGCTCCGGTGCGCCACACGATGGTGGAAACCATGCGTTCCAGCACCTTTGCCGTGTCCTCCACGGATTCCTTGTGCCCGATCTGTGCTTCACCGGGGTTGATGATCAGCGCATTGCCTCCCATGTCCGCAACGCCGGTGGCGAAGGAGACACGGGTCCGGGTGGAGGTCTTGTCGAAAATCACGGCCACGGTCTTTCGGCCACTGCCTTCCGCTGCATACGGCTGCACGCTGTAGGGGGCAGCCTTCATGCGGGCCGCGAGTTCCAGGACTTCCGCCTGCTCGGCCGGGGAAAGGTCGGTGTCCTTGAGGAAGTGCCGGGTTGCAGTTTTCACTGGGCGTCCTTAGCTGCTTGGAGGATTGCCGGGAAAGCGGCGAGGAAGGTGTCGGCCTGCGCCGTGGTGAGGATCAGCGGCGGTGCCAGGCGGATAGTGCGCGGACCCGGGCTGTTGATGATAAAGCCCGCATCGAGGGCGGCCTGCACCACGGCGGGGGCGACGTCGGCGTCCAGGTCGAAGCCGATCAGGAGTCCTTCGCCGCGGACCTCGGTGATGCCGGGGATCGCGGCCAGCGCTGAGCGCAGGTGCTCCCCCACCGCCGTGGCGTTGGCGAGCACGTTCTGGCTTTCGAGGGCGTGCAGGGTGGCAAGGGCCGCGGCGGTCGCCACCGGGTTGCCGCCGAAGGTGGTGCCATGCTGGCCAGCGGACAACAACGACGACGTTGCCTCACCAAACGTGATCAGGGCACCGATGGGGAACCCGCCGCCGAGGCCCTTGGCCAGCGTGATGGCGTCGGGGACGATCCCGGCATCCTCGCTGGCGAACCACTTGCCGGTCCGGCCGATGCCGGTCTGGACCTCGTCCAGGATCAACAGGGCACCGGCTTTGCTGGTGGCTTCACGCGCGGCCTTGAGGTAGCCGGGGGGCAGCGGCCGGACACCTGCCTCGCCCTGGATGGGCTCCAGGAAGACGGCAGCCACGGTGTCGTCTACCGCCGCCTCCAGCGCGGCGATGTCGCCGAACGGAATGTGCACCACGCCGCCGGGCAGCGGCTCGAAGGGTGCCCGGTAGGCCTCCTTCGCGGTGAGTGCCAGCGCGCCCATGGTCCGGCCATGGAAGGCGCCCTCCAAGGCGATGATCTTGGTGCGTTTCGTTCCGTCCGTGCCGTTGTTGCGGCGGGCCAGCTTGAAGGCGGCCTCGTTCGCTTCAGTGCCGGAGTTGCTGAAGAACACCTTCGAACCGGCGGGGGCGTGGGCCAGTTCCAGGAGCTTCTCGGCCAGCGCCACCTGGGTGGGGCTGGTGAAGAAGTTGGAGACGTGCCCGAGCGTGGCCAGCTGGCTGGCGATGACCGAGGTCACGAAGGGGTGGGCGTGGCCCAGGGCGTTCACGGCGATGCCGCCCAGCAGGTCCAGGTACTCCTTGCCGTCGGCATCCCACACCAGGCAACCGGCCCCGCGGACCAGGACGCGCTGGGGCGTACCGAACACGTTCATGAGCGAAGAGGAGTAGCGGGACAGCCACTCGGAGCCGGCGTGGCCCGTGGTCTCCACCAGCTCGGTCACTGATGCCTTCTCGATAGTGTTCATCCGTTAATCTCCTCGTCCGGGACTACCTGGGTGCCGATGCCCGCCGTCGTAAATGTTTCAAGAAGCATCGAGTGGGCCAGGCGCCCGTCCACGATGTGTGCCCTTTCCACGCCCTCGTCGACGGCCTTCAGGCAGGCGGCCATCTTGGGGATCATGCCGGACTGGAGGCTCGGCAGCATCTCCCGCAACTCGGAAGCCGTAAGGGATGAGATCAGGGAAGACTTGTCCGGCCAGTTGGCGTAAAGGCCTTCGACGTCGGTCAGGATCACCAGCTTGGAGGCGCCCAGCGCCGAGGCGACGGCAGCCGCCGCGGTGTCTGCGTTGACGTTCAGGACCTGGCCGGTGGGCTGGAACCGGACGGTGCCCACTACGCCCTCTCCGCCGTCGACGATTTCCGGGGCGACGGTGGAGATCACCGGGATGCGGCCGGCCTCAAGGATGTCCACGATGCCGGCGGGGTCGACGCCCACCACCTCGCCCACCAGGCCGAGGTCCACCTCTTCCCCGTCCACTACGGTGCCGGTGCGGACGGCTCGGAGCAGGCCGCCGTCTTCGCCCGACATGCCAACGGCGTAGGGCCCGTGGGAGTTGATGAGGCCCACCAGTTCGCGGCCAACCTGACCGGTGAGGACCATGCGGACCACCTCCATGGCCTCGGGGGTGGTGACCCTCAGGCCGCCTTTGAACTCGGACTCGATGCCCAGCCGGCCCAGCATGGAGTTGATCTGGGGGCCGCCGCCGTGGACCACCACGGGGTGGATGCCCACGTGGTGGAGGAAGACGATGTCCTCGGCGAAGGCGCGCCGGAGTTCGTCATTGACCATGGCGTTGCCGCCGTACTTGACCACCATGATGCTGCCGGCAAACCGCTGGATCCACGGCAGGGCCTCGATCAGGGTTTCAGCCTTGTCCTGCGCGGCGGACATGGTGGTGTTTTCACGCGTCTGGGTGTTCATGGTGTCACTTTCCACAGCGGTTTGGGCCCGGCGGGTTTTGCCCTGGGCGGTGCTCCTAGCTGGAGTAGGCGCTGTTTTCGTGGACGTAGTCGTGGGTGAGGTCGTTGGTCCAGATGGTGGCTTCGGCATCGCCTGCCTGCAGGTCGATCTCCACCAGGACCTCGCGGGGTTCCAGGTCCACCAGGCTGCGGTCGTCACCGATGCTGCCGTTGCGGCAGATCTGGACGCCGTTCATGGCGACGTTGAGCTTGTCCGGCTCGAAGGCGGCGTCCGTGGTGCCCACGGCCGAGAGCACGCGGCCCCAGTTGGGGTCCTTCCCGAAGATGGCTGCCTTGAACAGGTTGGAGCGGGCAACCGAGCGGCTGACCGTTTCGGCGTCTGCTTCGCTGGCTGCGTTGAAGGTGCGGATGGCGATGTCGTGGCTGGCCCCTTCCGCATCCGCGATCAGCTTCCGGGCCAGCTCGGCGCAGACCTGGGTGAGCCCTGCGCCGAAGTCCTCGGCAGAGGGCACGGCGCCGGAAGCACCGGACGCCAGCAGGACAACGGTGTCGTTGGTGGACATACAGCCGTCCGAGTCGGCGCGGTCGAAGGTGACGCGGGTGGCGTCGCGGAGGACGACGTCGAGCATTTCCGGCTGGACGTCGGCGTCCGTGGTGAGCACCACCAGCATCGTCGCCAGGCCCGGGGCCAGCATGCCGGCTCCCTTGGCGATGCCGCCGATGCTGAATTCCTGGCCGTCGGCGTCCGTACCGATGAAGAGCGCGGACTTGGGCACGCTGTCCGTGGTCATGATGGCGGTGCCGGCGGCAGGGCCGCCGTCGGTGCTGAGCTCGGCAGCGGCAGCTTCAACGCCCGGCAGGATCTTGTCCATGGGCAACTGCTCGCCGATCAGGCCGGTGGAGCAGACAAAGACGTCCGTAGCGGAAATGCCCAGGACCTCGGCGACATTTTCCGCTGTGCTGTGGGTGTTCTGGAAGCCGGTGGGGCCGGTGCAGGCGTTGGCTCCGCCGGAGTTCAGGATGACGGCGTCCACGCGGCCGTCCGAGACTACCTGCCGGGACCAGTGCACAGGCGCGGCAGCGACGCGGTTGCTGGTAAAGACGGCGGCGGCGGCCTTGGACGGTCCGTCGTTGACCACCAGCGCGAGGTCCGGGTTGCCGGATGCCTTGAGTCCGGCGGTGACGCCGGCGGCCCGGAATCCTTGGGGTGCGGTGATGGTCACGGGGCTACTCCCTGCAGGTTGAGGCCGGCGGTTTCCGGCAGGCCGAGTGCGATGTTCATGGACTGTACGGCGCCGCCGGCCGTGCCCTTGGTGAGGTTGTCGATCACGCAGGTGACGATGACCCGTCCCGTGTGGGCGTCGAAAGCCAGCTGCATGGCTGCGTGGTTGGAGCCCTGGACCGACTTGGTCGTCGGCCACTGGCCTTCGGGTAGCAGGTGGACGAAGGGCTCGTCTTCATAGGCCTCGGCCCAGGCCAGCCGCAGCTGGGCTGCGGTGGTGCCGGCCTTGACCTTCGCGGTGGCGGTCGTGAGGATGCCGCGGCTCATTGGGGCGAGGGTGGGCGTGAAGGAGACGGTGACCTTCTCCCCCGCCGCGTTGGAGAGGCCCTGCTCGATTTCCGGGGTGTGCCGGTGCCCGCCGCCCACTCCGTAAGGGCTCATGGAGCCCATGACCTCGGATCCGATCAGGTTTACCTTGGCAGCCTTGCCCGCACCCGAGGTGCCGGAGGCGGAAACGATCACGACGTCGTCGGGTTCCAGCAGGTGGGCAGCGAACCCGGGCGCCAGCGCCAGGAGGGCGGACGTCGGGTAGCAGCCGGGAACGGCGATCCGCTTGGCGCCCTTGAGGGCTTCGCGCTGGCCAGGGAGCTCGGGAAGCCCGTAGGGCCAGGTGCCGGCATGGGCGGAGCCGTAGAACTTTTCCCAGGCGGCGGGATCTTCGAGGCGGTGGTCGGCGCCGGCGTCGATCACCACCGTCCCTTCCGGCAGTTGGGCCGCGATCCCAGCGGAGGCACCGTGCGGCAGGGCAAGGAATACAACGTCATGGCCGGAGAGGTTTTCCACCGTGGTGTCTTCAAGAATGCGGCTGGCGAGTCCATGCAGGTGCGGCTGCAGTTCACCCAGGCGGGAACCGGCGTTGCTGTGGGCTGTGATGGCGCCAATGGTCACCCCCGGGTGCCCGGCCAGAAGACGGAGGACTTCTCCCCCGGCGTAACCGCTGGCTCCTGAAACCGCAACAGAAATAGTCATGCTCCGACTATACAGCAATAGTTATGCATTGGTACCGATAATTATGCATAGGCATTGGCTGCAAGAGGCGTGCCGTACTTGTCCTCCCGGACACCCCTGTCCCTAGGATGGTTTCGGCAGCCGGGTCCGGAAACGCCGGGACCCGCGAAAGGAGAGCCATGACGCACGCAATCGTCGCACGGCAGGCAGGCGGTCCGGAAGTCCTTGACTACGTTGACGTTGAACCTCCCACGCCAGGCCCTGGACAATTGCTGATCCACGTCGGGGCGGCGGGCGTCAACTTCATCGACACGTACAAGCGCAGCGGCACCTACAAAGTGCCATACCCCTTCACACCCGGCTCGGAGGCCGCGGGCACGGTGGAAGCAGTAGGCGACGGCGTGACCGGCTTCGCCGTGGGCGACCGGGTAGCCACCGCCGAGGGTATCGACTGCTACGCGGACTATGCGCTCGTTGACGAGGACGCCGCGCTGCCGGTACCCAAGGGCCTGGACGTATTCACCGCCGCAGCGCTGCCCCTGCAGGGTGTCACTGCGCACTATCTGATGAATTCGACCTTCAAGGTGGAGCCGGGGCACAAGGTCCTGCTGCATGCCGGGGCCGGCGGCGTGGGGCTGCTGCTGATCCAGCTGCTCAAGGCACGTGGCGCGGAAGTCATCACCACGGTTTCCACCGACGAAAAGGAACAGCTGGCGCTCGACGCCGGCGCGGACCACGTGCTGCGCTACGACGGCTTTGCGGAGCGGGTCAGGGACATCACCAGCGGGACCGGGGTGGACGTGGTGTACGACGGCGTGGGCAAGGACACCTTCGACGGTTCGCTGGCGTCCTTGCGGGTCCGCGGGATGCTGGTGTTGTTCGGTGCTGCGTCAGGCCCCGTTCCGCCCTTTGATCCGCAACGCCTCAACGCCGCCGGTTCCCTTTTCCTGACGCGCCCCACCATGGGGCATTACCTGCGGGATGCGGCGGAGCGGCGCTGGCGCTCGGACGAGATTTTTGCCGCCGCCGCGGACGGCAGCCTGAAGGTCCGGATCGGTGCCCGCTACCCGTTGAGTCAGGCCGGGCAGGCGCACCGCGACCTTGAGGGCCGCAAGACCACCGGCAAGGTCCTCCTGGTGCCCTGACATGTAGTCGCCGGCCAATACGCGTCGGCAAATAGAAAGTCCCCGCAATCCATGAGGATTGCGGGGACGTTCGGATTTCCAAGGGCTGCGGTTAGCGCTGGACAGCTCCGAACCGTTCAGCAGCCAGGGCCACTGCGCTTTCGCGGGCTGCCGAGGCTTCGTCAGCGGTCAGCGTGCGGTCCTGTGCCCGGAAACGCAGACCGAAGGCCAGCGACTTCTTGCCTTCCTCGATGCCCTTGCCGGCGTAGACGTCGAACAGAGCCACGTCCTCCAGGAGCTCCCCGGCGCCTTCGCGCAGTGCGGCGAGAACCTCGTCTGCCGGCACGTCGGCCGGGACCACGAGGGCCACGTCCTGGGTTGCCACCGGGAAGGTGGAGATGTGGCGGGCCACGATGACGTCCGGAGCCGCCTCGAACAGGGCATCGGCGTTGATTTCGAGGGCAACGGTCCGGGCCGGCATGTCCGAGGCTGCCAGCAGCTTGGGGTGCAGTTCGCCCGCGTACCCCACGGTCTCCCCCGTTCGCAGCGCAAGTTTGGCGGTACGGCCGGGATGGAACGCCTGGTGGCTGCCCTGGCTGACCACCAGGTCCACGCCGAGGACATCGCCGGCAAGGCGGGCAACATCCAGCGCGTCGGCCCAGTCCCACGCCCGGGGGGTGTGGGACGCGGCGGCCGGGGAATCATGGCCGGTGAGGACCGCTGCGAGGTGGAACGGCTGGTCCGGGACGCCGTCGAACAAGTCATCGAGCACCTCGTCGGAAGGCTTGATTCCCAGCGGCGGGATGGAGGCCGTGCCCACGCTTTCGCCGGGCAGGAACACCAGGCCGGATTCGAAGAGGGCCAGGTCGCGGAAGCCCCGCGAGTGGTTCCGCTTGGCCACCTCGATCAGCCCGGGCAGGATGGACGTCCGCAGGTAGCCGTGCTCCTCGCTGATGGGGTTGGCGAGCTTGACGGCGCTTCGCGCCGCACCTTCCTCCGACACCCCGAAGGTGTCGTTGGCGGCCTTGGATACGAACGGGTACGCCAGGACCTCGGTGAGGCCGAAGTCCGCCAGGGCCTGGATGAGGCGCCGGCGCTGCTGCTGGACCCGGGTGAGGCCGCGGCCGGGAGGCGCCACCGGAAGCGTGGCGGGAATCTTGTCATAGCCCACCAGCCGGGCGATTTCCTCCGTGAGGTCTTCCTTGGTGCCCAGGTCGCTCCGCCAGCTGGGCGGCGTGACGGTCCAGCCGCCGTCGTTCTTAACGACTCCGGCGCCCAGGTCCTCAAGGGAGGTGATGATCTGTTCCCCGGTGAAGTCAATGCCGATGCGTGCGGCAGCGAAACCGGCGGGCAGCTCGATGCTGATCGTCTCCGGAGCGGTGCCAACGTCGGTGCCGGCTTCGTCCTCCGTGCCGCCGGCCAGTTCCACCAGGAGGTCCACCACGCGCTGCGCGGCGATGCCCGCCACCTGCCAGTCCACGCCGCGCTCGAAGCGCTTGGAGGCCTCGGACGGCAGCTTATGCCGGCGGCGGGAGCGGCCGATGGACACCTCGTCGAAGTGCGCGGACTCCACCAGGACGTTCGACGTCGAATCGCTCACCTCGGTTGCCGCGCCACCCATGACGCCCGCGATGCCGATGGCGCCGGAGTCGTCGGTGATGAGCAGGTCCTCGGCGTCGAGGGTGCGTTCCTTGCCGTCCAGCGTGGTGATCTTCTCGCCGGCGGACGCGCGCCGCACCACGATGTCCCCGGACAGCTTGTCCAGGTCATAGCAGTGGGTGGGCTGGCCCAGCTCGAGCATGACGTAGTTGGAGATGTCCACCGGCAGCGAGATGGAGCGGATGCCGGCCAGCCGGAGCCGGGAGACCATCCACTGCGGCGTGGGCTTGGTGGCGTCGACGCCGCGGACGGTGCGCGCCACGAACCGGTCGCAGCCTGGTTTGCCGTAGATGGGGGCGTCGTCGTTGAGCTTGATGCCGTAGCCGCCGGACAGTTCCGCCGGGGCCTGGACCTTGGTGGCCGGGTCCGTGAAGGCCGTGCCCGTAGCGTGCGCGTACTCGCGGGCCACGCCGCGGATGGAGAACGCGTACCCGCGGTCCGGGGTGACGTTGATTTCCGCGGCCTGGTCGTAGAGGCCCAGGAGCTCCATGGCGTCAGTGCCCACTTCCGGGTCCAGCCCGATGCGGGACAGCACCAGGATGCCGTCGTGGTCCTCGCCGATGCCCAGTTCGCGGACGGAGGCGATCATGCCGGCGGAGAGGTGCCCATAGGTCTTGCGTGCCGAGATGTGGAAGTCGCCCGGCAGCACGGCGCCCGGAAGCGTGACCACCACCTTGTCGCCCTCAACGAAGTTGTGCGCACCGCAGACGATGCCCTGCACACCGGAGGGATCGATGCCCTTGCCGGTGAGGGTCTGCTCCTGCCCCTCGGGGACAACGCGGACCTGGCACCAGTTGATGGTCTTGCCGTTGCTCTGCGGTTCCTTGACAAGGCTCAGGACCTGGCCCACCACGATGGGGCCCTGCAGGGTCTCCGTGGGGCGGTGGACCGCTTCCTCCTCGAAGCCGACCTTGACCAGCTCTGCCATGACGTCTTCGGCCGTTGCTTCGGCCGGTACTGCCGCGAATTCACGCAGCCAGGAAAGTGGGATACGCACTGTTAGATCTCCATCCCGAAGTGCTCGCTGAACCGTACATCGCCCTCGATCATGTCGCGCATGTCCCCCACCTCATTGCGGAACATGAGGGTGCGCTCGATGCCCATCCCGAAGGCAAAACCTGAATAGACCTCCGGATCGATGCCGGCGGCGCGCAGGACGTTCGGGTTGACCATGCCGCAGCCGCCCCACTCGATCCATGCCGGGCCACCCTTGGCGCCGGGGTGGAAGATGTCCAGCTCGGCGGAGGGCTCGGTGAACGGGAAGTAGTTGGGGCGCAGCCGGATCTGCGCTTCGTCGCCGAACATCTGCCGGGCGAAGTGCTCAAGGGTGCCCCGCAGGTCTGCCATGCTCAGGTTCTTGTCGATGGCCAGGCCTTCGAACTGGTGGAACACCGGCGTGTGCGTGGCATCGAGCTCATCGGTGCGGAACACCTTGCCCGGGCACAGCACGTAGATGGGTACCTCGCGCTCCAGCATGGACCGCACCTGCACCGGGGAGGTGTGGGTACGCATCAGCAGGTGGGCTTCGGGCGGCTCCACGAAGAAGGTGTCCTGCATTTCGCGGGCAGGGTGGTCCGGCTTGAAGTTCAGGGCGTCGAAGTTGAACCATTCCGATTCCACCTCCGGCCCCTCAGCGATCTCCCAACCCATGCCAACGAAGATGTCCGCCACGCGGTCCTGCAGCGTGGAGAGCGGGTGGCGGGCACCGGCACGGCGGCGGCGCGGAGCGGCCGTGACATCCACGGTTTCCTCCACCAGGATCCGGGCATCGTTTTCGGCCTCCAACACTTCGGCGCGCTCGGCGAGCGCCTTGTTGACCTTTCCGCGGGAGGCACCCATCAGCTTTCCGGCGAGCGCCTTCTGGTCCTTGGGCAGCCGGCCGATCTCACGGTTGGCAAGGCTGAGCGGGGACTTCTCGCCACTGTGGGCAAGGCGTACCGCCTTCAGCTCGTCAAGGGTGGCCGCACCGGCAATGGCGGTGATGGCCTGGTCTACAGCGGCGTTGATGGCGGCCTCATCCGTGGGGTTCGGGATGGCGGCGCCCGGCAAAGTTTCAGTCATCTACTGTTCTTAGCTACGAGTCGTGGCTGCCGGCAGGCGGGGCAGCCACGCGCGGTTTCCCGCCCGGCGCGTCCGTCGCTGGCAGGTCATGGATGAATGCTGAACGTCAGTGGCATTCAATGACCAGGTCAGGGCTCGCCGGCAGGACCGGCGGCCACTGCCCTCCAGTCTAGTTGAACCCTCCGGCTACCATGGCCTCATGACTTTGCGGCAGCGCACGGGTTCCCTTCAGGGTCCGACGGCGGCCCAGCGGCTCAGGCGGGCAGCCAACCTCCTTAACGGAAGCACCCTGGCCGGGCTCGCCGTCGCCCTCGCCGCCCGGACACGCATCAGCCGGGGGCCCCGGGGGCTGATCATCGCCGCGGGATACCGGTGGCGGCTGCCCTTTGCGCAGGCCTACACCCTGGGCAACGTGGTGCTGTGCCGCAGCACCGCTGAGGAGCTGGTCTCCCGCCCGGCGCTCATGGGCCACGAGGAACGGCACTGCACCCAGTACGCGTGGTGCCTGGGGCTGCCGTTCATCCCGTTGTACCTGGCAGCCGCGGGCTGGTCCGTGCTGCGCACGGGAAATCCGGGGACGGCAAACATCTTTGAAATGCACGCGGGGCTGGCCGCGGGCGGTTACCCCCTTACGTGAAGGCGGACGTGATGGTTCAGGACCCGCACATGCAGGTTGGCGCCGGCACGGTCACCGTGACGGGAACGGGCTCCGCGGAGGCGGCCCCGGACCTGATGCTGGTTTCGGTAGGCGTGGAGTGCCGGGCCGGATCGGTGCAGGAAGCGTACGCGGCAGCAGGCGAGGCCCTGGCTGCCGTGGGATCGGTGCTCCGCGGCCGCGGCGTTGCCCCCGTCGATCTCCGGACCGCAGGGCTGAGTGTCCGGGCCGACCTCGCCTGGCGGGACGGGGAAGGGCAGAAACTCGTGGGCTACGTGGCCGCCGGCAGCCTTCTGGTGAAATTGCGGGACCTTGGCAGCGCATCGGGAACGGTTTCGGAAGCCGTCCGCGCGGCAGGGGACGCTGCCCGGCTTAACAGCCTGCAGCTGGTCCTGTCCGACGATTCCGCCGTTCGGGCACAGGCCCGGGACGCCGCGTGGGAGGACGCGCTCCACACCGCCGGACAGTACGCCGCGCTGGCCTCGGCCACCCTGGGACGGGTGTTGTCCGTGGCAGACCAGCGGCCGGCTTCGGGGCCCGTACCGCTTGCTGGACTGCAGCGGGCCTCCTCCGCCGAATCCCTGGCCGTTGAGCCCGGGGAAAACCGGGTGGACGCGGCCGTGACCGTCACGTGGGAGCTGCAGCGCTGACACCCTCCCGGTAGGGGCGGGACTGCGGGAGGTGTTGCGGCCTTGACTTCCATTCGAACATGTTTTCGAATGGAGGCATGAGATGGGAAGCGCAGGCACTGGTGCCCACACCCAACCCCGCAGGCACAGCCGCTCCAGCGCTGCTTCCGCTGGCGGGCCTGGTCCGCTCCGTCACCACGCCTGAGTTCGCAGGCATCACGTTCCACGAGGTCACTGCCAAATCGGTGCTCAACAAGGTGCCGGCGGGGTCCAGGATGCCATTCGAATGGACCGTCAATCCCTACCGCGGCTGCAGCCATGCCTGCGTCTACTGCTTTGCCCGCAAGACGCACACGTACCTGGATTTCGACGCCGGCATGGACTTCGACAGCCAGGTTGTGGTGAAGGTGAACGCCGCCGAGGTCCTCCGGAAGGAACTGAACAAGGCCTCCTGGACGCGCCAGCAAGTGGCCCTGGGCACCAACACCGATCCCTACCAGCGGGCCGAGGGCCGGTACCGGCTCATGCCGGGAATCATTAACGCCCTGGCCGAGTCCGGCACTCCCCTGTCCATCCTCACCAAGGGAACCCTGCTGGCACGGGACATTCCGCTGCTTAAGAGCGCCGCCACGCAGGTCCCCGTAGGGCTCGGCATTTCCCTGGCCATGACCAACGAAGCCCTGTCCGAGGCGATCGAGCCCGGAACGCCGGCACCCAGGGCGCGGCTCCGGCTGGTGTCCCGGCTCCGCGAAGCGGGACTGCCCTGCGGCGTGATGGCCATGCCCATCCTGCCGTGGTTGTCCGACAGCGACGAAGCACTGGATGCGCTGTTCGGCTCGCTGGCGGCAGCGGGCGCCACAGGAGTCACTGCGGGTGCCCTGTACCTGAAACCCGGCACCAGGGAGTGGTTCATGAAGTGGATCGCGGCCAACCACCCCGAGCTTGCCGGCCGCTACCGGCGGCTGTACGGCACCGGCTCCTACGCGTCCAAGGAATACCGGACGTGGCTCGCCGGGAGGGTCCGGTACTTCAAGGCGCGCCACGGCTTCTCGCATTCGTCAGGCTTCAGCCACCGTGACCTGGACAAGCCGGACCTGGACGATCCGCGCGTCGAAGAGGCGCAGTACCCGGCAGGCAGCATCCCCGTCGCCGTTCAAGGCGGCTCCCCTGCTGTTTCTGCGGCTTCCCGGCCCGGAGTGCAGGATTCACTGTTCTGACTTTTGTGAGGCCCCGGGGGTCAGTCGCAGGGGCTCAGTCCTGCGCCAGGGGCTCCTGTACCGGCACCGCCACAGAGTCCAGGAGGGCACTGACAATCGGATAGTCGGCCGGGATCCAGGGCAGGCCAAGGACGGCTTCCCGGTTTCGGAGGTCCACCCACTGCAGCTCGTCGTGGTCTTCAAGGGGCGTCGCCTCGCCGCTGGTCACTTCGGCGAACCAGACCCGCATGCTGGCGCGCTCATTGAGCGGCCAGCCTTGGGGGTCCTCCGCGGGCAGCTCCGACCCCAGGCGGACATCGATGCCCAGTTCCTCGGCGAGTTCGCGCACCAGCGCTGTTTCGGGTTCCTCGCCGGCTTCCACTTTGCCCCCGGGAAACTCCCACAGCCCGGCCAGGTGCTCCGGTGCGCTCCTCCGCGCCACCAGCATTGCCGCCGGCTGGGCCAGGTTGTCCACCACGGCTCCGCCCACTACCTGTATCAGTCCAGTCACCGGCTCATTCTATGGGCCACAATGGGAATGCCCGGAACAGCATCCGGCAGCCCGTCGACGCCGGAGGAATAGCTCCTGACCGCCGGGGGTTTGCAACACTGTCCGGATTATCCTGCCCCACTGCTGTGGCACCGTCCATTCCATGTTCCACCTTCGAAAAGCAGGCATATGAGCAGCGTTCTTTCCCCGTCCACGGCAGCCGGCACCAAGGCCCCCAATATCGGAATGGCCATCTTTGCCCTGGCCATGGGCGGTGTGGGCATCGGCGTCACTGAGTTCACCATGATGGGCCTGCTGAAGGAAGTGGAACAGGGCCTGGGGATCAGCACGCCCGAGGCCGGCCATCTGATCTCCGCCTATGCGCTGGGAGTGGTGGTTGGCGCTCCCCTGCTGGCCGCCGTCGGCGCCAAGCTCCCCCGCAAGAAACTCGCGCTGGGGCTCCTGCTCTTCTTCACCCTGGCCAACCTGAGTTCTTTCATCGCCCCTGACTACGGGTCGATGCTCGTCTCCCGCTTTGCCGCCGGGCTCCCGCACGGGGCCTTCTTCGGAGTTGCTGCAGTCATAGCCGCCTCCCTAGTCCCCGCTACCCGGCGCGGCTGGGCCATCTCGATGGTCATGGCAGGGCTCAGCGTCTCCAACGTGGTGGGCGTACCGTTTGCCACGTGGCTGGGCCAGACCTTCGGCTGGCGGTTGCTGTTTGTCCTGGTGGGCGCCATCGGTCTGCTGGCGTTGGCCATGGTGTGGAAGTTCGTGCCCTTCCAGGCTGCCCACCCCGATGCGAGTATCCGGCGTGAGCTTGGCGCGCTCAAGCGGCTGCAGGTGTGGCTGGCCCTCCTGGTGGGCATCGTGGGTTTCGGCGGCTTCTTTGCCACCTATACCTACATTGCGCACACCATGACCGCCGTGGCCGGCATCCCCACCGCACTGATCCCCCTGGTGGTGGCGCTCTATGGGCTGGGCATGGTGGCCGGAAACATTGTTGGCGGCCGGCTGGCCGACAGGTCCGTCATGGGCACCCTGTACCGGGTCCTCCCGGCTGTCGCCGTGGCCCTGGTGGTCTACGCTGTGGCCGCGCACTGGCCGTGGAGCGCCATGGTCATGGTGTTCGTGGTGGGCGCCGCCGGCTCCATGTTGATCCCGGCCCTGCAGACCCGACTGCTGGACGCCTCGCCGGATGCCCCGTCACTGGCATCCTCGCTGAACCATGCCGCCCTGAACGTCGCCAATGCCTTGGGGGCGTTCCTCGGCGGCCTGGTCATTGCCCTCGGCTGGGGCTTCACCGCCCCGGCACTCGTTGGCGCCGTCCTGGCACTCCTCGGTTTCGGCGTGGCCCTCTTCAGCGGCCTGATGGAACGCAGACGGCCGTTGGCTGCCTGAGCTTGCCGAGGCTGTCCCTGCCCGGGTTGCCGTGGACGATCCATGGCGAATACTTCCCTGCACGGAGGCCTAACGATGCTGCAACGCCGCCCCCGGAGCTACTGACTTTAGGGGGTGCTTATGTTAGCTTGAGCCTCATCGGGACTATTAATCCCGGTCACAATGAGGAGGAGACATGGGTTTTCTTGCTTGGATTATTTTGGGCCTGATTGTTGGGGCCATCGTTAAAGCCGTAATGCCCGGACGGGTTGGCGGCGGCTGGGTGACCAGCCTCATCCTGGGTGTCGTCGGAGCCATTGTTGGCGGCTGGATTGGCAGCCTCCTGTTCAACAAGGGCGATCTTGCCTTCTTCGACCTCGGCACCTGGATTCTCGCTATCGTCGGCGGCCTGATTGTCGCCGGCATCTACGGAGCAGTCACCGGACGCGGGAAAGCCAGCCGCGCACCCTGATCGCTCTGTCAATCAATAACCCACGGGCCCCGGAATTCCGGGGCCTTTCTTTGTCCTCCGGACCGGCCGCCGTCGTCCGTGTTTCAGCCCAGTCCCGTGTTTGCGCCCAGTCCTGCCTCGGGCGTCCTATCGGGCGCTTCCGGTGCCCGCCGCAGCCTCAGCCCGGCGCTGGGACCGGGCGCTGGCGTACAGGCATACGGTGGCTGCGGTCCCAAGGTTGAGGCTTTCGGCGGCGCCATAGACGGGCACGGCCACCCGGTGGTCCGCAAGGCCAAGTTCCTCCTCGGAAAGACCCTGCGCCTCGTTTCCAAAGAACCAGGCGGTAGGCCCGGCGAGATCGTAGGCAGACTCGGGGCCGGCGCCGGTGAGCCTGCGGCGGGCGCTCTCGTCCTGCAGGACGTCCAGGTCCAGCTGGCCGTAACCGTCAGCCGCGAGGACGCCGATGCCCCGGGCTTTACACTCCGCTGCCAGTTCCGCAGGGTCCGCGGCCAGGACGACCGGAAGGTGGAACAACGACCCCGCGGTGGACCGGACCGCCTTGGGGTTGTAGATGTCCACGCTGGATGCGGTGAAGACCACCGCGTCTGCGCCTGCGGAGTCGGCCGCACGCAGTACGGTTCCCGCGTTGCCAGGGTCCCTGACCTGGCACAGGACGGCAACCAGACGGGGGCCGGCGTCCAGCACTTCCGCCAGGGAAACATCCACGAAGCGGCAGACGGCCACGATCCCCTGCGGATTGACGGTGTCGGCCATGGCGGCCAGGACCTCATCGGTGGCCAGCCGGGCCGTGGTGCCATGGGCGAGCTCTTCAAACTCAGGGAAACGGTCAAGGCAGCTTTCGCTGGCAAAGACTTCCGTGACGACTCCGGGGGCACCTGCCGCAAGGCGCTGCTGGTGGAGCTTGAGGGCCTCCCGGACGGCCTGTGGACCTTCGGCAAGGAACTGGCCGCGCTTTAAACGGGCCGGGCGCCCTGCAAGTTTCGCCACATCCCTGACCCGATCGGCTCGGGGGTTGGACAGTGGAAGATCTTGCGGGCGCCCGGTTTCGTTCATACAAGAACTGTAGTAGCTGCTGCCACCTGTTCCTGAATGGGCCCCTCAGGCGAGGGGCGGCAGCTTTGGCTAGGCTGCGGCAACCTTCTTGGCGGAGGTGTCTGCCGGCAGGGAGTCCTTGGCAACCTGGACCAGTGCGGCGAAGGCGTTGGCGTCGGAGACGGCAAGCTCGGCCAGCATACGGCGGTCAACCTCGACCTCGGCGGCCTTCAGGCCCTGGATGAGGCGGTTGTAGGTGAGGCCGTTGGCGCGGGAAGCAGCGTTGATGCGCTGGATCCACAGGCGGCGGAAGTCGCCCTTCTTCTTCTTGCGGTCGCCGTAGCTGTACACAAACGAGTGCAGCAGCTGCTCTTTGGCCTTGCGGTACAGGCGCGAACGCTGTCCGCGGTAACCCTTTGCCCGTTCAAGGACAACCCGGCGCTTCTTGTGGGCGTTTACCGCCCTCTTCACACGTGCCACGTGCGTACTCCTTCGAAAATCTGATCCCAAGCATCTGTTGCCGGTAATCCGGCGGCGGCCTGAGAAGGCTGTTTGGCAGGTGACCGGCCACCAGGGGGCGGCCCGTCAGTAAAACTTGGGAACTAGATGCCGAGCATCTTCCGGATGACCTTGGCGTCGCCCTTGAAGACGATCCTGTCGCCGGCGAGGCGACGGGTCAGGCGGGAGGACTTGTGCTCCAGGTAGTGGCGGCGGTTGGCCTGCTGGCGGCGCAGCTTGCCGCTGCCGGTCAGCTTGAAGCGCTTCTTAGCACCACTGTGGGTCTTCATCTTCGGCATGGGAACCGATCTCCTTACGTTTCTGCAGGCCCGGAGGCCGCAGTTCTATCGCGCAGCCGCCCCTGCGGGCAGCATGCTGGTTGCTGACTGCCGGAGGGCGGACCCCCGGCAGCTGTGAACTAGTTGGTCTTCTTGCCGGCCGGCTTCGGCACTGCCTTGGGGGCAGGGCGCGCAGCAGGCTTGGGCGCGGCAGGCCTGGCCACCGGCTTCGGCGGTGCAGGCACGGCAGCAGGCTTGGGCGCGGCCGGTGCTGCAGCTTCCGGCTTGGCAGCCGCAGGCTTGGGCGCCGGAGCGGCCTTCGGCGCAGCCGCCTTGGGAGCTTCCTGCTTCGGAGCGGCAGCCTTAGGGGCTTCCTGTTTCGGGGCTTCCTGCTTGGGCGCGGCAGCCTTGGGGGCTTCCTGCTTCGGAGCCTCGGCCTTCGGTGCTTCCTGCTTCGGGACTTCCTGCTCCGGAGCCGCCGCCTGGGGCTCGGTGGACACGGTGAAGCCTTCCGGCAGGAGGTCCGCCAGTGACTGCGTCATGGGGGCCTGGTCCTGGCCGGATGTGTCGACGCGTCCGGAAGCCTTGGCTTCGTTCTGTGCCTTGGCCTCGGCGCGCTGGGTGGCACGACGTGCCTCAGCCTTGGCCTCGGCCTTGTTCTTCAGCGGGCCAACCACCATGACCATGTTGCGGCCGTCGATGCGCGGGCTGGACTCCACCACGCCAACTTCGGCGACGTCGTCCGCGAAACGCTGGAGCAGGCGGATGCCCATCTCCGGACGCTGCTGTTCACGGCCACGGAACTGGATCATGGCCTTGACCTTGTCCCCGGCACCGAGGAAGCGAAGGGCGTGCCCGCGCTTGGTCTCGTAGTCGTGGGTGTCGATCTTCAGGCGGAAGCGGATTTCCTTCAGAACGGTGTTCGTCTGGTTCTTCCGGGCCTCACGCGCCTTGACCGCGGCCTCGTACTTGTACTTGCCGAAGTCCATCAGCTTGCACACCGGAGGCTTCGCCTGAGGTGCAACTTCAACGAGATCAAGGTCGGATTCGGCAGCCAGGCGCAGGGCATCCTCAATACGGACGATTCCTACCTGTTCACCTGCAGGTCCGACCAGCCGCACCTCGGGGACGCGGATACGCTCATTGATTCTTGGCTCGCTAATGTTAAAGCTCCTGTGTTTGTTGTTGTTTCCGGCAAATAGAGAAGGCCCCCAATTGCCGGAGCAATCGAAGGCCTCAAAGAGGTTGGCGACGCAACCCCGCAAAGGGCTGCACGTGCACAGTCCCGGCAAATGCCGGCCCATGCCCAACCAGGTACCCGGCAACCTTGCGCCCCTGCACATTCCGATGGAACGCCTGGGACAGCGGCTGACGCGGGTGGGAGAGAACTCCGCTTGCAAACTGCATGCCATTCTACAGAAAAAATTCCCGCCAACGCCGGAAAGCGCTGTTGGGAACCTGATTGTTGGAACAATCCCTGAAATAACGACATCCAGTCGGTCTGTGTCAAGCTTACCAGTATGAGCACCTCAGACAGTAATTCGTACGTCTTCGAGCCCGGCGACGCAGGCGCAGACGTTTCACAGCAGATCCGGGACATCTCGGAGGTTCCCGCCATCGAGGTCATCACCACGGCCGCAGTTCACCTGATGAGCGCCGCCGCGGTAAAGCTTGGCCTGGCCGCGGAAGACAACGCAGCCGAACTGAAGGACCTGGACGAGGCCCGGAAACTGATCACGGCACTGGCCGGCCTGGTCACCGCCGCCGCCCCCGAGATCGGCTCCCAGCACGCCGGCCCCTTGCGCGACGGCCTGCGTTCCCTCCAGCTGGCCTTCCGCGAAGAGTCGCTGATTCCGGACGCTCCGGGCAAGGGCCCGGGCGAAAAGTACACCGGGGCAGTGAACTAAGGAAGAACTCCCCCAAGCAACGTCCGACGGCGGGACGGCCTTTTGAAGGTTGTCCCGCCGTCGCGCTTTAACAGCATCGATTGCTCCGTAACTGCCGTTTAGCGGGGCCAAAAGGACCATTAGGCAGCAATCGATGGGTGGGTAATGCTTAGGCGGCGGCCCGGCGGCGGCGCTGTTGGAGCGCCAGGCCCACCAGGCACAGCACCACGCCCGCGGCACCGACGGACACGAAGCCACCGGAGGGGCCCATGACGTCGATGAAGACCCCGGCCAGCGGGGAACCCAAGGCAACCCCGGCAGTGAGGGCCGATCCATACCAGCCCATGGCCTCCCCGCGCCGCTCCTCCGACACCAGGTCTGCCACCTTTTCGGAGGCTGCAGAGAGCACGGGCGCGCACAGCAAGCCCGGCAGGACGGAGACGAAGGCCAGCGTCCAGGTGTCGTGGGCGAAGGCCATGGGCAGGGTCAGGGCAGCCATGCCCAGCAGCAGCAGGATCGGGGGGACAGGCCGGTGCATGGCGCCGTAGATCAAGCCGCCCACCACGGAAGCGGCGCACCAGAAGACGAAGACGATGCCGATTTCGCTTTGGTGTCCACCGATCTGCAGGGCTGCGACGATGCCTACGTCGGTTCCGCTGAGGACCATGCCGGCGCCGGCGGCCACGGCGAAGAGTGCAGCGACTGTGGCGGTGAACCACGAAAAGCCGCCCGCCAGCTTTCCCCTCAGGCCCTGCGCGGCACTGGTGGCGGCCCCGGCAGGGGCCAGTTCCGCGGCGGCTTCCTGGACATGGGCCGGAGCAGTGGAGACGACGGCGGCTTCCGCGGCATGCTGCTCATCCTCGGCGCATTCGATCGTCAGGCCCTCGCTGCGCGTGGGTGGGTTGAACCACATGAGGAAAAGCCCGGAAAGGGAAGTGGCCACCCCCACCACCGTCAGTCCGGCAACGGTGAAGCCGCTGGTCGCTACCACGGCACCGGCGGCCGGTCCGATCATGAACACCACTTCCGTGGTGATGGCGTCGAGGGCGAACGCGGTCCGGCGCTGGTCGCCCTCGGCCAGCACACCCAGGGATTGCCGGACCACGCTGAAGATGGGCAGCGTGAGCAGGCCGCCCACGAAGACCAGCGGCAGGAGCCACTGGTAGGACACGTGCGGCACAATCGACCAGATCACCGTCTCCGAGATCACCGACGGGATGAGCGCCGTGCGCAGCCCCACCGTGTCCACGCGCCGCCCACGCCACGGGGCCCCCAGGGCGATGCCGATGGTCATGACCGCCGCGGCAGCACCGGCCGCGGCATAGCCCTGGCCCAGGGTGAGGACGATGTGCAGGGTGAGCAGGACGCCGGCGGCCGAGTGCGGGATTCGGGCAACCATGCCCACCAGCAGCAGCCGGCGGATAGGCCGGATGGCGAGCAACTCCCGGTAGAGAGCGAAATTCACGAAAGCGGTCCTTCAGGATGCGCCGCAGCCCTGGCGGGGATCACCCATCCGGCTGGCGGCTAGTCGGGAGCGCGCCTTAGTTTGATTTCAAGGGAATCGACGCGCTCCCCAAACAATACATTCCGGGACCACTCCGCCTGCAGGCCCGCTACCAGTTGCTGGACACCGGCGGCGTCCAGGCCGTCTTCGAGGTACAGCACCACCTGCAGTTCCGGGCCGGCACCGCCACCGGGGATTACCGATCCGTCGGCGGCCCTTGCGGCCACCCCCCTGCCGGGCAGGAGTTCGAGCCGGCGGATGGCGGCGAAGCCTGAGGCCGCGCGGCCCATTTCGGCGGCGAGCTCCTCATCACCGTAGGAGGGGATCCAGCCATGCTGCTGGGCGAGGGCCCAGACTCCGGGCCTGCGGACCACGAACGTCACATCGGCGCCCGGGTCAAGGACCAGGAGTTCGGCTCCTTCGGCCACTGCCGAGAGCGCCGCCCGGGCGGCGTAGACAGCTACCGGCCTGGCCTCGGGATGCCATGCCGACAGCGCGGCGGCCGAGGTGAACGCCGGCAGCGCGGTCCTCCCGTCGGCGGCCTTCAGCGTCACCAGCGCCATGTCTGCCTGCTTGTCCGCATGCAGCCCGTGGGCGGTTTCTTCCTCCTCGGCAAGCTGCGCCACGATCGGAATGAAGACCCGGGCAGTTGCCAGCGAGGCAACCACCGCTTCTTCACCGCTCCGTCCCTCGCGGAGCGCGGCAACTGCGGCGAGATAACCGGCGTCGGCTGTTCCGTCGTCGTCCTCGAAGTTGTGGATCTTGGCGTCGTCGCCGGCGAGGCTCCGGCCCGCCCACGGCTGGCCCGCGGAGTCTGTAGCACCGCCGGCACCGGCGAGTGCTGCTGCAATGTGACCGGGCAAATGGCGGGCTGTGGGGGGTTGCGGTTCCTCGACGTTGGACATGGGAATAATGCGCCCGGCCCTAGCGCCGGCCGGCGACGTCGAGGGCTTCAGGCAGCGTGAAGGCTCCGGAGTACAGGGCTTTGCCGACGATGGCGCCTTCCACGCCCAGCGGGACCAGCGAGCGGAGGACCTTGAGGTCGTCCAGGCTGGAGATTCCGCCGGAGGCCACCACCGGCTTGCCCGTCTTCTCCACCATCTGCCGCAGGAGTTCCACGTTCGGTCCCTGCAGGGTGCCGTCCTTGGTTACGTCGGTCACCACGTACCGGGCGCAGCCGGCCTCTTCGAGGCGGCCCAGGACGTCCCACAGGTCCCCGCCTTCCTTTGTCCAGCCGCGGCCTGCAAGGGTGGTGCCACGAACGTCGAGCCCGACGGCAATCTTGTCGCCGAAGCGGTCGATGGCCCGGGCGGTCCACTCGGGGTTCTCCAGCGCTGCGGTGCCCAGGTTGACGCGGGCAACGCCCAGGTCAAGAGCTGCTTCGAGGGTCTCGTCGTCGCGGAGCCCGCCGGAGAGTTCCACCTTGATGTCCAGCCGGCCCACCACCTCACGGAGCAGTTCCGCGTTGGATCCGCGCCCAAAAGCGGCGTCGAGGTCCACCAGGTGGACCCACTCGGCGCCCTGCTGCTGCCAGTTGAGCGCCGCTTCGAGGGGGGTGCCGTAGCTGGTCTCGCTGCCGGCCTCGCCTTGGACCAGCCGAACGGCCTGGCCATTAACGACGTCGACGGCGGGCAGCAGTTCAAGTACCGGCAGGTCATGTGCGGTGGTCATACTCATCCTCGGTGTTGGTTCGTGGGCTCAAGGCATTTGGCGGGAATTGGGGCTGGGCCTGGCGTTGCGGGTCTACCGTCGGGCTGCCAATGGGAGTCTGACCACCGGTGGTCAGCTGGCCGGCAGCGTGAGCAAATAGGCGGCGAGCAGCGACATTGCGGCCAGGACGTAGAAGACAACCTGCGTCCAGACGGGCTTGCGCTGCTGCCGGAACGAGATGCCGCCGCCAATCAAAAGGCCGGCGAGGCCCGTCAGCAGTACGGGCCACATCTAGGCGCCGCTGCCGGCATCGGCTGATGCTGCTCCGGAGCCGGTTTCGCCGTTGGCCGGTTTGCGCAGGCCTTCCACCCAGTTGCGCAGCAGACGCGCGCCGGCGTCTCCTGACTTTTCCGGGTGGAACTGGGTGGCGCAGAGCGGCCCGTTTTCAACCGCCGCAATGAACGGAGCGCCGTGCTCGGACCACGTGACCATCGGCGGAGCCATCCGCGGCTGAATCACATCGAAATTCCATTCCTGCACACCGTAAGAGTGCACGAAGTAGAAGCGCTCATTTTCGACGCCGGCAAAGAGCTTGGAACCTTCAGGAACCTTGACGGTGTTCCAGCCCATGTGCGGCACAACTTCCGCGGGAAGGGCCTCCACCTTTCCGGGCCATTCACCGATGCCTTCGGCTTCGGTGCCGTGCTCCACACCGGCCTCGAACAACACCTGGAGGCCAACACAAATGCCCAGCACCGGGCGGCCGCCGGCAACGCGCCTGCCGATGAGCCGGATGCCATCCACGGCCTTGAGTTCGCGCATCACGGTCTCGAAAGCGCCGACGCCGGGCACCACCAGTCCGTCCGCGTTCAGCACGTCCTCCGGCTTGGAGCTTAGGATCACTTCCGCACCGGCACGTTCCAGTGCGCGGACAGCGGACCTGACGTTCCCGGAACCGTAGTCCAGCACGGTGACGGTCGGTTTACCCTCGGGTGAAGGCAGCTTGCGTGAGGCCGAGGGGTCGATGATGGCCCCGTCCTTGAGGACCTGGCCGCTCACAGTGCGCCCTTGGTGGACGGGATGCCCTCAACGCGGGGATCAGGTTCGACGGCGGCGCGGAGGGCACGGGCGAAGGCTTTGAACTGAGCCTCGACGATGTGGTGCGGGTCCCGGCCGGCCAGTACGGTCATGTGCAGGCAGATGCCGGCGTGCAGCGTGATGGCTTCGAAAACGTGGCGGGTCAGGGACCCGGTGAAGTGGCCGCCGATCAGGTGGTACTCCTGGCCCGCCGGCTCGCCGCCGTGCACCAGGTAGGGGCGGCCGGAGACATCCACGACTGCATTGGCAAGCGCTTCATCCAGCGGCACGGTGGCCTCACCGAAACGTCGGATTCCCGCCTTGTTGCCCAGGGCAGTGCGCAGGACCTCGCCGAAGGTGATGGCAACGTCCTCCACGGTGTGGTGGACGTCGATGTGGGTGTCGCCGGTGGCCTTGACCGTCATGTCGATCAGGGAGTGCTTGCACAGGGCGGTCAGCATGTGGTCGTAGAACGGCACCGAAGTATCGATGTCAGACACCCCGGTTCCATCGAGATTGATCTCCACGAGCACGGAGGACTCGCTGGTGGCACGCTCCATGCGGGCGGTCCGGGCCGCAGCCGCATTCGATCCGGTTGGACTCATGGTGAAGGGATCCTTAGTGGGAGAAGAAGTGGTTCAAGGCGTCCAGCGCCGCACTACAAGTCTAGGCGGGAAGCGCGGCCTGGCCCGCAAGGATGCGTTCCAGGGAGGTAAGGAAGGCTGTGGTTTCCGCCTCAGTGCCCGCAGTCACCCGAAGGTGGCCGGGGATGCCAACGTCGCGGATCAGCACACCGGCGTCCAGCAGTTCCTGCCAGACCTGGTGGGGGTTTTCCAGGCCGCCGAAGAACACGTAGTTGGAATCGGAGGCTGCAGGCGTCAGGCCCATTCTGGTCAGTTCCGCCACGATCCGGTCCCGCTGGGCCTTAATGTCCTGGACGTCCGCCATCAGCGCTTCGCGGTGCTCAAGGGCGGCCAGCGCGGTGGCTTGCGTGATGGCTGAAAGGTGGTACGGCAGGCGCACCAGCCGCAGGGCGTCGGTGACCTCCGGCGCGGCAGCCATGTAGCCGAGGCGGGCGCCTGCCAGGGCGAACGCCTTGCTCATGGTGCGGGACACGATCAGCCGCTCCCGGCCGGGAAGCAGGGTCAGCGCGCTGGGCGTTCCGTCGTGCGCGAACTCATGGTAGGCCTCGTCCACGATCACAATGGCCTGGCTGGCCTCCCCGGCCTCATAGACAGCCTCCACGACATCCAGGCCGAGCCCGGTCCCCGTGGGATTGTTGGGCGAGCAGAGGAACACGATGTTCGGTTGCAGTTCCTTGACCTGGCGCGCGGCCGACTCTGCACTCAGGTCGTATCCTTCGGCGCGCTCCCCGGTGATGTACTGCGTGTCGGTCCCGCTGGCCAGCAGGGGGTACATGGAGTACGTGGGCGGGAAGCCCAGGGCCGTGCGGCCCGGGCCGCCGAAGGCCTGGAGGATCTGCTGCAGGACCTCATTGGAGCCGTTGGCTGCCCATACGTTGGTCTCGTCGAGGCCATGCCCGAGATACTCCGCCAAAGCTTTTCGGAGTTCCGTGAACTCCCGGTCCGGGTAGCGGTTCAGGCCTGCGGCGGCCTCCGTTACGGCGGCGCTGATGGCGGCCTGCACATCGGCAGGGACACCATGGGTGTTCTCATTGACGTTCAAAAGGATGGGGACGTCCAGTTGGGGCGCCCCGTAAGGGGTGAGCCCGCGAAGGTTGCTGCGGAGGGGAAGCCGGTTCAGACGCTCTAGCTGGTCGTTCACCTGAACAGTTTAGTTGCCGCAGCAACGACCGGAAAATGTGACGGGTGCTGTTCGCCCTCGGCGTGCGCCGCCCCGGCCACTCCGACCCCCTTATCCCGAGTGGGCAGCGAGGTTCAGTGTGTTGGGACGAACAGCTGCTGCCCCGGCAGAACTGAGCCGGCGCTGAGGTTGTTGAGCTGGACGATATCTGCCACCACATCCCGGGCGTCGCGGTCCGGATCAACCGCACCGGCGATGGTCCACAGCGACTGGCCCGGCTGCACCGTCACGGTGACCGTCGGGGTCACCGCCAGGTCCGCTGCGGAGTCGGAGGCCTTGGCCGGCGAGTTGAAGAACCCGGACAGCGACAGCAGGAGAACCGCGAGGAGTACCAGCGGGACTCCGATCAGGACGACCCTCCCGCGCCGGGTAAGGCGCAGGGGCGCGGAAGTCGGTGAAACCTGGTGACGAGATGAAGCTGACATGAACTGAGCCCTCCTGGACCTGCCGTGCTGCCCGGGTGTCCACCCGCGGCCGCCCTGACCATTCAGACCGCACCCGGAACTTCCTCCGGTCGGGTTTTCGAATAGGGCACGCGCTGGTTAGAACACATGTTCGAACTTTGCTTGTTAAGTTTTAGCACTTATCAACGAATATTGTCGAGACTCGCTAGAACAAATGTTTGAAAAAGCAATGCGGCTGGCCTAGCTTTGAAACCAAAGAACAACCACCCCTGAAGTTGAACAGCAGGGTCTGACAATGACAGTGGGAGTCCTTCCGCCGGCGCATACACACCAGCACCGGGGTGGACGATCCGGCGGCAAGCGAAAGGCATTGGCGAATATGGCAGCAGCAGCCGCCGGGGGCAGGACCGCCCCGCAAACCAAGAGGACCGCCAAGGGCCTGACCCCCCGGCAAAAGAAGATCCTCGAAACCATCCAGCGCTCGGTCAATGAGAACGGATACCCGCCCTCCATGCGCGAGATCGGCGATACCGTGGGGCTGGCAAGCCTGTCCAGCGTGACCCACCAGCTCTCCCAGCTGGAAAAACTGGGTTACCTGCGCCGCGATCCCAAGCGGCCGCGCGCCATGGAAGTGCTGATGCCCCTCACCCTGGACAGCGGTGCCGGTAAGGCCGCGGGCACCTCTCCTGCGCCCCAGCCCGCCGGTGGGGGCGCATCCGTGACCGAGCTTCCTACCGCGCTCGATACCGCAATGGTTCCGCTTGTGGGCCGGATCGCTGCCGGCGGTCCCATCCTGGCCGAGCAGCTGGTCGAGGATGTCATGCCCCTCCCCCGCCAGCTGGTGGGCCAGGGCGAGCTCTTCATGCTGCGCGTGGCCGGCGACTCCATGGTGGACGCCGCCATTTGCGACGGCGACTGGGTGGTGGTCCGGCGCCAGGCGGACGCAGCCAACGGGGACATCGTTGCAGCGCTGCTGGACGACGAAGCTACCGTCAAGACCCTCCGCCAGCGCGACGGCCACACTTGGCTACTCCCCCAGAACACGCAGTACGAACCCATCCTGGGCGACCACGCCACCATCATGGGCAAGGTCGTCTCGGTCCTGCGTTCGCTCTAGCCCGTTCCCTTCGGCTTATATCCGCCGGCCCAAGCCCCCACCAGGGGCGCCCGAGTCCGCCCCAGGCCCGCCCCCGTTCCATCGAGGCGGGCCTGGAGCGCTCTCCCGGACCTACCGGAGCGCGTCCGCGCCCAGCCTGGTGAGGGCTGCCAGCGCCTTGCTGCGGTCGGTGGTGGCCCAGAACGGTGGCAGGGCGCCCCGAAGGAATCCGGCGTACCGCTCGGTTGCCAGGCGGGAGTCGAGTACGGCCACAACCCCCTTGTCTCCCGTTGACCTGATCAGCCGCCCGGCGCCCTGGGCCAGGCGGATCGCAGCGTGGGTGGCTGAAACGGACATGAAGCCATTACCGCCTGCCTGCGCCACGGCACGCGAACGTGCCGTCATCAGGGGATCGTCCGGCCGCGGGAATGGAATCCGGTCAATCACCACCAGCCGGCACGAGCCGCCCGGGACGTCGACGCCCTGCCACAGGGACATGGTTCCGAAAAGGCAGGTGTCCGGTTCATCGGCGAACTGCTTAACCAGGGCAGTCATGGTCGATTCCCCCTGGCAGAGGACGGTCATATCCAGCTTGGGCCGGAGGGCGTCGGCGGCTTCCTCGGCTGCCCGCCGTGAGGAGAACAGGCACAGGGCTCCCCCACCGGACGCCTTGATGAGCGCTTCCAGTTCCTCCAGCGCCTCCGGGGACACGCCGCGGCCGGGCTTGGGCAGGTGCCCGGCGACGTAGAGGATGCCCTGCTTGGGGTAGTCGAAGGGTGAGCCGACATCCACACCGGTCCAGCTGGGAGCGCCGTCGCCGAGGAGGCCAAGCCCTCCTGCGGCGGGTTCAAAAGCGGAACCGATGGCCAGGGTGGCGGAAGTCAGCACCACGGTATGGTCGGCAAAGAGCCCTTCCCGCAGCCGCCCGGCGACGGACAGCGGGGCGATGTTTATCAGCACCGGTGCATTCTCGTCCGGCTGCGAGTAGCCCTGGCCGGGGTCGAAGGTGCTGGCGCGGGAGAACCACACCACTTCCCGGTTTTCCCGGGCGGCGATCAGACGCTCGCACAGCTCCAGGATGAGCATGAGACGGGATCTGGCCAGCTGCCGGCCGCCGTCGGCCGTGGTGTTGCTGTCCCCCTTGGAATCGGACAACGCAGCCCGGCAGGCCTCACGCAGCTGATCCACGCAGTCAAGCTGTTCATCGTTCAGGCCGTTGGGAAGCAAGCCGTTTGGTGCGCCGCCGAGGGCCAGCTCAAGGTTGGCAGCGGCGGCATTGAGGGCGTCAACAGTAATGGCTGTGTGTTTCCGTGCACCGGCAGCAGCGGCGTGGACCATCGCAACTGACAGCTGCCCCGATACGGCTCCGGTGACCCGATCCTGGAGTTCGTGCGCTTCGTCCACCACCACGACGTCGTATTCAGGCAGGACGGCGAGTCCCTCGAAGGCGCTGACGGCGAGCATGGCGTGATTGGTGACCACCACGTCCGCTTCGGCAGCGTCCTGCCGGGCGAGTTCGCTGAAGCACTCGGCAGCCATGGGGCATTTCTGGGCGCCCAGGCACTCCATGGACGTCACAGAGACCTGCCGCCAGGCGCGGTCTGTCACGCCCGGAAGCAATTCGTCCCGGTCCCCAGTGGTCGTCTTCTCCGCCCACTCGCGGAGCCGGACCACTTCCTTACCGAGCTGGGAGGATGGTCCGCCCACGGACGCCGCGAAGTGCGGCACGCTGGTATCCTCGCCCAGCGAAAAGAGCTGCCCTTCGGAGGGCTCCTCGGAGGGGAAACCGCCTTCGAGCTTGTGGCGGCAAACGTAATTGGAACGCCCCTTCACCAAGGCGACCTTGACCGGACGTTCCAGTGCCGGGGTGATGTTCTTCAAAAGCCGGGGCAGGTCCCTGCCCACGATCTGGGTTTGGAGGGCAAGCGTGGCCGTGGAGACCAGCGCAGGCTTGTTGCTTTCCAGCGCATGGGCGATCAGTGGCACCAGGTAGGCAAGCGATTTGCCGGTGCCGGTACCGGCCTGGACCAGCAGATGGTTGCCCGTTTCGATGGCGCGGGCCACCTGCAGGGCCATTTCGTGCTGTCCGGCGCGGCTTTGTCCGCCCATGCCTGCGACGGCCCGGTCGAGCAGTTCGATGACGAACTGCTCGCCGGCCGTCTGCAGGCTTTGTCCGCCCATGCCTGCGACGGCCCGGTCGAGCAGTTCGATGACGAACTGCTCGCCGGCCGTCTGCGCGGCTTCGTCCGCCGCAGGATCACTCATTGACGGTGAAGGATTCCAGTTCGGACGCCAGGCCCTCCCGGACCATCACGGCAGCCCTGGTCCCGGCCTCCACGTGGTCCAGGCTGAGGATCTCGGCGTCGGACTCGTGAAGCTTGCTGATCAGGTCTCCGCGGTCGTACGGGATGAGCAGCTGCATCTTGACCGAAGGCCGGGGAATGGATTCGCTGATGACCTTCAGCAGTTCCGGGATCCCCTCGCCCGTGCGGGCGGAGACCACAACGTGGCGCGGTTCGCGCTGCTTCAGCCGCTCCACCACGAAGGGGTCGGCGGCATCAGCCTTGTTCAGCACGATGATTTCCGGAACCTTCCGGGCGTCAACTTCGCTGAAGACCTTGCGGACGGCAGCAATCTGGCCTTCCGGATCGGGGTGCGAGACGTCCACCACGTGCAGGATCAGGTCGGCGTCGGCCACTTCCTCGAGGGTGGAGCGGAAGGCCTCCACCAGCTGGGTTGGCAGCGAACGGACGAACCCCACGGTATCGGCCAGGGTATAGCCCAGGCCGTCCGTGGTTTCCGCCTTGCGGACGGTGGGGTCCAGGGTGGCGAACAGGGCGTTCTCCACGAGGACTCCGGCGTCGGTGAGGCGGTTGAGCAGGGAGGACTTGCCGGCGTTGGTGTATCCGGCGATGGCGACGGAGGGCACTTCATTACGACGGCGGTTGGCCCGCTTGGTCTCGCGCGCGGGCTTCATCGCGGCGATTTCGCGCCGCAGCTTGGCCATGCGGGTGCGGATGCGGCGCCGGTCCAGTTCGATCTTGGTTTCACCGGGGCCACGGGAACCCATGCCGGCGGCGGCGCCGCCAACCTGGCCACCGGCCTGGCGGGACATCGACTCGCCCCAGCCGCGCAGGCGGGGAAGCAGGTATTCCAGTTGCGCGAGTTCCACCTGGGCCTTGCCCTCGCGGCTCTTGGCGTGCTGGGCGAAGATATCCAGGATCAGGGCAGTCCGGTCAATGACCTTGACCTTGACGATGTCTTCAAGGGCGCGCCGCTGGGACGGTGCCAGTTCGGCGTCCACCACCACGGTATCCGCGCCCGTTGACATCACGATGTCCTTGAGCTCCTGTGCCTTGCCCGAGCCCAGGAAGGTTCCGGGGTCCGGCTTGTCGCGGCGCTGCACCAGGCCGTCGAGGACCTCCGATCCGGCGGTTTCGGCAAGGGCGGCCAGCTCGCGCAGGGAGTTCTCGGCGTCGGCAAGCGTGCCCTCGGACCAGAGCCCGGCCAGGACCACACGCTCAAGGCGCAGCTGGCGGTACTCGACCTCGGTGACGTCCTCAAGTTCAGTGGAGAGGCCTGCCCTGCGCCGCAGCGCCCGGCGTTCCTCAAGATCCTGCTGGTCGCCGTCGTACGTTGAATGCTCTTCGTCGAGGCGGGAAATGGCCTGTGCCCTGCCGAGCACCGCTTTTCCATTGCCGCTGCCCTCACCGCGGGGCGTGCTGACATTCTTGGCCGGTACGTCCTTGGCGAGGATCCGGTCGATGACAGCCTGGATCTCCTGCGGACTCATGTCCTGGGCGGCTGGTTCGGAACCGGTATTGGGCTGGCTGGTCATGGTCTCCTTTGAAGATTCGGCAATTCCAGAATAGTGCTGATTGGGTGGAAGTTGGAAAGTATTCGCGCTGGGCTGACGGCCTGCGGTCATGGTTCTCCTGATGGTCTGCACCGGCTGCGATGCCGGGCTGGGAACGCCGCCTTGGAACGGCGGCAAGACGTAAAAGGGCCGGAGAATGGCGGGAAGTACAGCGGGATGCTGACGTTCGGGTATCGTCCGGCGGCCGGGCAGACGGTACGGTCTGGCCGGTGCGCAAGCGGAAGGCATGAAGCCTGCGTCGCTGCGGGACGGACTGTCGCTAAAGGACAGGCTGCGGGACGGGCGTGGCCCGTGCCGGCTACTCGAAGATCAGGAACATGCGTTCCAGCGTAGCAGAGGGGCCGCAGCGCGGTTTCCCTTTACGCTGCAAGGGGAACTACTCTGGCGAGTTATGGAGTCAGCACACTATTTCAGCGCGTCCCCCGCCGGCCCCTTCACCCGTAAGCCACTCACGGTCGAGCTGGCGGGCAAGCCGCGTAAGCTGCATACCTCCACCGGCATCTTCAGTCCGGACGGGATTGATAAAGGCACTGCCGTACTGCTGGCCGAAGTTCCTGATCCGAATCCCCAGGGCAACCTCCTGGACATCGGCTGCGGCTGGGGCCCCGTTGCGCTGACCATGGGCCTGCTGGCCCCCGGGTCCAAGGTTTACGCCGTGGACGTCAACGAACGCTGCATTGCCCTGACCAACGAAAACGCCGCGGCGCTGGGACTGCCCAACGTCGTCGCCAGCACGCCCCAGGAGGTGGACCCGGGCGTCCGCTTCGATACCATTTGGTCCAACCCGCCGATCAGGATCGGCAAGGATGAGCTGCACACCCTGCTCAAGCTCTGGCTGCCCCGCCTGGCCGACGGCGGCACGGCATGGCTGGTGGTTCAGAAGAACCTGGGTTCGGATTCGCTTCAGCGCTGGCTGGCTGCGGAACTGGACGATTCGTTCACCGTGACCCGGGAGTCAACGTCCAAGTCCTTTCGAATCCTCAAGGTTACGAAAGCGTCCCGCTCGCCACAATGACAGCGGGGCCGCTGAGTTCCACGTGCTCGTGGCCACCGGGGCCGGCAAAGAACTTGACGCCCACCACTCCGCCCGGAACATGGACCCGCCAGGCATCCGGGGCTTCGGCTCCGGCCCAGTGCCGGATGGCGACGGCGGCAGCACACGCGCCCGTGCCGCAGGACTGGGTCTCCCCCACCCCGCGCTCATGCACCCTCATGGTCACCGAACCCACTCCGTCATGGACCAGCGGTTCCGCGGGAACCACGAACTCCACGTTGGTCCCGTTCGGCGGCACCGGGTCCACCTTCGGCGCGGTGAAGAGCTGTGTGCCTGCCAGTTCGGAAAGTTCGGCGAGGGCCACCACCGTGTGCGGATTTCCCATGCTCACGGAGAGCGCAGGCCGGGCAACTTCCAGTCCGTCGGCGGTGACCAGGGAATCCATGGCCTTGGCGCTGGCCTCCCCGGGGAAAATGAACTCCCAAGGCCCCATGTCCACGGCGTAGCCGTCGCCGGTGCGGACCACGGTCTTCACCCCGCCGCGCGTGCCAATGGTGAGCGATCCGCCGTCGGGCAGGTCGATCAGGCCCTCGGTGTGCAGGAAGTGGACGAACACCCGCACCCCGTTGCCGCACATCTCGGACAATGAGCCGTCCGCGTTGCGGTAATCCATGAACCATTCCGCGTCCGGGGCACCGGCCAGCAGTTCACGGCCTTCGGGCAGGAACCGGGAGGGCACCGCCCTGATCAGGCCATCTGCACCAATGCCGCGGTGGCGGTCACAGAGGGCGGCGGCCTGGTCTGCGCCGATGGCGTGCGTGCCGTCGGCATCGGCTACCAGGACGAAGTCGTTTCCGGTGCCGTGCCCCTTGGAAAAGCGGAGCCCGCTTAGTGTGCGCAGGGCGGATCCGGTGGTTTCTGCGGGGGTTGCATTCATGGTCCCAAGCGTAGCGGCGGACCCGTCCGGTGCCGAAACCAGGGTGCTGAACCGCGGCAACCGGGACGGATTCCAGTCTGCGGCCCGCCTGCCTTCCTATCTGCTCAGCTCCGCTGCCTTGCCCACGAGCTCCGGATCCTGCCAGTCCAGCCACGTGATGCGGGGATCGGCGCGGAACCAGGTCAGCTGCCGCCGGGCGAACTGCCGGGTGGCCACGATGGTTTCCTCCGCAGCATCCTCCACGGTAGAGGTGCCATCAATGACCCGCAGGAACTGCGAGTAGCCAAGTGCGCGGGAAGCGGTCTTGCCCCGGCGCAGGCCCAGAGCGTCGAGCCGCCGGACCTCCTCGAGCAGGCCGGCGTCCACCATTCGGTGCACCCGTGCTGCCAGGCGTTCACGGAGCACCTCCCGGTCCACCCCAAGGCCCACCTGGATGGCCGGCTGGCAGTACTCCCGGCGCGGCATGAAGGAACTGAAAGGGCGCCCGGTGAGCTCATGGACCTCCAGCGCCCGGATGATGCGCCGGGCGTCGGAGACCCTGCCCGCGGAGACTGGATCCACGCTCGCCAGCCGGTCCAGGAGCTCCTGCGTGCCGACCTTGGCGTGCTCTGCCTCCAGCCGCGCGCGCACGGCAGGGTCGGTGCCGGGGAACTCCAGGACGTCCAGGGCTGCGCGCACATAAAGGCCGGAGCCGCCGGCCAGAATGGCGCGCTTGCCGCGGGCATGGATGTCCGCAATGATTTCACGTGCCTGTTGCTGGAAGTCCGACACGCTGGCTTCCTGGGTCACGTCCAGGGTGTCCAGGAGATGGTGCGGAACGCCTTTGCGTTCAGCCGGCGTGATCTTGGCGGTGCCGATGTCCATGCCGCGGTAGAACTGCATGGCGTCGGCGTTGATGACCTCGCCGTCCAGTTCCAGGGCAAGGCTGACGGCAAGATCGGACTTGCCGGAGCCGGTGGGACCGACGACGGCGATGACGGGCGGGGCGGCCACCTGTCAGCGGGTGCGCAGCGGCAGCGAGGGCATGCCGAGGGAAACGCCCTTTTGTCCCGGCGCGGAATCGGGAGCGGGTGCTCCGCAGGAGTCTGCCTGGGACCTGTCCCAGGCATCCCCGGCCCGTGACCGGCGCAGGCTGTAGTCCTCGAGCGTAGGATCGGACACCAGGTGGAACGCCGCGGCCTCGGTGATGGTGACGGTGACGAGGTCTCCCGGTCGGGGGGCGGGAGCGCCCTCGGGAACCGAGAAGTGCACCAGCCGCTGGTCCTGGGAGCGGCCGGACAACCTGTGGGTCTCCTCCGATTTCCGCCCGGACTGCGCGGTGACCATGACCTCGAGCCTGCGGCCCAGCTGCTTCCGGTTCTCCTCCGCGGCGATGCGGTCCTGCAGGGCGGTGAGCCGTTCGAAGCGCTCCTGGACCACTGCCTTGGGCAGCTGGTCGGGGAGGTCGGCGGCGGGGGTTCCGGGGCGCTTTGAATACTGGAACGTGAAGGCCGTGGCGAAGCGCGACTTTTCCACGACGTCCAGGGTTGCCTGGAAGTCCTCTTCAGTTTCGCCGGGGAAACCCACGATGATGTCCGTGGAGATGGCTGCGTGCGGGATTCTCTCCCGGACCTTGTCCAGGATGCCCAGGAACTTCGTGGACCGGTAGGAGCGCTTCATGGCTTTGAGGATGCGGTCCGAACCGGACTGCAGCGGCATGTGCAGCTGCGGCATGACGTTGTGCGTCTCTGCCATGGCGTCGATGACGTCGTCTGTGAAGGCTGCCGGGTGCGGGCTGGTGAAGCGGACCCGTTCAAGGCCCTCGATATCACCGCAGGCGCGCAGCAGCTTGGAGAAGGCCTGGCGGTCGCCGAACTCCACTCCGTAGGAGTTGACGTTCTGGCCCAGCAGGGTCACCTCGATGGCGCCGTCGTCCACGAGTGCCTGGATTTCAGCGAGGATGTCTCCGGGGCGCCGGTCTTTTTCCTTCCCGCGGAGCGCCGGCACGATGCAGAAGGTGCAGGTGTTGTTGCAGCCCACGGAGATGGACACCCAGCCGGAGTAGACGGAGTCCCGCTTGGTGGGCAGTGTGGATGGGAAGACGTCCAGGGATTCGAGGATCTCCAGCTGAGCCTCGTTGTTGTGCCGTGCCCTGTCCAGGAGGGCCGGCAGGGCGCCGACGTTATGGGTGCCAAATACCGCATCCACCCATGGCGCCTTCTTCAGGATGGTTTCGCGGTCCTTTTGGGCAAGGCATCCGCCCACGGCGATCTGCATCCCCGGGTTGGCTGCCTTGACAGGGGCCAGAATGCCAAGGTTCCCGTAGAGCTTGTTGTCGGCGTTTTCCCGAACCGCGCACGTGTTGAACACCACGACGTCGGCATGGTCGCCTTCCGCCGGAACGTAGCCGGCGTCCTCGAGCATGCCGGCCATCCGCTCCGAATCATGGACGTTCATCTGGCAGCCGAAGGTGCGGACGTGGTAGGTGCGCGGCTGCAGGGCTCCGGATTGCGGAACGGCCCCGGCTTCGACCGAAGGGGTGGCGCCGGATTGGGGGGAAGGAATGGTCAAACTCACCCGTTAAGGGTACCGGCTTTGGACCGGACCATCGTCAGGTTCCTGCCGGGCATCGAGGACCTCGTTGACGATCCGGAACGCCTGGGACGGCTGGTAGCCCTTTCTGGCCAACATCGAGGCCAGCCGCCGGACAGCCTTGTCCCGTTCCCCCGGGCCGGACAGATCCGTCCCGGGCCGGAGCTTGCGCTCCACCAGGGCGCGGGCCGCGGCTTCCTCGTCATCGTCGGTCAGTTGTTCCAGCGCCGAGGCCGCCGTTTCCTGGTCGATGCCCTTTTCGGCGAGCTCACGCCGCAGCGCGCCCTTGGCCAGTTTGCGGGACTGGGAACGGCTCCTGACCCACATGTCGGCAAATTCGGCATCGTTGATCAGCCGCACTTCCTGGAACTTGTCCAGCACTGCTTCGGCAACGTGCTCGGGGATGTTCCGTTCTGCCAGCTTCCGGGCAAGCTGCAGCCTGCTCTTGGGCGCTGCAGTGAGCTGTCGGTACACGATGGCCTGTGCCACGGAGAAAGGGTCCGGTTCGGCGTCTACGGACTGCGGGTCCTCAGGGACATCGAAGTCGTCCGGCGGCCCAGGGAACGGGCCGCCGGACGAGGACCGCCGTGAGCGTGATCCAGCCAAGGGCTAGAACCCGTCGACGGCTTTCAGCTTGGGCGCATCCTTGGAGTCGTCTTCGGCGGGCTTGACCCCGACACCAAGCTTTTCCTTGATGAGGCGTTCCAGCTCGGCGGCGAGTTCAGGGTTGTCGCGCAGGAACCGGCGCGAGTTCTCCATGCCCTGGCCCAGCTGGTCGCCATCGTAGGTGAACCAGGAGCCGGACTTCTTGATGATGCCGTGCTCCACGCCCATGTCAATGATGCCGCCCTCGCGGGAGATGCCCTGGCCGTAGATGATGTCGAACTCGGCCACCTTGAACGGCGGGGCCATCTTGTTCTTGACGATCTTGGCCTTGGTCCGGTTGCCGACGGAGTCGGCGCCCTCCTTGAGGGTCTGGATGCGGCGGACGTCGATACGGACCGAAGCGTAGAACTTGAGGGCCTTACCACCGGTGGTGGTTTCGGGCGAACCGAAGAAGACGCCGATCTTTTCGCGCAGCTGGTTGATGAAGATGGCGGTGGTCTTGGTCTGGCTCAGGCGGCCGGTGATCTTACGCAGGGCCTGGCTCATGAGGCGTGCCTGCAGGCCGACGTGGCTGTCACCCATGTCGCCTTCGATTTCGGCGCGCGGCACCAAGGCGGCAACGGAGTCGATGACGATGACGTCCAGCGAGCCGGAGCCCACCAGCATGTCCATGATTTCCAGTGCCTGTTCACCGGTGTCCGGCTGCGAGACGAGGAGGGCGTCCGTGTCCACCCCAAGCTTGGCGGCGTAATCCGGATCCAGGGCGTGTTCGGCGTCGATGAAGGCCGCGATGCCGCCGGCGCGCTGAGCGTTTGCCACGGCGTGCAGGGCGACGGTGGTCTTACCCGAGGATTCAGGACCGTAGATTTCGATGACGCGGCCGCGCGGGAGCCCGCCAATGCCAAGGGCGACGTCCAGTGCGATGGAGCCGGTGGGGATGACTTCGATCGGGGCACGGACTTCGTCGCCCAGGCGCATGACCGAGCCCTTGCCGAACTGCTTGTCAATCTGGGCAAGCGCTGCTTCCAGCGCTTTTGCACGATCCGGGGCTGCCGCCATGGTTGACACCTCTAATGCTTTCTCGATGGTGGCCTTCGCGGCCGATTTATTGGTCATCTCTGACGCTAAGGGGACCCACTGACATTCCGGCCGGAGGACGACGGCTATGTGGATAAACCCAATAGAAAAAGCATAGCGTTATCCGAACAGGTATTCGAAGAGTACGGCTCCTGCGGCGTGTCCGGCGGGAGGGCGGTTAGTCCCGCCGGGGAGCGATATCCCGTCCCAAGCGGCGTTCTGCCGGTACGTCCTGGACGTCGCAGACGGCAAGCCAGACCTTTCGGGGCTCCACACCGGCAGCGAGGGCTTGGTCGGCGGTGCGCCCGCCGACGCCGGCAAGGACCAGGCTGCTGCTCAGCACCCGGGAGTAGCCCGCGCCGAACTCGTCATCCATGAGACGCCAGTACTCGCTGATTCGCATCGGTAAATCCTCTCATGATTGTGGACCATAGAATTATTGCCATGAGCACCTCCCCCGATGTCCCGCCGCGGCGCGATCCAGGCGAAGAAGCCGCCGACACCGCGCTGCAGAATGTCGAACACCAGATCAGCCTGTTTTGGCGGCGGGCCCGGGCCATTTCCAACCAGTTGTCCCGGGAAGTCCACCCAGACATGGAGCCTGCCGCGTACGGGCTGTTGACGGTGATCCGCCGGGAGGGACCCATCCGGCTCACCGAGCTTGCCATGAACATCGGGGTGGGAAAGCCTTCGGTCAGCCGGCAGATCGCGTTCCTGGAAAGCCTGGGACTGGTATCCAAGGAGGCTGATCCGCTGGACCGCAGGGCGCAGTCCATCCGCCTGACGGCCAAGGGCGAGGAGAAGATGCACCAGGTCCAGGACGCACGGCGCCAGGTCTTCCAGGAACGGCTGCGCGAGTGGCCGGTGGAGGACCTGCAGGAACTCGGCCGCTACATGGCCAAGCTGAACTCTACATACGAGCGTGACGGGTTTCCCGGGGATGCCGCAGGCGCAGCGTCCGCCCAGGACCAGTAGCCCAACCGGACAAGCACGCGGGGACCGGCGCAAAAGAAACAGCAGGAAGCCCCCGGCCACGCCAGGGGCTTCCTGCTGTTCGTCGGACCCGCTGCGGGCGCCGGCTGCTCTAGCGGGCGCCGGAGAGAAGGCCCGTGGAGAGTTCGTCGTCCAGTTCAGTGTTAAGGTCGCGGCCGTAACGCTGGGAGAATTCCTGTGGAACGGTGTCCGGAACGGCGACACCTTCGGCTACTGCCACGCGGTCGCTGACCTCGCGGAGCATGCTTGACAGCGGAACATCCAGTGCCGAGCAAATCGAGGACAGGAGCTCTGACGATGCTTCCTTCTGGCCGCGCTCCACTTCGCTGAGGTATCCCAGGGAGACGCGGGCGCTGTGCGAAACTTCACGGAGCGTACGCCCCTGACGCTGGCGGACATCGCGCAGGACATCACCGATTTCGTGACGAAGTACTACCATCTTGCGCTCCTTCTGTTCGCTCTTAGCCTGTTCGGCGAGGCCCACATCCTTCCAGCGGACAACGCCGTTTACGGATACGGGCTGCTTTACCATCTGTATCGCCTTGCTCCCTCATTGGTCAGGTCCGCCGCCTGGCGGACCGTCGTGGTCATTTCATCCTAGGCGCCTCCGCTCTCCGGAAGCGACACAATGTAATAACTAATCGGTACCGGCTTTTGTTCCCGCCAACTTTACGCCTGGTAACTTAGGCGGCCACAGGTTCAGGCGGACAGCGCCTCCCCGAGCCTTTCCAGGGCGGCAGCGCAGGCGGCGGCGCGGATGTCCGGCCGGCTGCCGGTGAAGGAATACTCGAACGCTGCGGATCCAGCGGCGGTTGAGATCCCAATGTAGACCCGCCCCACCGGCTTGCCGTCGTGGGCATCAGGACCTGCCACCCCCGTGGTGGAAAGCCCGACGTCGGCGCCGAGTTCCGCGCGCGCGCCGGCTGCCATGGCCCGGGCGACGTCCGGGTCGACCGACCCGACGCGGGCCAGCAGATCGGCGGGGACGTGCAGCACCCTGTCCTTGACGGAGTTCTGGTAGGCCACCACCCCGCCCTGCAGCATGCCGGACGCCCCGGGCGTGTCGGCGAGAACAGCTGACACCATGCCCGCCGTCAGGGATTCGGCGGTGGCAACGGTCTGCCCCGACTCAAGCGCCTGGCGGACGGCCCGCGCTGCCAGGTGGTGAAGATTGCTCATGCCTGCTCCTGCCCCTGCACGGTTCCGGCCTGGCGCTTGCCCTTCGCACGGAGGCGCAGCGCCTCAACAACATATTCGACGCCGGTCCACAGCGTGATGGCCACTGCCGCCATCATGACCGCAAACGCAACCCAGGACATCCACGGTGCGAACGACCCGAACGGCAGGAGGTACAGGAAGATCGCCGCCGTCTGCACCACGGTCTTGAGCTTGCCGCCGCGGGAGGCAGGGATGACGCCGTACCGGATCACGAAGAAGCGCAGGGCCGTGATGCCCCATTCCCGGACCAGGATCACAAGGGTGGCCCACCAGGGCAGCTCCCCCAGCAGGGACAGCATCACCAGCGCCGAGCCGGTGAGGAGCTTGTCAGCGATGGGGTCGGCAATCTTGCCGAAGTCGGTGACGAGGTTCCGGCTCCTGGCGATGTCGCCGTCAAGCTTGTCCGTGTAGATGGCGACGGCGAACGCCGCCACCGCTGCCCAGCGCCACGGCCCGGATTCGCTGTGCAGCCCGGGGGCGTCCGCTACGAGGAACCACACGAAAAACGGGACCAGCGCGATGCGGATCATGGTCAGGACATTAGGAAGGTTCCAGACCCCGGCACGGCCCTGGCCGGCGGCGGTTGCATCAGTGCTAGTCACGTTTCTAGGCTACCGGCCTAACGCCCGGTGAGGGACCATGCGTCTTCGGACCCGTCGTCGTCATCGCCGTAGCCGCCCGGCGCGGAATCGGAGCCGTCGTAGTATTCGACGCTCTGCTTCCTGTTGTCCAGGTCCGCAGCCACCAGGTCTTCGGCGTAGCCGCCCTGGGCGATGTTGGCGTTGGCATTGTCGCTAAGCGCGGCCGTCTGGGAGTCGGCCGTGGCCGGCGCCTCCTGGCCCTTCATGGCGGCCAGGACGGCAGCGAGGTCGTCCGGCTTGACCAACACGTCGCGCGCCTTGGACCCCTCGGAGGGACCCACCACTCCCCTGGATTCGAGCAGGTCCATGAGGCGGCCCGCTTTAGCGAAGCCGACGCGCAGCTTGCGCTGCAGCATGGACGTGGAGCCGAACTGCGTGGTGACCACCAGTTCGGTTGCCTGCAGCAGCACCTCGAGGTCGTCCCCGATGTCGTCGTCGATCTGCTTCTTTTCCGCTTCAGGGGCAACGTCGTCGCGGTAGACGGCCTGCAGCTGTCCCTTGACGTGCTCAACCACCTTGTGGATCTCCGACTCCGTGACCCAGGCGCCCTGGACACGCATCGCCTTGGAGGCACCCATGGGCAGGAAGAGCGCGTCACCCTGGCCGATGAGCTTTTCGGCACCGGGCTGGTCCAGGACCACGCGGGAGTCCGTGACGGAGGACGTGGCAAAGGCCATGCGCGAAGGGACGTTGGCTTTGATCAGGCCGGTGACCACGTCCACGGACGGACGTTGGGTGGCCAGCACCAGGTGGATGCCGGCGGCACGGGCCAGCTGGGTGATGCGGACGATCGAGTCCTCGACGTCGCGCGGGGCCACCATCATGAGGTCCGCGAGTTCGTCGACAATCACCAGCAGGTACGGGTAGGCGCGGATGACCCGCTTGGACCCCTCCGGCGGGTGGACCTTGCCGGCCCGCACCGCCTTGTTGAAGTCGTCGATGTGCTTGAAGCCGTAATTTGCGAGGTCGTCGTACCGGGCGTCCATTTCCCGCACCACCCACTGCAGTGCTTCGGCGGCTTTTTTGGGGTTGGTGATGATGGGCGTGATCAGGTGCGGGACGCCCTCGTAGGCGGTCAGTTCCACCCGCTTGGGGTCCACCATGACCATGCGCACTTCGTCCGGCGTGGCCCGCATCAGGATGGAGGTGATCATCGAGTTCACGAAGGAGGACTTACCGGCACCGGTGGCGCCGGCAACCAGGAGGTGCGGCATCTTGGCCAGGTTGGCCACCACGTAGCCGCCCTCCACGTCCTTGCCCACGCCCATCACCATCGGATGGTCCGTGCGGCGCGCGTTCTGGCTGCGGAGCACGTCGCCCAGGGAGACGGTTTCGCGGTCCGTGTTGGGGATCTCGATGCCGATGGCCGATTTGCCGGGGATGGGGCTGAGGATGCGCACGTCGCTGGACGCCACGGCGTAGGAGATGTTCTTGGACAGCGCGGTGACGCGCTCCACCTTGGTGCCGGGCGATAGTTCGATCTCGTACCGGGTGACCGTGGGGCCGCGGCTGAAGCCGGTGACGGTGGCGTCCACGTTGAACTGGGTCAGGGTGTCGGTCAGGGCAGCGACGACGGCGTCGTTGGCTTCGGTGCGCTCCTTGGGGATGGAGCCGGGCGTCAGGAAGTCCGAGGCCGGAAGAGTGTAGGTGACGTCGCCCGCGAGCGAGAGCTGCTCGGTGCGCTGCGGGATGGGCACGGGCGGGGGTGCGGGAGCAACAGGGTTGGAGGGCACGGTGGGCGCGGCGGCGGCTTTGCCGGGGGCAGCGGCGCCGGGGATGACCAGCGGGATGGCCTCGGTGGCGTTCTCCGCAGGAGCAGCCGGCCCCCCGGCGCCCAGGCCCTGGGCCGCCTTGATCTTTTCGACGGCGATTTCCGCCTGGGTGGGCCGCCGCACGCCGGGCGCCGGCCGGGGCGCTTCCCGTTCGTCGTCGTCGTCAATGACGGCGTGTTCAAAGGCTTCGTCGCCCACGTAGCCCTCAAGGCCGGCGTCGTGCTCCTCATCCTTGCCGAACAGCTTGCGCTTCTTTTTCTTCGGGGCCGCAGGCCGCGACCGTTCCAGGTAGCTGCGGTCGTGCGTGTCGCCGGGGCTTTCCTGGTCCATCAGGTCGATGCCCATGAGGTGTTCGTAGGCTTCCCGAAGGCGCCGCGGGATGGCCGTGAACGGGGTGGCGGTGAGGATCAGCAGCGAAATAAAGGCCAGCAGCCCGTAGAGGAGCACGGGGACGGCCGGGTGGATGGCGGCCAGCGGTGCGGCGGCCAGGAAGCCAAGCATTCCGCCGGCCTTGCGCAGGCCGTCGAAGCCGTCGGCGACCGTGGGCTGGCCGCCCAGGATGTGCGCCAGGCCGCAGCCGGCAAACGCCATGATCAGGAAGCCGATGCCTACCCGGTTGTTGCCCCGGCCATCGGAGGGCTGGCGGAACAGCCGGAACGCGCACACGAACAGCATGAGCGGAAGCAGCAGTGAGATCCAGCCAAACGTGCCGTTCACCACGGCGTAGACGGCGTCCGGGAACCAGCCTGTCAGGCCCCACCAGGCGAAGGTGGCAATGAAGATGCCCAGAGCCAGGTTGAACAGGGCGGCGCCGTCGCGGCGATCCTCGGCAGGGAGATCGCTGACGTCATGGCCGATGCGTCGCACTCCCCCGCCCACCAGGTGGCCCACGCCCAGCCAGGCTCCGCCCACCACGCGCAGCAGCCAGGGCTGGTGGTGTTCGACGGCGGGAAGCTGGCGGGTGCGGGCGGTGCTGGAGGAGCCGCCGCGTCCTGCCTTGCTGGCGGTGGAGCCGGTTCCGCGGCCTGTGGAGCTCCCGGATTTGCTGCCGGAGCTGCCCCTGCCGGTACCTTTGGGCGCGGAAGTAGTACGTGTGGCCATAGTAGCCACGCTACCGGAAGCATGCTGTGATTCCGGGGATATCGGGGCCGGGCAGGCACCTGGACCCTGTAGTTAAACAGCTCCGGCCCGGACTCCTGCTGCCAGCGGGAGTACGGGCCGGAGCCAGTGAGCGGATGTTGTCAGGCTTCGAGCACCACGGGGATGATCATGGGCTTGCGGCGGAGCTTCCGATTGACCCACGTGCCGACAACCCGGCGGACAACCTGCTGGAGCTGGTGGCTGGTGTGGTCGGCGTGGTTCTGGACTGCTTCCTCCAGGGCCGCGTTGATCTTGGGGATGATGTCGTCGAAGACCGAGTCGTCCTCAGCCACGCCGCGGGCGTGGATCTCCGGACCGGACACCACCTTGCCGGTGGCGCGGTGGATGACCGTGATGATGGAGATGAAGCCTTCGTCACCCAGGATGCGGCGGTCCTTGAGGTCGGCATCGGTGATCTCGCCCACGCTGGAACCGTCCACGTAGACGAAGCCAACCTCCACCTGGCCCACAATGTCTGCCTGATGGTCGCGAAGGTCGATGACGCTGCCGTTGTCCGCGAGGATGACGCTGGCTTCCGGCACGCCGGACTCGATGGCGATCTTGCCGTTGGCGATCAGGTGGCGGGTTTCGCCGTGCACGGGCATGGCGTTGAGCGGTTCGAGGATGTTGTAGCAGTACAGCAGCTCGCCTGCGGCGGCGTGGCCGGAGACGTGCACCTTCGCGTTGCCCTTGTGGATCACGTCGGCGCCGAGCTTGAGCAGGCCGTTGATGATCCGGAACACGGCGTTCTCGTTGCCCGGGATAAGGCTGGAGGCCAGGATGACGGTATCGCCGTCGCCCACCACCACCCGGTGGTCGCCGTTTGCCATGCGGGACAGGGCGGCCATCGGCTCACCCTGTGAACCAGTGGACATGAGCACCACACGGTTGTCCGGAAGGTTGTCGATGTTCTTGATGTCGACAATCAGTCCGGCAGGAACGTCAAGGTAGCCCAGCTTCTCGGCGATGGCCATATTGCGGACCATGGACCGTCCCACAAAGGCCACCTTGCGGTTATGTTTGGCCGCCGCGTCCAGCACCTGCTGTACCCGGTGCACGTGGGAGGAGAAGGACGCCACGATGATGCGCTTGGTGGCCTGGCCAAAAAGCCGCTCCAGCGTGGGGCCGATCTCCTTCTCAGCCGTGGTGAATCCCGGGACGTCGGCGTTGGTGGAGTCGGACATGAAGAGGTCCACGCCCTCTTCGCCGAGCTTGGCAAAGTGCCGGAGGTCGGTGATGCGGCCGTCCAGCGGCAACTGGTCCATCTTGAAGTCGCCGGTGTGCAGGACGGTGCCGCCCGCGGTGCGGATGAACACGGCCAGGGCGTCCGGGATGGAGTGGTTCACGGCCACGAACTCGCATTCGAAGGGCCCGAACTTTTCCACCTGGCCTTCTTCGACGGTCAGCGTGTAGGGCCGGATGCGGTGCTCCTGCAGCTTGGCCTCGATGAGGGCGAGGGTCAGCTGCGATCCCACCAGCGGGATGTCGTTGCGCAGCTTCAGCAGGTACGGCACCGCACCGATGTGGTCCTCGTGGCCATGCGTGAGGATCACGGCCACGACGTCGTCCAGCCGATCCTCGATGTAGGAGAAGTCCGGCAGGATCAGGTCAACGCCGGGCTGGGTTTCCTCGGGAAAGAGGACGCCGCAGTCCACGATCAGCAGTTTGCCGTCGATTTCGAACACGGCCATGTTCCGGCCGATCTCCCCCAGCCCGCCAAGCGGGACGATCCGCAGCGTGCCCTGGGGCAGGCGCGGAGGGGTGACAAGGCCGGTAAGGGCAGTTTGGGTCATAGTGCACTACTTTCCAGGCGGAAGGGTGCCGGTCTTAGCCTCAGGAGAAGACCAGCCCCGCTTCCGCCAAATCCCCGCGGATGGTTTCGATCTCGGTTTCGTCCGGCTCCACGAGGGGCAAACGGACAATCGAGTTGGGCAGGACTCCCTGCCATTTAAGAATCTGTTTGGCCGCCACGGCTCCCTGTACGCGGGTCATGGTGGCGCGAACCACGGGCTGCAGCTCGAAGTTGATCTTGCGGGCGGTGCCGAGGTCATTGGCGTTGACGGCGTCAATCATTTCCCGGAAGCGGCGGGTGGCGACATGCGTGGTGACACCTACCAGCCCGACGGCGCCCAGCGCCATCCAGGGAAGGGTCAGTCCGTCGTCGCCCGAGTAGAACAGCAGGTCGGTTTCCGCCATGACACGGGTGGCGGCGGTGAGGTCCGCCTTGGCGTCCTTGACGGCGACGATGTTGGGGTGCTGCGCCAGCCGGATCATGGTGTCCGGTTCGATGGCGATGGAGGACCGGCCGGGGATGTCGTAGAGCATGACGGGGACGTCCACGGCGGACGCAATGGTCTCGAAGTGGGCGCGGACGCCGGCCTGGCTGGGCTTGTTGTAGTAAGGGGTCACCAGGAGGAGGCCGTCGACGCCGAGGGCTGCTGCCTGCTGGGAAAGGTGGACCGAGTGCGCGGTGTCGTTGGTGCCGGTACCGGCGATGATGGCCGCCCGGCCGCCTACGGCGTCCTTCACGGCGCGGAACATGCCGACGTTCTCTTCGTCCGTCAGCGTGGAGGTTTCACCCGTGGTTCCGGTGACCACCAGCCCGTCGCAGCCGTCGTCGACCAGCTTGCTGGCCAGCGCTGCCGCCTGGTCGTAATCCACTGCGCCGTCCTTGGTGAACGGCGTGACCATGGCGGTCAGAAGGGTACCGAGGGCAGGGATGTGCGCGGAAGAGTCAGCCATGGAAAAAACGTTACCCTGTCCCCGGCTGGTTAGGACAATGCCACGGGCGTGACGAACGTCAAATATGGCGGCCGCCGGGCCGCGGTCCGTTTGTTCCGGCATGGCAATAGCGTCCGACGGCGGCCTGCCGGAGGTCCTCAGCCCAGGAAGCGAGCCGCTGCGCAGCGCGTACATAGTGGAACAGCTCCGTTGGCGTCAGCGCATCAATGTCTGTTTCCGCGAGCCGCCGGGCCAGCTCGGCCCCTTCCGGCTGGGCAGCAAGGCTGATGCCCTCCCGCTCCCATTGGACATCCTCGGCCGGACGGCCTGAAACGAGTTGGCGGAAAAGATAGTCCACCACGCCGGGACTCATTGCCTTCAGCAGGCCATCCCCGGCCGCGGCGTCCTCAGCCGACGGACCGGCCGGACGGAAACCTGTGGGCACGTTCCCCGCCTGCAGGTTTCCGGAGTGGAGATTTCCCGGCTGCTGGGCTCCCCGCGGGGCAGGGGCTCCGGTTGATGACGTCTTCATGCAGCCATGTTATTCGAACATATATTCGAAAACAAGAGGGTTCTCCGCCGCCGCAACTCCCTTCCCTGTTGGCGTCGCCTGCTTGACAGCAACGCCGCGAGTGCGTGTGAGACGATCTGGTCATGACCTCCCGAACACCGGCCACCCGTTCCCGGAAGACCCCAGGCCGGCAACAATCGGGGCGCCTTCGGGGCATCGACGCCGCCCGCGGCCTGGCACTGCTGGGCATGATGGCCACGCACCTGCTGCCGACGTTCGAATCGAATGCCAACCTCACCCCCACTTGGATCGGCCTGACATTCTCGGGGCGGGCCGCGGCACTGTTCGCCGTTCTGGCCGGCGTGGGGCTTGCCCTCTCGACCGGCAGGGACAAGCCCCTGGAGGGCGCCGAACTGTCGGGCGCCCGGCGTGGAGTGGCGCTGCGCGCACTGGTGATTGCCGCCGTCGGACTTACCCTGGGCAGCCTGGAAGTGAACGTGGCCATCATCCTGGTCCACTACGCCGTGCTCTTCCTGTGCATCCTTCCGTTCCTGGGACTCGGCGTGAAGCGCCTGTGTGCGTGGGCTGCAGGCTGGATCCTGGCGTCACCGGTGCTGGCTTATCTGCTGCGGCCCTGGCTCCTGGCCCCCGAGCCGCCGCTGAAGCTGGGCCACAACCCAAACTGGGAGGACCTGGGAACCCCCTCGAGGCTGCTCGCGGACGTGTTCTTCACCGGGTATTACCCGGTGGTGCAGTGGCTGTCCTACCTGCTGGTTGGTCTGGCCATCGGCCGCCTGGTCCTCACCAAGGCATTGGTTCCCGTCCTGCTGCTGGTGGGCGGGACGGTGGTGGCCGTGGCCGCCAAGACCTTGGGCACAGCCGCCATGGAGGACTGGGGCGGCCGCGCGGCGCTGGAGAAGGTCCTCAACTCGCCGGGTTATCCGCTGGGCAGCGTCCTGCAGGTCAACCTGGCGGGACTGCCGCAGGAGGGCTCGTGGTGGTGGCTGGCATCCGCCGCACCGCACTCCGGCACCCCGCTTGACCTGCTGCACACCTCGGCGGTGGCGGCAGCCGTCATCGGGGCCTGCCTGCTCCTGGGACGCCTCGCCGAATGGGTGGACCTGGACCTGCTGCTGCCGCTGCGGGGAGCCGGCGCCATGACGCTGACCCTGTACACCGTTCACGTCTGGGTGGTCTCCGGCTTCTACCTCAAACCCCTGCCCGCGGGCTGGACCGAAGACGGCATGTACTTTGCCCATGCAGCGGCCGCGATCATCATTGGCATGGTGTTCGCCGTGCTGGCGTGGCGCGGTCCGCTGGAGTGGGTGGGCCATGCGGCGAGCCGGGTGGGCCGGGGCGGCCTCAAGGCCCTCCACTGACCGGCAGCCACCAAAGACTGGCCTGGACCTTACAATCGGTTTTTCGGTTAAGGAAAGGAACCCGCGGCCCACCTCAAGATGGGGCCGCGGGTTCCCTTTTGAACACCTGCCGGGAGTTGGCTGCCTACTGGGCGGTCAGGTTGAAGGTGGCCGCCTTGTCGCCATAGTCATCAAAGACCACTACCTGGACCGGACCCTTTTTGACGTCGAACGCAATAATCCCCTTGCGGGCATCGCCGGCACCTACCTCATCGGTGGGCAGCGGTCCCAGCTTCTCGTCCAGGTACACCATCTCGCCCTCCTTGCCGTCGGCATCAAGGACGGTGAAGTTGGAGGGGCTGGAGAAGCTGCTGCCCGTTTGCGTCTCCCAGGAAACCTCTATTGCAAAGAAGCCACCGTTCTTTGCAGTCATGTAGTCCATGCCGGGAATCTTGTCCGTGTAGATGGAGTCAAGAACGCTGACCTTCACGGTGTTGCCTTCGGACACGGTTGCGACCATGGAGTTGGCTCCGGCCGCGCTGCCACCGGTCTGGCTTCCGCCGGAGGGGGCAGGTGCGGCCTGGGAAGCCGAAGGAAGTTCAGGTGCCACGGGCACCTTCCGGGCATCGATGGCCGCACCAACCATGGCGATGGACGCGATAGTCAACAGAATCCCGGTAATGATGCTGACCAGCCAGACGACGGCAGTGATGATCCACGCCTTCTTCTTGTTTTCCTGGTAGCCCTCCAGCGGACGGCCGTCCTTGTCCCGGGTGTTTCCGGTCAGGGTCATGATCAGGTCCACAATCGACCAGATGCCCGCACCGCCGGCCGTGAGCAGCTTCGCCACGCCGGTGCCGATCTTGCCCAGGTAGAAGCGGTCCACGCCAAAAGTGCCGAGCAGGAGGGAAAGGAGCCACGTGACCATGAAGGATTTCCGCGGCGCATCGGAGTAGGGGCCCTGGCCGTAGGGCGCGGACTGGTATTCCCCCTGCGGACCTGCCGGATACTGCCCCTCGAAAGCGGGCTGCGCGCCAAAGGAGGAAGGCGGCGGCGGAATGGGAGGCGCAGACGGTCCGTTCTGCTGCGGGTGGGGGTAATTCGGGTGGCTCATTGATGGTCCTTCTGTGCGGTAACAAGGGTGCGGTGATGAGGCGTGCTGTGGTCAGGGTGCAGGTCTTGGCCTCCGGTGTCCGGGCACGTGGAACGACGGCGTCTGCAATACGGGGGTGGGACCGTTGGGGCCGGGCCGGAAATAGTGCGCACCTGTGGCGCGGACGGTGCCAACGGCGGTGGCCAACCTCATGCTTTCCCCCAAAGCTGAAGAGTGTGTACTAAGTCAACCTACCGTGGACGGTAAAAAGCCGCGATGGGCAGAAATGCCCATCGCGGCGGGGAGCAGCCCCGGAAGCTAGGACGCGGCGGTGAAAAGCTTCACGGCGTCGCGCATGGATGCCCGGGCACGTTTGCGGTCCCCGGCGGCGTCGTAGGCGCAGCTGAGCCGGAACCAGGAACGCCAGTCGTCGGGAGCGGCCTCGGCCTCGGCCCGGTACTTTTCGAATTCGGCATCTGCAGCCGCCCGGACGATCCGGCCACCGGGCGTGCGCGGGAGCTCGTCCACCGGCAGGCCGCCTTCGGCTTCCAGGACCTTGGCCATCTGTTCGGTACGGGCTCCGAACATCAGCTCGCGGATCAGGGCCCAGGCGCCAACAATGGGCAGCACCAGGTAGGCGGCGCCGATGGCCTTGGCGGTCAGGTTGGCGTCCGACAGAAGCAGGAGGGAGCGCTGGAAGGACACCACCAGGTAGAACACCAGCAGCAGCGTCACCGCTGCCACCCAGATCTTGGTGCGGTTTTTCCGGAAGCCGGCTGCGAGCCCGTTCACGGCCTAGAGTCCCAGGTCCAGGTAACCGTCCAGGCCGACGGTCAGGCCGGGGTGCGCAGCGACGTTGCGAACGCCCAGGAGCACGCCCGGCATGAAGGAGGCACGGTCAAAGGAGTCGTGGCGGAGGGTCAGCTGCTCACCGGGACCGCCGAGGAGCACTTCCTGGTGTGCCACGAGCCCGCGGAGCCGGACGCTGTGCACGCGGACGCCGTCCACTTCGCAGCCCCGGGCCCCGGCGCGTTCGCTGGTGGTGGCATCGGGGCTGGGTGGCAGCTGGGCGGCAGCACGTTCGGCGGCAATCAGCTCCGCCGTGCGGACGGCAGTGCCGGAAGGGGCATCCACCTTGTCCGGGTGGTGCAGTTCGATGATCTCCACCGATTCGAAGTACTTGGACGCCTTCGCGGCGAACGCGGAGGCCAGGACGGAGCCCAGGGCGAAATTCGGGGCGATCAGGACGCCCGTCTCCGGGTGTTCCGCCAAGAGGGATTCCAGCGCGGAGAGGCGCTGGGCGTCCCAGCCTGTGGTGCCCACCACGGCGTGGATTCCGTGCTCGACGGCGAAGCGGACGTTCGCTTCGGTGCTTTCGGGGACCGTGAGGTCCACCAGGTACTGCGCACCTGAGGCGGTCAGCTGCTCCAGTGAGTCACCCCGTCCCAGGGCTGCGACGAGCTTCATGTCGGGAGCGGCGTCGATGGCCTTGACGGCTTCGGCGCCCATGCGTCCGTTGGCGCCGAGGACGGCCACCAGCTTGGGAACGGAGTGTTGTTCGGTCATGGCGTTAACCCTACCGGCGCCGGTGGTTGGTGCAGGAACCGGGAGGCGTGCGTTACCTCGCAGCGGGGATCAGCGGTGGGTGTCAGCCGCCTGCGCCAACCCATTCCACCGTGCCGTCGGAGAAGAACTGTTCCTTCCAGATGGGCACCTGTTCCTTGATGCGGTCCACGAGTTCTGAGCAGACGGCGAAGGCCTGGCCACGGTGCGCGGCGGAGACGGCGCACACCAGAGCGGGGTCGCCAATTTCCAGCATGCCGGTGCGGTGTGCTGCCCAGATCCGGACAGGCTGTTCAGCCCCGGCGTCCCCTTCAGCGCCCTGTTCGGCAACAAGGCGCGCGACGACGTCGGCCATCACCTGGTGTGCCGTGGGGTGCGCGCTGTAGCTGAGGCGCTGAACGGCCTTGCCGCCGTCGTGGTTCCGCACCACGCCGCTGAAGCTGACCACCGCGCCCGCGGTGTCGCTTTCCACTGCCGCTATTGCCTGGTCCACCGAGATGGGATCCGCACTCAGGACTGCCCTGACCACTTCAAATGCTTCAGTGCCCATGTCCGCCTTCCAGCTGGTCGCAAAGGTGCCCGATCAGCGGGTCCAGGACGGTGAGCCCGTCCATGACGCCCTTCGGTGATCCGGGCAGGTTGACGATGAACGTGTGCCCTGCGGCGCCGGCGTAGCCACGGCTTAGGGCAGCGAGCGGGGTTTTGGCAGCGCCCGCCCTCCTGATCGCCTCCATGATCCCGGGAATCTCGCGGTCCAGGAGCGGCAGGGTGACGTCCGGCGTGCGGTCGTCGGGGCTGAGCCCGGTGCCGCCGCTGGTGATGATGACGGCGGGGTGCTGGGTGAGGAGCGCCCTGATGGCGGCACCCGCCGGGTCACCGTCGGGGACCACCATGGCCGGAAACACGTCGAAGCCGTGCTCGGCGAGCCAGTCAGTGATCACGGGGCCGGTTTCGTCGTCGTAGATGCCGGCGGCCGCGCGGGTGGAGGCGATGACGACGCCGGCCTTCCGCCCCTGCACCTCGCCGTGCACATGCGGGGCCGCCGCGCTGAAGGGTGTGGTCACAGTGCCCAGTCTCCGCTCTTGCCGCCGCTCTTGGCCAGCACCTTGATGTCCGTCAGCACGGCGTGCTTGTCCACTGCCTTGATCATGTCGTAAACGCTCAGGGCGGCCACGGACACCGCGGTCAGGGCCTCCATTTCCACGCCGGTGACACCCCTGGTCTTGACGGTGGCGCCGATGGTGACGGCGTCAGCGCCAAGGTCAAAGTCGACCGTGACTTTGGAGAGCGGCAGCGGATGGCAGAGCGGGATCAGGTCCGGGGTCTTCTTGGCGGCCATGATGCCGGCTACGCGGGCAACGGCCAGGGCATCGCCCTTGGGGAGCCCGCCGGTGCCCAGGAGCTGCATTACTTCGGCGGTGGTCCGGACCGTGGCGGTGGCCGTCGCTTCCCGGGTGGTTTCTGCCTTGGCGGAAACGTCCACCATCTGGGCGCTGCCGTCCTGGCGCAGGTGCGTCAGGGCGGGGGTCTGTTCTGCGTTCACAGCATCCATACTTCCACCTCGTCCCCGGCAGCGAGTTCCGTGACGCCCTCGGGGATGTGGACCAGGACATTCGAGCCCGCGAGCGCGTGCATCAGGTGCGAGCTCTCGCCGCCTTCCAGCCGTACCGTCCCGTCCGGCCGCAGGCTCCCCCGGCGGACCTGGTGTTTGGTGCCGGGCGAGGTGAGCTGCTGCGTTTGCCCTTCAAGGTCAAGCCGGGCGCGCAGGGGCAGCCGGGGCGCCGGTGCCCCCACCAAGGCCGACAGGGCGGGCCGGAGGAACATTTCGAAGGAGACCAGGCAGCTGACCGGATTGCCGGGAAACCCAAGGAAGGGGACGCTGTCGAACGTTCCTATTCCCTGGGGACCGCCAGGCTGCAGGGCAACATGCAGGAAGTCGACCGGCTGTTCCGCCATGGCCTGACGCACCACCTCGTAGGCTCCCTTGCTGACCCCTCCGGTGGTGACGATCAGGTCGGAGTCCCGGCCTTCGGCCCGCAGCAGCGCCTGGAGTTCAGCAGGGTTGTCGGTGGAGATCCCTGCGCGGCGGACGCGGAGGCCTGCCTGTGTCATGGCCGCTTCCAGGAGGGTTCCGTTTGAGTCGTAGATCTTGCCGTCCGGCAGGGGCCGGCCCGGTTCAACCACTTCGTCCCCGGTGGTGACGAGCAGGACGGTCACCGACCGGTACACCTCCACCTCCGTTAGGCCTAGGGCGGCGAGCAGTCCCAGCTGCGCCGGCCCCAGGCAGGTCCGTGCGGCGAGCGCCCGCTCCCCCGCCGGAATGTCACTGCCGGCGGTGCGCACGTACGTTCCCGGGGCAGTGGCAGGCAGCGTCACAACAGTCCCCTCCGGAAGGAAATGGTCTGGCACCGCCTTTTCGATAGGTACGACGGCGTCAGCCCCCACCGGGATCATGGCACCGGTCATGATGGGCGCCGCAGTCCCCGGCTCCAGCGGCTGGGGGGTTGACCCGGCGGGAACGGGGGGCATGATGCGCAGGTCAGTGCCGCCGTTGGGAATGTCCGCGGAACGGACGGCGTACCCGTCCATCTGGGAATTGGCGAAGGGGGGAAGGCTGAGCGGCGCAAGGAGTCCATGCACCAACGACCGGCCCAGGGCATCCGGCAACGGAACAGCCTCGGCACGGGATTCTGCCGCGAGCGGGGCCAGGAGATCCGTGACGGCGGCTCGGTGGTCGGCAACGGAGCGGGCGTTATGCGCCCTGCCGGCAGGGGCGTGTTGCGCAGTGGTCATGGGTACGCCTTTGGTCGCGGCCGTCAGGATTTCACGTCCACTCTAACCGTGTGGAATCCGGTGGCTCCGTCAGGCGCGGGCGGCCGGAAAGTTTCGTCCTGGGGCCGGCCGTTCAGGTCGGTGGCGCGGACCTGGACTTCGTACTGCCCCGGAGTGAGGTCGATGGCCAGCTTCCACTGGTACCAGGTATCGGCGGAGATGCCGGGCGCCAGCTCAGCTTCCCGCCATGGCCCCCGGTTGAGCCGCACTTCCACCTTCCCGATGCCCGTGTGCTGGGCCCAGGCTACGCCGGCAAAAACAACGGTCCCCGGGCTGAGCGGCCAGCCGCTGCGGGGCACGTCGATGCGCGACGACGTCTTGATGGGCCCGCGCTCGGACCAGCCCCGCGGGGTCCAGTACCCGGCATCGTCGGCGAACCTGGTGACCTTGAGTTCGGTCAGCCACTTGGTCGCAGAAACGTAGCCGTAAAGGCCGGGGACCACCAGCCGGACGGGGAAGCCGTGCTCCAGGGGCAGCGGCTCCCCGTTCATGCCTACGGCCAGCAGGGCATCCCGGTTATCCGTCAGCACCTCCAACGGCGTCCCGGCGGTCCAGCCGTCGGCGCTGCGCGAGAGCACCATGTCGGCTCCCGGCTGCGGCTCCGCCAGGCCCAGCAGGTCCCGGACCGGCCACCCCAGCCACCGGGCGTTGCCGATCAGGTCCCCACCCACGTTGTTTGAGACGCAGGCGATGGTGATGTGGCGTTCGGTCAGGGGTTTCGCCATCAGGTCCGCAAAGGAGAGCTGGAGATCCCGGGCCACCATGCCGGTGACCTTGAGGACCCAGGTATCCGGGTTGACCGCCGGAACGGTGAGGGCTGTGTCGATCCGGTAGAAGTCCCGGTTCGGTGTGACCAGCGGCGGCGTTCCCGCCACGCCGGACTCCGCAGCGGCCGGGATGGGCGGCGCGGGAGATGCCGGCACTGGAAGGGTGATGCGTGCCCGGGCTTCGCTGACCGCGGTGGTGGCCCCGCGCCAGATCCCCGCCAGCACGCCGGCAGCGGCAGTCAGCGCCGCGGTGCCTCCCAGGGCCTGGAGGAAGCGGCGGCGGGAGCCGGCAGCTGTGGGATCGGGTGCGCTTTCGGCATCGCCGGTTGAAGCAGTGGCCTCCCACGCCGCCACCCGCCCTGCCAGGAGCCGCAAGAGCACGACGGCGGCACCCGCGGCCAGGAGCGGAAGCGCAACAGCCACCGGGGTCACCTGGGAACGCGTCAGCACGGCTGCCGCTCCGGCGAGTCCGAAGACTCCCACCACGCCCGCACCGGCGAACCGTCTCCGGAGCTCAAGCACCCCGGCCAGCGCGGCCAGCCCCGCGATGACCAACGCCATGCCCGTCAGCAGGGCAGCCTTGTCAGCCGTACCGAAAAGGGAGATGGCCCAGTCCTTCACACCGGGGGGAACACCGTCGATCACCACTCCGCCAACGGCGGTCAGCGGGGAAAGGGAGGGGCTGGCGAACCCGGCCAGCAGCTCCCCCGCCGCGACACCCCCGGCGACGGCCGCCATCCCGGCTGCCGCACCCCAATACCTCCGTGGGTGCCGCACCGTGGCGCGCGGGACTCCCTGGTGCCGGACGGAAGGTTCCGCGCGCCCCTCGAGGCCGCCGCCGTCGTCGTCCGCCCCGTACCCGTGCCGGGAAGTCTTCACATCTCCCAGCATAGGATCGTGGCGCCGGGATGTTCCCCGACCGGTCACTGTGTGATGCGCGGCTCAAGGTGGCGTAGCCTGAATTCATGAGTGTCCAGCTAGGCATGCCCCAGCCGCGGGAAGAAGCAGCATCGGCTGTGCCCGGACGCCGCCCCGCGGATGCACCGGCCGGCCTGGCGGACAGGTACGGCCGCCGCGCCACCGACATGAGGCTGTCACTGACTGACAAATGCAACCTCCGCTGCACCTACTGCATGCCTGCCGAAGGCCTCGAGTGGCTGGCCAAGCAGGCGGTGATGTCCGGCGAAGAAATCGTGCGGATCGTCAAGGTGGGCGTTGAACGGCTGGGTGTCCGGGAGCTGCGGCTGACGGGCGGCGAGCCGCTGGTCCGGCACGATTTGGTGGACATCATCGCGGCCCTGCGGCGCAACCACCCCGACCTTCCGATCTCGATGACCACCAACGGCGTTGGCCTGGCCAGGAAGGCGGCAGCGCTGAAGGGCGCCGGGCTGACGCGCATCAACGTGTCGCTTGATTCCCTGCACGAGGAAACGTTCACCAAGCTGACCCGCCGCCCCTTCCTGGACCAGGTCCTGGCCGGTGTGGACGCGGCCTGGGCTGCCGGGCTGGGACCGGTCAAGCTGAACGCTGTCCTGATGCGCGGGATCAACGATGCCGAGTCACCGCAGCTGCTGGCCTGGGCCCTGGAGCGCGGGTACGAGCTGCGGTTCATCGAGCAGATGCCGCTCGACGCGGACCATGGCTGGACGCGCCGGAACATGATCACCGCCGCCGAAATCCGGGAGCTGCTGTCCCGGGATTTCGTCCTCAGTCCAGATCCCCGGGAACGTGACGGCGCCCCCGCGGAACGCTTTGAAGTACGACGCCGGGTGGCCGGCCCTGCGGATCCGGAGGGCCCGGTGCTGGGGACGGTGGGGATTATCGCCTCCGTCACCGAGCCGTTCTGCTCCGACTGCCGGCGCACCAGGATCACCGCCGAAGGCAAGATCATGAGCTGCCTGTTCTCACGGGAAGAATACGATCTGCTGGGCCTGCTGCGGGCGGGCGCCGGCGACGCGGAGCTGGCGCAGCGGTGGCAGGACGCCATGTGGATCAAACCCAAAGCGCATGGCATGGACCACGTGGGACTGGACGCCCCGGACTTCGTCCAGCCGGACCGCAGCATGAGTGCCATCGGGGGCTGACCGGAAATGCTTGTACGTTACTTTGCTGCCGCACGCGCCGCCGCCGGTTTCGAAGAAGAGAAGTTCGACCTGCCCGACGGCGCCACGGTGGCTGACCTGGTGAAGGCCGTAGCCGCCGTGGAGCGGGCGGAGCCCCCAACGGGAACCCCGCCGCTTCCCCGGATCCTTTCCCGGAGCAGCTTCCTGCTCAACGAGGTGGCCGTGCGGGACCAGGCAACTGTGCTGCGTCCCGACGACGTGGTGGACGTGCTTCCGCCCTTCGCGGGAGGCTAGGGAGCCAGCCTTCGGGCGCATTGGTGCCTGCGGGGCTTTGATTGTCAGACCCTCGTTGGATGATTCTTCTATGGGAACCAGCCTTGGGGTGGCAGCGGCAGCGGAAGGTGTTCATGCCTGCGTTGCTGCCCTCGATGCCCTGAATGTTCTGGAACGCGAGGACGCCTTCCTGGCGGCCGGCGTAGGTATTGGCCCTGATTTTGATGTGCTGCAGCGGCGGTACGAGATCCGGCTGGAACGGCTCGAAGTTATCGCCCGGATGGAGGCGCGGCTGTCCGCGATGAAAGCCCGGGATGCTGGTGAGGCCATGGAGATCCAGCAGGCCTTGATGCCGCCGGACGCGTCCGTCACGGACCGGACCTACGCCGAAATGTCCGTGGTGGAGGAAATCGCCGGGGTCCTGACCATTAGTTCGGCGGCCGCCGCTGCGTTCGTGGACCAGTCGCGGAAGGTCTGCTCCCTACCGCTGGTGTTCGAGGCGTTGTCTACCGGTGTCGTGTCCTGGCAGCACGCGAAGGTCATCGCCGGTGAAACCGATGGCCTTGACCCGGCCGGGGCTGCCGCCCTCGTGGCGCATTTCTTCGACCCCGACACACCCAACCCCGCCCGCGGGGCAGCCCCGGGTGAACTTGTGCCGTCCAGGTTCCGAGCGAAGGTGCGGGGGTGGCGGGAACGCCACCACCCCGAATCGATCGAGAAGCGCCACGTAAAGGGGGTCGCTGACCGGCGGATGGAATACGCCCCAGACCGCGACGGCATGGCCTGGGTCTCGCTCTACCTCCCCGGCGATACCGCCTGCGCCATCTGGAACCGGAGTACCGCCATCGCGCGCGGGCTCCAGGGGCCCGACGAACCACGCACCCTCACCCAACTCCGACCCGACATCGCAGCGTCCCAGCTCCTCGGAGCCGGCCACACCCTAAGAGGCACCGTAAACGCCGTGGACACCACCGACAACGCCCCCACTTCAGCGGTCGTCACGGAAATTGGCAAGGTCCCCACGCCGCGGGCAGATGTCCTGGTCATGGTGCCGGTGCTCTCCCTGCTCGGGGCGACGGATGAGCCGGCGGTACTTGACGGGTTGGGACCGATTCCGGCCTCGATGGCACGGAAACTCGTCGCCGACGGGGCCGACTCCTTCTACCGGGTCCTCGTCGATCCTCGCGACGGGGCGCCGCTGGAAATCGGCAGGAAGAGCTACCGGCTTCCTGAGACCATCAAACGCTGGATCAGGATGCGCGACGCCAAATGCACCTTCCCCGGCTGCACCAACGGCACCCCGGACAACGAAACCGACCACCTTCAAGCTTGGGAACACTGCGGAACCACCGGCACCACCAACTTGGCCCAGCTCTGCCCCAAACACCACCGGCTCAAACACCACAGCAGATGGACACCAGACCCAGCCACCGACAACGACCCGCCCGGCTGGACCTCACCCACCGGCCGCCACTACAAATCCGAACACCCAGACACCGAACCACCACACTGGCCACCAGGAATCCTGCCGATAGAGGCTGTTGCGCGCGCAACTGAGGATCTGGAGTGGGAGCCACTACTCGCGGACATGCCAAACTGGCCCGACCGGCCACCTGAAGAACCACCCTCCGAGAATCTGCTCGACTCCAGCGGCCTGTGCCCCACAGATCCACTATGGGACGACTTCTACGCGCAACCATTCAATCTGCCACCCGACCCGTGGAAGGACTGGGAACGGCTGAAGTCATAAATTTTGAAGCCACCGTCAATTGAGGTGCCGACGAAGCCTGGGCTTGAAAGATCGGCAACGCTCGCGGCCCGCGCACTCGTTCCCAGACGCCCTCAGGCACGGTGGAAGACGGATCGCATGAAGGGCCGGTAGGTTTGATCCTTTCCGTTCCCTGCGACCTGTGCTTTCACCTCCGGCACGTCTTCAGGCTCGAATCTTCCAGCTGCACGCAAGTCGGTGACGTGCCGCAGCACTCCGGCTTCAACGCTGATGGCGTGCCGCGTCCAGCCTGCACTGCTTGGCCGCTCCACCCGGATGACGCCGTCGTGCCACGTACACCGGGCAGCGCCAGCGGGCAGCGCACCTGTGCTGTCCACGAAATACCAGAGCACGTCCTTGCGCGCAGGATCGATCGTGAAGATGCCATGGCCCTCGAAGTGCGTGCCATCAGGCTCGACATGCCGGTAGCCCTGCACCACTCCGAAGCCACCAGCAATCGGCGTGTAGGACACCTCGGCGTCCACCGTGCGCTCAGGCCCCCAAGGACCGGCGGCAAGGACGGTGCTTCCACGCCAGTGGCCCAACAGAGGTGCCAGGGCAGGATGCCCGGGCTTCAACTCCGGCCTGTCCACGAACACGCCACCTCCTGCCGAAGCTCACCCCCATACTCAGGATGGACTCTGCAGGGCAGCAGCGCCAGCCTCCTACAGTCCGAAGGTTTCCGTCTCTTCGAAGGGGCCCACCACGGTGATGGTCCGCGGCGCGGCAGCGAGTTCGGCGGCCAGTTCCTGGACCTGTTCGGCGGTGACGGCCTTGATCAGGCGCAGGGTCTCGTCGATGTCCTGGTATTCGCCGGAGACCAGCTCTGCCCGGCCCAGCCGGGACATCCTGGAGCCGGTGTCCTCCAGGGCCAGGACGATTCCGCCGCCGAGCTGTCCCACTGCCTTGCGGAGTTCATCCTCGGAAATTCCGTGCTCAGCGAGCTTGTCAAGCTCCACGCCCAGCAGGTCCACCACCTGGCGGACCTTGGACGGCGTGCAGCCGGCGTACATGCCGAAGTAGCCGGCGTCGGCGTAGGACGATGCAAAGGAGTAGGTGGAGTAAACGAGGCCACGCTTCTCGCGGACTTCCTGGAACAGCCGCGAGGACATGCCGCCGCCGAGGACCGCGTTCAGGACGCTCATGACATAGCGGCGTTCGTCGGTGGCGACGATCGTGGGGCATCCCATGATGATGTTTGCCTGCTCCACGGCACGCTTGACCACGTGCAGCCCGGCCGTCCCGGTGATCAGGGCACGTTCGGTGGAGCGGCGCTGCACGGGCGCCGCGTCGGACTGCAGCGACCACCCGGCGGCCTCGAGGGCATCCACCACGAGTCCGCAGACGACGTCGTGGTCCAGGCCGCCCGCGGCGGTGATGACCAGTTCCTCCGGCTTGTAGTACCTGCGGTAGTGCTCCCACACGGAATCCCGGGCCACGGCCTTGATCGCGGCGGGGGTTCCGCCGATGGGACGGCCCAGCGGGTGGCTGCCGAGGACTGCGGCGACAAAATGTTCGTGGGCGACGTCTGTGGGGTCATCGCTGTCCATGGCGATCTCCTCCAGGATGACGTCGCGTTCCTGCTCCATCTCGTCAGGATCCAATACGGCCCCGGTGATCATGTCCGCAATGACGTCGATGGCCATGGGCAGGTCCGTGTCCAGCACCCGGGCAAAGTAGCACGTGCTTTCCTTGGCTGTTGCCGCGTTGGATTCCCCGCCCACCTCGTCGAAGGCCGAGGCGATCTCCAGGGCAGTGCGCCGCTTGGTGCCCTTGAACAGCAGGTGCTCGAGGAAGTGGGTGGATCCGTGCTGGCCCGGGGCCTCGTCGCGGGACCCGACGCCCACCCAGAACCCGATGGTGGCTGACCGCTGGCCCGGCATCGCCTCCGTCAGTACCCGCACGCCTCCTGGCAGCACTGAACGGCGGACCTCGGACCCGCCGTCGGAGCCGTGGACCAGGGTGTCGCCGGCGTGGTTCTGCTCAAGCGGCAGGGGTACAACAGTCATTGATGCCTTTCAGGAGGGGCAGCCGGATCTGGCTGCCATCGTAACAGCGGCGGGACCGGTGGATCATCCACCGGCCCCGCCGATTCATGCTTCTGCCGGGAGTCCCGGGCTGTTAGACGTCAACGCCTTCAGCGGGCTCCGTGGTGTGGGCGCGCTCGGTGTCGGCCGGAGCCTCTTCCTCGGCTACCACCGGGGCAAGCGAGAGCTTTCCGCGGTCGTCGATCTTGGTGATTTCCACCTGGATCTTCTGGCCGACGGAAACCACGTCCTCCACGTTGTCCACGCGCTTGCCGTTGGCCAGCTTGCGGAGCTCGGAGATGTGCAGGAGGCCGTCCTTGCCCGGGGTCAGCGACACGAAGGCACCGAAGGTGGTGGTCTTGACGACCGTGCCCAGGTAGCGCTCGCCGATCTCGGGGACCTGCGGGTTGGCGATGGCGTTGATGGCGGAGCGTGCTGCGTCGGCAGACGGGCCGTTGGTGGCGCCAATGTAGACCGTGCCGTCGTCCTCGATGGAGATGTCGGCGCCGGTGTCCTCCTGGATCTGGTTGATCATCTTGCCCTTGGGGCCAATGACCTCGCCAATCTTGTCCACGGGGATCTTCACGGCGATGACGCGCGGTGCGAACTCGGAGAGCTCGTCCGGGGTGTCGATTGCCGAGTTGATGACCTCGAGGATGTGCAGGCGTGCTTCGCGGGCCTGCTTCAGTGCTGCCGCCAGCACGGAGGCGGGGATACCGTCGAGCTTGGTGTCCAGCTGGATGGCCGTGACGAACTCGGAGGTGCCGGCAACCTTGAAGTCCATGTCACCGAAGGCGTCTTCGGCGCCGAGGATGTCGGTCAGGGCTGCGTAGCGGGTCTGACCGTCCACCTGGTCGGAGACCAGGCCCATGGCGATGCCGGCGACGGCGGCCTTCAGGGGCACACCGGCGTTCAGCAGGGACAGGGTGGAGGCGCAGACGGAACCCATCGACGTCGAACCGTTGGAGCCGAGGGCCTCGGACACCTGGCGGATGGCGTACGGGAATTCCTCGCGGGACGGCAGGACGGGCACCAGGGCACGTTCGGCCAGGGCGCCGTGGCCGATTTCGCGGCGCTTGGGCGAGCCCACGCGGCCGGTTTCACCGGTGGAGTACGGCGGGAAGTTGTAGTTGTGCATGTAGCGCTTGCGCGTCACCGGCGACAGCGAGTCGATCTGCTGTTCCATCTTGAGCATGTTCAGCGTGGTGACACCCATGATCTGGGTCTCGCCGCGTTCGAAGATGGCGGAGCCGTGGACGCGGGGCAGGACCTCCACCTCGGCCGTGAGCTGGCGGATGTCCGTCAGGCCGCGGCCGTCGATGCGGATCTGGTCCTTCAGGATGCGCTGGCGCACCACGTGCTTGGTGACCGAGCGGAACGCTGCGGACAGTTCCTTCTCGCGGCCTTCGAACTGGCCGGCCAGGCTGGACAGGACCTCGTCCTTGAGCGCGTCGGAAGCGTTGTCGCGTTCCTGCTTGTCTGCGATCTGGAAGACGGCGGCAAGCTTGTCGGCTGCAGCGGACTCGACGGCGGCGTAAGCGTCGTCCTCGTAGTCCAGGAAGACCGGGAACTCGACCGTGGGCTTGGCAGCGCGGGCGGCGAGATCGGCCTGGGCGTCGCAGAGTGCCTTGATGAACGGCTTTGCAGCCTCCAGGCCCTCGGCCACAACCTCTTCGGTGGGGGCGGTGGCGCCCTGTTCCTTGATGAGGTTCCAGGAGTTGTCGGTGGCTTCGGCCTCGACCATCATGATGGCGACGTCGTCACCGGCAACACGGCCGGCAACCACCATGTTGAACACGGAGTTTTCCAGCTGCGAGTGCTTGGGGAAGGCAACCCACTGGGAGCCGTTTTCGTCGTTCACCAGGGCAACGCGGACGCCGCCGATGGGGCCGGAGAACGGCAGGCCGGACAGCTGGGTGGACATCGAGGAAGCGTTGATGGCCACGACGTCGTACAGCTCATCGGGGTTGATGGCCAGGACGGTCACCACGATCTGGACTTCGTTGCGCAGGCCCTTGATGAAGGCGGGGCGCAGCGGGCGGTCCATCAGGCGGCAGGCCAGGATGGCTTCGGTGGACGGGCGGCCTTCGCGGCGGAAGAACGAGCCCGGGATGCGGCCGGCGGCGTACATGCGCTCTTCGACGTCAACGGTCAGCGGGAAGAAGTCGAAGCCTTCACGCGGGTGCTTGCCGGCGGTGGTGGCGGACAGCAGCGCGGTGTCATCGTCGATGTACACCATGGCTGCGCCGGCAGCCTGCTTGGCGAGGCGGCCGGTTTCGAAGCGGATTACACGCTTGCCGAAGCGGCCATTGTCAATGACTGCCTCTGAGAACTGGATTTCGGGACCCTCCAAGAGAGTCACCTCCGTTTCTGTTTCACGGAAGTCCAGCCGCATCAACCCAGCCCAGCATCTGTCTACTGGCCCTGCACCCGGTCATCGATCGAGACCCACGGGCCGCCGGCTTCTGTCAACGAAGCCGTTCCCGGAGATCACTACCGAGGACCGCGAATGCGTGATGCGGTTGATCCTCCTGTTTAGTTTTTCATTTGAAGAAGGCGGCCCGATCCGGAGGGAAAGGGCCGCCCCAAAGCCAGACTAGCGGCGCAGGCCGAGGCGCTCGATGAGCGAACGGTAGCGGGCGATGTCAGTCTTCTTGAGGTAGCTCAGCATGCGCTTGCGGCGACCAACCATGGCCAGCAGACCGCGCTGGGTGTGGTAGTCGTGCTTGTGCTCCTTCATGTGCTCAGTCAGATCCTTGATCCGCTGGGTCAGGACGGCAACCTGGACCTCGGGTGAACCGGTGTCGCCTTCGGCGGTTGCGTATTCCTTGATGATGGACTGCTTTACAGCGGCGTCAAGTGCCACAATAACTCCTTGGGAATGTGCCGTGAAGGCCCAGGTCAGTAACTCACTGCCGGGTCTGCCGCCAGCGTCCTGATCGGGAAAACCGGAGGAGGCGCCAACAACAGGAGCCAGCCGCCACGGACTGCAGCCGGATCCATCGTCCAGTTTACCGGCCCCGGCCTAACCTTGTCGAAACAGGGCGCTCGAAACGGAGCGCTCGAAACAGTCAGCGGGGACAGTGGGGCGCTCAGCCCTGCAGCCGTTCCCTGATGGCGGCCATGCCCTGCAGCACTTCGGCGAAGCTGGTGCTCAGCGGGGACAGCCCCACCCGGATGCCGTGCGGCGAGCGGAAGTCCGGAATGACGTCCCCGTCCCAGAGCGCTTCCACCGTGGCCTTGGTAAAGTCCGGGTGGTCCACGGTGATGTGGCCGCCGCGCTCCCCCGGTTCCCGGGGCGATGCCAGTTGCGCACCCAGCGGGGCCAGCCAGGCGTCGAAGACCTCCACGGCGAAGCCGGTCAGCGCCACGGATTTTTCCCGGATGGCGGCCATGGACGCTTCCTCGATGAGGGCCAGGGTGCCCTGCATGGCGATCATGCCGAAGATGGCGGGTGTGCCGCTGAGGAAACCCCGAATGCCCTGGGCCGGTTCATATCCGGCGGCCATTTCGAAGGCGTCCTTGCGGCCCATCCAGCCCCAGATGGGCTGGTTCAGCGACGGCAGGTGGCGGGCGTTGACGTACGCGAAGGCCGGCGACCCCGGGCCTCCGTTGAGGTACTTGTACGTGCATCCGGCGGCGAAGTCCACGTCCGCGCCGTCCAGGTCGATCTCCACCGACCCCGCGGAATGGCAAAGGTCCCACACCACCACGGCGCCGGCGTCGTGCACTGCGGCGGTAATTCCCGGCAGGTCGGCGAGGTGGCCGGAGCGGTAGGCGATCTGGCTGAGGAGTACGACGGCGGTGCGCGGCCCGGTGGCCTGGCGCACCTGTTCAAGGGTCACCCCGGCGGCGGGATCCGGCTGGATCCAGCGCAGGGTCAGGCCCTCCTCAAGGGCGATGCCCTCCACCAGGTAGCGGTCCGTGGGGAAGTTCTCCGTGTCCAGCACCAGCTCGTTGCGGTCCGGGTCCTGCACAGAGGCAAGGGCCGCGCGGATGAGCTTGTAAAGCACCACGGTGGTGGAGTCGGCGATGATGGTCTGCCCCGGCGCTGCCCCCAGGACAGCACGGCCCAGCTGGTCCCCGATAGCCTGTGGCAGGGCCAGCCATTTCTCGTCCCAGCCGCGGATGAGCCGGCCACCCCATTCGTCCCGGATGAAGGCGGCCACATCGTCGGCAGTCCGCTTCAGGGGGCGGCCCAGGGAATTGCCGTCAAGGTAGGACAGGGGTGTGTCCGTGCCAATGAACTGCTCCCGGTAGTGCGCCAGGGCGTCACGGCGGTCCAGCTCTTCGGCTCGCTGCCGGAGCTCTTCGGCGGAAACGTCCGTGGGGTTTTCCTGATGGATGCTCATTGTCCGATCTCCGTCCTGACAGCGAATAGTTCCGGGAAGAACGTCAGTTCCAGGGCCTTCTGCAGGAACGTCACACCGCTGGATCCCCCCGTTCCGGTCTTCATGCCGATGGTCCGCTGGACGGTGCGCAGGTGCCGGAACCGCCAGAGCTGGAAGTTGTCCTCCAGGTCCACCAGTTCCTCGCAGGCCTCGTAAGCAGCCCAGTTGTCCGCGGCGTTCTCGTAGATGTGCTTGAAGAGAGGGACCAGTTCGGGGGCGAACTCGTGGGCCAGAGTGACGTCCCGGTCCAGGACCGACCGCGGCACGTCAAACCCCTGCCGGGCAAGGTAGGCCAGGAACTCGTCGTAGATGCTGGGGGCGGCCAGCAGCTCCGCCAGCATCCCGTGGGCCTGCGGATCGGATTCGAAGATGGGCAGCATCTTGCTGTTCTTGTTGCCCAGGACAAACTCCACTGCGCGGTACTGGGCGGACTGGAAACCGGAGGAGTTGCCCAGGAAACCGCGGAACTGCGAGTACTCGGTGGGCGTGAGGGTGGCCAGGACGGACCACTGCTCGGTGAGGGTCTTCTGGATGTGCTTGACCCGGGCGATGCCCTTGAGTGCCGAGCCCAGGTCGTCCTCCCGGAGCCAGGCGGCGGCGCTGCGCAGTTCGTGCAGGACCAGTTTCAGCCACAGCTCCGTGGTCTGGTGCTGGATGATGAACAGCAGCTCGTCGTGGTGTTCAGGCTGGCTGACCGGCTGCTGCGCGCTGAGCAGCGTGGGAAGCTGCAGGTAGGAGGCGTAGCTCATCCGTGAGCTGAAGTCGCGGACAATCCCCTTATCCAGCTTGCGGGTGTTCTTCTCGACGGACACGCACTGCCTTTCGTTATTCTCACCCCGGGGATGAGGCTGGAGTCAGGGGCCGGCCAGGATCTGGTGGGCCTGGGCCACGTCCAGCCGCATTTGTTCCACCAGGGCCTCAGGGCCACGGTAGGCCACCATGCCGCGGAGCCGCTGCACGAATTCCACAATGACTGTCTGGTCGTACAGATCGAAGTCCTCCACGGCTTCCTCCGGCCTGTCGATTACATGCGCCTCCACCTGGCGGCTGACGCCATCGAAGGTGGGGTTGGAGCCTACCGAGATGGCGGCCGGCCAGCGCTTGCCTGCCTGGTCCACCAGCCAGCCGGCGTAGATGCCGTCCGCGGGGATCAGGCCCGTGGCATTCGAGGAGAGGTTGGCCGTGGGGAAGCCAAGCGCCCTGCCCCGGGCGGCGCCGTGGACAACTTCGCCGCGCATCCGGTGCGGGCGGCCCAGGACGGAGGCTGCGGTGGCGACGTCGCCCTCCTGCAGCGCCTCCCGCACCCAGGTGGAGGAGCAGCGGCGGTCCGTGCCGTCGTCGTCATGCAGGGGGTAGCCCTCGGACCCGAACTCGCTGATGACCTGGACGTCGAAGCCGAACTTGTCGCCCAGCGCCTTCATGGTCTCAAGGTCCCCGGAGTTGGCGCGTCCAAAGCGGGCGTCGTGGCCGATGACGACGTGGCTGGCATGCAGGCAGTCCACCAGGTACTGCTCCACGAACTCCTCGGCCGTGAGGCTGGCAAGGTCCAGCGAGTACTTGACCACCAGGATCGCGTCCAGGCCAAGCTCCCCCAGCGCCTCCAGCTTGTCATCCAGGCCCATGATGAGCTCCGGGGCCGCCTCGGGCCGGTGGATAACTGCCGGGTGGGGGTCGAAGGTGATGGCCACGGCCTTGGCCTGCGCGAGCCGGGCAGAACGGATCAGCTGGGACAGCACCTGCTGGTGGCCGCGGTGAACGCCGTCGAAGTTGCCGAAAGTGACAACAGATGGGCCGAAGTCCGCCGGGACATCGGACGGATCGTTCCAGATGTAGACCATCACCCTCGCCTTTAAGCTGCGTGCAAGCATCGGTGTTCCGCCGGCCGTGCGGCTGGGGAACTCTTCAAGGTTACCCGGATCCGCTGCGCGGCTTTCGCCGTCACTCCGCAGCCTTGGCAGAACCCGCCGCAGCTGCGGAGGGACGGCGGCGGTACAGCCACACCAGGCCCAGAATGGGCAGCAGCAGGGGGATGAAGCCGTAGCCGCGGCCGAACAGGGACCAGACAGTCTCATGCGGGAACTGCACTGAGTCCAGGATGCTCAGCGTTCCCACCACAAGGACCCCGGCGAGCTCCACCAGCACGGCGGCAACGGAGACCTTGAACCACGTGGTCCCTGCCTTGGCCAGCGAAACCGTCGCCAGGATGTACACCACGGCGGCGAACGCAGAGAGCAGGTAGGCCAGCGGGGCCTCCGAGAACTTGGTGAGGATCTGGTAGCCGGCGCGGGCGGTGGCCGATATGGCGAACACCCCATAGACCGCGATCAACAGGCGGCCGGGTCCGGTGTTGCGGGTATTGCGGACGGGTGCGTCGCCGGCGGCCGCGCGGGCCTGCTGCTCTTTCATTTCTGCTGCTTCTTCCACTTCAGTACCAGATCTGGTTCATTCGGGCAGCCATCACCAGGGCAGTGACACCCACCGCGGCCAGGACAAAGTTGCTCCACCGCGTCCGCTCCAGGATGGCCCAGTAGATTGCCGCGGGCGGCAGGAGCATGGCGGTGGCCATGTAGCCCCAAAACTCCCACGCTTCGCCGGCGATCGATTCGCCGGCGATGACGCGGACGATCGAGCCCACCAGGTAGACCACCAGGGCTGCTTCCACGGCCACGACGGACAGGAGGGTGACGTCGTTCGGCGCCTTCTTCAGGATTCCCGCCCCGAGGCAGAGCACCGTGGACACCAGGCCGACGGCCAGGATGATCCAAAAGTATGCGTCCACGCCTACGCCTCCGCGGACGCGGTGGCGGCCGCCCCGTTCCCATTTCCAGTCCCGGTGCCGGGCGCGAAGACAAGGACCGGTTTGGCGTAGCTGCCCGCATCGGCGAGGAGGGCCACCAGGCTGCCATCAGGGGCGAAGCCGGCGGCAGGGTGTTCAGTGGTGGCGGCGCCGGGGGTGCCGGGAGCCGTACCGGAAGCGATCCGCCGGCCGAACGAGATCTCCGCGGTTTCCTCGGCAGTGAGTTCGCGGTTGGGCATCAGGGCACGCGCGGCCAGGGACATGTCCAGGACGTTGAGCTCTTCGGCGAGCTGTTCCAGGGTGCGCGCCTGGTCAAGGGTGTACGGACCCACCTGGGTCCGGCGGAGGGCGGTGAGGTGGCCGCCGACGCCAAGGGCGTTGCCGAGGTCCCGGGCCAGGGCACGGATGTACGTGCCTGAGGAGCACTCCACCGTCACGTCCAGGTCCACGACGCCGGCCGCGGCGTCCCTGCGGATGGCGTGGACGTCGAAGCGGTGGATGGTGACAGGGCGCGCGGCGAGCTTGACGTCTTCGCCGGACCGCACGCGTGCGTAGGCGCGTTCGCCGTTCACCTTGATCGCGCTGACGCTGCTGGGCACCTGCTGCAGCTCCCCCGTGAGCACCGCGACGCCGTCGTAAATCTCCTGCTCCGAAACGCCGGCGGCGCTGGCGGTGGCCGTGACCTCGCCCTCCGCGTCATCCGTCACCGTGGACTGGCCCAGCCGGATGGTGGCGGTGTAGGTCTTGGAGGTGCCCACGATGTAGGTCAGCAGGCGGGTGGCTTTGTTGATGCCCAGCACCAGCACGCCGGTAGCCATGGGATCGAGTGTTCCAGCGTGCCCGACTTTCCGGGTCCCTGCGAGGCGCCGCATCCGCCCAACCACATCATGGCTGGTCCATCCCTGCGGCTTGTCCACTATCACCAGTCCAGAAAGCACGCCTCCCAGTATATCGGCGCAGGTTGGGGCCCTTGTGCAGGGACCGGCGCAGGCGTACGACGGCGGCGGCTAGGATGGCTGGCATGCCCCAGCTTGCCGCCCATGTCCGCGACGTGCCCGTAAACCAGATCCGCGAGATCACCGAGGCCGCATGGCGGACTCCCGGCGCGATCGTGCTGAGCATCGGGGAGCCCGGCTTTCCGCTTCCCCGCCACGTCCTGGACGCGGGTATTGCCTGCCTGGACCGGGACGAGACCAACTACACCCCCAACGCAGGCATCCCGGCCCTGCGCGAGGCGTTCGCCGCCAGGTTCCGGGAGGAACAGGGTGTGGACGTCGGCGCCGACCGGGTGTACGTGGTGTCCGGCGCCCAGCAGGGCCTGCACTTCGCCATGAGCCTGCTGCTCTCCCCCGGCGACGAGATCCTGATCCCCAATCCCGGCTACCCCACTTTCGCCATGACCAGCCGGCTGCTGAACGCCGTTCCGGTGGGCTATCCGCTGCATCCCGAGCACGGCTTCCAGCCGCGCGTTGCCGACGTCGAGGCCCTCATCACCGGCCGCACCCGGGTGCTGGTGCTCAACTCGCCCTCCAACCCGCTGGGCGCCGTGCTCAACGGGGAACTGGTGCGGGAGTTGGTGGAGCTGGCCCGCCGGCACGACATCTGGGTCATCTCGGATGAGTGCTACGAGGCGTTCACCTACGATGTCCCGCACGTCAGCCCGGCAAGGTTCGACGGCGGCACCGAGGCTGATGCGCGCGTGTTCACTTCGCTGACACTGTCCAAGACCTACGGGTTGACCGGGCTGCGCATCGGCGCACTGGTCTGCCCGCCGGGGCTGGAACGGAAGATGGACAACGTCATGGAATCGATCGTCTCCTGCGTGGCGTCCGCCCCGCAGTACGCGGCGCTGGCGGCGCTTACGGGGCCGCAGGACTACGTCCGGCACGCACATCAGCACTACCGCGAGAACCGCGATGCGGCTTCGGCAGTCCTTGCCGCAAAGGGGATCCGCTACCTGCCGGCACAGGGCGCGTTTTACCTCTGGGCCGATATGTCGCACGTCACCGGCGGCGACGTCCGGGCCTGGGTCCGGCGCTTCCTCGCCGAGTCCGGCGTGGCGCTGGCTCCGGGGACGGCGTTCGGCTCCATCGGCGAGGGCTGGGTACGGGTTGCCCTGTGCGGCCGGAAAGAGGACCTGCTGGAAGGGTTGTCGCGTCTTCCGGCGGCATCCTGACTGCTGCCCTCCAGCGCCGGAGCGGCGTCAGCTGCGGGCGCCGGCCAGGGCCTTGTCCAGCCACGACCGAAGGACCTCGGCGGCTGCGGCGCCCGCCTGGCGCGCGGCTACTTTCCCGTTAACGAGCACCATCAGGGTGGGGATGGCCTGCACATCGAACCGCCTCGACAGCCCGGGAGATTTGTCCACGTCCACCTTTACCAGCTTGATCTTCCCGGGCCGTTCCCGCGCCAGCTTGTCCAGGACCGGGCTGACCATCCGGCAGGGGCCGCACCAGGCGGCCCAGAAATCGACCAGCACCGGCACCGGGGCCTGCTCCGCCACGGCAGCGAAGTCGCTGTCGCCCGCGGCCACGATCCACGGCAGGTCCGCCTTGCAGTTGCCGCAGCGGGGGTGGCCGGAGGCCTGGGCGGGCACGCGGTTGGTCTTTCCGCAGGAGGGGCAGGCAAGCAGCGTGGATTCCATGGTCAGTATTCCTTCCTGCTGTCAAAGGCGCGCCAGGTCTGGAAGGGGACGTCCGACGTCGGGATGTCGCCCCGGGTGACCGGCATCAGTTCCGGTGCGGCACCGCTGAAATAGTCGTAAAAGAGGGCATCGTCGAAGCCCGCTGCTGCGGCGCCATGGCGGTCCGCGGCGAAATAGACGTGCCCGATTCGGGCCCACAGGGCTGATGCCAGGCACATGGGGCAGGGCTCGCAGCTGGCGTAGAGAACCGATCCCGTGAGGTCGAAATCCGCTGTTGCGGCTGCCGCGGCCCGGATAGCCACCACCTCCGCGTGGGCGGTCGGATCGTTGTCCCGGGTCACTCTGTTGACGCCGGAGTGGACCCGTCCGTCGGGCGTCACCACCACGGCCCCGAACGGTCCGCCGCCCTGGCCCACGTTCGCCGTGGCAAGGTCCACTGCCTGTTCGAGGTAGTGGACCCGTTCGAAGTGTTTTTGGGAGCTCTTTCCATGGTCTGCAGCCGTCATAGCACGATCCTAGCCACCGGTGACCCTATGGGGGATGGAAAGGGGGCAAGGAAGGGGGGACGCCCCCAAACACTACCCGCCGGTAGGGGCCTACTCTTGCGCCGGGGGATACATATTTTGCCTCTGCCGAGGCTTCCATTTATCCAGCCCGCAAGGGCCCCGCACCCGGAGTACCCAATGAAGAGAAGACTCGCACTCTTAGCCTGTATCACCGCCTCGGCCGCTGCCATAGCGTCCGCAGGCCCCGCCGCCGCTTCCACTAAAGCGCCGGATTACCAGGTAATTGCAGGCGGCCTGGTCTCGCCGCTGCATGTAGCCGCAGGAACCGGCAAGGACGTCCTGGTGTCCCAGGATTTTGCCGGGAAACTCACGCGCTTCAACCATGACGGAGCAGCCGAAGACCTGGATACGGGCACGCCCAAGGGCTGGGAAGTGGCCGGTTCCGATACGCGCGGCAGCACAACCTACTTCCTTGAAAGCGTGGGCGCCGGGCAAGAAGACCCCGCCGCACTGCACGGATACCTGAAGTCGATTGACTCCAAAGGCCATGTGGACACCATCGCAAACTTTGCCGATTACGAGCGGCGCCATAACCCGGATGGCGACCAGCGTTACGGCTTCGGGGATGACGTCAGCGCACAGTGCATGGCCAACTGGCCAAACTTCCCGCCGGCCACCTACAAGGGCACCGTGGATTCGCACCCCTACGCCGTGGCCGTCCGGGACAATACTGCGTACGTTGCGGATGCCGGCATGAACGCTGTGCTGAAGGTCAACCTGAAGAATGGTGACATCGATACGGTTGCCGTCCTGCCGCCACGGCCGGCGGTGATTCCGGCGGGTCTGCGGATCCCTACAGATATGCAGGGGAACACGGCGGAGGTGCCGGCCTGCGTAGTGGGGCATGAATATGCGTTCGAACCCGTCCCCACGGATGTCGCGGTCGCCCCTGACGGCATGCTGTACGTGACGTCCCTGCCCGGCGGACCGGAAGGACCTGAACTGGGTGCCCGTGGTGCGATCTTCAAGGTAAATCCGTGGAACGGTGACACCGACGTTTGGGCGGACGACATCCTTGGCCCCACGGGTGTGGCTGTCGCTGGCAACGGTGACGTGTATGCAGCGTCGCTGTTCGGCGGAGAGATCCTGAAGTTCAACGACGACGGCGACCGTTCGACATTCCTCAAGGTGAATATGCCAGCTGACGTCGACATCAAGGGGAACAACCTCTACGCCACGATCGATGTCCTGGGTGACCCGACGCAGCCGCCCGCTGGAAAGGTCATCAAGGCCGACCTCGGGTAGCCGACGGTGACCGCCCCTGGTTAAGGACTGGGTGGGTTAAAAGCAGCCAGGGCCCGGGATAAGCTCCCGGGCCCTGGTGTGCGTGTTACTTGTTGCCGTCCTCGTCGAGGTCCTCATCGTCGTTGAGGTCCAGGTCCTCTTCGTCGAAGTCGTCCTCGTCGATGTCCACGTCACCGGACGCATCGGACTTGTACGGGTCGGCGTCGCCTGCGTGGCGGGCGTTGGCGGCAAGGGCTGCCACCTCGGCGTCCCGCTTCCGGGCCTCCCGCAGCAGTTCCTCCAGGTTGGAGGCGTTGACCGGGATCTGGTCGGCGACGAATTCGAGGGTGGGGGTCAGGCGGGCGGTGATGTTCCGGCCCACTTCCTGCCGAAGCACACCCTTGGCCTTTTCAAGCCCCTTGGCAGCATCAGCCTGGACAGCCTGGTCCCCGAAGACGGTGTAGTACACAGTGGCGTGCTGCAGGTCATTGGTCACGCGGGCATCAGTAACGGTAACGCCTTCAACCCGAGGATCCTTGATCCGCCGGCCCAGGGCCTCAGCAACAACAACCTTAATCCGCTGCGCCAACTTGGCAGCACGTGCCGGATCAGCCATGAACAACTCCTATAAGAAGAAAAGTAAGGGACGTACGACGGCGGCGGTGGGCCGGCGTCGAACGTTTCAGTTATGTGCCACGCGCTAAAGGCGGGCCAACGACCATGCCGTCGGGATTTTCCGGCGGCGCTTTGGAGCCGTGAAGGGGGCCCGGGAGTGGCGTCGGGCCTGCCGGAGACGGGTGGCTGACGATCGCAGATCGCCAGCCACCCGTCGTAGGGGCGGGGCCCCCTTCACGGCGGAAAAGCGGGGGCCGCCGGGAGATCCCGACGGCCCCACACCAGACAGACTAGACGCGCGGCTTCTCGCGCATCTCGAAGGTCTCGATGATGTCGCCTTCGGTGATGTCGTTGTACGACCCAAGACCGATACCACACTCGAAGTCCGTACGGACCTCGGTGGCGTCGTCCTTGAAGCGCTTGAGCGACTCCACGGTGAGGTTGTCACCGATGATCTTGCCGTCGCGGCTGACGCGTGCCTTGGCGTTGCGTCGGATGATGCCCGAGCGGACGATCGAGCCGGCGATGTTTCCGAACTTGGAGGAGCGGAAGACTTCGCGGACCTCGGCGGTGCCGAGCTGGACTTCTTCGTATTCCGGCTTGAGCATGCCCTTGAGCGCTGCCTCGATGTCATCGATTGCTGCGTAGATGACGGAGTAGAAGCGCATGTCCACGCCTTCGCGGTCTGCCAGTTCGGCAACCCGCTCGGCGGGCTTGACGTTGAAGCCGATGATGACGGCGGAGTCGACCGTTGCCAGGTTGACGTCGTTCTGGGTGATGGCACCCACACCGCGGTGGATGACGCGCAGCTGCACGCCTTCGCCGACGTCGATCTTGAGCAGCGCGTCTTCGAGGGCTTCCACGGCACCGGACACGTCACCCTTGAGGATGAGGTTGAGGGTGTCGATCTTGCCTTCGGCGACGGCCTGGTCGAAGTCTTCCAGGCTGATGCGCTTGCGGCGCTTGGCCAGGGCGGCGTTGCGGTCGGCGGCTTCGCGCTTCTCGGCGATCTGGCGGGCGGTGCGCTCGTCAGCGGTCACGAAGAAGGTGTCGCCGGCGCGCGGCACGTTGGACAGGCCCAGCACCTGGACGGGGCGGGACGGGCCTGCCTCGGTCAGGGCGCTGCCGTCGTCGTCGAACATCGCACGGACGCGGCCGTGGGCCGTGCCTGCCACGATGGTGTCGCCGACGCGCAGGGTACCGGACTGCACCAGGACGGTGGCAACCGCACCGCGGCCCTTGTCCAGGTTGGCTTCGATCGCGATACCGCGGGCGTCCTTGTTCGGGTTGGCGCGCATGTCCAGGGCGGCGTCCGCGGTGAGCAGGACGGCCTCGAGCAGCTCGTCGATGTGCAGGTTCTGGCGCGCAGAGACCTCCACGAACATGGTGTCGCCACCGTATTCCTCGGGAACCAGGCCGTACTCGGTCAGCTGGCCGCGGACCTTCTCCGGGTTGGCGCCTTCCTTGTCGATCTTGTTCACGGCCACGACGATCGGCACGTTGGCCGCCTGGGCGTGGTTGAGGGCTTCAACGGTCTGCGGCATCACGCCGTCGTCCGCTGCGACCACCAGGATGGCGATGTCGGTGACCTTGGCACCACGCGCACGCATGGCGGTGAACGCCTCGTGGCCCGGGGTGTCGATGAAGGTGATCTTGCGGTCGTCGCCTTCGTGGTTGTGCGTGACCTGGTAGGCACCGATGTGCTGGGTGATGCCGCCGTGCTCGCCCGCCATGACGTCGGACTTGCGGATGGCATCCAGCAGGCGGGTTTTACCGTGGTCCACGTGGCCCATGACGGTGACTACCGGCGGACGTGCCTCGAGTTCCTCGTCGCCTTCGGCTTCGAGTTCGGCTTCAAAGTCGATGTCGAAGCTGGAGAGCAGCTCGCGCTCCTCGTCCTCCGGGGAGACGACCTGGAGCTTGTAGCCGAGTTCCTCGCCGAGCAGGGCGAAGGTGTCCTCGTCCAGCGACTGGGTGGCGGTGGCCATTTCACCAAGGTGGAACAGCACGGTGACCAGTGCGGCGGGGTTTGCCTCGATCTTGTCGGCGAAGTCCGTGATGGAAGAACCTCGGCGAAGCCGGATGACGGTGTTGCCGTCGCCGCGGGGTACGCTCACGCCACCCAGCGACGGGGCACTCATCTGCTCAAGTTCCTGGCGCTTTGCGCGCTTGGACTTGCGCTGCTTGCCACGGCCTGCGCCGCCCTTGCCGAAGGCACCCTGGGTGCCGCCGCGGCCGCGGCCGCCCTTGCCGAAGCCACCGCCGGCGGGAGCACCGCCGCCACCGGGACCACCGGTGCCGGGAGCGCCGCCGGGGCGTCCGGGACCGCGGCCGCCGCCGGGACGGCCTGCACCTGCGGGTGCGGGACGCTCAGTGCGGTTGGGCATCATGCCGGGAGTAGGACGGGGACCACCGGGGCGCGGTGCGCCCGGACGGGGGCCGCCGGCGCCTGCTGCGGGGCGGGGACCACCGGCACCGGCTGCGGGACGCGGCCCACCAGGGCGCGGTCCGCCGGCGCCTGCTGCGGGACGGGGACCACCGGGGCGGTCGCCGTCCGTACGGCTGCCACCCGGACGGGGCATGCCCTGGGAGGTGGCGAACGGGTTGTTGCCCGGACGGGGTGCACGGTCACCGTCTCCGCCGCGGCCGCGGGGCATGCCCTGCGAGGTGGCGAATGGGTTATTGCCCGGACGGGGACCGCCGGGACGGGGCCCTGAACCACCCGGACGGGCGGAGGGAGCCGGGGCGTCAGCCTTGGGTGCCGGACGCGCACCGGGCTTGGCGCCGGTGGACGGGGCACCAGCGGACGGGGCGCTGGAAGCCGGCGCACCGGAAGCCGGAGCCGCGGGAGCGGCAGGCGTGGCGGGGGCTGCCGGGGCTGCTGCCTGTGCAGGAGCAGCGGGAGCGGCCGGAGCCGGTGCCTGCGCCTTGGGGGCCGGAGCCTTGGGCGCAGCCGGGCCGGGGGCCGGTGCTGAAGGGCGTGTTCCTGCCGCGGGGGCAGGCGCCTTGGGCGCAGCGGCAGGCGCTGCCGCCGGAGCCGACGACTTTGCGGCGGCATCGGGGAAGGCGTTGCGCAGTTTACGCACAACGGGGGCCTCAATGGTTGAAGAGGCAGAGCGAACGAATTCGCCCAGTTCCTGCAGTTTTGTCACTGCATCTTTGGAAGTTATACCGAGCTCTTTGGCGAGCTCATGTACGCGGACCTTGGCCACATTTCTCCTGTCTCGGTCCGCACCGAGCCAGGCACGAACCGTCTACTTCTTACTGCGGACCCCAGCCGCTGTTGATGCGAAGGGGCCCATTGCAGAGCGCAACAAAGTTGTCATCGTTACGCACTCATCGCTGGGAACTCATCGGGTTTCCATCAGATTTCTGACCCGCTTTCAGGTTGGACGGTTGGTGTTGCAGCCACCGGGGCGGCGTCAACGTTCGGACCTGAGGTGATCCGGCGTTCGACGGCGGTTGTTTCAGTTGCGCCCGGAAGGGCACGTCCGAATGCTCGCCGCTTGACCGCCAGGGCCAGGCACGATTCGCTGGGGTGCAGCCATGCACCCCGGCCAGCCATCCGGCGTCGTTCATCCACCAGGACAGCGGTTGACCCGCTGCCTTCGGCGACGAGCCGGAGCAACTGCGACCGCGTACCCTTCTTCCGGCATCCGATGCAGGTACGCTCGGGCTGATTCCCGGTGGAAAGCATTTCTGCCACGGTCATCGTCCTGACGTTCTTTCTGCTGGCCGCAGGTTGACCGCCTCCGCAGTCGCGGAAACGAGCACGCCCAAGGCACACGGCTACCGGCTCTAAGGCGCGGTCTTATCCATTCTAGCCCCTCGGGGCCGTTCTACCCGAAACGGGGGTGGCTGCCGCGGTGCGCCAGCCACCCCCGTCCCGGTAGTTACTTGTCGCGGGCCACCGCGGCGTCGGAGACAATGTCGATGCGCCACCCGGTCAGCTTTGCCGCGAGGCGGGCATTCTGGCCTTCCTTGCCGATGGCCAGGGACAGCTGGTAGTCCGGGACCACCACGCGCGCGGAGCGGGTGGCCTCGTCCGTGATGGTGACCGAATTCACCCGCGACGGCGACAACGCACTGGCGATGAAGGTCGCCGGGTTCTCGCTGTAGTCGACAATGTCGATCTTTTCGTCGTTCAGCTCGGTCATGACGGCGCGGACGCGGGAACCCATCTCGCCAATGCAGGCACCCTTCGCGTTGATTCCCGGGGTGTTCGCCTTGACGGCGATCTTGGTGCGGTGACCGGCCTCGCGGGCCAGCGCCACGATCTCCACGGAGTGGTCCGCGATTTCCGGGACTTCGAGTTCGAAGAGCTTCCGGACCAGGCCGGGGTGTGACCGGGACAGTGTTACGGAGGGGCCCTTGGTGCCGCGGTGCACATCGATGACCAGGGCGCGCAGGCGGTTTCCGTGGATGTACTTCTCGCCGGGAACCTGCTCTGGCGGCGGAAGCAGCGCCTCAAGCGAGCCGAGGTTGACCTGGATCATGTGCGGGTTGTTGCCCTGCTGGATGGTGCCGGACACCAGCTCGCCTTCGCGGCCCTTGAACTCGCCCAGGACGTTGTCGTCCTCAACGTCGCGGAGCCGCTGCAGGATGATCTGGCGCGCGGTGCTTGCAGCGATGCGGCCGAACCCTTCGGGGGTGTGCTCGAATTCGCCGATGGGGGCGCCGTCGTCGTCAATCTCCACAGCCCAGATGGTCACGTGGCCGCTCTTGCGGTCCAGCTCGGCGCGCGCTTTTTCGAAGGCGCCGGGCGACTTGTGGTAGGCCACCAGGAGCGCCTGCTCGATGGTGGGGATGAGGAGGTCCAGCGGGATTTCACGCTCACGCTCCAAAAGTCTCAGTGCGCTCATGTCAATATCCATCAGGCCTCCTCAGAAGGTCCATTGTGTTCAGGTTCCAGACCGTCCTCCGGGAGGTGGCTGAATTCGATCTCGACTTTTCCGTTGCGGATCCTGTCGAAAGGAAGCTTTACGGGTTCGCCCTGCCGGGGCTTCATGCCCTTCTTGACGGCGATTTCCGGAACGAGGGTGACTCCCCCATCGTCCACGGATTTGATGCGGCCGGTCATGTTGTCGCCCTGGATGACGTTGACCTTGACCATCCGGCCCCGGGCACGGTGCCAGTGCCGCGGCTCGGTCAGGGGACGGCCGACGCCGGGCGAGGACACTTCGAGGTCATATGGACGGCCGTCATCGTTGGGGTCGTTGTCCAGCACATCCGAAAGAACCTTGGAGATGTCCGCGATGACGTCCAGGCTGACGCCGCCCGTTTCCTCCTGCGGCAGGTCCACCACGACGTGAACCACGCGGTGGGAGCCGGGGATGATGGCCACGTCCTCGAGGTACAGGCGGTTGGCGTGAACGGCGGGTTCCAGGAGGGCCCGGAGCCGCGCAGCTTCGGGGTTGTGGGCCGGTGCGGTTTCGCTTCCCGTGCCGGTGTGGTCTGGTGAAGCCGTAGCTTCTGCATTGCTCACGATGCCGGCCGCCTCCCTATAGATGATGTGGTGTTTACTAGCGTAGCTATTTTACCGGCCCAGTGGTGCACCCGGGTGCCCCCTCAGCGTGACACCATGGTCTGTTGTGAAAGACCCCCTCAAGGACCCCCACCCGCGCGTGCGCGCGTTCCGGTTTGCCGTCTTTGCCCTTGCGGCGCTGGTGGTCCTGAGCCTTGGTTTCGCCTTGATTCCCGCGGAAAAGCCGGCTCCCGCCGAGCCTTCCTCTACTGAAAGGGCCAGGGCGGCGGCGCTCACTGCTGCCAAGGACCTGCGTGCTTCCGGGATGGAGCTGGCTTCCACCGGCGCCGCGGATTCCAGCATCCTGGAACCCGTTGTGACCTTGCTGACCATCCAGGCGAGGGCGTTGATGGGCCCTGCGCCGGAAACCGCGCCCGCCAGGCCGGCAGCCTCTGTCCCGCCGTCTTCCACCGCCGGTCCCGCCGGCGTTGCCGGGCTGGTCCAGGCGCTGGCCGGCAGCGGCACCGCCCGGCTCAAGGACGCAGAGACAGCCGACGGCGGCATGGCCCGCCTCCTCGCGGGCGCCGGCACCGCGCAGCTCCTCGCGGCCGGGCGCCTGGCCTCCGCCACAGGAGTACCCGTCCCGGAGGGAGCGGCCGCCGCAACGGTAGTAAAGGTGCCCGCCGCGGCAACTGCTTCCCCGTGCCCCCCGCCTTCCCCGGCTGCCTCCCAGGAGGGCGGAGTCCAGGGCACTGCTGCCGGTGTGCGCCAGGCCCTGGCCAGTGCCATCACCGCGGAGCAGGAGGCTGCCTACGGGTACCAGGCGGCACTCCCCCGCCTCGCTCCCGCCGAGGCCGGGCCGGCATCGGAGTTCCTGGCCCGGCATCGGGAACTGGCCGCCGCCGGGGAGGAACGCCTCAGGCTCGCGTGTGGAACGGCCGTACCCCAGCAACCCGGATATGTCCTGGATCCCGGCTTCCTGGCCGCACCGGCGGCAGGCCTGGGCAGGCTCGAGGCGGCGACGCTCGCCTCCTACGGCGACCTTGTGGCGCTGTCCCAGGGCCAGGACCGGAGGTGGGCGCTGTCAGCGCTGCAGGCCGCCGCGGCAAGGGCGCTCCGCTGGGGCGCTGACCCCGGACCCGTTCCGGGCCTCGCCCTGGACGTTGGCCAACTCCCTGCCCTTCCCGCTGGTACCGGATTACCTGCTGGTACCGGCCCCACGCCGTCGTCCACGGGATCCTGAACCCGGGTGCGCGGCTCTCATTCCTTCCCATGTCCCGGCGCCAAAGAAGGCCACGCAGAGGGTGGCACTGGGCAGGCAGGGGTGGTTTGCTGAAGGCATGAACGCCGACGATCCAGCCGATGTCCCGGGATCCGGTGCCGCAGGCCCGGAGTTGAACAGCCACCTCGAGACGGAACCGCACGGCAATGACATAGCCCACCGGCTGAACTGGCTGCGCGCCGGCGTCCTCGGCGCGAATGACGGCATTGTCTCCGTGGCCGCCATTGTGGTGGGCGTGGCAGGCGCCACAGCTGAGCCGGGCCCCATCCTCACGGCCGGCGTAGCCGGGGTGGTGGGCGGTGCGGTGTCGATGGCGTTGGGGGAATATGTCTCGGTCAGCAGCCAAAGCGACAGCCAACGGGCCCTGATCGAGAAGGAACGCCGCGAACTGGCGGAAGAACCGGAAGCGGAGCTCGCCGAGCTGACCGCCATTTACCTGGCCAAGGGGCTGACCCCCGAAACCGCGGCCAAGGTGGCCCGGGAACTGACTGCCCACGATGTCCTGGCCGCGCACCTGTCGGCCGAGCTCAACATCGCCGAGGAGGACATCGTCAGCCCCTGGCACGCGGCATTCGCCTCCGCCATTGCCTTTACTATCGGCGCGATCCTGCCAATGCTGGCCATCCTGCTTCCCCCGCCCGGCATCCGGGTCCCGCTGACCTTCGCATCAGTGCTGGTGGCGTTGGCTTTGACGGGCGCCCTGGGGGCATGGATCGGAGGCGGCTCCAAGACCCGGGCAGCTGTGCGCGTAGTGGTGGGCGGCGCGTTGGCGCTCGTGGCAACGTTCCTGATCGGCAACCTGCTGGGCGCTTCGGGTGTTGTCTGACCCCGTGGTGCCGGCGCCGCCCATCCCGCCGGCCCTCATGGCCCGTTACACGCGCAGCGCGGCGGGACGGGCATGGCTGGACAGTCTTCCGGGGCTGCTGGCTGACCGCCTGGAGCAGTGGCGGCTCGACGTTGACCTGGCGCCCGGCAGCCTGCCCTGGAGCGGACATGGCGGCATCGTGGTGCCGGTGCGGCAGGAAGACGGTTCACCTGCAGCCTTGAAGATCGCTTTCCCCCACGATGAAGCCAAGGTGGAGCGGCATGCGCTGGCGCTTTGGGGCGGCCATGGCGCTGTTGCGTTGCTGGCCTCGGACCTGGAATCATGCGCGATGGTCCTGGAACGCCTTGATGCGGGCCGGTCGCTGGCAGACGTACCGCTGGAAGACGCTGCCGTGGTGTGGGGCGGGCTGGTGCGGCAACTGGGGGTAACTCCGGACCGCCGGCCCGAATGGCGGGAGTTCGCCCACATCGCCGCCCGTGCGGAACAGTGGAGCGACGAGCTGCCGGCGGACTGGGACCAGTTGGGCCGCCCGTTCCCCCGGTGGCTGCTGGAGGCAGCCCTGGAGGTGTGCCAGACGCGCGGGGCGGTGGGCCGCCGGTCCGCGCATGACCTGCTGGTCCACACCGACCTGCATTTCCTGAATGTCCTGGCGCGCCCGGGATTGCCGCCCGCGAGTGAGGCACCGACTGCGGCGGGCTATGCGGCCATCGACCCGCAGCCAATGATTGGCGAGCCCGAGTTCGCCGTGGCTCCGCTGCTGTGGAACCGCCTTGCCGACCTGCCGGCATCCATGGCCGGCGCGGCGCTGCTCCGGCGCTGCCATGACTTCAGCTCCGCTGCCGGCCTGGACCCTGACGTGGCCCGGCAGTGGGCCATCGCCAGGGAGGTGGAAAACGCACTGGGGTACGCCGCGCAGGGCCACAGGGGCGATCTGGCCCGGTCTCTCTGGGTGTCCAGCACCCTGGCTGGCAAAACGCTGGACGGCTTGCCGGATCCCCATTGGCTGCCGGAGCCAGGACAGGACGGGTAGGGCCGGCGGCAAGCGGAGACTGTCAGGAGTTCCGCACTGCGGCCAGGGCTGACCGCACGGCCTCGACGGCGGTGCCCACGTCCTCTCCCGCCGTATGCCAGTTGCTCACCGAAACCCGAAGGATGTCCCGCTCCCTCCAGCGTGAGCCGGACATCCACACCTTCCCGTCCTCGATGATGCGGGCCGTGACCGCGCGGGTGGTGTCGTCGTCGCCGAAAGCCAGGCACACCTGGGTGTAGGCGACGTCGTTGAGCACCTCCACGCCGTCCAGGGCGGCCATCCCCTCCGCGATGGCCGCGGCGGCACCTGCAAGACCGCCCACCTGGGCGGCCACGCCCTCGCGGCCCAGGCTTTTCAGCGCGGCCCACACGGGTACTCCCCGGGCCCGGCGCGAGAGTTCCGGGACCTTCTCGAACGGATCGCCCGGGCCTTCCGCGTCGTGCACCAGGTAGCTCGCGTGCAGTCCCATCGCGGCCCGCAGTGCTGAAGGGTCGCGGACAATGGCGATGCCGCAGTCGTAGGGAACGTTGAGGGTCTTGTGGGCATCGGTGCCCCAGGAGTCAGCCTCTTCATAGCCCCGGGTGAGGTGCTGCAGTTCCGGTGCGGCGGCGCCCCAGAGGCCGAATGCGCCGTCGATGTGCACCCACGCGCCGTGTTTGCGGGCGACGGCGATCGCCTCGGCAAAGGGGTCGAAGGCGCCTGAGTGCAGGTTGCCCGCCTGGAGGCACACCAGGGCGGGACCGGTGCCGGCGGCAAGCGCGGCGTCCAGGGCGGCGGGGAGCAGGCGGCCCTGCCCGTCGGCGTCCACTTCCGTTGGTTTTCCGAGGCCCAGGTAGCGCAGGCCGAGGTCTACGGTGTCGTGCCGTTCCCGTCCCACGAAGCACCGGATCCGGGGTGCGCCGAAGAGCCCGTCGCGGTCCAGGTCCCAGCCGGCGTCGGCGAGCAGCCGCCAGCGGGCGGCGGCCATTCCGGTGAAGTTTGCCATGGTGGCGCCGGTGACGAATCCGACGTCGGCGGTGGAGGGGAGGCCCAGCAGGTCCAGCAGCCAGTGTCCGGCGGCTTCCTCGATGGCCGCCGTAGCCGGGGTGGCGTAGCGCAGGCCGGCGTTCTGGTCCCAGGCGCTGACCAGCCAGTCCGAGGCCAGGGCCGCGGGCAGGGTGCCGCCGATCACCCAGCCGAAGAACCGGCCGGAGGGCATGGCCATCAGGCCGGGCTCTGCCTGGGTGGCCAGGAAGTCGATGACGCCGGCTGCAGGCATCCCCGCTTCGGGCAGCGGCCCGCCGAACACTGCGGCAAGCTCAGTGGCGTTCCGGCTGGGTCCCACGCGGCGGTGCGGAAGGCTGTCCAGCCAGGCCTGCGAATACCCTGCGGCGGCTGCCAGTGCCGCGGCAATCCCGTCATCGCCGTGTGCCATACCTGCATGCTACGCCGGACCGGTGTACGCGACGAGGACGATCTTTCCGGGAGTTGCTCAGGAGAAGTTTTCCTGCCAAACGTCGTAGCCCAGCTTGACGATCAGGGCCGCCACGACCACCAGGAAGACAACCCGGACGAACTTGCTGCCCTGCTTTACGGCAGTGCGGGCGCCGAGGTAGCCCCCGGCCATGTTGGCTCCGCCGAGCAGCAGGCCGATCCCCCACAGGATGGACCCGTGCGGCAGGAAGAACAACAGGGCGCCGGCATTGGTGGCCATGTTGACGATCTTGGCCTTGGCGCTTGCTTCCAGGAAGGCGTAGCCCATGGCGGACACCAGAGCGATGACCAGGAAGGAGCCTGTCCCCGGGCCGATAAGTCCGTCATAAAAGCCGATCACGGCACCGATAAGGCAGGCCACGACGTAGTGCTTGTGACCTTCGTGGCGCAGCGCCGTCAGCTCGCCCACGCTGGGCCTCAGGGCCGTGAAAAGCGCGACGGCGACCAGGGCCACCACGATGATGGGCTTGAACACCCCGGCCGGCAGGGTGGCGGCCAGGCTTGCCCCGCCAAAGCTGCCTGCCAGGGCTATCACGGCCATGGGCACCGCAGTCCGAAGGTCGGGGCCCACCCGCCGGTAGTACGTGACGGCACTGGTGGCGGTACCGAAGATGGAGCCCATCTTGTTGGTGGCCAGCGCCTGGACCGGCGCGATGCCGGGAACCAGGAGCAGCGCCGGAAGCTGGATGAGTCCTCCGCCTCCCACCACCGCATCCACCCAGCCGGCTGCGAATCCAGCCACCACGATCAGGATGATGGTGGTGAGCTGGATCGATTCGAAGCCGGAGATCACTGGTTGCGGACGGCGTTGACCACGTAGTCGACGGCCTTGTCTACCGCCACGTTCTCGGCGGCGCCGCTGCGGCGGTCCTTGATCTCCACCACGCCGTCCACCAAGCCGCGGCCCACGGCCAGGATGGTTGGGACGCCCACCAGCTCGGCGTCGCCGAACTTCACGCCCGGCGAGACCTTGGGCCGGTCGTCATAGATGACGGACAGGCCGGCGTCTTCGAGTTCCGTCGAGAGCTTTTCCGCTGTCTGGAAGATTTCGTCGCCGCGGCCCACGGCCACCACGTGCACATCGGCGGGAGCCACCGTGCGGGGCCAGACAAGGCCACGGTCATCGTGGTTGGCCTCTGCCAGGGCGGCCACGGCGCGGGTGACTCCGACCCCGTAGGAACCCATGGTGACCACCACCTGCTTGCCGTTTTGGTCCAGCACCTTGAGGTCCAGGGCTTCGGCGTATTTGCGGCCCAGCTGGAAGATGTGGCCCATTTCGATGCCACGGGCGGTCTCCAGCGGGCCGGAGCCGTCCGGGGAGGGGTCGCCTGCGCGGACTTCGGTGCACTCGATGACGCCGTCCCAGGTGAAGTCGCGGCCGGCCACCAGGCCGAACACGTGCTTGCCGGCCTCGTTGGCGCCGGTGATCCACGCCGTTCCGCTGACCACCCGCGGGTCCACCAGGTAGAGCAGCTTAGTGGCGCTCTCCGCGCCCAGGAGCGGTTCGTCCAGGGACAGGCCGGGGCCCAGGTAGCCCTTGACGATCAGCGGCTGCTTCTTGAGGTCTTCCTCGGTTGCCTGCTCCAGGCCGATCTCTCCACCGATCGGCAGGAAGGCGCCGATGTTTGCCTCTACCCGCTTGAGGTCCACTGCGCGGTCGCCGGGGAGGCCGATGACAACCAGTTGCCGCTCACCGGTGGGCAGCGTGACGGCGAGGACCACGTTCTTGAGCGTGTCCGCTGCAGTCCAGGCGCCGCCGTCGGACTCTGCCCGCGGGGCAATCTGGTTGGAAGCGGCAACCAGGGTCTCAATGGTGGGAGTGTCCGGGGTATCCAGAACCTCGGCCGCCGGGGCGTTGGTGAAGTCGATCCCCTCAGGGACCACTGTGGTGACGGCCTCGACGTTGGCCGCGTAGCCGCCGGCGGACCGGACAAAGGTGTCCTCGCCGATCTCGGTGGGGAACAGGAATTCCTCGCTCTTGGACCCGCCCATGGCGCCCGCGGTAGCTGCCACCGGCACCACCTCGAGGCCCAGGCGTTCGAAGATTTTCAGGTAGGCGGCGCGGTGGGCAGCGTAGCTGGCATCGAGGCCGGCGTCGTCCACGTCGAAGGAGTAGGAATCCTTCATGATGAACTCGCGGCCGCGGAGGAGCCCCGCGCGGGGGCGGGCCTCATCGCGGTATTTGTTCTGGATCTGGTACAGGCTCAGCGGCAGGTCTTTGTAGGACGAGTACAGGTCCTTGACCAGGAGCGTGAACATCTCCTCATGCGTGGGCGCCAGCAGGTAGTCGGCGCCCTTGCGGTCCTGGAGCCGGAACAGGCCTTCGCCGTATTCAGTCCAGCGGTTGGTGGCCTCGTACGGCTCACGCGGCAGCAGGGCCGGGAAGTGGACTTCCTGGGCGCCAATGGCTGCCATTTCCTCGCGGATGATCTCCTCGACCTTGCGCAGGACGCTCAGTCCCAGCGGAAGCCAGGTGTAGATGCCGGGGGCAGCGCGGCGGATGTAGCCGGCGCGGACCAGGAGCTTGTGGCTGGCGACCTCGGCATCGACGGGGTCTTCGCGCAGCGTGCGCAGGAAAAGCTGGGACAGTCGTAGGACCACGGGTGGTATCCGTTTCTGGGGAAGTGCTGGGTCAGCAGGGCCGGACAATTCGTCTGGATACTAATCTACCGGCACGGAACCTGCGGCAATTACGGGGCCAGGGAGGAGAACCGGGCAGACGTGCCCGGCAAGGGCCGGAAACAGTAGAGCCACGCCCGGGAATGCAAAGCCCCTGGCCCCCCAATGAGGCTGGTCATCGCATCCGGGCGTGGCTCAACGCCGTTATCGCCTGAGTACTGGTGAGGACTGGTGAGACCGCCCACCCCACTTCCAGCGCAGCTAGAACGAATTTATGTGATCGCGCGCACGTTTGACAAGTGTTTTTATTTTCGGAATTCGTTTACCCGATATATGTCGCCGGGCATTACTTCCATTGTTGTTCCTTGGCGAATTGTTGTTACGTAACAGCTTGTTGTTACTTAACCAGCGCGGCTGCGGAATCCAGGAGGGCACCTGCCCGCCGCACAGCGTCGGTCTCGCTCGCGCCGCCGGACGCCACCGAGGTGAGCACCACGCCCTGCTTGACCACCTGGGCGGTAACTGTTGACTGCTTGCGGCCGTCCGGCAGGGCGCTGTCGGTCCGGTAAGCAACGGTGCCGGGAAGGCTGCCGGCCCCCTCCACCGGTTTTACGGTGACGGCGATTTCCATGCCGGAGGCGGTCATGGTCATGGAGGAGCACTTGGCCAGCTGGTCCGGTTGGTCCTTGACCTTGGCGAGGAAGCTTTGGTCCAGGCCGGCAATCAACGACAGGGCTGTGACGGCACCGGTGCCGGCGTCCGTGCTCATGCCCATCGCCATGGTCGCTCCCTCGACGGAAGGCACCGTGCTCGCCGCGGCGAGTTCCTTGCATTCTGCCGGCTTGACGTCGATGGATGCCATCATCGCCTTGGTTTGTTCCAGCGTGGTATTGATGTCCGTACTGGGCAGGACGGACAGCCTTCGGTCCGCTGCGTCCCGGACCTGTCCCACGATGGCCGCGAGCTCGTCGGTGGTGTAGGCCTTGGCAGTTGGTGTGGGGGTTGGCGTTGGCGTGGGGGTGGTTGTTGCTGGGGCCGCGGAGGCGGCAGCTGTGGATTCCGCTGCCTGCGGCGCGGACGTCCCGCCGCACGCAGAAACACTAACGGCAAGAAGGGCGCAGGCCCCGAAAGTTCCAAGCACGGACGTCTTCAATTTTTCCCCCAATATTCAGCACGCGGCAGGCAGCCGGCAATTACCGGCTAGAAGAGGACTGTAGCGAACGTCCCCACCTGGCGGAAGCCCACACGCTCGTAAGTGGACCTGGCCCTGGTGTTGAAGCCGTTGACGTAAAGGCTGGTCATCGGGGCAACCTGCTGGGCCTTTTCCACCACTGCCGCCATGTACGCCGCGCTGAGCCCCTGGCCGCGGAAGGCAGGATTCATCCATACTCCCTGGACCTGGGTGACGTCCTCCGTTACTGCACCCAGCTCGGCTTTAAACACCACTTCGCGGGCTTCGTTGAGGTGGACCAGGGAGTGCCCCTGCCTGATGAGGCCCTCCACCCGCCGGCTGTAGAACTCCCTGCCGCCCAGGTAGGGCGAGTAGCCAACTTCTTCCTCGAACATGGCGGCGCACGCGGGAAGGATGCGGTCGAAGTCTGCCAGGTCCCCGTGTACCAGGCCCGGGTGAGGCGGTACCCGGGGCGGCCCGTCGATGACCATCAATGGCTGGTCCGCCCGGACCTCGTGGGCGTGGTGCCCCAGCTCCGTGAGTTCGGCATTGAGTGCCAGTACGGCATCGGCGGGCCCGAATGCGGACGCGTACCTGCGCCCGGAGCTGTTGGCGGCCTCCGCCACCAGGGGGGCGAACGCGGGGTTGAGCTGGACCGGAACCAGGTTGGCCCCGGCCCAGCACGCACCCGTCAGGATGCCGTCGTCGAAGACGCCGATGACGCCGGCCCCGCCACTGGTGGGTGCCGCCGTCCCGGTGCCGTGCAGATGCGCCAGGATGAACACATTGGCCACCGGGTCCTGCTGGGCCAGCGATGTCAGCGCGGGGGTGTCCCGGTCGTCGAGCGTACGGACAAAAATCCCTGCCGGGTCTGGTGCGTCCCTACGAGACGCTAACCACGGGGCTACCCTTGACAGCATCTTCGCCATCGGCCTCCCCCATCTCTTCCGCGATACGCATAGCCTCTTCGATCAGTGTCTCAACAATTGCGCTCTCGGGAACAGTCTTGATGACCTCGCCCTTAACGAAGATCTGGCCCTTGCCGTTGCCCGATGCAACACCAAGGTCAGCCTCGCGCGCCTCGCCGGGGCCGTTCACGACGCAGCCCATGACCGCCACGCGCAGCGGAATTTCCATTCCCTCGAGCCCGGCGGTGACCTGTTCTGCCAGAGTGTACACGTCCACCTGGGCGCGGCCGCAGGAAGGGCACGACACGATTTCCAGCTTGCGGGGCCGCAGGTTCAGTGACTGGAGGATCTGGTTGCCCACCTTGATCTCCTCCACCGGCGGAGCGGACAGGGACACGCGGATGGTGTCGCCGATCCCCCGCGAGAGGAGCGCGCCGAACGCGGTGGCGGACTTGATGGTCCCCTGGAAAGCGGGACCGGCTTCGGTGACGCCCAGGTGCAGGGGCCAGTCACCCTTTTCCGCGAGCATCTCGTAGGCGGCCACCATGACCACGGGGTCGTTGTGCTTCACGGAAATCTTGAAGTCGTGGAAGCCGTGTTCCTCGAACAGGGAGGCTTCCCAGACCGCCGACTCGACCAGTGCCTCAGGCGTGGCCTTGCCGTACTTCTTCAGGATGCCCGGCTCAAGGGAACCTGCGTTCACGCCGATGCGGATGGAGGTGCCGTGGTCCTTGGCGGCGGCGGCGATCTCCTTGACCTGGTCGTCGAACTTGCGGATGTTTCCCGGGTTCACGCGCACGGCGGCGCAGCCGGCTTCAATGGCCGCAAAGACGTACTTGGGCTGGAAGTGAATGTCCGCAATAACAGGGATCTGGGACTTCCGGGCAATGATGGGCAGCGCTTCGGCATCATCAGCGGACGGGCATGCGACCCGGACGATGTCGCAGCCGGACGCCGTCAGTTCAGCGATCTGCTGCAGGGTGGCGTTGATGTCCGTGGTGGGCGTGGTGGTCATGGACTGCACGCTGATGGGGTAGTCAGACCCTACGCCTACCGAGCCGACTTTGATCTGGCGCGTCTTGCGGCGGGGGGCAAGGACGGGCGGTGGTGCTGACGGCATTCCCAGGCTGACCGAGGTCACGTGGACTCCTTGAGTTGAAAGGGTAAAAAAGCGGCTACGCGGAAATGCCGGCCAACATGCCGGTTACCGGTGACCATTCCGTGACGCGCGTTCCGGCGATCACACCGGCTCCGGCGAAGGGGTCCTGCTTGAGGATCGAATTGAGCGCGGCTTCATCCGTCGCCTTGAAGATCAGCAGGGCACCAACACCGTCACCGTAAGGGCCGCTGGCCACGATGACGCCGTCCTGCGCGAGGTTCCCCGTCCATTCGCGGTGGGCGGGCCGGACCTCGTTGCGGGTTTCAGTGGAGCTGGCGGCATAAACGTACTCAACGGCAAAAACTGTCATACCGCTACCCTATCGCCATGGCCGGCTTGGTACCGTACGCATCGGGCGGGCAGGGCCAGTGGCGGGTGCAGCAGGACCACCGGCGCGGCAAAGACCACCGGCGGGGCAAAGACCAGCCGGGGCAGCCATGACCTCAGTGCAGGAAGAGGACTTTGACTGCGGCAGCGGTTCCGGCCGCCCAGAGCATTGATGTCAGCGTGCCGATAATGAATCGCTCGGCTGCCACCGGGGTTTCCTTCAGCTCGGCGAACCTGCCCAGGCCTTTGATGGCAACGATGTAGGCGATGGCCACGGGCTGCCCGGTAAGGATGGCGAGGCAGACGCCCAGCCGCTCCAGCACGCCAATGATGGCGCCGCCGCGCAGGATGCGCTGGGTGGGGAGCGACGGTCCGGCGGGCGCGGCCGGCGTCGGCTGGACAGGCGGGGCGGTCAGCTCACCGTCAACGGTCTGGCCGCCTGCTGTTCCAAGGGCAGCGTCGGGAGCCGCAGCGATGTCGTCCACCGTGACGTCGGCCGCCGGATCCTCTACGGCCCCGCGGGCTGCTTCCGCCGCCTTCGCAGCATCCGCCCGGTCGTCGATGGTCCGTGCGAGCTTGAACACCAACGCCGTGACCGGCCAGCCGGCGAAGCCGGCCACCACCAGGGCCACTGCCACCCACAGTGCGCTCACCTGTCTCCTTCGTTGGGGTCGCCTGCATTACGGTCGTCTTGTAAGGGGCCACTAATCTGCGAGTCAGCGATACCAAGAAGCATCGCCGCAGCGGGCCTGGCTGCCCATTCTTCCTGCCATCCGGACCGAAGCACGGTGCGGCTCACCGATTGTTCCGAGATGCCGAGGTCAAGCGCCACCTGTTTCTGGCTTCCATGGCGGGCCGGTCCCAGGCGGCGCAGCGCATCCACCACCCGCCACTGGGCCTCCGTGCGGTCCTGGACAAGCCGGCCGAGCAGCCGGAGCACCGCCTCCGCATTTGCACACGCCTGGCTCCCTTCCCCGGCGGGGCCACTGCCACCGGTCTTTGCCATGATGCCCGGCACCACTGACAAGGGCACCTGCTGCCCGGCGGCTTTGGCCAATTCAACTGCCTTGCGGGCGGCGACAAACGCGGTGCCGGTTCCTTCGCGGGGGCTGGCACCTGGAGCCAGGGAGACGGTTCCGACGCCGATCCCCACGTACCAGCGACCGACCCGGAGTGCATGGAGGGCAACCTCCACAACGGCGGAAGCGTCCGGCACTACTCCCTGGACCTCATCACCCACGGTTCGTTCGAAGACCGGTTTCCCCGTTCCGGAAAGTTGCAGCGCGGCAATCCGGGCGAGAAGATCCGGGACGAGGTCCTGGGCGCCGGTACTTCCCCTCTGGTCGATGGTCATGACGAACATCCCTCAACCATAGATGGCTGATACCAGCAGATCAATCATATTTGGCTGATATTCTGGAAATCAGCCGATCCCGGCTGCTGGCCAAGCAGAGCTCTCCGTGCCGGCCAGGGCCCCCAACAGAAGCGCGACTAGCCGAAGAGATTTACCGGCTTGACGATGTCGGCGTAGATCAACAGCACGCTCATGCCCATAAGCAGTGCCGCGACAACGTAGGTGACGGGCAGCAGCTTGGCGATATCGAAAGCTCCGGGATCAGGGCGCCCGCGCAGCTTTGCCACCTTGCGGCGTACGCCCTCATAGAGCGCCCCGGCAACGTGGCCGCCGTCGAGCGGCAGGAGCGGGATCAGGTTGAACACGGCGAGAGCGAAGTTCAGGCCTGCCAGCAGGCCAACGAGGGTAGCCACCCGGGACTGCAGCGGCACCGCCTCCATGGCGGCCACTTCGCCTGCCACCCTGCCTACGCCCACCACGCTGATGGGTCCGTTGGGGTCGCGCGGCTCTTCGCTGAACGCGGCTTTGGCCACGCCCACCACACGGGCCGGGAGGTTGAAGACCACGCCGGCCACCTGGCGGATGTTCTCCCCCGCCATCGGCAGGACGGACGACGCCGGCTGGGGCACCAGTGCCGTTTGCGCACCGATGCCAAGGAAGCCGACGTCCTGGTACTGGAGATTGCCGGCGGCGTCAGTGGCCTGGCGTCCATCGTTTCCCATCACCGGCCGGGCCGAAAGGACGGGCGTCACGGTGGTGGACACGGGGTTGCCGTCCCGCTGCACGGTGATGGCCACTTCCTTGCCTGCGGAAGCGCGGATCCATTCCGTCAGCTGGCTCCAACTGGTCACGGCCTTGCCGTCAAAGGAGGTGATGGTGTCGTTGGGCTTGAGCCCGGCCGCCGCTGCCGGCGTCAGCTGGCAGTCAGCGGAATTGGGATCAACGGTTTGGCCGGCGGCCACCTGGCACTTGGAGACGTCGGAGATGGTGGTGGTGGCGGTGGCAACCCCAAAGCCCATGAGCAGCACGGCCGTGAACAGCAGGCCGAGGAGCATGTTCATGGCCGGGCCGCCCAGCATCACGATGATCTTCTTCCAGACCGGCAGCCGGTAAAACACCCGGTTTTCGTCGCCCGGGCCAACTTCCTCGTGGGCCTGGGAGCGGGCTTCGGTGGCAAGTGTCTGGAACATGCCGGTGCTGGAGGGCCTTACCGAGCCGTCCTCCTTGTTGGGCGGGTACATGCCGATCATGGAGACGTAGCCGCCCAGCGGTACGGCCTTGAGGCCGTACTCGGTTTCGCCTCTCCGGCGCGACCACAGGGTGGGACCGAACCCGATCATGTATTTGGTGACGCGCACCTTGAAGAGCTTGGCGGGGACCAGGTGCCCCACTTCATGAAGCGCAATGGACACGGCGATGCCCACGGCCACGAAGACGACGCCGAGGATGAAAAGTAAAACAGGGGTCATGGAGGTGCTGCTGCTTCCTAGAGACTGCTGACTGCTAAACGTTCGTGGGCGCGGGCGCGTGCCCAGCTTTCAGCATCCAGCACTGATTCCACCGTCAGCCCGGAGGAGCCTGAGTGTTCGCTGAGCACGGTATCGATGGTGTCCACGATGTCGGTGAAGCGGATCCTGCCGGCATGGAACGCCGTGACGGCTTCCTCGTTGGCCGCGTTGAACACGGCAGGGAACGTGCTGCCCTGCTTGGCCGCATCCTTGGCAAGGCCGACGGCGGGGAACGCCTCTGTGTCCAGCGGCTCGAAGGTCCACGTGGCGGCCTTGGTCCAGTCGCACGGGCTGGCGGCTTTAGCTACCCGGGCCGGCCAGCCGAGTCCCAGCGCGATGGGCAGCCGCATGTCCGGCGGGGAGGCCTGGGCGATGGTGGAGCCGTCAACGAACTGCACCATGGAGTGCACCACTGACTGGGGATGGACCACGACGTCGATCCGGTCCAGCGGAATATCGAACAGCAGGTGCGCCTCGATGACTTCCAGGCCCTTGTTGACCAGCGTGGCCGAGTTGGTGGTGACCATGACGCCCATGTCCCAGGTGGGGTGGGCCAGGGCCTCCTGCGGCGTCACGCCGTGGAGTTCCTCCCGGCTCCTGCCGCGGAACGGGCCGCCGGACGCGGTCAAAATCAGCTTGTCCACCTCGTCCGCAGTGCCGGAGCGCAGGCACTGGGCAATGGCGGAGTGTTCCGAGTCCACCGGAACAATCTGGCCCTCCCGGGCCGCGGCTTTGACCAGGCTGCCGCCCACGATCAGCGACTCCTTGTTGGCCAGGGCAAGGGTGGCGCCGGACTTGAGCGCCGCCAGCGTGGGGGCCAGGCCGATGGAACCGGTAATGCCGTTGAGCACCACATCGGCTTCGACCGCCGCGACCTGCGCGGAGGCATCCGGACCTGACACGATCTGGGGCCGGTAGCCGGGGCGGCCTGCCGCGGCCGCGGCTTCACGGATCAGTGTTTCCAGCCTGGCTGGGTCTCCCCCGGCGATTCCCACGAATGCGGCACCGGTATGGACCGCCTGCCGGGCCAGGAGTTCCAGGTTGCCGCCCCCGGCGCTCAGGGCCACCACCTCGAACAGGTGCGGGGCGCCGTCGACGACGTCGATCGCCTGGGTGCCGATGGAACCGGTGGATCCGAGAAGGACGATTCTGCGTGGCTGCATTGGTTAAGTATCCCGCACCCTTCGGGGCCGGCCGTGCGCCGGCCCGCGCCGCTGACCTGCTGCTGCGCCTTGACCCCGGGGTGGCCGGGCGTAACGTGGACTGCGTGGACTGGCTCTCATGGTTTGATGCGCCGGAGTACGAATTCGCCCGGCAGGTGCTGCAACGGGGTGTGGCGGCACTGTACCTTGTGGCGTTCCTGTCCACGCTGAACCAGTTTCCAGCCCTGCTGGGCGAGCGCGGCCTGCTGCCGGTGCCGGAGTTCCTGGCGGCGTTTACCCGGATGCGCCGGCCCACACTGTTCCGGTGGCGGTACTCGGACGGGCTGCTGCGCGGTGTCTGCGCCGCAGGGCTGGTGGTATCGGCGCTGCTCGTGGCCGGGATCCCGCAGATGGGGCCGCCCTGGGTGCCGCTGATCGCGTTCCTGGCCCTGTGGCTGCTGTACATGTCCATCGTGAACGTGGGCCAGACGTTTTACGGGTTCGGCTGGGAGATGCTGCTCCTGGAGTCGGGTTTCACGGTAGCCTTCCTTGGGTCCAACCAGACGGAGCCGCCGAGGACCATCCTGATCCTCATCGTGTGGCTGGTGTTCCGGCTCGAGTTCGGTGCGGGGATGATCAAGATCCGCGGCGGCCGGGAGTGGCGGGACCTGACGGCGTTGTACTACCACCACGAAACCCAACCGATGCCAGGGCCGCTCAGCCGGCAGGCGCACCTGTTGCCGAAGCCGCTGCACCGCATCGAGGTGGTGGGCAACCACATTGCGCAGCTGGTGGTGCCGTTCCTGCTCTTCGCGCCGCAGCCCGTAGCCAGTGTTGCTGCCGGCGTCGTGGTGGCCACCCAGCTGTGGCTGGTGGCCAGCGGCAACTTCGCCTGGCTGAACTGGATGGCGATAGTGCTGGGGTTCGCCGCAGTCAGCGACCCCGTGGCGCACGCCGTGATACCGGCAATCCCTGCGGACTGGGACGCCGCAATGGGCGTACAGCGGGAGACGCCCTTGTGGTGGCAGGGCATCACCCTGGCCGCGTCCCTCCTGCTGCTCGCCCTGAGCTACTGGCCGTTGCGCAACCTCTTCTCCCGCCGGCAGCTGATGAACGCCAGCTTCAACCGGTGGCAGCTGGTCAACGCCTACGGCGCATTTGGCTCCGTGACCAAGCAACGCATCGAAATCGTGGTGGAGGGCACCCTGGACGAAGACCCCGGCGACACCTCCGAGTGGCGTGAGTACGGCTTCAAGGGCAAGCCCGGCGATGTCCGCAGGATCCCCAGGCAGTGGGCCCCGTACCACCTGCGCCTTGACTGGCTTATGTGGTTCCTGCCGCTGCGCAGCGTGCACGAGGAATGGTTTTACGCCTTCCTGGCAAAGCTGCTGGCGGCGGACCGGCAAATGCTGCGGCTGCTGCGGCATGACCCGTTCGACGGCGCCGCGCCCCGGTGGGTGCGCGTGCGCAGCTTCCATTACCGTTTCGCCAGCCGGAAGGAGTTCCGCGAGACAGGGAACCGCTGGGTGCGGACCTTGCTGTACGAACCCATCCCGCCAACATCCCTGCGGCGGCAGCAGGGACGGCAGCGCTAGCTAAACCTTCTGTGCCGCGCGCCGGATGATCTCCTGGGCATGCTTCAGGATGGGGCCGTCGATCATTTTTCCCTCGTACCGGAACACTCCGGACCCGGCCGACTCCGCGGCAGCCAGGAGTGCCTGGGCCGCGGCAACTTCGTCATCGGAGGGTGCATAGGCCTTACGGACCACCTCCGCCTGGTTCGGGTGGATGCATGCCTTGGAACTGAAGCCCGAGGCGACGGCGTCGGCTGCCTCGGCCGCCAGCCCGTCAAGGTCGGGGATGTTGGTATAGACGGCGTCCACGGCTTCCTTGCCAAACGCCCTGGCCGCCACCAGCACCGAAGAGCGGGCGTGCAGCGCAACAGCCCGGTAGCCGCCGTCGTCCGTCCTGCTGGAAGTCCCGCCAAGCGTGGCCAGCAGGTCTTCCGCCCCCCACATGAGTCCCACCACGTTGGGCGCGGCGGCGATGGCCGGGGCGTTGAGCACGCCCAGGGCCGTCTCGCAGAGCGCGATCACCTGGTAGCCCTCAAGGGCCTTGAGCTGTTCTGCGGACTCGGCCTTGGCCAGCATCACGGTGCGGTACGGCGTGTGGGCCAGGCAGTGCAGGTCCTTTTCGAAGTCTTCGGTTCCCACGGGATTGACCCTGACGATGGTGCAGCTGGGTTCCAGTTCCGGCTCCACCCCGGTGGTTCCCAACTGGGCCAGGATGGCGCCGCGGGCGCGCTGCTTGTCCGCCGGCGCCACCGCATCTTCCAGGTCAAGGATCACGGCATCCGCGCGGGCAGCGGCCTTTTGGTAGCGCTCAGGCCGGTCGGCGGGGCAGAACAGCAGGGCAGGGCCCATCACGAAAGTCATAAGGCTATTCTCCGTTGTTTTGAACGTTTTGCGCGTCCTGGTACGCGTCCCGCGTCCACATCAGGCAGCTGCGCGTGGCCCGGGCCACCACGGTTCCATCCTGGTTGCGGCCGGTGTGTTCCATGGTCACGATCCCCTGGCCCGGGCGCGAGGCAGAAGGCCTCCTGCCGGTAATGACGGTTTCCGTGTACAGCGTGTCGCCATGAAAGAGCGGGTGCGGGAAGGACACGTCCGTCAGGCCCAGCTGGGCGATGATGGTCCCCTGGGTTAGCTGGGTGACGGACTGGCCCACCATGGTGGCAAGGGTGAACATGGAGTTCACCAGCCGCTGGCCAAAGGGCTGCCCCGCGCTCCAGGCCGCGTCCAGGTGGAGGGCCTGGGTGTTCATGGTGAGCGTGGTGAACAGGACGTTGTCGGCTTCGGTCACCGTGCGCCCGGGACGGTGGGCATACACCACGCCTTCCTCCAGTTCGTCGAAGTACAGCCCGCGCTGCTCGACGACCCGCCTGCCGCCGTCGCCCGTCATACCGTGAGTTCCCGGTCTTCCTCGAACAGGTCCGCGCCGGTGGCGGCCACCACGTCTTCCACGGAGACGTTGGGGGCGAGTTCCTGCAGGACCAGGCGTGACGAGCCGCCATCCTTGACGACGTCGATGACCGCAAGGTCCGTGATGATCCGGTCCACACAGCCCTTGCCGGTCAGCGGCAGCGAGCATTGCTGGACGATCTTGGGTCTGCCGTTGCGGTCAACGTGCTCCATCATCACGATCACCCGCTTGGCCCCGAACACCAGGTCCATGGCCCCGCCCATGCCCTTGACCATCTTTCCGGGAATCATCCAGTTGGCCAGGTCGCCGTTGGCGGCCACCTCCATGGCGCCCAGCACGGCCACGTCGACGTGGCCGCCGCGGATCATGCCGAAGGAGGTTGCGGAGTCGAAGAACGCCGCGCCCCTGTTGACGGTCACGGTTTCCTTGCCGGCGTTGATCAGGTCCGGGTCCAAGGCATCTTCGGCAGGATAAGGTCCGACGCCGAGGATCCCGTTCTCGGAGTGCAGCACCACTTCCACCCCGTCCGGGATGTAGTTGGGGATCAAGGTGGGCATGCCGATTCCCAGGTTCACGTACTGTCCGTTCCGCAGTTCCCTGGCCACCCGGGCGGCCAGCTCATTGCGGTTCCAGCCTTTCGTTTCAGCGGGCGATGTGGAGTCACCTTGGCCGGCGTGCTGCTGGGAGCCTGCGCGCCGGTATTCCGGCCGTACGGCTTCCGGCCGCGGAGCTTCGGGGCTGTTGGGATCCATGGTCATGCTCCTGCCTCCTGGTTGCTGCCGGCTGTTCCGCTTGAAGACGGGGCGGTCAGTGCCACGGTCCGCTTCTCAATGCGCTTTTCCCCGTTCTGCGCCAGGACCACGCGCTGGACAAAGATGCCGGGCGTGTGGATGTGTTCGGGGTCCAGTTCTCCGGGTTCCACCAGTTCCTCCACCTCGGCGATGGTGATCTTGCCGGCCATGGCACACAGCGGGTTGAAGTTCATGGCAGTGGCGTGGAAGACAAGGTTGCCGTGGCGGTCGCCCTTCCACGCGTGCACCAGCCCGAAGTCCGGGGTGAGGGACTCCTCCAGGACGTAGTCGACGCCACCGAACGGGCGCACTTCCTTGGGGGCTGAGGCAACCGCGATGCCTCCGTTGGCGTCGTACTTCTGCGGCAGGCCGCCGTCGGACACCTGCGTGCCTACCCCTGCCTTGGTGTAGAACGCCGGGATGCCGGCGCCGCCGGCGCGCAATTTCTCGGCCAGCGTGCCCTGCGGGGTAAGTACCACCTCAAGCTCGCCGGCAAGGTACTGCCGGGCGAACTCCTTGTTTTCGCCCACATAGGAGCTTATGGTGCGGCGGATGCGCCCGTCCCGGAGCAGGATGCCAAGCCCCCAGTCGTCAACGCCGCAGTTGTTGCTGACGGTTTCCAGGTCCGTTGTGCCGGCCCGGTGCAGGGCGTCGATCAGGGCTACCGGGATCCCGCAGAGGCCGAACCCGCCCACGGCCAGCGAGGCACCGTCGGGAATGTCCGCCACGGCCTCATCAGCGCTGGCAACAACCTTGTCAATCATCATTGATCCTTTCAGGCCGGCTTATGTACCCTGCGGCAGGCGCAGGGTTAAAGTCCCAGTTCGCGGGCGATCAGCATCAGCTGGACCTCCGTGGTGCCTTCCCCCACTTCAAGGATCTTGGAGTCGCGGTAGTGGCGTGCCACAGTGAACTCGTTGATGAAGCCATAGCCGCCGAATACCTGGGTGGCATCCCGCGCGTTGTCCATGGCTGCCTCGCCTGCGACCATCTTAGCGATGGCCGCCTGGGTCTTGAACGGCTTGCCGGCCAGCATCCGGGCCGCCGCGTCGTAGTAGGCCAGCCGGGCGGTGTGGGCCCGCGCCTCCATGCGTGCGATCTTGAAGGAGACTGCCTGGTACTTGCCTATTTCGTGGCCAAAGGCCCGGCGCTCGCTGGCATACCTGACCGACAGGTCCACGCAGCCCTGCGCCGCGCCGGTTGCCAGGGCCGCGATGGCGATGCGGCCCTCGTCCAGGATGGACAGGAAGTTGGCGTAGCCGCGCCCTTCGGTGCCCAGCAGGTTTTCCTCCGGTACCCGGACGTCCTTCAGGGTGAGGGGGTGGGTGTCCGAAGCGTTCCAGCCCACCTTGTTGTAGGGCTTCTCCGCCTTGAAGCCGGGGGTGTCCGTGGGCACCAGGATGGTGGAGATCTCCTTCTTGATGCTGCCGTCTTCGCGTTCCTGCTGCCCCGTGACGGCGGTGACGGTGACCAGCCGGGTGATGTCGGTTCCGGAGTTGGTGATGAACTCCTTGTTGCCGTTGATCACCCAGCTGCCGTCCTCGCGCCTGGCGTGGGTCTTGGTGCCGCCGGCGTCCGAGCCTGCCTCCGGCTCGGTGAGCCCGAACCCGGCGAGCGCCTGGCCGGACGCCAGCATGGGCAGCCATTCCTGTTTCTGCGCCTCGGTGCCGAAGCGGTACACCGGCATGGCGCCCAGGGATACGCCGGCTTCCAGGGTGATGGCGACGGACTGGTCCACGCGGCCAAGCTGTTCCAGCGCGAGGGCCAGGGCGAAATAGTCCCCGCCCATGCCGCCGTATTCCTCCGGGAACGGCAGCCCGAACAGGCCCATCTCGGCCATCTGCTTCACCACTTCGTAGGGGAAGCTGTGCTCTTCGTCGTGCTTCGCCGAGACCGGGGCCACCACGTTGTCCGCGAAGTCGCGCACGGTGTCGCTGAGGTCCTGGTATTCCTCGCTAAGTTCAAAACCGGTCATGGTCAGGCTCCTTCGCCTTGGTCTTCGTCTGTAGCTGTTTCTGTATTGCCGGGCGCGGGTTGGGTATCCGTGGAATGGGGGTGGACGGTGGCCAGCACCTGGTCGGCCTTCACCAGGTCCCCGGTTCGGGCGGTCAGGTGAACTGTCCCGGCCAGCGGCGCCACCAAATGGTGCTCCATCTTCATGGCCTCCACGGACACCAGGACCTCTCCGGCCTGAACCTCATCCCCGTCACTGACCGGGACAGCCACCACCGTTCCGGGCATCGGCGAGCGCACCTCGGGATCGGCGGCGCCTTCCTGCCGCTGGACTGCTGCCAGTACCCGCTCCAGCCGCGCCTCTCGGGTCAGGACCTCAAGCCGGCAGGACCAGCCGCCGTTGCCGAGGAAGAGTTGGGCGGGGCGTCCGGGCAGTGGATTGCTCCACGTCGGTTCCACCGGCCCCGTGAAGACCGGCGCAAGCCGGTAACTCCGGCGTTCGCCGTCCAGGTCGAGGTCGATGCTTTGCCGGCTGGACCAGTACAGCGCCGCACGCCGGCGGGTACCGCCGTCGACCGTTACCGTGGCGGTCCCTCCCCCGTTGGGGCTGCCGCTGACCAGCACGGTTGTTACGCCGCCGTCGGGCGTTCCCAGGCTGATGCGCCGCGGCGCATGCGCGCCAAGGCGCCAGCCGCTCCTGCCCTGCCAGGGCCCGGGCGCCGGGACGGGCTCGTTCTGCACTTCGAGGGTCAGCACGTAAAGCGCGGCAGCCACGAGTTCGGGCTCCCCGATGCGGCGGAATTCGAGCGCAGGCAGCTTCCGTTCGATCAGGCTGGTGTCCAGCCGCCCGGCGCGGACGTCGGGATCATTGAGCAGGAGCCGCAGGTACTCGACGTTGGTCTCGATGCCCAGTGCCGTGTAGCCGGTCAGTGCTGTGTCCAGGGATGCCAAAGCCGCGCCACGGTCACTGCCCCACGCGATCACCTTGGAGATCATCGGATCGTAGTGTGCCGACAGCTCCAGCCCTTCCACCAGGGAAGAATCCACCCGGACCCGGCTGCCGGGCTGGTCCGCTTCGAAGCTTGCGGGAGCGCTGGGCCGCTGCTGTGGTCCCGGCAGCTCATCCAGCTGCAGCACCGTCCCGGTGGACGGCAGGAAGTTCTTCTCCGGCACCTCGGCGTAGACGCGCGCCTCGACCGCGTGGCCGGACAGTTCGACGTCGGCCTGCCGCAGGGTCAGTTCCGCACCGGCGGCGATCCGCACCTGCCATTCCACCAGGTCGATGCCGGTGACCATTTCCGTGACCGGGTGTTCCACCTGCAGCCGGGTGTTCATCTCCATGAAGAAGAACTCGTCCGGGGCATCGTCGGACACCAGGAACTCCACGGTTCCCGCCCCGGTGTAGTTCACGCTGCGGGCGGCGTTGCATGCGGCTTCGCCGATCCGTGCCCGCACCTCCGCACCGTTCGGCAGGCCCTCCAGCAGGGGCGACGGTGCTTCCTCGATGACTTTCTGGTGCCGCCGCTGCAGGGAGCACTCGCGCTCGCCCAGGTGGATGACGTTGCCGTGGGTGTCGGCCAGCACCTGCACTTCGATGTGCCGCGGGGTGGTCACCAGGCGCTCCAGGAACAGGGTGTCATCACCGAACGCCGCGCTTGCCACCCGCCGCGCCGTAGCCAGGGCGGCGGGCAGGTCCGCCGGCCTTTCCACCACGTGCATGCCTTTGCCGCCGCCACCGGCGGAGGGCTTGATCAGGAGTGGATAGCCGACGCCGGCAGCCGCCTCGACCAGTTCGGTGTCCGTCATGCCGGGCCTGGCAACGCCGGGGACCACGGGCACGCCGTACCCCGCCACATGGTTCTTGGCGCGGATCTTGTCGCCCATGACGTTCAGCGCTTCCACGCCCGGGCCGATGAAGGTGATGCCGGCCTTTTCGAGGGCGCGGGCGAAGTCCACGTTCTCGCTGAGGAAGCCGTACCCCGGGTGGACGGCTTCGGCGCCGGACTGCCGGCAGGCTTCCACTATCGCGTCGGTGTTCAGGTAGCTCTCGGCTGCCGCGGCCGGGCCGATCCGGATGGAAGTGTCGGCTTCGCGCACGTGGCGGGCGCCGGCGTCGGCATCGCTGTAGACAGCCACCGAGCGGATCCCCAGCTGGCGGAGGGTCCGGATGACGCGGCAGGCGATTTCGCCGCGGTTGGCCACCAGGACCGTGCTGAAAAGGGGCGTGGCATCATTGGCGGCCGCCCCGCTCCCGGCGGCGGTCGTGGGCTGCGTGGCGGTGTTGGTCTGCATGGTCATTGCTGGCTCACATCCGAAAGAGGCCGAAGGACGTCTCCGGCAAGGGGGTGCGGGAGACGACGTCCAGGGCGAGGCCCAGGACGGTGCGGGTATCGGCGGGGTCGATGACGGCGTCGTCCCACAGGCGTGCCGTTGAGTAATAGGGGCTTCCCTGGTCCTCATACTGCCGGCGGATGGGGGCCTTGAAGGCTTCCTCGTCGTCGGCCGCCCAGTCCTGCCCTGCCGCCTCGTACTGGTCCCGCTTCACGGTGGCCAGCACGCTGGCCGCTTGGTTGCCGCCCATCACGGAGATCCGGGCCGCCGGCCACATCCACAGGAACCGCGGTGAATAGGCACGGCCGCACATGGAGTAGTTTCCGGCACCAAAGGATCCGCCAATCACCACTGTCAGCTTGGGGACACGGGCCGTGGCCACGGCGGTGACCATTTTGGCACCGTTTTTGGCGATCCCGCCTTGCTCGGCATCCTTACCCACCATGAAGCCGGAGATGTTCTGCAGGAACAGCAGCGGAATGCCGCGCTGATCGCACAGTTCGATGAAATGGGCTCCCTTGAGCGAGGACTCGCTGAACAGCACGCCATTGTTGGCAACGATGCCCACCGGGTGACCCTCGATCCGGGCGAATCCCGTGACCAGGGTGGTGCCGTAGTCCTTCTTGAACTCGTGGAACCAGCTGCCATCCACCAGCCGGGCGATGACTTCATGGACGTCGTAGGGCGCGTTGACGTCCGTGGGCACGGCGCCGTAGAGCCCTTCCGGGTCCACGGCGGGTTCGACGGCGGCTTCCACCTGCCAGGCGGGCGCGGCGGGGGGTGGCAGGGTGGCCACAATGTCCCTGATGATCTGCAGGGCATGCTCGTCATTGTCGGCCAGGTGGTCGGTGACGCCGGAGACCCGGGAGTGCACCTCGCCGCCACCCAGTTCCTCGGCGGTGACGATTTCCCCGATAGCCGCCTTCACCAGCGGCGGTCCGCCTAGGAAGATGGTGCCCTGGTTCCGGACGATGACGGTTTCGTCGCTCATGGCGGGGACGTAGGCGCCGCCCGCGGTACAGGACCCCATCACGGCGGCAATCTGGGGGATCTTGGCGGCGGAGAGCCGGGCCTGGTTGTAGAAGATCCGGCCAAAGTGTTCCTTGTCCGGGAACACCTCATCCTGCTTGGGCAGGAACGCCCCGCCCGAATCCACCAGGTAAATGCAGGGCAGCCGGTTCTCCAGGGCAATCTCCTGGGCACGGAGGTGCTTCTTGACCGTCATCGGGTAGTAGGTGCCGCCCTTGACAGTGGCGTCGTTGGAGATGACCAGCACCTGCCGTCCGTGCACCAGGCCGATCCCGGCGATTACCCCGGCGCCCGATGCGTCGTCGTTGTACATGCCGTTGGCGGCAAGGGGCGCGATCTCCAGGAACGGGCTGCCGTCATCCAGGAGCTGGTCGATCCGGTCCCGCGGGAGCAGCTTGCCGCGGGCAACGTGCCGGTCCCGGGACTTCTGGGGTCCGCCCAGCGCCGCATCCGCCAGCCTCTTCCGCAGGTTCTCCGCGAGCGCCAGCTGCGCTTCACGGTTGGCGCGGAAGGACTCGCTTGCGGGGTCGAGCCGGGTGGCCAGGGTCTCCATTGACGATCCATCCTTATGCGCACCGGGCCAGCACAAAGCCAACTCGGTTAGTGACTAATAACTGAAATTCAGGTTAGTCTCGATTAACTGTGATGTCCAACACACGGGCGCCTTGTTAGACTCTGCGTCGGCCCCAGGAGGAAAAGTGTCCAGCAATCCAGTGCAGCCGGTCCCTGCCACGCAGGCCCCCACAACGCAGGTCCCTACAACGCAGCGCGGCAAGGCCAAGGAGAACCGGCGGCAGGCGTTGCTCACTGCTGCGGCATCACTGTTCGCAGCCAACGGCTTCAACCGGGTGTCCCTGGAGGACCTGGGCGCCGCCGCGGGCGTCAGCGGGCCTGCGGTCTACCGCCACTTTCCCGGCAAGCAGGCAGTCCTCGCCGACCTGCTGGTCACCGTGAGCCAGGAACTGCTCGACGGCGGGCGCCAAGTTGTGGAGCGCACCGCCGATCCCTTGGCAGCGCTGCGTCAACTGGTGGAGTTCCAGGTGGATTTCGCGCTCGGCAAGCCCGACGTGATCCGGGTGCAGGACCGGGACCTCAGCAATCTGTCGGAGCAGGACCAGTCCGCGGTGCGCGCACTGCAGCGCAGCTACGTGGAGGTGTGGGTGGACGTCCTGGCCAAGGTCCACCCCGGCATCGATGCCGCAGAGCTGCGGATGCGTGCCCATGCCACCTTCGGCCTGATCAATTCCACGCCCCACTCGGTCCGCAGCCATGGCAGGCGGATGGCTGCCAGCGTTGCCCGCCCCCTGCTGGAACGGATGGCGCTGGCAGCCCTGATGGTTGAGAGCACACCGCCCCGCGGCTAGACCATGGTGAGGACCATCCCCGGCTCGGCCAGGATGGCGCCGACGTCGGCCAGGAAACGGGAGCCTTGTTCCCCATCCACCAGCCGGTGGTCGAAGGACAGGCTCAGCGTGAGCACCTGGCGCAGCGCCACCTCACCCCGGTATTCCCACGGCATGGTGCGGACCGCCCCAAGGCCAAGGATCGCCGCCTCCCCCGGGTTGAGGATCGGGGTGCCGGCGTCGATGCCGAAGACACCGATGTTGGTGATGGAGATGGTGCCGCCGGTAAGGTCGGCAGGGGTGGTCTTGCCCGCCCGCGCCGTATCGGCGAGCTCAGCCAGCGCCTGGGCGAGCTCCGGGAGCTGCAGGGCGTCGGCGTCCTTAATGTTGGGCACGGTGAGCCCCCTGGGCGTGGCCGCGGCGATGCCCAGGTTCACGTAATGGAACGTGACGATCTCCTGGTGTTCCTCATCCCAGCGCGAATTCAACGCCGGGTGCCGGCGCAGGGCGATGAGGACCGCCTTGGCTGCGAGTGTCAGGGGCGTGAGCTTGATGCCGGCGAATGCCCTGCTGTCCTTGAGCTTGGCCAGCAGCTCGAGGCTGGGCGTGACGTCCACGGTGAGGAACTCGGTGGCATGCGGCGCGGTGAAGGCGCTTTGCACCATCGCGGCCGCGGTGTGTTTCCGGACGCCCTTGATGGGGGTCCGGGTTTCCCGCTCCCCCGCAGCGGTTGCAGCTGCAGACACCTGGCCGGCCAAGGGCGTGGCAGCCTCTTCCACCTGCCCGGCAAATCCCTGCACATCCTCCCTGGTAATCAGGCCGCCGGGACCGGTACCGCGAACCTGCACGAGGTTCACTCCAAGGTCCTTGGCCAACTTGCGGACAGGAGGAGTGGACCGCGGACGTTCGGCCGCGCTGGTGTCGACAGGTCTGGTGTCGACAGGCTCAACCACCGCGGGTTTGGTTTCGGCGGGCCCAGCCACCGGGGCGAAGTTCCGCGCCCGGCGCGTGGGGCGCCCGGAACCTTCGACGACGGCGCCGTACCCCACCAGGTTCGGTTCCCGTTTGGGCGTTTCCACCGCAGCCTCCCCGGACCCCGCGCTTCCGGCGCCGGTGCGAACGGTACCGGACGGGACTGTGCCGGACGGGACAGAAGGTGACCCGCCGGCGTCGTCCGCCACCTCAAAGGAGACGATGGGCTTGCCCACCTCCACGACGGAACCGGGCTGCTCGTGAAGTTCCTTGATGACGCCGGCGAACGGCGACGGAAGCTCCACCACGGCCTTGGCCGTTTCCACCTCGGCGATGACCTGGTTCAGGCTGACGGTGTCGCCAACACCCACTTTCCAGCTGAGGATTTCGGACTCAGTGAGCCCCTCCCCCAGGTCCGGGAGCCGGAATTCCTTGATCATGGTGGCACTCATCCTTCCAGCCCGCTCAGGGAGTTGGGGCGGCCCAGGGCACGGTCAACGCCGTCCAGGATGCGGTCCAGGCCCGGCAGGTGGTGCATTTCCAGCTTGGAGTACGGGTATGGAATGTCGAAGCCGGTCACGCGGACGGGAGCTGCTTCCAGATGATAGAAACACCGCTCGGTGATGCTCGCAGCCACCTCCGCGCCGAGCCCGCCGGACTGTCCGGCCTCGTGGGTCACCACCAGCCGCCCGGTCTTCCGCACGGAGGCCACCACGGGTTCGTAGTCCACGGGGGCAAGCGAGCGCAGGTCGATGACTTCAATGGAGATGCCTTCGTCGGCAGCGGCGGAGGCGGCGTCCAGGGCGGTCTTGACCAGGGGCCCGTAAGCCACCAGGGTGACGTCGCTGCCGTCGGTCAAAACCCGCGCCTTGTCCATGGGCAGGGCCTTGGCCGGATCCACGGACTCGTCCACTTCGCCTTTGTCGTGGTAGCGGCGCTTGGGCTCGAAATACAGGACGGGATCGTCGCAGGAGATGGCCTGCTGGATCACGGTGTAAGCGTCCTGCGGGTTGGCCACGGTCACCACCCGCAACCCGGAGGTGTGGGTGAAGTAGGCTTCCGGGGATTCCGAGTGATGCTCGGGCGAGCCGATGCCGCCGCCGAAAGGTACCCGGATGGTGATGGGCATCTTGACGGCCCCGAGGGTGCGGTAGTGCAGCTTGGCCACCTGGCTGACGATCTGGTCGAACGCCGGGTAGATGAACCCGTCGAACTGGATCTCCACCACCGGCCGGTAGCCCCGGTAGGCCAGGCCCACGGCGGTGCCCACAATGGCGGACTCGGCCAGTGGCGTGTCCACGACGCGGTGGGTCCCGAAGTCCTTTTGCAGGCCGTCCGTCACCCGGAACACTCCGCCCAGGGTGCCGATGTCCTCGCCGAGGAGGACCACCTTTGAGTCGTTCTCCAGGGACTTGCGCAGCCCGGCGTTGATGGCACGGGCAAAGGTCAATTGCGTCATCAGCGTGCACCTTCCTCTGAAACGGCTCCTGCGGGATCGCCGAAGGACGCCAAATAACGGGCGTAATGGTCCTGCTGGCGTTCCAGCCATGAGTTGGGTGTGCTGTAGACGTGCTTGAAGATGTCCATGGGCTGGGGATTGGGCATGGTGGTGCAGCCGCGGCGCACCTCCGCCGCAACGGCGTTTGCCTTGTCCTTGACCTGCTGCTGCAGTTCGGGGCTGAGCAGGCCCTTCCGGTCCAGGAGGCCTGCCAGCCGGGAGATGGGGTCCTTCGCCGCCCAGTCCTCCAGTTCATTGGCGTCGCGGTAGCGGGTGGGATCGTCCGCGGTGGTGTGCGGCCCCATGCGGTAGCTGACGGCCTCGATGAAGGTGGGACCCCCGCCGCGCCGTGCCCGGTCCAGTGCCAGCCTGGTGGCGGCCATGACCGCCAGGACGTCGTTGCCGTCCACCCGCAGGCTGGGGATGCCGAAGCCGGCAGCCCGGTCCGCGAGCTGGATATGGGACTGCAGGCGTACCGGCTCGGAGATGGCCCAGTGGTTGTTGGTGCAGAAGAACACCACGGGGACCTGGAAGCTGGCGGCAAATACCATGGCCTCGCTGACGTCGCCTTCGCTGGTGGCACCGTCGCCGAAGTAGGTGATGGCGGCCGCGTCGGCCCCGTCATTCTGGATCCCCATGGCATAGCCGGTGGCGTGCAGGGTCTGGGCACCGATGATGATCTGCGGCGTGGCCATGTTGATGCTGTATGGGTCCCAGCCGCCGGAGGCGTTGCCGCGCCATACCCGGAGGAGGTCGGTCAGATCCACGCCGCGGCAGTACGCCACGCCGTTCTCGCGGTAGCTGGAGAACACGAAGTCGTCCGCGCGCAGCGACCTGCCGGAGCCAATTTGGGCCGCCTCCTGGCCGAGCAGCGGGGGCCACAGGGCCAGCTCACCCTGCCGTTGCAGGGCGGTGGCCTCCACGTCGATCCGGCGGATGACGGTCATGTCCTCGAACAGGGAACACAACTGCTCGTCGGTGATATCCCTGACCCAGAAGTCGAATTCCGGATGGCTGATGCGCTCGCCTGCCGGGGTGATCAGTTGGAGAAATTCCTGCCCGGGCGTGCCCGGATTTCCTGCGCTTTCGGGGGTCTGTGCGCCGCCATGGCCCGTTTCGTCTGTAGACACGATTGCCGCAACCTTCGTACGTCGTTGACCCGTGGCTTTAGGGCTTTTGGCCCCTGCAGCCACCGGCCTTCCGGGCGTCATTGCCCCAGATACTGTGACCCTACTCACAACGTCCAGGGGGTACAACCACTTAGGAATTTCTTGAGCAGGATGCACGGTTGAGCCATCCCGTACCGTGCTAGCGTTGCGCATTATGCAAGCTTTGGATGGCACTGACACCCGCCTGCTGTCGGCGCTGGCAGAGGATCCGCGCCGGACGGTAGTGGCGCTCGCCCAGAAGCTGGGCCTCTCCCGCAATACGGTCCAGGCGCGGATGGCCCAGATGGAAAAGAAGCACGCCTTCCTGTCCTTTCAACGGCGCATTAACCCGGCTGCGCTGGGGTACCCGCTCATGGCCTTCATCTCGGTGCATGTCCAGCAGCAGAAGCTTGGGCGGCTGGCGGAGGAGATCGCGGCCATTCCGGAGGTTCTGGAGGGATACGGTCTGACCGGATCGGCCGACCTGCTGCTGCGCGTGGTGGCCCGGGATGCCGAGGACCTGTTCCGCATCAACGGCAAGATCCTGGCCTGCGACGGCGTGGAGCGGGCGGACACAGCCTTGGCGATGGGCGAGCTGATCCCCTTCCGGGTGCAGCCCCTGCTGGACCGGGGCTCCGAGGGCGCGTAGCGGCAGGATTTCAAGCCGGCGCTGAAAGCACGACGGCGACGGGCGGGGTTATAGGCTGGTTCCAGTCATGCGCGGGCCGGGACGGCCCGTCCGCCCGCCGGCGCCAGAGCGCCTGTTCGATGAAAGGCTCCCACTTGACTAGTCCCCAGGAAGCGGGCAGCCCCCAGGACCAGGGCAGCTCCCAGGATCCATACCAGCAGGGTCCGTACCAGCAGGGCGCTTCGGGCTACACGCCGCCGCAGCAGTTTCCCCCGATGCCGGCGCAGCAGCCGGCCCCGTTCGGTCTGCCCGGTGAGCCTCCCCTGCAGCGGATCCGGCAGCGGAGCCGGCGGAGGCTGTGGATCATCCTTGGCAGCATCGGCGGGGTGCTGCTGCTGGTGATCATCGGCGTCGTCATCCTGGTGAACATCGTGGGCAGTGCCACCAACCAGGCCAGGGGCCTTGCGGACGATTTCACCAAAAAGGTGATCGCCGGCGACACTTCCGGGGCGTATGACGAATACCTTGACCCTGCCCTGCAGGAGCAGCTCTCCAAGGAGGCATTCATCTCCGGGGTGCAGAGCCTGGAAATGGACAGCTCCTGCCAGCCCTCCTACAACAACCTCAAGGTTGCCACCGAGAACGGCGTCAAGTCGGCCGAGGTGGTGGGCCAGATCAGCTGCACCGGCAAGAAGGTTGACCTGGCCTACAAGTTCCAGGGAACCGACCAGCTCCGCATGATCAACATCAAGCTGCGTCCCGCCTCGTAGAGTCCACGTGACGGCGGGGAAAGCCGGAAAGTGGAAAGGGTACTGCTCTTTTTACCCATCCACCTCCGCCCGCGATCCGAATCGCTTCCGAGGGTCCCGCCCAGGGACCACAAACGGCGGGTGGGCCCACCCGCCCTATCGGAAGGATCTAGGCCATGCGCAACTCACCCAACCGCCTCATCGCCACCATTTTCGGAGCCGTCTACCTGCTGGTGGGCCTCCTGGGCTTCGCCGTCACCTCCGGCGTCGGTTTCGCCGCCACCGAGGGCGCGAACCTCATCATTTTCGAAGTCAACCCGCTGCACAATGTCATTCACCTGGCAATCGGCGCCGCGCTGCTGTTCGCCGGGCTTCGCGGAACGGCCAGCGCACGCACGGTAAACGCCACCGTAGGCGCCGTCTACCTCCTGGTGGGCATTGTTGGCCTGTTCCTGCTGAACTCGCCGCTGAACATTATCGCGTTGAACGGTGCCGACAACGTCCTCCACCTGGCCAGCGCGGTACTCCTGCTCGGCGTGGGCCTGTCCCTGGACAAGTCCCCGGCCGCAGCCCGCGCCTAGCATGCCGGGACAGGACACGGCGGGGCAGAGCATGACAGGGCACGACGCAGCGGCTCTCTGGGCACCAGCACGGCTGGACCGCCCGGTGCCGCCGCAAGCGGTGCCCCAGGCGCACCCTTCGGTCCGGCTGGTAACAGGGTTTGCCGGATTCGGCGCGGGGTCCGTCAACCTGGCCATTGCGTCGAGCTTCTTTGCAGCTGGCTCCGGTGAGCCGGAAAGGGTCATCGCCGGAGCGGTGGCCGGGCTTTGGGGCGCGGCCTTGCTGGCCGGTGCCGTGGTATTCCTGGCCAGGGACCGGCCAGCAGGCGGCCGGCGGGTGCGGTATGCGTTGGCAGCCGCGGCCGTGGCGCATCTCGCCGCCATCGCCTTCCCCACCCCCGCAACCTCCGGGCTGAACCTGACACATCTTTCGGCGCTGCTGCTCACACTGATGATCATCGCCTCGCTTGCTTGGCTGGGGCGGGCAAGCGGGGAAAAGCGGGCCATGCGCCCGGGGAGGCTGCTGCTGGCAGCGTTCGCGGGCGCCGTCCTGGTGGCGGGCATTACGACGCCGGGACTCGCCGCTTCGACCGCCGGCCAGTACGCAGTGCCGCACGGTGGCCACGGGAACCTGGCGCCGGGCGGCCATCACCAGCACTAAGCCGTCCCCAGCAAGACCAACTCCAACGAAAGAGCCTCCATGCCGCGGTCTGAACTGCTCCCCGGAAGTTGGACTGAGAAATTCAGTTCCGACTTCCGGGGAGCAGTTTTATGCATGCACGTAGTTCGTTGTCTGAGATTCAGCGTGAGGCCGCTGTAGCGTGGTTTGAGAAGGGCATCGCGGATAGTGCAGCGGCGACGTTGCTGGGGGTGTCCCGCCCGCCGGTAAGGGTTCTCTATCGGCGGTGGAAGATCCATGGTCGAGGAGCGCTGGTGGCCAAGCCGACGAAACAGGTGTACTCGTTCGAATTCAAGCTCGCGCTGGTTGAACGGTTTATCGCCGGTGAGTCTGCCCCGGATCTCGCGGCGGAGGTTGGTTTGTCCTCGCCCACGCTACTGAAGACGTGGGCCCGGGCGTATCGCCGCGAGGGCCCAGACGCGTTACGTCCCAAGCCCAAGGGCAGGCCTAAGGCACCCGGTGCCCCGCAGCCGGCCGAGGTATCGGAACTGGAGCGGTTGCGGCGGGAGAACGAACGGTTGCGGGCGGAAGTGGCTTACCTGGGAAAATTGCGGGCCTTGAGGGCGCAGGAACGACGGTGAAGGTCCAAGCCCTCATCGCTCTCAAGGCTGACTTCCCGCTTCCGGTCCTGCTGCAGGCAGCAGCTCTTGCCAGGTCCACGTTCTTCTATCATCAGGCACGCATCCAAGGCCCTGATCCGCAGGAGGCCATCAAGGCCGCTGTCAGGGAAATTTTCGAGAAGAACCATGGCCGGTACGGGCACCGGCGGGTCCACACCGAGATGCTCAAGCAGGGGTGGACGGCCGCGAAAAAGACCGTGCTGAAGCTCATGCGGTCCCTGAACCTGGTGTGCAAGGTCCGGCGGAAGAAGCGTTACAACTCCTACCAGGGCGGGCAGGGCAGGGTTGCCCCGAACGTGTTGAACCGGGAGTTCGAGGCGGATGCCCCGAACCGAAAGTGGGTAACGGACGTGACGGAGTTCAGCGTCGGCGACCGTAAGCTCTATCTCTCGCCGGTCATGGATCTTTTCGACCGGCAGATCATCTCCTACTCGATCAGCCCGTCCCCGAATCTGGAGCTCACCAATAATTCGCTACGCCAGGCCCTTGCCGGCCTTGAGGATAACCAGCAGCCACTCGTGCATTCCGACCAGGGCTTCCAGTACCAGCACGTCTCATGGCGAAAACTCTTACAGGAAGCCGGCGCGAGCCAGTCCATGTCACGCAAGGGCAACTGCTACGACAACGCCGTGATGGAAAACTTCTTCGGCCACCTCAAGGAAGAGCTCTTCCATCACGTGCGATACCTCAGCACCGACGCCTTGACAGCGGCACTGCACGAATACATCCGCTGGTACAACACCCAAAGAATCTCGACAAAGCTCAAGGGCCTGAGCCCGGTGCAATACCGGACCCAGGCCCTTGCGGCTTAGGCTCTTATTTGGCCAGTCCAACTTCCGGGGACCAGTTCAGTTCTGCGGCAGGAGGCTCTTCGCGTTGCGCCGGAACAGTCCCGGGGCTTCTTTGCAGTGGTGCGCTATTTAGTGGTCCACGGCCTTTTCGGCTCCGATGCCCGTGAGCGACCGGACTTCCATCTCGGCCTGCTTGGCGGCATCCTCCTTCTGCTTGTCCAGGGTGGTACCCAGCCAGCCCAGGAAGAAGGCCAGCGGGATGGACACGATGCCCGGGTTGCTAAGCGGGAAGAGGGCGAAGTTGGCGCCCGGGATCATCGAGGTCTTCAATCCCGAGACCACTGGGGAGAACACGATGAGCAGGATCGCGGAGGCCAGGCCGCCGTACATGCTCCACACGGCGCCCTGGGTGGTGAACTTCCGCCAGAACAGCGAGTAGATGATGGTGGGCAGGTTCGCCGAAGCGGCTACCGCGAATGCGAGCGCCACCAGGAAGGCCACGTTCTGGCCGTTGGCGAAGATGCCGCCCAGGATGGCCAGGATGCCGATCACCACCACGGTGCGGCGGGCTACCCGGACTTCAGTGGCAGCGTCGGCCTTGCCCTTGGCAATGACGTTGGCGTAGATGTCATGGGCAAAGGATGCCGCGGCCGTGATGGTCAGGCCGGCCACCACCGCCAGGATGGTGGCAAACGCGACCGCCGAGATGAACCCGAGCAGCAGCGGGCCACCCAGGTGGAACGCCAGCAGCGGGGCTGCGGCATTAACTCCGCCGGGTGCGGACTTGATGGTGTCCGCCCCCACCAGGGCCGCGGCTCCGTATCCCAGCACCAGGGTGAAGAGGTAGAACAGGCCGATCAGCCAGATGGACCAGACCACGGACTTGCGTGCTTCCTTGGCCGTGGGGACGGTGTAGAAGCGCATCAGGACGTGCGGCAGGGCTGCCGTGCCGAGCACCAGGGCCAGGCCCAGGGACATGAAGTCCAGCTTGGAGGTTTCGGTCTTGCCGTACTGCAGGCCCGGGTTGAGGACCGCCGGGTTGTTGGCGGTCTCCACGGCGCCGCCCAGCAGGGCGGAGAGGTTGAAGCCGTAGATGGCCAGGACCCAGAGCGTCATGACGGCGGCACCGGCGATCAGCAGCATGGCTTTGATGATCTGGACCCAGGTGGTGCCCTTCATGCCGCCGATCAGGACGTACATGATCATGAGGGCGCCGACGACGATGATCACCAGGGCCTGTCCGCCCCAGTCGCTGATGCCCAGCAGCAGGGAAATCAGGCTTCCCGCGCCGGCCATCTGGGCCAGCAGGTAGAAGAAGCACACGGCGAGGGTGGAGATGGCGGCGGCGATCCGGACCGGGCGCTGCTTCAGCCGGAAGGACAGCACGTCCGCCATGGTGAACTTGCCGGTGTTGCGCAGCAGTTCAGCAACCAGCAGCAGCGCCACCAGCCAGGCCACCAGGAAGCCGATGGAGTACATGAACCCGTCGTATCCGTTGATGGCGATGGCCCCGGTGATGCCCAGGAAGGATGCTGCGGACAGGTAGTCGCCGGCAATGGCGGTGCCGTTCTGCGAGCCGGTGAACGACCGTCCTGCCGCGTAGTAATCGGCGGCGGTCTTGTTGTTGCGGCTGGCACGGAACACGATCACCATGGTCACGGCCACGAACAGGCCGAAGATGCCCATATTCAGCAGGGTGGTGTCCTTGAGGGCGGCGACGTCCACCGCTGCGGGAATTGCGATCATTTGTTGGCTCCGCCCACTCGGTTTCCGTTCCTATCGAATTCATGCTCCTCGATCTCGTGCCTGATTTCCGAGGCGATGGGATCCAGCCGCTTGTTGGAGTAGTGCACGTACCAGCCGGTGATGGCGAAGGTGGAGACAAACTGGAGCAGGCCCAGGATCAGGCCGATGTTGATGTTGCCCCAGACCTTGGTGGACATGAATCCCACCGCGTAGTCGGCAAGCAGGACATACGCGAAGTACCACAGCAGGAAGGCCACTGCCATGGGGAAGACAAAGCTGCGGTGACGCTTGCGCAATTCCTGGAACTGCCCGGTCGACTGGACTTGTTCAAAGTCCACGGACGCCGCTGCGTCCGGAGTATGGGCATCGTTACCCATCGTTCCTCCTCATTGAGTTGCCGGAACACACCGGGCGGCAGGCCCTGATCACGCAGGGGCACCGCAGATGTGACACCAATCACTTTGCCGTCCAGTCCCGCCCGTGTTCCAGCACATCATCCCCCACCGTCGCTCAACGGTTGCGATGCTGCGGCAAGCGGCGCCCGCCGCTACGCTGGGCACCATGCCGGACTCCCCCCTCCTCACCGCCGCGGCAGTGGCGGTGATCGCCATGGCCATTGCCGTCGTCGTCGGCGTGGGCCTGAAGGTGCTCCGTTCCTTCCGTGAGCTGGGCACCGACGCCGAACGCGCCACCTACCACACGCTCCACGCGGCCTCCCAGGCCGGGCAGCACCTGCGGCGCGGCCTGAACCCCGCCGGAGCCGCCAAGGCCAGCCGCCAGCTCCGCGCCCTGCTTGCCTGCGATGCCCTGGCGATCACGGACACCTCGGGCGTGCTGGCCTGGGACGGCGGCGGCGAGGACATCAAGCCGCGCCTGATGGAACTTGCCGCGAATGTCCTTGCTTCGGGCCGGACAGCCGTACTCCCCGCGGGAGGGGAAGGAACCGGGGGCCACCTTGCCGGCGTCATCGCCCCAGTGCGGGCGGGCACCCACGTGGTAGGTGCCGTGGCCGCCTTTGCCCCTTCTGCGGGGGCAGGCCTGGTCAGGGCGACGGGGGAAGTGGCGGACTGGGTGGCCGTCCAGGTGGAACTGGCCGAACTGGACGCTTCCCGCACGCTGCTCATGGAAGCGGAAGTCCGGGCATTGCGCGCCCAGATCAGCCCGCACTTCATCTACAACTCGCTCAACGCCATCGCGTCCTTCATCAACACGGACCCGGAGCGGGCACGGGAACTGGTGGTGGAGTTTGCGGACTTCACCCGCTATTCGTTCCGGCGGCACGGCGACTTCACCACGCTTGCCGAAGAGCTGCGTTGCATCGACCGCTACCTGCTCCTGGAGCGGGCCCGGTTCGGTGACCGGGTCCAGGTCAGCCTGCGCATAGCCCCGGAGGTGCTGAGTACCGTCATCCCTTTCCTCAGCCTCCAGCCGCTGGTGGAAAACGCCGTCCGGCACGGGCTTGAAGCCAAAGCGGGGCCCGGCCACATCAGCATCACGGCGGAGGACGCGGGTGCCTTCGCTGAGGTCACCATCGAGGACGACGGCGTGGGGATGGATCCGGAGCAGCTCCGGTCGGTCCTTGCGGGTCACACCGATGGGGACCATGTGGGACTGCGAAACGTGGATGCCCGCCTCCGCCAGGTGTACGGCAACGACCACGGGCTGGTGGTGGAAACGGCGCCCGGAGAGGGGACCCTCATCACCATGCGGGTGCCCAAGTCCCAGCCCGGGCACGATGCGTGAAACGCCCGCTGTCCCTGGAAGTACCCTAGGAGAATGATTAACGTCCTCGTCGTTGATGATGAGCTGCCCGCCGTTGAGGAACTGGCTTTCCTGCTGGGCAGGGACGAACGCATCGGAAAGGTGCTGCGGGCCACGTCCGGCGCCGAGGCACTTACGGCCCTGTCCGCCGGCAGCATCGACGCCGTCTTCCTGGACATCCACATGCCCGCCGTGTCCGGCCTGGATATTGCCGGCGCCATCGCCCGGAGCAGCAACCCGCCCGCCGTCGTCTTTGTCACCGCTGACGAGGACCACGCCCTCGCGGCCTTCGAACTCGCCGCCGTGGACTACCTGCTCAAGCCTGTGCGCTCCGAGCGCCTGGCCCGTTCCGTGGGACGGATCAGTGAACTGCGCGACGGCGGGGCGGCACCGGAGATGATCACCGTGGACCAGGGCGGGACCACCAGGATGATCCGCCGCGACGACGTCACGTACGTCCAGGCCCAGGGGGACTATGCGCGGCTGCACACCGCCGACGCAAGCTACCTCATCCGGGTGCCACTGGCCGACCTGGAACAGCAGTGGGCAGACGCAGGTTTCATCCGCACCCACCGCTCCTACCTTGTGGCCCTGAAGCATGTTTCCTCCATGAAGCTGGCGGCGGACGGGCCGCGCGTGACGGTGGCCGGAGCCGGCCTGCCCATCAGCCGCCGGCACCTGCCCATCGTGCGGGAGAAGCTGGAGGCCACCCGCATCAGGCCGCACGCATGACCCGGGTCCGGGTCACGGCCCCGCACGCGGCGCCGAGGATTCCGGTGCGCGGCTCATCCAAGCCCCTGGAGTCGCGCGAAGCAGCGCAGGAGTCCGACGTTGGACAGGTGTTCGTCCGTTCGCTGATCCGGTCCCAGCTGCGGCTGGCCCTGGTGGTGGCGGGTGGCTTCCTGCTGATCCTTGCCGCGTTCCCGCTGATCCTTGTGGTGGTTCCCGGCCTCGCCGACGCCCGCATCGCCGGCATCCCCTTTGGCTGGTTGCTGCTGGGCGCCGGAATCTACCCGGTGATCGGACTGAGCGCATGGCTGTACGTCAGGACGGCGGCCCGAAACGAGGCACGGTACCGGGACCTGGCGGGGGAACAGTGATGCAGGGGTGAATGCCGGCGTCGCCATCACCGCCGTCACCGTGGTGTCCCTCGCCACCGCCATCATCGGGTTCTACGGGCTGCGGATCTCCCGCACCACGGGAGACTTCTACGTCGCCTCGCGGACCGTGCGGCCCTGGTGGAATGCATCGGCGATCGGCGGGGAGTACCTGTCTGCCGCCAGCTTCCTGGGCGTGGCCGGCCTCATCCTGCTGTCCGGGACCGACGCGCTCTGGTTCCCCGTGGGCTATACGGCCGGGTACCTGATGCTGCTGCTCTTCGTGGCCGCCCCGCTCCGCCGGTCGGGGGCCTACACCATCCCGGACTTCACGGAGTCCCGGCTCGCCTCCCGGACGGTGCGGCGGGTCACCAGCCTGGTGGTGGTGATGGTGGGGTGGCTGTACATCGTGCCGCAGCTCCACGGCGCCGCGCTGACCATCCATATCGCCACGGGCCTGCCGTCCTGGGTGGGCTCCGTGGCTGTCGTGGTGGTGGTGTGCCTGACGGTGGTGGCGGGCGGAATGCGCTCCATCACCTTTGTCCAGGCCTTCCAGTACTGGCTCAAGCTGACGGCCCTGGCCGTACCCATCCTGTTCATCATCTTCGTGCTGGCCGGGAACGGGGCCGAGGCGCAAGCCCCGCCGGCCGTCAACCCCACGGGCCTGGCGCCGGCCGGGCCCTACCAGAACGTGTCCCTGCTGGTGGCGCTGTTGTTCGGCACCCTGGGCCTGCCGCACGTGCTGGTGCGTTTCTACACGAACCCGGACGGGCACTCAGCTCGCCGCACCACGCTGATCGTCCTGGGCCTGCTGTCAGTGTTCTACCTCTTCCCCAGTGCTTACGGCCTGGTGGCCCGGATGTTCGCCCCGGACCTCGCCCGGTCCGGGCAGCCGGACGCCATGGTCCTGCGGCTGCCCGGCGAACTCGTCGGCGGGGTGGCCGGCGACCTGCTCACCGCCCTGGTGGTGGCCGGGGCGTTTGCCGCCTTCCTGTCCACGACGTCCGGACTAGTAGTGTCCCTGGCCGGCGTCATCAGCCAGGACGTCCTGGGCGGCAGCGTCCGCGGGTTCCGGCTCGCAGCCGTCGTGTCCGCCGTCGTGCCCCTTGGCTTTGCCTTCATGACCGGTTCCCTGGCACTGGCCGGCAGCGTCGGCCTGGTGTTCGCCTTCACGGCCTCCACCGTGTGTCCGGTCCTGCTGCTGGGCATCTGGTGGCGTGGCCTGACCGATGCCGGCGCCATTGCCGGGATGGTGACCGGCGGATTGCTCTGCGGCGGGGCAATGATCGCCGGAGCCCTCCCCGGTGCGGGCCCGACGCCGGCCTGGCTGGCTCAGCCGGCGGCCTGGAGCGTGCCCGCCGCGTTCGCCGTGATGGTCATCGTGTCACGGGCCACCGCCAGCCGGATCCCGGCCACCATGCCGAGGATCATGACCCGGCTGCACACCCCGGAACGGCCACTGGCAACCGAACGGTGATCGGGAGGACAATAACGCTATGTCCATCGAGGACGGCGCGTCCCACCAGCACGGCTTCCAGCAGGACAGCGCGGTCCCGGCCTCCGTGCGGGCCCAACTCCTCGCCACGGAACACTGGGGCCTGCTGGCGTCCCGCAGCACGGCACAGGCGGAGGTGCTGACCCGCATCAGCATGTTCCTCACCTTCACCTCTGCCAGCGTGGTCAGTGTGGCGCTGGTGGGACAGGCAACCGGGTTTTCGGATGCGTTCGTCCTGCTGGCAGTGGTGGTGTTGTTCATCGACGCGGCAATCGGCCTCCTGACCCAGCTACGGGTGAACAACGTGGCCCACGAGGACCTCATGTACGTGACGGCCATGAACAGGTTGCGGGCCGGCTACGTGGACCTTGATCCCGGGGTGGCGCCGTATTTGATGGCCTCCCACCACGACGACGAGGCCGGCTCCGTGCAGACCTACTACTTCTTTGGCAACCGCGGCAGCTTCAGCCACGTGGCGGGCAGCAGCATGATCTTCATGACGACGGCGAACGCTGCCTTGATTGCCATCCTGGCGGGCCTGCTGGTGACATTGGCGGGCGCCGGTACGGCACCGGCGGCGGTGACGGGTGCAGTGTGCGGGGCTGTGTTCCTGGCTGCGTCCGCGGTCCGCGGGTACCGTAGCTACCGCGATGTGTGGCGCCGTTTCAAGCCCCTGTCCCCCACGCCGCCGTCGCCCACATCGCCATCCGGGAATTGAGCGTACGGGTGCAGGGCCTCCGGCAGGGGCGGGTCAGTCGATGGCTGCCATCAGTTCCACGACGCGGTCCAGGAAGGCGTCCACCTGGGATTCCTCGTATCCTTCCTGGCCCACGGCTGGGCGGAAGACTGCGCGCCGCACACTGTCCACGCTCAGCGGCTTGTCCTGCTCAAGGTAGGCGATGAGCTCGTGGCACAGCCGGTCGACGTCGTCCGTGTTGTAGCTGCGCCCCCTCTTCTTGCTGGGCCGGCGGAAGCGGTCGCCGTCCGGCCGGTGGAGCCGTCCCCGGAGGATGCCGGACAGGTTTCCGATTTCGCGCAGCCAGGCTTCCTCGCCCCGCGCTGCGATCAATTCATCCCGCTCCCGGCGGGCGAAGGCATCCTCAAGCCGATCCAGCGCGGCATCCACCACGGCCGCCGAGTAGCCGCCCTTGACGGGATCGAAGGACACTGCCCGCACGTCGGAGCTGTTGACGGGCTCGGTTGCAGCTTCGGGCGTTTCCAGGGAAACCCGTGCCCGCTGGAGGAACTGGTCCACCTGCTTGGCGTTGTAGCCGTACTCGGTGCGCTGCACGCGCTCAAAGGACGCAGGGATCTGCCGATGAATGTCCAATGCCACTTCGATTCCTTCAATGCTCTTCAGCCGTAGTGCTTCCGCACCAGTTTAGGGTGCCGGACCCGGTGCGCCCCCCGGACCCCGTTTGTGTCAATACCCGGGTGCGCCGGGCCGGAGGGACCTAGGCGCCGGCCACAAGTCCGTACAGGATGAAGGCCACGGGCGCGGCGAACACGATGGAGTCCAGGCGGTCCATCACGCCTCCGTGTCCGGGCAGGATGCTGCTCATGTCCTTGACGCCCAGCTCACGCTTAACCATGGATTCAGCGAGGTCGCCGGCAGTGGAGGCTGCCACCGTTCCCACGGCCAGCACAGCGCCGACCCACCACGGCTTGTCCAGCACAAAAAGGGCTGCGAGGATGCCGATCAGCATGGCGCCCGCCACGGAGCCGGCGAACCCTTCCCAGGATTTCTTGGGGCTGATCTTCGGAGCCATGGGATGCTTGCCGATTGACGCGCCCACCAGGTAGCCGAAGGTGTCGTTGGATACCACCAGCAGCAGCATCACCGCGATCTCCCACGCTCCGATGGGCGCCATGCCGCCCGGCCAGAGTCCCAGCGGTGTTGTGCCGGCGGCATGCAGCGGCAGCGCGGCGAAGCTGATGAAGAACGGCACCCAGCCCAGGGTGAAGACGCCGGCGAAAATACTGTTCGCGGATCCGGCGGCACTTTCAATGGAGCGCCACACCAGGACCGCCACGGCGCTCAGGAGCAGGGCAAAGAGCTGGCTCTCGATCCCGCCGAAGTAGGCGGCGACCGGCATGGCCAGGGTTCCGGTCATGACCGGAACAATCGGCATCCTTGTACCGTTTGCTTCCAGCGCCCGGTAGATTTCCCAGACGCCGAACACGGCGAAGGCCGTGACGATGGCGACGAAAACCAGCGGGAGGAACAGCAGCCCGCCCAGGACGGCGATGAGCATGGCAAGGCCCACCACGACGGCGGCGGGCAGGTTCCGCCCGGCCTTTGGTGTCGGGTTGCTCCTGGGCTGCTTCCCCCGTGTGCGCGCCCTGGGTGTGGGGGCCTGATCTGCCTGGCCCATCAGACTTCGAGCAGCTCTGCTTCCTTGCGCTTGAGCAGCTCGTCGATGCCGTCCACGTGGGCCTTGGTGAGGCTGTCCAGTTCCTTCTCGGCGCGGTTTCCCTCGTCTTCGCCGGCCTCCCCGTCCTTGACCAGGCGGTCCAGCGTCTCCTTGGCCTTGCGGCGGATGTTGCGGATGGAGATCTTGGCGTCCTCGCCCTTGGTCTTGACGATCTTGACGTATTCCTTGCGGCGTTCCTTGGTCAGCTCAGGAATGGTGATCCTGATGACGTTGCCGTCGTTGGACGGGTTGGCGCCGACCTCGGAATCGCTCAGGGCACGCTCGATGTCGCGCATGGCGGACTTGTCGAACGGGGTGATCAGGATGGTCCGGGCGTCCGGGATGGCAAAGGAAGCCAGTTGCTGCAGGGGCGTGGGTGAACCGTAGTAGTCCACCAGGACCTTGTTGTACAGGCCGGGGTTGGCGCGGCCGGTGCGGACGGAAGCGAAGTCTTCCTTGGCTACCTCAACCGCCTTGTCCATCTTTTCTTCGGCTTCGAGCAAGGTTTCTTCGATCACGGTCTCTCCTGACGGTTCTGGTGCGGTCCGGGGCGCCGGTTATCTGCACGCACGTGGTTCTTGGTTGCTGTTTTCCGTCCCCGCCGGCAAGGGCGGGGACGGAACTGTCCTGAAATCATCCTAGCCGCAGCTAGGCGGTGACCAGGGTGCCCAGCTTTTCGCCAAGGATGGCGCGGGTGACATTGCCTTCGCCCTCCATGCCAAAGACCACCATGGAAAGGTTGTTGTCCTTGCACATGGTCATGGCGGTCTGGTCCATGACGCGGATGTCGCGGCGCAGGGCGTCGTCGTAGCTGAGGGTTTCCAGGCGCTCCGCGGTGGGGTCCTTCTTGGGGTCGGCGGTGTAGACGGCGTCCACTCCGCTCTTGGCCATGAGGACCACGTCGGCGTGCACTTCCAGGGCGCGCTGGGCGGCAACGGTGTCCGTGGAGAAGTACGGCAGGCCTGCGCCGGCGCCGAAGATGACCACGCGGCCCTTCTCCATGTGCCGGATGGCACGGCGCGGAATGTAGGCCTCGGCCACCTGCCCCATGGTGATGGCGCTCTGCACGCGGGTTTCAACGCCTGCCTGCTCCAGGAAATCCTGCAGGGCCAGGCAGTTCATGACCGTTCCCAGCATGCCCATGTAGTCGGCCCGGGAGCGGTCCATGCCGCTCTGGGACAGTTCGGCGCCGCGGAAGAAGTTGCCGCCGCCCACCACGATGGCCACTTCCACCTGCGGGACAGCGGCTGCGATCTGCTTGGCAACGTCGCGGACGGTTTCGGGGTCGACACCCAGTTTTCCGCCGCCGAAGACCTCGCCGGAGAGCTTCAGGAGGACGCGCCGCCGGCTCTTCTCTGAATGCGTGACAGTGTTGACGGCTTCCATGATGCCTTCCCGTTGATGACTCTGAAAAAAGGGTATCCTGCCGGATCCGGTGGTCGGAACCGGCTGCGCACCACATGGACCGGACTTCCAGTGGTTTGGGCGCATGCAAAAGGGGCGGCCACCGAAGTGGCCACCCCTTGCAGTTTCGACTAGGAGCCGACGCGGAAGCGCGTGAACGCGGTTCCCTTGACACCGGCCTCTTCGAGGACCTGTGCCACGGACTTTTTGGCGTCCTTGGCGAATGCCTGGTCAACCAGGACCTCACCCTTGTAGAAGCCCGTCACGCGGCCTTCCACAATCTTGGTGAGGGCGGCTTCGGGCTTGCCTTCGGCCTTGGCGGTCTCTTCGGCGATGCGGCGCTCCGACTCAACGAGCTCGGCCGGAACGTCCTCGCGGGTGAGGTAGTTCGGAGCCATGGCAGCGATGTGGACGGCAACGTCGTGGGCGGCGGCAGCAGCGGCTTCGCCTTCACCGTCGACAGCGAACAGCACGCCGACCTGGGCCGGGAGGTCCTTGGAGGTCTTGTGCAGGTAAGCGTCGACCGTTGCACCCTCAATGCGGGAGATGCGGCGGACAACAACCTTCTCGCCCAGGATGGCGCCTTCTTCGACGACGACCTCGGAGAGCGGCTTACCGTCAACGTCGGTGGCCAGCAGGGTGTCGAGGTCGGCAGCGCCGGACTCGACGGCGACGGCCAGGACCTTGTCGGCCAGCTGGATGAACTTGTCAGCCTTGGCAACGAAGTCGGTCTCGCAGTTGACCTCGATCATGACGCCGACGCCGTTGCTGACCTTGGCGGCCACGAGGCCCTCAGCGGTGGAGCGGCCTTCACGCTTGGTAGCGCCCTTGAGGCCCTTGATGCGGATGATCTCGGTGGCCTTCTCGGCGTCACCGTTGGCTTCGTCAAGAGCCTTCTTGACGTCCATCATGCCGGCGCCGGTGCGCTCGCGCAGGGCCTTGATGTCCGCGGCAGTGTAGTTCGCCATGTGAACCCCTCTGTCTAGAAATGTGTGGTGGTGTACGGACCGACAGGACGGCAGCCCACGGGGTGGGCTGCCATCCTGTCAGCAGCTCCGGCTGCGGACAGCGCGGAGAATCCGGATTTGAGTGTCTTACTTGGCGTCTTCGGCGGGAGCCTCGGCGGCAGCCGGAGCCTCAGCGTTCTCGGCCGGAGCGGCGGCGGCTTCTGCCTTGCTGCCTTCGAGGAGCTCGCGCTCCCACTCGGCCAGCGGCTCTTCCGGAGCCTCGGTGGTGCCGGTGCCGCGGTTGTTGCGGGCGATCAGGCCCTCAGCAACGGCGTCGGCAACCACGCGGGTCAGGAGGTTCACGGAGCGGATGGCGTCGTCGTTGCCCGGGATCGGGAAATCAACTTCGTCGGGATCGCAGTTGGTGTCCAGGATGGCCACAACCGGGATGTTCAGCTTCTTGGCCTCGTCAACGGCGAGGTGTTCCTTCTTGGTGTCGACAACCCACAGCACGGACGGTGCCTTGGTCAGGTTGCGGATACCGCCCAGGTTGGACTCCAGCTTGGTGAGCTCGCGCTTGAGGAGCAGCAGTTCCTTCTTGGTGTAAGCGGAACCGGCGACGTCGTCGAAGTCGATCTCTTCGAGTTCCTTCATGCGCTGGATGCGCTTGGCAACCGTCTGGAAGTTGGTCAGCATGCCGCCGAGCCAGCGCTGGTTGACGTAGGGCTGGCCCACGCGCGTTGCCTGCTCGGCAATTGCTTCCTGGGCCTGCTTCTTGGTGCCAACGAAGAGCACGGTGCCGCCGTGGGCAACAGTGGCCTTGACGAACTCGTAGGCGCGGTCGATGTAGGACAGCGACTGCTGCAGGTCGATGATGTAGATGCCGTTGCGCTCGGTGAAGATGAAGCGCTTCATCTTCGGGTTCCAACGGCGGGTCTGGTGTCCAAAGTGGACGCCGCTGTCAAGCAGCTGGCGCATGGTTACGACGGGCATTCCGGCGCTCCTTATTTTCCGGCAGGTCATTCATGAGAAAACCCGGAGGCTTCTTACCCTGCCAATAGTTGACGGTTGATTAGCGTGGCCCGGTTGGGCCGTGCTCCTGGCATCCACCGTTCTTCCCATCAGGAACAAAGCCTGACCGCAGGAAGTGCGGTCCTCCATGGACGACGCGGGGCGTCGCCTGCCGGAGGGCTGGATGCGCGTAGTCAGCCGCTGCTCCCCCACACTCCTGAATGAGATGTGCCGACGCAATCCGGACAGGGCAATGCACCGCGGAGGTGAACCACTGGGACGGGAAGCGTTGAGGGCGCAGCAAACTGCTCCATCAAGTGTACTACAGGCACCCCCGGCCGCCGGACAGGAAAGCACCCCGTCGGAGGCGTTGTCCACATAGCCGGAACCGGCCCTGCCCGCTCCGGACTCAGCCGGGCAGGCTGGTGGGATGAAACCACCAGTCCTCCTGGCCGCGCTCCTGCTGCTGCCGGCGTCCGTGGCCTCCCCCGGCCCGGCCTTCCAGTACACCGCAGCCGGCGCGCAGCCCTCCGGGGCCCAATCCAGCACCATTCAGCAGGAAAGGACGACGGCGGCTGCCGGGGTGGCTGCCAGGCCCTCCTGGCGCTGGCCGCTGGCGCCGCGTCCGCCGGTGTTGCGGGGCTTCGATCCCCCACCCAAGCCCTGGCTCAGCGGGCACCGCGGCGTGGACCTGGATTTCACGGCAGGAACACAGGTTGTGTCACCGGCGGCCGGATCGGTCAGTTTCGTGGGCGTGGTGGTGGACCGTCCCGTGATCACCATCGACCATGGCGGCGGGCTGCGCAGCAGTTTCGAACCGGTGGAGAGCACGCTGGTTGCGGGGTCCACCGTGGCGGCCGGCCAGGTGATCGGGACCGCCGTCCCCGGACATTGCCCGGCGGCCCAGTGCCTGCACTGGGGAGTGCGGGAGGGAGAGGACTATGTCAATCCCCTGCAGTTCGTCCTGGACCTTCGCCCGTCCATCCTGCTTCCACTGCCCGGACCGCCATAGGCCGCGGGAACGGATGATGCTGCCCCATGAAGCGTGCCGGGGCCGGCCGATGACTGACTGGACGGTGGCTGGTTGGAATGCGGCTGGCTAGACGATGGCCGAAATGCCGGTGATGGCCCGGCCCGTCACCAGGGTGTTGATTTCAGCGGTGCCCTCGTACGAGTAGATGGCTTCGGCATCGGCAAAAATTTTGGCCATTTCATAGTCGGTCACGATGCCGTTGCCGCCCAGGATGCTGCGGCCCAGGGCCACGCTGTCCCGCATGCGTGCCGTGGCAAAGGCCTTTGCCAGGGCGGACTGTTCGTCCTTGGCCGCGCCTTCGTCCTCCAGCTGGGAGAGGCGGACCATCATGCCCATGGAGCTGACGGTATTGCCCAGGATCCGGACCAGCTGGTCCTGGATGAGCTGGAAGAAGGCGAGCGGCCGGCCGAACTGATGCCGCTCCACAGCGTAGCGGCGGGCAACGTCGAACGCGGCCAGCTGGAGCCCGACGGCCTGCCAGGCAACGGACAGGCGGGTGGCCTTGAGCACCTTGTTGACGTCGCGGAAGCTGTTGGCGTTGGCCAGTTTGAAGTGGTCCGGGACCACCACGTCCGTGAGGACGATGTCGGCATTCTGGACGGTGCGCAGGGAGATCTTGTTTTCGATCTTTGTCGCGCTGAATCCATCAAGCGTGGTGTCCACCAGGAAGCCCTTGACCTGGTTGTCGGCAACGTCGCGGGCGTAGATGACCACCCAGTCGGAGAAGGTGGCGTTGCCGATCCACCGCTTGGCTCCGTTGAGGATCCAGTTGCCACCGTCCCTTCGCGCCGTGGTACGGGTACCGCCGGCCACGTCGCTGCCGCCCAGCGGCTCGGTCAGGCCGAAGGCGCCGATCTTCTTGAAGGCGTAGATGTCGGGCAGCCACTCGTCCTTTTGCTCCTGGGATGCCAGCAGCTCGATGGACCCGGTAAACAGCCCGTCGTGCACGCCCAGGAAGGTGGCGATCGACGCGTCGGCGCGGGTGACCTCCGCGTGCAGCATGCCGGCGAAGAGGTTGGAGTAACCTTGCCGGCGGACCGGGCTGACCAGGTCCAGGGCTGCACACTTCGGCACCAGGTCCATGGGGAACTCCCCGCGGTTCCAGCAGTCCACGGCAAGGGGCTTGACCTCGCGCGCCAGGAAGTCGCGGACCTCGGCGAGCCTGTCCTGTTCCTTGCCGGACAGAAGCTGCTCGAAGGCGAAGAAGTCGCCGTCGGCGTAGGGAAGCTCGTGGGACTCGGCTGCGGAGGTTGCCATGGGTACCTTCTTTGGTGTTCAGCGCTGGCCGTGCCGCGGAACCGGGCACGGAATGTTACTGGGCAGTAACTTACCGCAGGGGTCGGGGTTAACCAAGAAGAACCGCGGCCGACGAAAGCTGTCGGCCGCGGTTCTTCCTGCTGTTCGGTAGGGCTACTCGGACTTGAACCGAGGACCTTAGGATTATGAGTCCCGCGCTCTAACCAGCTGAGCTATAGCCCCCAATCCCTGCGGATACGTCGTGGAACACCACGCCCCGGCAGGGCAAAAACACTCTAGCAAACCCGGGAACGGGTTCAGACCACCTTGTCCTCGTAGGTGGCGCCCCGGTACAGGTCCTCAAAGGTCTGCAGCGTTCCCTGGAGGCTGTGCGGCTCCACCATCTGCCGGCTGGCCCGGCCCATGGCGCGCTGCTGGTCCTTGGGAAGCTCCAGGACCTGGGTGATCTTCTTGGCGAGGTCGTCACTGTCGTTGGGCGTGAAGAGGTAGCCGTTCTCGCCGTCGCGCACCAGGTGCGGCAGGGCCATGGCGTCGGCCAGGACCACGGGGGTGGAGGCGGACATGGCTTCCAGGGTGACCAGGGACTGCAGCTCAGCCGTTCCGGGCATGCAGAACAGGTCCGCCCGGATGTACGCGGTGCGCAGTTCGTCGTCGCTGGCAAGGCCCAGGAACTTGACCCGGCTGGTGAGTCCCAACCGACGCACCAGGTCCTCCAGTGCAGGGCGCACCTCTCCCCCGCCCACGATCTCCAGATGGACGTTCAGCTCCGGCGGCGTCTTGCCGATGGCCTCGATGAGCACGTCCACATGCTTCTCCTCCGCAAGCCGCCCGGCGAACAGGACGGTGGGGTGGGCATGCGGCTCGATGTGCTCGCCGGGCTGCAGCTCATAGGCAGCGGAATCGATGCCGTTGGACAACGGCAGCACCTTCCGCAGGAAGGCGTGTTCGTGCATGGCACGGGCGGCAAGCGGCGTGGGGGTTGTGACCACATCCGCCTGGCCCATGACCTTGCCCATGTCCTTCCAGGAGACCCGCCCAATGATGTCCTTGAACCACTGCGGGAACGGCAGGAAGGGGTTGAGGTTCTCGGGCATGAAGTGGTTGGTGGCGATGATCCGGACGCCGCGCTTAACGGCCTCGTAAAGCACGTGCTCGCCAATCATGTAGTGGCTTTGGATGTGCACGACGTCGGGCTTCACCCGGTCGAAGAGGAGCGTGATTTCCTTCTTGATTTCCCACGGGAAGCAGAGGCGGAAGCTTTCGTGGGTGAACGCCTTGTGCGAGCGGAGCCGGTGCACGGTTGCTTCCTCGCGGAACTCGGTGAAGCTCTTTCCCTTACTGTCGCGGGACGCCAGGACATGGACGTTGTGGCCCCTGGCAGTCATGCCTTTCGCCAGGCGGTATCCGAACTGGGCAGCGCCGTTGACGTCCGGCGGATAGGTGTCGGCGGCGATGAGAATGGTCAGGGGACGCTGGTCGGCTGGCGTGGTCATGGGGAGTACTCCTGATGGTCACGGTGCGGACAGCATGGAACTGACAGCACGGTTGGCCGGTGGCGCATGGGCTCAGGCCTCGTGGGGTTTGGGATCTGGAAGAAATGGGCTAGTGGGACGGCCTGCCGGCGGCCTTGCGCGCGTCCTTCTTGCGCTTGGTGACCTCCGGGTGGTGCCGGGAAAGGGCGATAACCCCAACGATAGCAAGGCAGGCAGCCGTTCCCATCGCAATTGCCATGACCGCATGGACGTCGGGACGCAGTTCGCCCAGGATGATGATGCCGATGGCAATGCCCACCATGGGGTCGATCACGGTGAGCCCGGCGATGACCAGGTCCGGCGGTCCCGTGGAGTATGCGCTTTGCACGAACCACGAGCCCAGGCCGCCGGCCGCGATGATGGCCACCACCGAGTACCACTGGACGTTGAGCAGGAAGAGGCCGTTGGGGTCCAGGAGGTGCTTGCCGATGATCCGGGTGAGGACCGCCACGAAGCCGAAGAGGATACCGGCGCCCAGGATGTAGATGAACGCGTTCATGCGGTGCTTGAACGTCACTGCCAGGGTGCCGAACAGCCCCACGGCCAGGGCCAGCAGCAGCACGATGGTGAGCTCGTCCTCCGGGCTGACATGGTGGCTTTCCTGGGTGACGTTGACCGCCAGGAGGACAAAGAGTGCCGAGCCGGTGACGCAGGCGCCGATGGAGACGGCCGTGGCGCGGTTGATGGTCAGGTCCTGGTCGCGGGCGTTGACCACGGTGGTGATCACCAGGGCGATGGCGCCGATGGGCTGGATCACCGTGAGTGGCGCGGACACCAGGGCCACGGCGTTCATGGCCATCCCGGTGCAGAGCAGCAGGAGCCCGAACATCCACCGGGGGTTGCGGAGCAGGCGCAGGAAGCCGTTGGAACTCAGGGCAAGCCCGCCGGTGTCGGCTTTGACAGCGCTGCCCTGGCGCTGGGCACCCAGGGCGAGGCAGAACGCGCCAAGCACCGCCAGGCCGACGGCTAGCCACACCATCAGCCGTTCCCGCCGTCGTGCTGTTTCAGTTCCCTGCCCTTTCGCAGGATGGCCCAGAAGTAGTTGCAGGCGGCAATCCAGTGGCCGATCAGGCCCAGGCCCAACACCACCCAGGCGGCTGCGAAGAGTTGGTCAGAAGCGCCGGTATCCAGGCGGGAGAGGACCAGCAGCGGGGTGCCCAGGAGCAGCAGACCGGTGCGCACCTTGCCCACCACGCTGACGGGGAGGTCCGGGTGGCCATGGAAGAAGGAGAGCGTCAGGGCCAGCAACACGGCATCGGGCACTACCAGCGCGGCCAGGTAGAGCCAATGCACGACGCCGGCAATCACCAGGGTGAACGCCACGGCCAGCAGGGCAAGCCGGTCGGCGATGGGGTCGAGGACCCTGCCGAGCTTGGAGGCCTGGTCGAAGCGCCGGGCAATATAGCCGTCGATCCAGTCCGTGCCTGCCATGACAGCCAGGACGATCACGCCGGCACCGTATTCCTTTTGGGCCAGGACGAGCCACATGAAGAGCGGAACACCCATGAACCGCACCACGGTGAGCAGGTTGGGGATGGTGAACACGAGGTCGTGGTCCACCTGGGGACGGCCGGGGCGGGCGCCTGCACCAATGAACTTCACCCGTCCCCTCTCCTTTCCTGCTGCGCCGGAGCGCGGTGTTCAGTAATTCCTTGTGTACCAGGCAGTGCTTTTGGAGCAGCAGCCTAGTTGGAACGGAACAGCCTGCGGAGGAGGACAACCAGGACGGTTCCTGCGGCTACGAAGGCTGCCAGCGGCTTCCAGCGCCTGGACAGGTCCGCGGAGCCGGACAACGCCGCGAAGCGTTCGCCCGCTGCGTCCACGCCGTGCTGCGCCAGCACTTGGCCTTCGCGCGCCTTGACCTGTGCGGCTGCCAGCAGGTACCGGGCCTGGGTCTTGAAGTCCAGTTCGGTACCGAGTTCGTCGCGGACCTCGGTGAGGTGGTGCCTGCGCTGGCTCAGGCGGCGCGCAAGCTCGGGTTCGGACGCGTGCGGGAACTCCTGCTGCTCCCGGGCGGCCTTTGCTTCCTTTTCGGCCTTTGCCTTGGCAGCGGCCTCGGCCTTGGCTGCCTTCGCAGCCTTTGCCTCCGGGCTCTCCGGATCCAGGATGGCGGGGTTGAAGGCGGAGCCTTCCCGGGCAACGCCGATATCGTGCCTGATGCCACGGATGGTTTCCTCGGGCATCAGCGGCATGGCCTTCTTGAACCTCGCGAGGCCAACCAGTCCGCCGACGAGCGCTATCAGCAGGAAGGCTGCGGAGACCAGGAGGGCTGCCAGCCAGGCGGGCATGATGGTGGCCAGGCCCATGATCGCAGCAACGATCAGGCCGACCACCAGGAGCGCCAGGAAGAGGAGCGCCACAGCGAAGAAGGCGGCGGCCACCCCCACCTGGATGCCCTTGCGCTTGAGTTCGATCTTGGCGAAGGCGATCTCGTCGTTGAGCTGGCGGGGGGCCAACCGGAAAAGGAGTCTTGCCGTTCCGGGCAGCGCAGTGATACGCAATCCCGGGCTGGTACGCCCGCTGTGACGTCCGCTCATCGGTTCCGCCTTACTGGTTTCATGGGTCGATACTGCTTCCGTTTATTGCGGAAATGTGCAGCCGCACAGTCCACGCCACCAAAACTACCATTCAGGTTCAGGGCGAACTTGGGGGCTTGCCGGACGGCGCGGCCTACAACGATGCAAAAACCGTCCGGGCGGGGCCTAGGATTGTTCTCCGTGACCAATCCCCCCAATCCGGGCGACCTGCTGAGCCGCCGCCGCAAGCTCCTTTACATCCTCCTCTTGGGCGCCTTGACGGCCCTTGGCCCGTTCACCATCGACCTTTACCTGCCTGCCTTCCCCGCGCTGGAGGCAAGCCTGGGGGTGACCGAGGCGCAGGTCCAGCTCACCCTGGCCGGCACTACTGTCGGTTTCGCGTTTGGCCAGTTGGTGGTGGGGCCGTTCAGTGACAAGTTCGGGCGACGGACTCCGCTGATCCTTGCCACCGCGCTGCACATTGCCGCGTCCATGGGCGCCGCCCTGTCCACTGACATCGCCACCCTGGGGGTGTTCCGTGTCCTGATGGGTGTGGGCGCAGCCGGCGGCGGCGTGGTGGCCATGGCCATGGTGCGTGACCTGTTCTCCGGGTATGCCATGGTGCGGATGTTCTCGCGGATGGCCCTGGTTAACGGCCTGGCGCCCATCCTGGCGCCGGTGATCGGCTCACAACTGCTCCTGGTGATGCCGTGGCCCGGCATCTTCGTGTTCCTGGCCGCGTACGGGACGCTGGTCATCGTGGCCGCCCTGCTCCTGGTGCGGGAGACGCTTCCGCCGGAGAAGCGGGGCCAGAGCGGCATGACGGCCAGGCAGCGCTACAAGGCGCTCTTCAGCGACCGGATCTTCGTGGGGCTGCTCATGGTGGCCGGCTTCAATTTCGGCGGCCTCTTCACGTATCTGTCGGCCTCCCCGTTCCTGTTCCAGGACGTCTTCGGGTTTTCGGCCCAGCAGTACGGGCTGCTCTTCGGCATCAACTCCCTGGGCATCGTGGCGGGCGTGCAGACCAGTTCACGGCTGATCAGGATTGTCCCGCCGCAATGGATCCTGGCCGCCGCCACGGCATGGATGTTCCTGATGGCCCTGTTGATCGTGGTGTTCGACCGGCTGGGCCTGGGGCTGTGGGGCGTCATGGTGCCCCTGTGGTTCTACATCCTGGGCACCGGCTTCATGTTCCCCTGCGTCCAGGTGCTGGCCCTGGCAAGCCATGCCTCCCAGGCGGGAACCGCGGCATCCCTCCTCGGCGCGGCCACGTTCCTCATGGCCGGGCTGATCTCCCCCGTGGTGGGCTGGGTGGGCATCACCAGCGCCGCGCCCATGGGAGCAGTCCAGGCGGCGTGCATCCTGGTGGCCATTGGGGCCCTGTGGCTGGTGGTCCGGCCGCGCACGGTACCCTCGATCCACTGAGTACCTACACTCCATTGACCGCACGCCAGGCACCAGGAAGGCAGAACATGGCCCGCAGACCGCACCGTAATGGAAGGGGACTCTTCCTCGGCGCGGTGCTTGGCGCCGTCGTCGGCTATTTTGCCGGCCGTGCCATGGGCAACCCCGCCTGGGGCATCATCCTGGGAACACTGGCGGGTGCCGCACTCCTGTACCGGGTAAATCCGGGCCGCCGCAACCGCCGCTGACAGCACCTGCTGCCGGATACCGCTTGGCGCGGCCATCCCTGCCCTATGGCTCCACTGCACGATGAAGCCCAGCGCGATAAAATGATCCCGTGTCCAGCTGGCAGAACCAACCGCCACTTCCGGCCACATGGCAACGGTGCGACGCCAGGATCCTGCCACTGTGGTGGGAGCGGCTGTGCGCGCAGGCAGGCCAGCAATCTGCGGCGCTGTACGCGGCAGGGCTGTTCACGGAGGACCGGCGCCGGCCCATCGCCCAGTGGTTCAATCCAGCCTTCAAGGCCGCCCTCCTGGTGGCACCGGAAACCTCGCCGGAATGGCCGGTACAGCGCTTCGGCATTTTCTACGCCCCACCGGATGCCGGCTTTGTCCGTATCCACTCGGCCCCGCACGAATGGAATCCCCGCGAACCCCGCAAGTCCCCCACGGAAAAGGAAGCCTTCGAGTCAGCCATCGCCGAGGCCGAAAGGTTCCTGCAGGTGGAAATGGACTTCGTCTGAGCCCATCTTCCCCACCCCGGTTTTCCCACCCCGCGGAAACAAAAAATCCCCGTTCCTCCAGCCGGAGGAACGGGGATTTTTCGTAGCGCTCCTCCTGCTGGACTTGAACCAGCAACCCTTCGATTAACAGTCGAATGCTCTGCCAATTGAGCTAAGGAGGAATGAAGCAGGTATGACATTAGCAAAGGTTTCCGGCCCAAGGGAAATCGGCGGTATTTCGGGCCAAAACCCGCCTCGCGCAGTCCAAAAGCAGAAACAAAAATCCCCGTTCCGGAAGCCGGAACGGGGATTGGAAGCTCCTCCTGCTGGACTTGAACCAGCAACCCTTCGATTAACAGTCGAATGCTCTGCCAATTGAGCTAAGGAGGAATGAAGCGGGTACCAGCCTAGCAAACACCCGCTGCGGAAACGAAATCGGGAGTGCCATGACCTCCCCCACTTCCTGGTTCCACCCGGCAGGCAGCCGCCTACGCTTCTGCCCGCAGGGCCCGGCGTTCCATTTCCAGCATCATCAGTTCGCGGTTGAGCCGCTGGTACGTTTCCGGGTCTGCCGCGGCGTCAAGGCGCTGCAGCTGGCCCATCTTGTCCGCTTTGACCCGGGTGATCTGGAGTTCGAACAGCCGGGACAGGATGTCACGGCAGTACTTCAGCACCGCCTCCTCCGTATGGGCCGGAAGCGGCACCACCGACAGTTCCGACACCAGCGGCCGGAGCGGTTCGGGGACCTCGTGCATGACGTGTTCCACCCAGCGCACCGGATCACCCACCAGTCCCGGCCCGGTGGCGCGCATGGCGTCGTGCACGGCCTGGAAGGCAGGGGTGGAGAAGCGGGCAGCCGCGAACCGGTCCCAAACCTCGCCCGCCAGCAGCGACGGCTGCTGCAGGGCCACCTCCAGCGCCTGCCGTTCCATGGAAGCCACGGGGTCGCGCGGGTCCGGACGGTGGAAGGAAGGAACAGCGCCCGACGACGGCCCAACAGCCACGCCGGGGCCGCCGGCAGGTGCCGGGCCGGTTTGGCCTTCGTACCCCCTGCCCTCGTGGCCGTTGCTGCGCTGCTGCTGTCCCCGGTTGGAGGTGCCCTGGCCCGCGGGACTTCCGGTGTCCCCCCGCTTCGCTGCGTTCTTCACCTCGGCGTTGACCAGGCGCAGGACTTCATTGGGATCGGGCATGCCCAGCCAGCCGGTCAGGGCCTGGCAGTACCCGGTCCGGGTGGAGCCGTCGCGGATGGCCGCCACCACCGGCACGGAAGCCTTCAGGCCCTGGACGCGGCCTTCCACGGTGTCCAGGTTGAACTGCTTCAGCGTGGTCCGGATGGCGAACTCGAACAGGGGCCGCCGGGACTGGATCAGGGCGTGTACGGCCTCGTCCCCCCTGCTGAGCCGGAGGTCGCAGGGATCGGCTCCAGTGGGTTCCACGGCCACGAAGGTCTGGGCAGTGAACCGCTGATCCTCCTCGAAGGCGCGCAGTGCTGCCTTCTGCCCGGCGGCGTCGCCGTCGAAGGTGAACACCACTTCTCCCCCGGTGCCGTCGTCGGACAAAAGCCGCCGGGCGATCTTGATGTGTTCGGTGCCGAACGCCGTGCCGCACGTGGCCACCGCCGTCGTGATTCCTGCAAGGTGGCAGGCCATCACGTCCGTGTAGCCCTCCACCACCACCAGCTGGCGGTCCTTTGCGATGCTCTTCTTGGCCAGGTCGATGCCGTAGAGGACCTGGGACTTCTTGTAGAGGGTGGTCTCCGGGGTGTTGAGGTACTTGGGGCCCTGGTCGTCCTCGTAGAGCTTGCGGGCGCCGAAGCCGATGGTGTCGCCGGCGATGTCCTTGATGGGCCAGATGAGGCGGCCGCGGAAGCGGTCGTAGATGCCCCGGTTTCCTTCGCTGAACATGCCGGTGAGCTTGAGCTCGGCATCGGTGAAGCCGCGGCCGCGAAGGTGTTTCAGGAGCGCGTCCCAGCCCTGCGGAGCGTAGCCGCAGCCAAAGTGTTCCGCGGCCGCCCTGTCGAACCCCCGGCCGAACAGGAAGTTCCGGGCCTCTGCCGCACCTGGGGTGAGCAGTTGGGCGCGGAAGAACTCGTCGGCGATCTTGTGCGCGTCAAGCAGCCGCTGGCGCCGGCCCACTTCCTCGCGGTTGGGTCCGGTCCCGCCGTCCTCGTACCGGAGCTCGTAACCGATTCGGGCAGCGAGCTTTTCCACGGCTTCCTGGAAGGAGCTGTGGTCCTGCTTTTGCACGAAGGCGATGACGTCGCCGTCCTCGCCGCAGCCGAAACAGTGGTACCGGCCCACCTGGGGACGGACGGTGAAGGACGGCGAGCGCTCATCGTGGAAGGGGCACAGACCCTTGAAGGTGCCCAGCCCGGCGCCCTTGAGCGTCACGTAGCCGTCAACAACTTCCTTGATGTCCGTGCGCTGGCGTACTTCATCGATATCTTCACGTTTGATCAGCCCAGCCACACAGCAATCTTAGTGTCACTGGCTTGGTGCCACTGGCGGGCCTACCTCCCGGGCGTCCTGCCGGGCGTCCGCTGTCCCGCTTCGGGCGCCGCGCGCTCCACCAGGCTGAGGGCAAGCCTGGGGCAAAGGAAGACGGCCTCCTGCGCGGCATCCCGGTCGGCGTCCCGCAGCGGAACGTCCGTGCGGTCACGGCCAACCTTGCCCCGTGCCACCGGGTAGCCCCAGTCGTCCCTGTCGAGCACTGCGGGAAGCAGCTCTGAGCACAGGCCGCGGCCATCACAGCTGGTCCAGTCGATATGCAGGTACGTCTTCATGCCGCCACGCCTCCCGGGCCTGTGCAGTATCCGGACAGATGGGCGCGGAAGTCAGCGGCAAAGACGTCCAACGCGCTGCTGACCATACCGGTGGTCCCTTCGGGATGGCGGCATGCACCGCGCCCGGAAACCAGCCGCCCCAGCCGGTCCAGCTCCGAGCCAAGCCGCGGATTTGTTTCGCCTCCGGCGATGCGGTTGAGGACGGACGCCATGGCCGGCAGCCCGAACATGCAGGGGCCGCACTGCCGGGCGGACTGGCCGGCCAGGTAGTTGAGGATCCGGGCCGTCTCCTGGATGCCGCAGGTCTGCAGGTCCAGGGCATGGATAACTCCCGCACCCGGGCGGACTGCCCGGCCCGGCGCTCCCGCGGGCGTGAGGGCGTGATCCGCCGGCCGCACCCACCGGCCGTGGTACCCGCCCACCAGGACGGCGGACAAGGATCCCGGATCCATTCCGGCTTCCTTCAGGACGGCGGAAAGTTGCACCCCGCCCGGTACCTCCAACACCACGTCCCTTGTGGGGGCAGGCCCGGACACGGACACCAACCTGGTGCCGGGATCGGTGGCGGTGCCCGCCTGCCGGAACCACTGCGCGCCGTAGCGGGCGATCAGGGCCACCTGGGCCAGGGTCTCGACATTGACCACCAGAGTGGGGCGGCCGTTCAGGCCCGACTCGCTGAGGCGCCGGCGCTGGTCCGTGGGCAGGGCGGTACCGTTCTCGATCATGTTGACGACGGCGCTCGACTCGCCGGAAATGAAAGTTTCGGGAGCCTGCACTACCCGGATCTTCCTGCCGCCCGGACGCTCCCCGAGGGCCTGCTTCACACGGGCAAGGCTGGCCGCGGGGGCGTAAACGTACATGCTTGTGCCGCCAGCGCCTGCCTGGCTGCTTGTCCTGCCGCCTGTCTGGCCCAGGGCGGCGGCGAGGGCGGTCAACCCGTCAATGACCAGGTGCGGCGCGTGGGCGAGGAGGGTCCGGTCCTTGAAGCTGAGCGGTTCGCCCTCCGCGCCGTTGGCTATCACCACGGGCCGGGCGGCGAACAAACCCTTTCGCCCGGTACCGGCAGTTGCAGTGGCCTTGCGCCAGGTTTCGAATGCGGCTCCGCCGCGGCCGGTCAACCCGGATTCAGCGAGCACTTCCAGGAGACCCGGACCTGCCGCCTGCGGCTCCCACTGGCCAAAGGTGTCCAGGTGCCGGGCCCAGCCTGCATCAGGGCCTGCCGCCAGGAGGCGCGGCTCCTGGCGGATACTGTCCTGGTTCACGGGGTAGCCGCTACGGGATTGGTTCACGGGAGGTTTCCTTGCCTGGCGCGGAAGGTTTCGAGGAAGGAGGGGCTCAACCGCCACATCAGGGCAGCGGCAACGGCCACTGCGGACGCCGCAGCCAACAGGAGGAACCACCCGCTTGACACGTCCGTGCCGTTTCCGAGGGCGTGGGCCATGGCCACCGGCCAAACGCCATAGCTGAACCAATGGACAGCCCTGAAGGTGCGCTGCCCAATACGGTGCCGCAGCAGCGCTGTGACCACGACGGCCAGGACCAGGTCCAGGGCCACCGTGCCCAGCCCCTGCCAGAACGGCTGGTACGACCCCAGGAACGGCACCACGATGTCCACGGGATTGAGCCTGGCGAAAGAGTCAAGGAGCAGGGACCCAACGTGCAGCCCCAGGAAAACCGTGGCGAGCAGGGCAATGTTCCGGTGCAGGAGGCTGATGGAGAACCGCGGCAGCACCAGCAGGGGCCGTCCTGACCGGTTCAGGATGCCCAGCAGCACCGATGCGGTAAACAGTGCCAGTGCCACGAATCCGCTGACACGACCGAAGGCCCACATTGCCTCATCCATGGCGCAGGCCTTCCCTGCTGAAGCTTACGAGGGGACGGGAGCTTTCGGCTGGGCGGTAGTTTTCGGCGGGCCAGTCTCCGGTGGTCGCCACCCTGCCGCGGCTGTCCACGAACCGGGCGGAAATGCCCTCGGCGCGGAACCACTCGAGGGCTTGGAAGCCGCGCACAATGGCCCCGGTGCTGAACGCATTCGCCTCCAGGCAGGTAGGCGCCGCCACGGTCACCGACCGCCACACCGGTTGCGCGGGCAGGCCAAAACGGGGATCGAGGATGTGGTGCACCTGACTGCCCTGGTGGAGCCAGCGGCGCTTTTGCGTGCTGGACGTTGCCAGGGCAAATCCCGGAGCCAGCGAAATGCGCTGGGCGGGGTCGGCGGGAATGTCCTGCACCAGGATCTGCCACTGGCCAGGCCTGTCCTCCGGCTGCTCCCCTCGCGGGCCTGGTCCTGCGCTGGCCAGGTCTCCACCGAGGCTTACCAGGACTCCGCAGCCCAGCCGCCGGTGCACTTCGGCAGCGGCTAGATCAGCTGCGACGGCCTTGGCGGATGCACCCAGATCGAGGCGAAGCCCGGCCGGCACGGTCAGCACATCACCGTCCACGTGAATCCGCCACCAGCCTGGCGCCCGCGGTGCCAGCGGCGGCACCAGGTCCGGGGGCGAAGGCAGCGGCAATACGGGCACGCTCCGGACTTCCGGCCTGCCCCCTGTGTCTGGCAGCCTGGAGAGTTCACCCGACATCTCCGGACCGTGGCCCAGGGCGGCCAGGTCTGCTCCAAGGGTGGGATCAACAGCGCCTCCGGTCAGCCTGGCAGCGTCCAGGGCGCGCTCCAGGAGCAGCCGGAACATGGGGCTCACCCTGACGCCAGATGCCATTCGGGGCTGGAGCGCCACCAGTTCCGAGTCGGCACGGAAGCGGCTGCAGGCATGGTCCACCGCCGCCAGCACTTGGCGAACAAGCATTTCCGCGGCATCCAGCAGGCCGGGCTCGGTCACCGTGACGGCTGCCTCGAGTTCCCATACGGTCCAGTTGGATTGTGCTGTGGGGGCCGGTGCGGCTTCGTAATCATGGGCCGCTGCAGATTCCCGGGCTCCAATGCGATGGGTGTCTGAACCGGCCACGTCAGGACCCCGAGGACCTTCCGTGGATGGTGCCGCCCTTGCCGGGCTGGACCGGGCTGGTGCTGCCGTAGTTTCCGTAGCTCTTCGAGCGCCGCGAGCCACCATTCTGGGTGCCGCTGTTCTGGCCGGTGCCACTGTCCTGCCGGGTACCGTAACCGTCGTCATCAGAGCGGCCGGACCCGGATTTGGGCGTGCTCCCCTGCGCACCGCCGTCCTGGGTGCTGCTGTCCGTACCTGCAGTTGTCCTGGCAATCACGGACGGAGTCGCGGCATAGACAGCGGACGCGGCCACGCCGGCAACGGCGAAGCTGCCCACGCCCACCGCCGCGGTGATTCCGGTGGCCAGGCGCTTGCCCCTGCTGCGAGTACTCATGACCTGCTCCCGTTCCTAGCGGCCTGCCTTTCCTCCCATGGTGCGCTTCCTTCCTGTGTAGATGCTTTAAGGAAGCTGTTGATCAGGAGGACGTCGAGGAGTTTCTCCGCATGGGGGTACAGGCGGGTTCACCAGAGCGAGGGCAGGCTCCCCACCAGGCGTTCGTACATGGCCAGGGCCGACCCGTCGGTGAGCGACGCCACCTGGTCGATGACCACCCGGAGGCGCGCGCCGTCGTCGTCCGCTGCCCGCCAATCCGCAGCGAACATCGGCTCCAGGTGCCGGTCACCCGTGGCGCTGAGGGCCGTGACCAGGGCGTGGAGCACTTCCCTCTGGCGCTCATAGATGGGCTGCCGGTGTTCGGTGGTCATGACGAAGGTGGTGGCAAGGCCCTTCATGACCGCGATCTCCATGACGGTCTCGTCCGGAACAATGAGTTCGGCGTTGTAGCGCGTCAGGTTTTCCGGCCCATAGACGGCGCGGGTGGTCTCCAGGGCGGACTGGCAGAACCTGCCGATCAGCTGGCTGGTCATGTTCTTCAGTGCCGCCATGGATTTCCGGCTGCCGTCGGCTTCGCGCACCCACACGTCGGTGGCCTCCAGGCGCGCCAGGGCGGCGTCAATGGCGGCGGGGTCGTTGTGCGGCAGGTACCACTGCTTGGCGTAGCCCACCACGCGGGCCCGGTGGTCCGGGTTGTCCATCCAGCGCAACTGGAAGTGGCCGGCGACAATTGCGTCCTCCACGTCGTGCACCGAGTAGGAGATGTCATCCGCAAGGTCCATCACCTGCGCTTCCAGGCAGGTACGGCGTTCCGGGGCGCCTTCGCGGATCCAGCTGAAGATGGGGAGGTCATCCTCGTAGGCCCCGAACTTGCTGGTCCGCTGCCCGTGGATCACGGGTGCTTCCAGGGCTGACCAGGGATATTTCGACGCCGCGTCCAGGCTTGCGCGCGTCAGGTTCAGTCCGGCGGGGTGGCCGTCAGCCCTGAGCACCTTGGGTTCCAGGCGGGTAAGCAGGCGGAGGGTCTGGGCGTTGCCTTCAAAACCACCGATGGCGTGCGCCACCTCGTTCAGCGCGGATTCGCCGTTGTGGCCGAAGGGCGGGTGGCCCAGGTCGTGGCTGAGGCATGCCGTGTCCACCACGTCCGGATCGCAGCCCAGGGCGCGGCCCAGTTCGCGGCCCACCTGTGCCACTTCCAGGCTGTGCGTGAGGCGGGTCCGGACGAAATCGTCCGTATCCGGTGCCACCACCTGGGTCTTGGCGCCAAGCCGCCGCAGCGCCGAGGAGTGCAGCACCCGGGCACGGTCCCGTTCAAAGTCCGAGCGGTAGGTGCTCTTGGGCGGCTCCTCCACCCAGCGGGCAGAGTCGTGCGTGTCGTAACCCGGGAGCGCCAGGGCTGCGGTGGGGGTTCCGGCAGTTGGTGTTTCAGCCACCGGAAACGTCCAGTTCGGCGGCGGCGATATCGCGGGACTGGTCATCGTTCAGGGCACGGGAGTCCAGCCAGTCCTTGGGCAGGGCAGGCTTCTTGGGCGAGCCGGCGCGGCCGCGCGGGCCTTCGGCGTCCACCCCGGGATAGGGCGAGTCCAGGTCCAGCTCGGCGAGGGTGTCCCGGAGCACCTCCAGGCTGGTGACCAGGGCCAGCCGGGTGCGCAGCTCACCGCCCACCACGTAGCCCTTGAAGTACCAGGCGATGTGCTTGCGGATCTCGCGCAGCGCCTTGCCTTCGTCACCGAAGGTTTCCACCATCAGTTCGGCGTGCCGGTAAACGCCCTCGGCCACCTGCCGCAGGTTGGGGCGGTGCCGGACGTCGCTGCCCTCGAACGCGGCCTGCAGGTCGCCGAAGAGCCAGGGCCGGCCCTGGCAGCCTCGGCCCACCACTACGCCGTCCACGCCGGTTTCACGCACCATGCGGACGGCGTCCTCGGCGGACCAGATGTCGCCGTTGCCCAGCACGGGAATGTCGGGCAGCGCCTCGCGGAGCCGGGCGATGGCGGACCAGTCGGCCTTGCCGGAATAGAACTGGGCGGCCGTGCGGCCGTGGAGCGCGACGGCGGCAACACCGGAATCGCGGGCGATCCGGCCGGCGTCGAGGTACGTCAGGTGGTCCTCGTCGATGCCCTTGCGCATCTTGATGGTCAGCGGGATGTTGCCCTTGGACGCTTCCTTGACGGCGGTCTGCACGATGGAGGTGAAGAGGTCGATCTTCCAGGGCAGCGCCGACCCGCCGCCGCGCCGGGTCACCTTGGGGACGGGACAGCCGAAGTTGAGGTCGATGTGGTCCGCCCGGTTCTCCTCCACGAGCATCCGCACCGCGGCACCCACCGTGCCCGGGTCCACGCCGTAGAGCTGCACGGACCGGACCTTTTCGTCGTCGTCATGCGAAATGATGCGGAGGGATTCGGGCGTCCGCTCCACCAGCGCGCGGGAGGTCACCATCTCCGCCACGTACATGCCGCCGCCGTATTCACGGCACAGCCTGCGGAACGCGGAGTTGGTGATGCCGGCCATCGGGGCAAGGATCACCGGGGTGTCAACCGTGATGGGTCCCAGCTTCAGGGGCGGGAGTTCCAGCTTGGGGGCGGGAGGAGTTGCTGCAACAGTCACCTGTCCATTGTTGCAAAGCCGGGCAAATCGGCGATCTGCCGACCCATACGGCGGTTGGCCGGGCAGTAAGGTCAGCCGCGGTCAGCCCGGCGGCCGCGCCGCGTTGCGGGCTGTGCGGACGGCTCCCGGGCGGCTTCGACGGCAGGTTCGACGGCGGCGCGCCGGCCGCGTTCCTCAAGCGCCGCTGCGGCGAGCGCCCCGGTGTCCGCAACGTCCTCCGCGTGGTGGTGCCCGCCGTCGTGCATTCCGTCCTGACGACCGCCGTCCACTGGCTCGGCGCCCGCTGCCTTGACTCCGGTGGCCTTAACCACCAGCACGGCGATCAGGGTGGTGACGGGGATGGCCAGGACCAGCCCGATGGAGCCCACCAGCGTCCGGATGACTTCCTCGGAGAGTTCGGCGCTGGTGAGGGTGTCCATCAGAGGCCGGTCGTAGAGCATCACGATGATCAGGATGGGCAGCGCCGCGCCGGCGTAGGCAAAGGCGATGGTGTACACGGTGGAGGCGATGTGGTCCCGGCCGATCCGCATGGCGGAGGTGAACAGCTTCCGGGCGCTGCTGGCCGGTGCCAGTTCGTAGAGCTCCCAGACAGCCGAGGACTGCGTGATGGTGACGTCGTTGAGGACACCCAGGCCGGAGATGATGAGCCCGCAAAGGATCACCCCGGAGATGGAAATGTTGGACGACGTGTTCACCAAAGTGGCGGCGTCATGGCTGCCCACGCCCGCGAGGTTGGCGGCGTCCGTGGCCCAGGCTGCCAGCAGGGCGGTGATGGCCAGCCCGAAGATTGTCCCCAGGAGCGCGGTGGACGTGCGCGCGGAGAATCCGTGGGCGAAGTAGAGTACCCCGATCATGATCACCGTGGACCCCACCAGTGCCAGCAGCAGGGGCGGCTTGCCTTCCACCAGGCCCGGGAGCAGGAAGTTGGCGAGCACGAAGTAAGCGCCCACCAGCCCGATCAGGGCGCGCAATCCGCGCCACCTGGCGACCGCAATGACCACCACGGCGTAGAGCACGGCCAGCAGGATGATCGGCAAGGTGCGGACGAAGTCCACGAAGATGTAGGCCGGCGAGCCCTGCGACCCCGTTGCGCCCTGGACGTTGGAGAGGTTCAGGTAGCGGATCTGGTCCCCGGGCTTCACCCCATGGGAGGAGGCGACGTCCGGGTTGATGACCACCTTCACCGGGCTTCCGCCCTTGTCCGGTTCGGTGACGGCGAAGGTGCACTCGGAGCCCTGGCTGGGCGGCTGCTGTGTGGTGCTGGGTTGGCCGGACCCCTGTTGGTTTGGATCCTGCTGGCCGGAACTCTGTTGACCCGTGCCCTGTTGGTTTGAAGCCTGCTGGCCGGGCCCCTGCATGCAGCTCCCGGTCAGCACGCTCTGGATGGTGCCCGTATCGAAGGTGACCCCGGGAGCGGTTGAGTACGGGTTGGCGAGCGAGATGCCCTCCTTGCTCCCCGAGGGCCAAAGCGCGGCCATCCCGGCCAGGGTCAGCAGCGCCAGGGGAATCAGCACTGCAGCCAGGATTCGGTTCGCTTTGCTGCGGGCAGCCATCGCCTGGGGCGTCGGCTCCGAATGATCCAAGGAAGCATGGGAGTGACCGGCGCCCATCAGCAGTACAACCTCATGGTTGAACTCTACGTGCGGCGCCATAGGGTTGATAAATGGACCATCGGGATGGGGAGGTACCAGGCATGGACAACCACGGCAGGGGTGGGGCCGATATTCGTGGGGCAGAAGTTTCCCCGGCAGGAAGCGCAAAGGCCGGACAGGTGCCGGTGATTCCAGCCCACCAGCCCGTGCTCAGTGTCCTTGAAGCATCCGGCGCCACCAAGGGCGTGGTCCTGGTCCTGCACGGCGGCAAGGCCCACAGCCGGGATCCGGTGGAGGCCCGGCACCTGAGCCCGGCGCGCATGGTGCCCTTCGCCCGGCACCTGCACCGCGCGGGCCGGCGACACGGGCTGGCCGTCTGGTCCCTGCGCAACAGTGTCCGCGGCTGGAATGGGCCCGACATGTCCCCGTTGCAGGATGCACGATGGGCGCTGCAGCAAATCGCAGAACGCCACCCCGATGTTCCGGTGTTCCTGCTGGGCCACTCCATGGGCGGCCTGACTGCGGTATGCGCCGCGGACCACCCGCAGGTGGAGGCCGTGGTGGCGCTGGCCCCTTGGCTCGACCCGCAGACCCCTGCGGACAGGGTTACCGGCCGGAAGGTCCTGATCATCCACGGGACCACGGACCATATGACCAGCCCCACGCAGTCCCTTGCCTTCGCCCGGCGCGCCGCTCCGGACGCAGCCAGCATGCAGTACGTGTCCCTGAGGGGCGTGGGGCACTTCATGCTCCGCAAGGTCCGCATCTGGCACACCCTGGCCACCGGTTTCGTCATCAAGTCCTTTGCCGAGAGCACAGGGGCGGCGGTCCAGCCGTCCCGGGCCTTTACCGGGCTGTTGCCGGACTCCTCCGTCCAGGTCACCCTCTAAGCAGTTTTTGCCATGCCCTGGCGTCCCCCATCCAACGACCGCTTCTACCGGCTGATCGTCCGCACCGGGCTGTTCCTGCGCTGGGCGCTGCAGCTGGACATCCGTGCGGAGGGCCTGGAGCACCTGCCGCCAAAGGCTCCCCTGAGCGGACCCTCGCGGTGGGTCTCTCCCGGGCAGGGGGTGGTTTTCGCCGTCACGCACTTCGGCTATCTGGACTTTGCGGTGCTGGAGCTGCTCCTGTGGCGCCATTCCCGTGCCCAGCTGCGGTTCCTGGTGCACCAGGGTGCGGCCGACCACTGGCTGGCGGGGCCCGCCATCAGCGCCTCCGGGCAGGTGGTGGTGGGCTACTCGGACCGGTCCAGCGCCTACGACGCTGCCGTGGCAAAGCTGCGGGCCGGCGAGTACCTCGCGGTTTTTCCCGAGGCCGGGGTAAGCCGTAGCTTCACGGTCCGGGAATGCAGGACCGGGGCTGTCCGGATGGCTGCTGAGGCCGGTGTCCCGGTGATCCCGGTATCCGTCTGGGGCGCACACCGGATCCTGACCCGCGGCCATGGCTTCTCCCTGCGGCGCAGCTGGCGGGCCCCTGTCCGGGTCCAGGTAGGCGTGCCGATGGTGTTTGAGCAGGACGTCGATGTGCAGGCGGCAACGGAAGAGTTGCGCGGCGTCCTGCAGGCGGGAATTGACCGCTGCATCGCCGGCTTTCCGCTCCAGCCCGGACCAGGGGCGTGGTGGATGCCCGCCTCCCTGGGCGGCAGCGCCCCCACCGATGCCGAGCGGCAACTGCTGGACGCGGCCGACGCAGCCGCCGGCCGACGTCGTGCTCCCCGCACAAAGTAGCCGGGACGGGCGCTCAAGGGCAGGACGTGGGTTTAACGCAGCCAGCGCCGCGTGCCGTCCCTCGGGGAACGACGCGCGGCGCTGACGTGGACCGGCAGTAGCTAGTCCGAAACCACCAGGGTCTCGGCGCCCGCCAGCCGGGCTTTGCCGCTCTCCAGGAGGGGCTCGACGGCGGCGCGCAGGGCGGTCATGGAATCGTCCAGTTCCAGCATGACCGGGTGCTGGTAGGCGATCAGTGCGAGGATGTCGCGGACCGCTTCGGCGGCGTCGTCAGCGGCGAGGGACGGCTCGTGCCCCACGAAGACGTCCGTGGGGGTATCGGCACCCGTTGCCTCTGCAGCGGAGCCTTCCAGGTGGGCCGGGGCCGCATCCGGGTCCGCGGGTGCGGCGTAGCTGACCGCGAATGCGCGGATGCGGCCCTTTTTGCTGGGCGCAACTCCCTGGCCGAACGCAGATTCCGGCTGGGCTCGCAGCACGATGGCGCCGTGGGCTCCGGTGAGCTCGTCCAGGAACAGCCTCTGCACCTGTCCCACGGACAGCACGCCCGGGGAGTCCCAGCCGTGGATGAAGGTGTAGTACCGGCCCACCACGTCCGTCAGCTCCACCGAGCCGGTGGCCAGGTCCATCACGATGTCGGAACCGGCGTTTTCACCGTCAATGGGGCGGCCGCCGTGGTCCTTGTCCGGGAAGACGGGCAGCTTCAGGGCTCCGGGTTCCACGATGACCAGCCGGGAGCGCTGGATCGGCGCCAGCCCGGATTCTTCAGCGAACGCGGCGCCCGCGGTGCCGGGTTCCACCTTGGCGCGGAGCTTGCTGACGCCCGACGGCGCGTTTTCGGCTTCGCGCCGCAGCATGGTTAGAAGGCTGGCCCCGATGCCCGCGCGGCGGTGGTCCTTCGCCACTTCGATGTACGTCCACAAGCGCTCGGGGTGCAGCGACGCTTCATAGACGACGCCGGCGGCCACGGGAATGCCGACGCCGTCAACGACGTCTTCCGCCACGATGCAGCGGCGCCAGGGCATTCCGTTCCCGCCGTTGGAGGACACGGCAAGCGCGCCACGGAACTGGCGGGCCTGGGCGGTGTCCGGGTCACCCCAGATTTCCAGGAGCGCCAGGTCGTCGCCGTCGCGCCATTCGCGGTATTCGATGGCCATGCTCAGGCGCCGATCAGCCGTGCCGCCAGGTAGCCCTCCACCTTGTCCAGGGAGACGCGCTCCTGGCTCATGGTGTCCCGCTCGCGGATGGTGACGGCCTGGTCCTCAAGGGTGTCGAAGTCCACGGTGATGCAGAACGGGGTGCCGATCTCGTCCTGGCGGCGGTAGCGGCGGCCGATGGCACCGGCATCATCGAAGTCGATGTTCCAGTTCTTGCGCAGCTGGGCGCCCAGGGCCTTGGCCTTCGGGGACAGGTCCTCGTTGCGGCTCAGCGGCAGCACGGCGGCCTTGACCGGGGCCAGGCGCGGGTCCAGCTTCAGCACGGTGCGGACGTCCACGCCGCCCTTGGCGTTGGGGGCCTCGTCCTCGGTGTAGGCATCCACCAGGAACGCCATGAAGGAACGGGTCAGGCCGGCCGCGGGCTCGATCACGTACGGGGTGTAGCGCTCGTTGGTGGCCTGGTTGAAGTAGCTTAGGTCCGTGCCGGAGGCCTTGGCGTGGGTGGAGAGGTCGAAGTCGGTGCGGTTGGCGATGCCTTCCAGCTCGCCCCATTCGGAACCCTGGAAGCCGAAGCGGTACTCGATGTCCGTGGTTCCCTTGGAGTAGTGGCTGAGCTTTTCCTTGGGGTGCTCGTAGAAGCGCAGGTTCTCCTCGCGGATGCCCAGGCCGGTGTACCAGGCCATGCGCTCGTTCATCCAGTACTTGTGCCACTCTTCGTCCGTGCCGGGTTCCACGAAGAATTCCATTTCCATCTGCTCGAACTCGCGGGTGCGGAAGATGAAGTTGCCGGGCGTGATTTCGTTGCGGAAGGACTTGCCGATCTGGCCGATGCCGAACGGCGGCTTCTTCCGGGACGTGGTGAGGACGTTGTTGAAGTTCACGAAGATGCCCTGCGCGGTTTCGGGGCGGAGGTAGTGCAGGCCTTCCTCGCTGGCCACCGGGCCCAGGTAGGTCTTGAGCAGGCCGGAGAACTCCTGCGGCTCGGTCCACTGGCCGCGGGTGCCGCAGTTGGCGCAGACGATGTCCTTCAGGCCGTTTTCCGCCGGGCGGCCCTTCTTCTCCTCGTACTCTTCCTCGAGGTGGTCCGCGCGGTAGCGCTTGTGGCAGGACAGGCACTCCACCAGCGGGTCGGAGAAGACCTCCACGTGGCCGGAGGCTTCCCAGACCTGGCGCGGCAGGATCACGGAGGAGTCCAGGCCCACCACGTCCTCGCGGCCGCGGACCATGGACTGCCACCACTGGCGCTTGATGTTTTCCTTCAGCTCAGCGCCCAGGGGGCCGTAGTCCCAGGCAGACCGCGAGCCTCCGTAGATCTCACCGGCCTGGAACACGAAGCCCCTCCGCTTGGAGAGGGAAATGACCTGGTCGAGGACGGATTTTGCTGCCATGGGATAACTCCAATTTCTACAGGGCCGCTGGGTGCGGTCCGCGGGTTGTTCGGGCCCCGGCTGCTGCGTGCCTGGGCACAGCGGGCAACGCGTCGGGGCGGATGAAGGAAGATGGTGAAAGCTCGTGTCCTAGCGTACCGGCCGCTGCCTGCGCAGCGCGCCCCGCGGCCAGGGCAGGGTTGCCAGGATGATGGCGCCGAGGGTCAGCAGGGTCCCCAGGACGGTGGCGGGAGCAACGATGGTGCCCGGTGCGGGAAGCATCAGGTCCAGGGCCAGCGAGCCGAGCAACTGGCCGGCGATCATGCCCAGCCCGGTGACCAGCACGCCCAGGCTGCGGACCAGGAGGGCGCCAAGGCCGATGAAGACGCAGCCCATGGGCCCGCCCAGGTAGTACCACCACTCCCCCGGCAGCGGGTTGGCGGGACCGGCCACGGCCAGCTTCACCGCGAACGCTGCCCACAGCACGATGCAGCCGGCCACGAAGTTCACCAGCGTGGCCGCAATGGGCGTCCCGTAGTGGAGCGTCGCGGTGCCGTTCATGGCCTGCTGGAAACTCATGAGGAAGCCCGCCGCCACCGGCAGGAGGAGGGGCAGCAGCAGGCCGGCCGCGCCGTCCCCCGAGCCTCCGCTGCTGAACCGGGGCGACACCGCCCAGGCGACGGCGGCGATGGTCAGGATGCAGCCGATGATGCGGATGCCCGTCACCGATTTCTTTCCGGCCGGCCCGATTCCCAGCCGGTCCACCAGCAGGCCGCTCACCGTCTGCCCGGTGACGGTGGCGACGGTGAAGAGTGCCACGCCCAGGATGCCCACGGTGAAGGACTGGGCAAAGACGAACAAGGCCCCGATGGCTCCTGCCACCACGTAGATCCGGGGAAACGCCCGGTTCCGGACTGCGGGGAGGATGTTTGCCAGGCCGGCCCGGCCACGCGGCAACACAAGGGAAATGATGATCATGACCAGCAGGCCTGTGCTGAAACTCACGGCCGCGGCCGCGATTCCATCGTTGAGCCGGGCACCCAACGCCCCGTTAATCCGCCCTTGGACGGGGATGGCAAGGCCGGAGCCCACGGCCAGGGGCAGGCCTGCGAGTACCGGCAGGCGCGAAGGGGAGGTCATTGAATCCACCTTAGTTCAGGCATTATTGCTCTATGAGCAACCCCATTGACGACGTCCCCATCCGCGACAGCATGATCCGGCTGGGCCAGCTGCTGAAGCTCGCCAATCTCGTGGAAGACGGCGTGGAGGCGGCGGAGCTGATCAAGAACGGGCTGGTCAAGGTCAACGGCGAGAGCGACGACCGCCGGGGCCGGCAGCTGCACAACGGGGACACCGTCACCGTTAACGGCCAGACCATCCGAGTGGTGGCACCCCAGGCCGGCTGACGGCGGCAGCTGTTGCGCCGCCGTCGTACGTCCTATTTGTTCAGCACCTCATGGGTGAGGAACTCCCCCACGTGCCCGATCTCCTGCTGGTTGATGCCGTGCCACATGCCGGTGTAGAGGACCTTGGTGAGCTTGACGTGCTTGCGGACCCAGCCCATGGTGAACTCGATCTTGTCCTGGGTGATCACCGGGTCCTGCTGGTCGCGGCCCCAGAACATGGGCACGGTGCCGTCCAGCTCGTCGTCCTTGAAGGTTGGGTCGCCGGCGGCGTCCACCACAAAGCCTGAAAGTCCGACGACGGCGGCAAAGTCCGTGGGCCGCTGGCGCAGGAGCGTGGTGGCCATGGCCATGCCCATGGAAAAGCCCAGGAGGGTCACTGAAGGGTGGCCGGGCCTGATGGCGTCGATCCATTCGAGCACGTAGGCCGAAGCCTCCTTGACCCGGTCCAGCGAGTATTCGATGGAGGCCGTCAGCGGGAACCAGGTGAAGCCGGGGCCCATGGCGATGGGCGCGCGGAGGGAGGCGACGGCGAAGTCCCCGGGCAGCATGTCCGCCAGGCTGAGCAGGTCCTGCTCGTTGGCGCCGTAGCCGTGGAGCAGGACCAGCAGCGGCTTGCCGGCGCGCTGGTCTTCCGGATGGGACCACAGGACAACGGGGGCAGGAAATACTTCGGCGTCAGTCATGGTTTCCATTCATACCAGTTACTTGGAAGTAACAACCTACGTTCGCGTAGGCAGCGAGGCGGAAGGCAGGATAGGACCGTGACTGACGCAAGTGCCATCCAGACCCCCTCCGCGCACGCCGGTTCCCACCCCTGGACCCGGTACGTGGCGATGGGTGATTCGTTCACGGAAGGCATCGGTGACCCCGAGCCTTCAAGCCCCGGCGGCCACCGTGGCTGGGCCGACAGGGTGGCCGAAGAGCTGGGCCGCACCCAGCCGGACTTCGCCTATGCCAACCTTGCCGTGCGCGGCCGGCTGCTCCAGCAGATCGTGGACCAGCAGCTCGCTCCTGCACTGGAACTGAAGCCGGACCTGGTCACCCTGTCCGCAGGCGGCAACGACCTCATCCGTCCCGGCGGCGATCCCGATGCGCTGGCCGAGAAGCTTGATTCCGTGGTGCAGATCCTGTCCATGGGCGGCGCCACCGTGGTCCTGTTCAATGGGCCGGATACGGGATCCTCCGTGCTCAGCCGGATCCGCAGCAAGGTGGCCATCTACAACGAAAACCTGCGGACCGTTGCCGCGCGCCATGACGCGGTGATCGCCGACATGTGGTCCCTGCGGCAGCTAAGCGACCCGCAGATGTGGGACCAGGACCGCCTGCACTTCTCCCCGCTGGGCCACCACACCATCGCAGCCATGGTGCTGGACGCGCTCAACGTGGAGCACTCCCTGGAACCGCTGCAGCCCAAGCCGCTGCCGCCGCGGACCTGGCGCGAGGCCAGGAGCGGGGACCTCGTGTGGGCGCGCGAATACTTCGTGCCGTGGGTGCTGCGCCGGCTGCGCCACCAGTCGTCCGGGGACGGCATTACGGCAAAACGGCCGACGCCGGGTCCCGTCTTCGGCCCTGGCGTTCCGTTGGGTTCCGGCGAGGGTCCGCTGGGATCGGCCGAGCCCAGCCGCCGGTAGGGCTGCCGGGGTTACGCTGGAAGGACAATACACGAGAGGCGCGGCACCGTGAGCAGCTTGTTTTTCTGGATCATTATCCTGTCCTTCGTGGTCCCCATGGCCATGCGGGCGTACCGCCGCTCCATGGCACGGCGGGACCGGGACCAGGGCTTGCCCGGGCCGTTTTCCGGGCCTGGCCAGTTCCCGGGGCAGAACCAGTTCCCCGGGCCGGACCAGTACCCGGGTTATGGCCAGTTCCCGGGCTCGGCCGGGCCGCAGAACCGCCAGCCCCGCGACGGCTACACCCAGCAGGACTACTTCTCCGGTGGCTTCCGCCAGCCCGGCCAGCCGCCGCAGCCCTATGGCGGGCAGCAGCTGCCGCCGTACCAGTACGGACAGCCGCCCGTGCCGGACCCCCGGTTCGGCACGGGGTCACAGGACTTCGGGCAGGAACCGCCGTTCCAGCAGCCGGGCTACCAGCAGCCCGGATATCAGCAGCCCGGGCAGGGCCAACCGGGACGCGCCCAATCCTCCGGGCCTGCCACTCCCCCGCCGCCGTCGGCGCCGCAGGGGTTCCGGGCACGCAAGCTCGCGGAACTGGACCAGCAGTACACCAACGGTGAGCTGTCCATGGAGGAGTACATGAAGCGCCGCGGCGACATCATGAACGGCTAGCCAACTGGCTTTGAGGCAGGTCGGGGACAGAGCAGGTCGGGGACCGGTTTCCGGTCCCCGACCTGCTTGTTTTTGTTTAATCCATCTGCCTAGTGCGCTGGTTCAGTCCAGCCTGCTAGTCCACCTGGGGGAAGCCCAGGTCGATCACCGAGGTTGATGGGTCCGGCCAACGGGTGGTCACCACTTTGCCCCGGGTGTAGAAGCGGATGCTGTCGGGTCCGTACATGTGGGTGTCACCGAACAGGGAGTTTTTCCAGCCGCCGAACGAGAAGGTGCCCACCGGGACCGGGATGGGCACGTTGACGCCCACCATGCCCGCTTCGACGTCGAACTCGAACTGCCGCGCCGCTCCGCCGTCGCGGGTGAAGATGGCGGTGCCGTTGCCGAACTGGTTGTCGTTGACCAGCCGGACAGCGTCGTTGTAGGTGTCCACGCGGACCACGGACAGGACCGGGCCGAAGATTTCGTCGTCGTACACCTTCATGCCGGGCTTGACGTGGTCCACCAGGCTGACGCCGATGAAGAACCCGTTGGAGTCGAACTGCTGCGAGCGCCCGTCCACCACCACGGTTGCGCCTTCGCCTTCCGCTCCCGCAACGTAGGAAGCCACGCGTTCCCGGTGCTCCGCAGTGATCAGGGGGCCCATCTGCGAGGCGGGATCCGTGCCGTCACCAATCTTGAGGTCTGCCATGCGGCTGGAAATCGCCTTCACCAGGTCGTCGGCGATGTTGCCCACGGCCACCAGGACGCTGACAGCCATGCAGCGTTCGCCCGCGGAACCGTAGGCGGCAGACACCGCAGCGTCGGCAGCCATGTCCAGGTCGGCGTCGGGAAGCACCACCATGTGGTTCTTGGCACCACCCAGGGCCTGCACGCGCTTGCCGTGCTCAGCTGCCCTCTTGTAGATTGACTGGGCCACGGGGGTGGACCCAACGAAACTGACTGCCTTTACGTCAGGGTGCTCCAGCAGGACGTCCACTGCTTCCTTGTCCCCCTGGACCACGTTAAGCACGCCGGCCGGGAGCCCCGCTTCGGCGAAGGCCTCCGCGATGAAGACGGCCGCGGACGGATCCTTTTCGCTCGGCTTCAGCAGCACCGTGTTGCCGCAGGCCAGGGCGCTGCCGATCATCCACAGCGGCACCATGGCCGGGAAGTTGAACGGGGTAATGCAGGCCACTACGCCCACCGGCTGGCGGATGGAGTGGACGTCGATGCCGCTGGAGACCTGCTCCGACCGCTCGCCTTTCAGCATGTGGGACAGGCCCGTGGCGAAGTCGATGTTCTCCAGGCCGCGGGCGATTTCACCTTCCGCGTCGGAGAGGACCTTGCCGTGCTCGCTGGTCAGGATCGCGGCGAGTTCGGACTTGCGCTGGTTCAGGATTTCGCGGACCTTGAAGAAGATGGTGGTGCGCTTGGCCAGGCTGGTTGCGCGCCATGCAGGCAGCGCTGCGCGGGCTGCCGCGATGGCTTCCTCTGTCCGGGCCGCGGAGGCGAGCGCCACCTGCTTCTCCTGCTGGCCGGTGGCGGGGTTAAAGACGAAACCGAAGCGGTCGGCATCGGTGACGCGGGCGCCGTTGATGTAGTGCGGGATGGTTTCCAAAAGAGTCTCTTTTCCTGCGGTGCTTGCTGCGTGGCTGGTTGGACAGCGGAGTTGGCTCGACGGTGGGGTTAGTTGGACGCCGTGCGGTCGGCGGCCTCAAGCGAGCCGTCCACGAGCTTGATGATCATGGAGCAGTCCTTGCCCGCGTCCCCGGCGTCGATGAGCCGCTGGAACAGCTGCTGGACGTGCTTGCCGATCTCCAGGGGCGTGCCGGTGTCCTCGGCGGCGCTGATGGCCAGGCCAATGTCCTTGTTGGCGAGTTCGGTGGTGAAGGTGGGTGCGAAGTCATTGTTGGAGGCCGCGGTGGGAACCACACCTGGCACGGGGTACCAGGTCCGGAGCGCCCATGAGTCCCCCGAGGAGACCGAGGCAATGTTCCAAAAGACCTGCTTGTCCAGGCCCAGGCGGTCAGCCAGCACAGCGCCTTCAGCAGTGGAGGCAAGGTTGATGAAAAGCATCAGGTTGTTGCAGATCTTGGCCGCCTGCCCTGTGGTGGGGCCGCCGGTGGGAATGATGTTGCCGGACATGGGACCGATGTAGCCGGCAGCGTCCTTGACGGCACCTTCTTCACCGCCCACCATGAACGTCAGGGTTCCGGCCTCCGCGCCGCTCATCCCGCCGGATACCGGCGCGTCCACGAAGCGGAAGCCGGCGGCAGCAGCGGCGTCGTGCAGTTCCTGCGCGGAGGCGATGTCGATGGTGGAGGAGTCGATGAGCAGCGTGCGCTTGTCCGCGTGCGCCAGCACCCCGTCCGCACCCAGATACACTGCCCGGGCGTGCTCGCCCTTGGGCAGCATGGTGAACACGGCGTCCGCTCCCTCCACCGCTTCAGCAATGCTCGCGGCCCTCTTGACGCCGCCTGCTGCAGCCGCGTCCAGGGCTGCCGGGTTGAGGTCAAAGCCGCGGACATCATGCCCGGCTTTCACCAGGTTCACCGACATGTGGCCGCCCATGTTGCCCAGGCCGATCCAACCGATAACTGCCATGCGTAAGCTCCTTTGCTTCCATTCCGGCGCTTTTGCCGGCATTCCTGTGTCAACCATCACACCGTGCTAGGGTGCAATCAAGGGGAAAAATTACAGACACTCTGTGCATTGATGCACATCAAGGGAAGGTCCAGCGTGGACTCCAGACGGCTGCCGAGCCCTGACGACCTGCTCATCCTCCTGACGGTTGCACGCCTGGGCCGGTTCAACGCGGTGGCCGAGAGCCTGGGAACCACCCACACCACCATCTCCCGCCGGATCCTCGCGCTGGACAAGCAGCTGGGCGGCCGGACACTGGAGCGCAGCCCGCACGGCTGGGAACTCACTCAGCTCGGTGCTGCCGCCGTGGATGCAGCAGAGGCGATCGAGAGCACGCTCGGCTCACTGTCAGGCCTGATCAGCCAGGACCAGAGCGCCCTTGCCGGCCTGGTGCGGGTCGCCACCACCGACGCAGTGGGAGCGGTGTTCGTCACCCCGTCGCTTGTGCGGCTCCAGCAACAGAACCCCCAGCTGAACATCGAAATGCTGAGCGCCACCCGGAAAGTCAGCCAGAACCGGTCCGGGGTGGACCTGGAGATCGTGGTGGGCCGGGCCGACGTCAGCACTGCCCAGACCATCTTCCTGAGCAACTACTACCTGCGCCTCTACGCCAGCCAGGACTATGCAGCGCGGCACGGCCTTCCGGAAACGCTCGACGGCGTGGGGCAGCACGCGTTTGTCTCTTACGTCGAGTCTGCGCTCCAGGTGGCGGAACTGGGCCCCCGCTGGTCATCGCAGCTGCCAATGCCCCGAACAAGCTTCCAGGCCACCAGCGTCTTCGCCCAAGTGGAGGCGGTACGCCAGGGCGCCGGCATTGGCCTGCTGCCCAACTTCATGGTGGCGGACCGGGAGGATTTCGTTCCCGTCCTGGCCGGCGACTTTGAGCGCCAGCTCCCCATCTGGGCCGTTGCCCGTCCGGAGTCGCTCCGGTCGGGCCGCGTGCAGGCGGTGATCGCGGCCTTGAAGGAAGAGCTGAAGGAGCGCGCGGGACTGCTGGCCGGCTGAGTCAGGCCTGGAAGAGCCGGCGCACTACCTCCCCGGCTGCGAGCGCGTCCAGGCCCTCGTTGATTTCGCTCAGTGGCCGCGTGTCCGTGTGCAGCAGCTCAACCGGCAGCCTCCCCTCCCGCCAGTACCCCAGGTACTTGGGGATGTCGCGGGCGGGAACGGCATCACCCATGTAGGAGCCCAGCAGCCGCTTGCCTGCTCCCGCGAACTGGAGGGCCGGGACGGTCAACTCGGCGGACGGATGCGGAAGGCCCACCGAGACCACCGCCCCACCCCGGGTGACCCGCTCCAGGCAGGACGCGATCACCCCTGCCGAGCCCACCGCCTCGATGGCAACGTCCACTCCGTCGCCCGAAGCTTCGCCAATCAGCCGGCCGGCGTCGTCCGGCGTACCCACCGCGGTGGCACCGGCATCACGGGCCAGCTGGTGTTTTCCCTGGTTCGGGTCGATGGCAATCACGCTGGCAGCTCCGGCCAGGCGTGCCGCCATGACGACGGAAAGGCCCACCGCGCCCAGGCCGAACACTGCCACGTGCTGTCCCTGGCTGACTCCCGCCGTGTTGAACACCGCGCCCATTCCGGTGAGCACGGCGCAACCAAACATTGCCGCGACCGTGTCCGGGACGTCGTCGTCAATCACCACCACTGATTCCCGCGCAACCACTGCGTAATCCGCGAAGGCCGAGACACCCAGGTGATGGTTGATGCGCTCCCCCTCCGGCGTCCGCAACAGTGCCGGACCATGGAGCAGGTCACCGGATCCGTTCACCTCAGCTGCCCGGTGGCAAAGCGCGGGCCGGCCGGCCAGGCAGGCCCGGCAATGGCCGCAGCTGGGTACGAACACCAACACCACGTGGTCGCCAACGGACACGTCCTCCACACCTTGGCCCACGGACACTACGCGCCCCACCGCCTCATGGCCCAGGGCCATGGGAAGCGGCCGGACCCTTGAGCCGTCCACCACGGAGAGATCGGAGTGGCACAGGCTCGAATAGGTGATGGCAACCCCCAGTTCACCCGCCCGGGGCTCCGGCTGCTGGAGCTCCTGCACCAGCAGTGGCCGGGCGTCGGCGTAGCTGCGTTTACCGGAGGCGTCTCCAGTGGCGGGGACGGTTGCGTACAGGACGGCGGCTTTCATGGGACCCCTACTTCTTGCTGGCGGCCAACAGGTCGGCGGTGCCCTGGGCGTCGGCGGCATCCACGTCGTGGAGTGAGACGCCGCGGGTCTCCTTCAGGAAGAAGACCGCGACGGCGGTGATGGCGCAGGCGATGAGCAGGTAGACGGCCACGGGAACCGAGGACTTGTAGGTGGCCAGAAGTGAGGCGGCGATGATGGGGGCCAGGGAGCCGGCAACTATCGAGGTCACCTGGTAGCCCAGGGAGACGCCGGAGTAGCGCATCCGGGTGGGGAACATTTCCGCCATGATGGCAGGTTGGCCGGCGTACATAAAGGCGTGGAACACCAGGCCGATCATGATGGACGCCAGGATGATGAAGTCGTTCTTTGTGTCCATCATCGGGAAGGCAAAGAAGCCCCACGTGGCACCCATGACGGCGCCGGCCATGTAGACGGGCTTGCGGCCAAAGCGGTCCGAGAGCTTGCCGATCATGGGCACCACGGCGAAGTGGACGGCGTGGGCCAGGAGCAGCAGGAGGAGGATGCGGGTAGTGTCCGCCTGCACCACGGTCTTGAGGTAGGTGATGGAGAACGTCACCACCAGGTAGTACAGGATGTTTTCCGCGAAGCGCAGGCCCATGGCGGTGAAGACCCCGCGCGGGTAGCGGCGGAAGACCTCGGCCACGCCGTAGCCCTTATGGCCGGCGTCCACTTCCTTGCGGGCCTCAAGGAAGATGGGGGCATCGTTGACCTTGGTCCGGATGTAGTAGCCGATCAGGACGATCACCGCGGACAGCCAGAAGGCAACGCGCCAGCCCCATCCGAGGAAGGCTTCCTGGGTCAGGGTGGAGGACAGGACGAACAGCACGGCCGTGGCGAGGAGGTTGCCCAGGGGCACCGCTGACTGCGGCCAGCTGGCCCAGAACCCGCGGGACTTGCTGGGGCTGTGCTCTGCCACGAGGAGGACGGCGCCGCCCCATTCCCCGCCAACAGCGAAGCCCTGCGCAAACCGGAGGATGACCAGCAGCGCCGGAGCCCAGTAGCCGATCTGCGCGAATGTGGGCAGGCAGCCCATGAGGAAGGTGGAGACTCCCACCAGGACGATGCTCAGCTGCAGCAGCTGCTTGCGGCCGAACTTGTCGCCGAAGTGGCCAAAGACGATGCCGCCGATGGGACGGGCCACGAAGCCGACGGCGTAGGTAAGGAAGGCGGCGATGATGCCGTCCAGTTCGGTCCCGGCGTTGGGGAAGAAGGCCTTTCCGAACACCAGGGTGGCGGCCGATGCGTAGAGGAAGAACTCGTACCACTCCACGACGGTGCCGGCCATGGAGGCCGTCACCACCTTCTTCAGGCCTGATGCCTTGACGTCGGTTTCCTCGGTGCGCCTTGCGGCGGAGCGTTCCGTACTCATGCGAACTCCTTCGGCGTCGTCGTCGACACCATGGGGACAGTCGATGGCAGCCGCGTGTGATGTACACCACGAAAAGCGGCTTCGATGAGTATGGTCTGCCTGCCCGTGCAACCTCAACGCCCATTAGTGCAGAAGGCATCTGCAGGGATGCACATTGCTGGTGGTTTGCTGGGTGGTACTAGGCCAGGAAGCTGCTCCGGAGCTGCGGCCCCAGCTGGCCGATCTCGGTAAGGAATCCGTCGTGGCCAATGGGCGCCTGGATGATGTGGACGTCCACCTCGCCGGGCAGCGCCTGCGCAAGCTCCCGCGACTGGCTTGGGAAGTAGAGCCGGTCGGAGTCGACGGCGGCCACGAAGAAGCGTGCAGTAGTACCGGCCAGGGTTTCGGCCAGGGTCCCCCGCCCGCGGCAGACGTCATGGCTCATCAGCGCTTCGGTCAGGGCGATGTAGCTGTTGGCGTCAAAGCGCTTCACGAGCTTATTGCCCTGGTGGTCCAGGTAGCTTTCCACCTGGTAGCGGCCGCGGGCTGCCAACACTTCGCCCTGCAGGGGCGACTCGGATGCCTGGGCTGACCGGCCGAAGCGGCCTTCCAGTTCCGCGGCGGACCTGTACGTGATGTGGGCGATGCGCCGGGCAAGGGCCAGGCCCTGTTCAGGGCAGGGACCGCCGTAGTAGTCGCCGCCGTTGAAGTTTTGATCCTGCCGGATGGCCAGGGTTTGGGCCTGGGCGAAGGCGATCTGCTCCGCAGTGCTCGCCGCACCCACGGAGATCACGGCGCAGCGCTGAACCCTTTCCGGGTAGGTCACCGCCCATTCCAGTGCGCGGGCACCGCCCATGGAGCCGCCAAGGACCGCGAACCAGCTCTTGATCCCCAACTGGTCTGCCAGCCGGGCCTCGGCCACGGTGCTGTCCCGCAGCGTGACCAGGGGGAAGCGCGAGCCCCAGGGCGCTCCGTCGGGGGCGGGCGAGGAGGGGCCGGTGGAGCCGTAGCAGCCGCCAACGATGTTGATGGACACCACGAAGAAACGGTTGGTGTCCACGGGGGCGCCGGGGCCGGCCAGCTGTTCCCACCAGCCTTCTTCGTCGGTGTCACCGCGGGTCACGTGGGTGCTGCCGGTGAGCGCGTGCTCGATCAGGACGGCGTTGCTGGCATCCGCGTTGAGGGTGCCCCAGGTTTCGTAGGCCAGCGTTACGTCGGGCAGGTATCCCCCGGCCTCGAGCTCCAGTCCCCCAATGGAGGCGTAGCGGACAATTCCGTGTTCGGGGATGGTGGTTGGGGCGACGGTAACCGTCATGGCAGACCTCTTCTACGCGCTTGCCTGCCGTCGTCTGACCGGCAGGCCAGGTCCTCACCCGGGGCACCCCACCGCGGAAGGAGGGTTGCCGGCCAGCAAGCCGGGGCTGTCACTGGCACTCATGACCTGGATCGAGTGTACGAAACACCACCCGGTCCAAGCCAAGAGTGTGACTGGTTATGACTTCCCGGCTTGCTGCCCGCCCCGCCTTACCGCCCAAGTGGAGGCCCGGCGTCGTGCTTTACGCTTCTAGGCGCTTTTCGCAGCCCTGAAGCCTGCTTCCAGGTCGGCCAGGATGTCGTCGATGTGTTCCAGACCCACGGAAAGCCTGACGAGTCCCGGGTGCACCCCGGCCACCGCCTGCTGCTCGGGCGAGAGCTGGCTGTGCGTGGTCGACGCCGGGTGGATGACCAGGGAGCGCACGTCGCCGATGTTGGCCACGTGGGAGTGCAGTTCCAGGGCGTCGACGAAGCGTTTGCCCGCCTCCGCTCCGCCGGCCAGGTTGAAGGCGACGACGGCGCCCGTACCCTTGGGGCCGTACTTGCGGCCACGCTCGTACCAGGGGCTGGATGGCAGCCCGGCGTAGGCGACCGATTCGACGTCGTCCCTTGCCTCAAGCCAGCGCGCCACCTCGGTGGCGTTGGCCACGTGGCGTTCCACCCGCAGGCTCAATGTCTCCAGGCCCTGGGAAATCAGGAAGGCATTGAAAGGCGAGACCGCCGAGCCCAGGTCGCGCAGGAGCTGGACGCGCGCCTTGAGGATGTAGGAGAGGTTGGCCCCCAACGCGCCGTCGGCTCCCAGGTCCCGGGCGTAGACCAGCCCGTTGTAGGTGGGATCCGGGGTGTTGAAGCTTGGGAACCGTTCCGGGTCCTTGCTGAAATCGAATTTACCGGAATCGACGATCACGCCGGCGATGGCTGTACCGTGGCCGCCCAGGTATTTAGTGGCTGAGTGGATCACGATGTCCGCTCCCCACTCCAGCGGGCGGATCAGGTATGGGGTGGAGAGGGTGTTGTCCACGATGAGGGGCACGCCGGCCTGGTGGGCGACCTCGGAGATGCCCTCGATGTCCAGGACGTCCTGGCGCGGGTTGGAGACCACTTCACCGAAGAAGAGCTTGGTGTTGGGCTGGACGGCGTTGCGCCACTGGTCCAGGTTGTCGGGATCGTCCACGAACGTGACGGAAATACCGAACTTCTTCAGGGTGTGGGCGAACAAATTGTAGGTACCGCCGTAGAGGCTGGGGCTGGCCACGATATGGTCCCCTGCCTCGGCGATGTTGAGCACCGCGAATGTTTCGGCGGCCTGGCCGGAGCTCAGCAGCAGCGCAGCGAGGCCACCTTCAAGGCTGGCGATCCGCTGTTCCACGGCGTCCTGCGTCGGGTTGCCGATGCGGGTGTAGATGGGCGCGAGCTCGGACAGTGCGAAGCGGTTTGCTGCGCTCTCGGCCGTAGGGAACACGAAGGATGTGGTCTGGTAGATGGGCAGCGCACGGGCTCCCGCGGCACTGTCCACTTCCTGGCCGGCGTGGATCTGGCGGGTTTCGAAGGACCAACCGTTGGACATCCAAATCTCCTTTGACGTGGGCCCGGCATGCTCACCGGCAGTGCGGGCCGCGCTTGCCTCCGGCTCTTGCCGGACAGCCAGGTCTTCACCCGGGGCACCCCACCGCGGATGGAGGGTTGCCGGCCAGCGAGCCGGGGCTTGGCGCTGGCACTCATGACCTGCGCCAAGTTTAGGAACAGCGTTGTTGCGATGAACAGGATTGTGACGAACATGGTCTTTTAGGCGGCCTTTCCATGGCCTCTGAAAGCGCGCAAATCCAGTAAGGGTACCCTTAGCTGAGAGCCGCATCACAAAGTGCCAAGATGTTGCCATGCGCATGGATCACGTCTCTTACGCCTGTGAACACGACGGCCTCGCGGCCACCACCGAACGTATTGCAACTGCCCTCGGCGTTGAGGCAGTGAAGGGCGGGGTACACCCCCGGTTCGGAACCCGGAATATGATCATCCCGCTCGCCGGTCACAAGTACCTCGAGGTCGTGGAGGTCCTGGACCACCCTGCATCGGACAAGGCACCGTTCGGGCAGGCCGTACGGGCCCGTTCCGCGGCAGGCGGAGGCTGGATGGGCTGGTGCGTCGAAGTGGACGACCTCGCCCCCTTCGAGGAACGCCTGGGCCGCGCGGCCGTCAACGGCAACCGCAAGTTCCCGGACGGGCGGGAGCTGGTCTGGAAGCAGATTGGCATCCTGGGCCTCATCGCCGATCCCCAGGTCCCGTACATGCTCAAGTGGGAGGGTGATCCCTCACTTCACCCGTCCAACGCCTACGAGAGCAGCCTCAAGATGAGCTGCCTGACCATCGCCGGTTCCGCCTCGCGTGTCACCGAGTGGCTGGGTGAGCCGGTGGAGAAGCCGCTGGAGGATGTTGCAGTGGAATGGGTCGCCCCGCACGGAACGCCGGGCATCCTGTCGGTCACCTTTGAAACCGCCAACGGAGCCGTCACCATCTGATCGTTCCAGCCTTGTTCCCTTTCGGGAATGGGACGCCGGGTCCATGCCCGGGTAATCTTCGGCCGCCATGAGGTGGTGACAACGGCGTCACCATCCCATGGCGGCCGAATTCATTTAAGTGGTACTCGCTTTTGCTGGGCCGCAAATAGTTCTGCGCCACATACTCCTTTGGGCACCGTACATTTTGGCTGCGGCAGGGAACCTTCGCATCGAAAACGTACGACGACGGCTGGCGGGTTTGGTGCTCCGGCTGCCGCGTTCCGGCGCTGCATCTGTTCCTTTTCGCACCACATATATTCCTGCGCCACACATATTCCTTTTCGCGACGAGTATGTGGGGTGCGAATAGGAACGTGCGCCGCGAGAACATACGACGGCGGTACTAGGCTGGCGCGCCCTCGGGCGCCGGTCCATGCCGTAAGTCTGCATGACAGGTTTGCTTGTCAGTGCCTCGAGGGACGATGTTCGTATGGGAATCAGCAGCGGTGTGGGGGCAGGTACGGAAGGCGTTCATGCCTCCGTGGTCGCTCTTGATGCCCTGGACCGTGAGGATGCTTTCCTGGCCTCCGGCACTGCTTTTGGTTCGGGGGCTGCTGTTGGTTCCGGTGTTGATGTGTTGCAGCGGCGGTACGAGATCCGGCTGGAACGACTGGAGGTCACGGCACGTCTGGAGGCGCAACTCGCCGCGATGAAGGCACGGGACGCATCCGAAGCCCTCGGTTTTCAGCAGGCCATGACCCCGCCCGACGCCTCCCTGCACGACCGCACCTACACGGAGATGTCCACGGTTGAGGAGATCGCCGGGGTCCTGACCATCAGCTCCGCCGCGGCCGGGGCTCTTGTGGACCAGTCCCGGAAGGTCTGCTCCCTCCCACCCGTATTCAAAGCCCTGGCCGCCGGTGACATGTCCTGGCAGCACGCCAAAGTCATCACCGATGAAACCGAAGGCCTCGACCCCGCCGGCGCTGCCGGGCTCGTGGCGCACTTCTTCGACCCCGACGCACCCCACCCCGCCCGCGGCGCCGCCCCCGGCGAACTCGTCCCCTCCCGCTTCCGGGCCAAAGTCCGTGGCTGGCGCGAACGCCACCACCCCGAATCCATCGAAAAACGCCACACCAAAGGTTTTGCCGACCGGCGCATGGAATACACCCCCGACCGCGACGGCATGGCCCGGGTCACCCTCTACCTCCCAGGCGACACCGCCTGCGCCATCTGGAACCGCACCACCGCCACCGCCCGCGGCCTCCAAGGCCCCAACGAACCACGCACCATCACCCAACTCCGCCCCGACATCGCAGCATCCCTCCTCCTCAGCACCGGCAACGCCATGGAGACCAACCGCAACACCACCGCCCCAGCAAGCGAGCCGGTCAGCAACGACGAAGGACCCGGTAACGACGACGGGACCGGCACCGCTGCCGGTTCGCGGGCCGTCCGGGAGATCGGGAAGGTACCCACACCGCGGGCCGATGTCCTGGTCATGGTTCCGGTGTTCTCCCTGCTCGGGGCGACCGATGAGCCGGCAGTACTGGACGGGGTGGGACCGATCCCGGCCTCGATGGCACGCAAACTCGTCGCGGACGGGGCCGACTCGTTCTACCGCGTCCTCGTCGACCCCAGGGACGGGGCACCGCTGGAGATAGGCCGCAAGAACTACCGGCTTCCCGAGACCATCAAACGCTGGATCAGGATGCGCGACGCCAAATGCACCTTCCCCGGCTGCACCAACCTCACCCCGGACAACGACACCGACCACCTCACCGCGTGGGAAAACGGCGGCACCACCGGCATCACCAACCTGGCGCAGCTCTGCCCCAAACATCACCGGCTCAAACACCACAGCCAATGGACACCGGATCCAGCCACCATGAACGACCCACCCGGCTGGACCTCACCCACCGGCCGCCACTACAAACCCGAACACCCAGACCCCAAACCACCACACTGGCCACCAGGCATCATCCCGATGAATGCTGTTGCGCGCGCAACTGAGGATCTGGAGTGGGAGCCACTACTCGCGGACATGCCAAACTGGCCCGACCCGCCACCTGAAGAACCACCCGCCGGGAATCTGCTCGACCCCAGCGGCCTGTGCCCCACAGATCCACTATGGGACGACTTCTACGCGCAACCATTCAATCTGCCACCCGACCCCGAGGCAGATTCGTGGCTACTGCTGCCGCTAATGTGACAGCAGAGACGCCTTCTCCTGCCAGCCCACGACTTTTCGCCGGACCCACCCCACCGTGAGGGCCGGTTTCCCTACCCCAGCCCCACAGCCTTGCCGAAGAGGCTGAACCCAACGAACGCCACGATATCCAGCAGGGCATGGGCGATCACCAGTGGCATGACCCGCCGTGTCCGGGTGTACAGCCAGGCGAACACAACTCCCATCACGGCGTTGCCAATAAACGGCCCAAAGCCTTGATACAAGTGGTAGCTGCCGCGGAGGACCGAGCTCACGGCGATGGCCAGCGGCGTGCTCCAACCGAACTTCCCAAAACGGTCCAGGAGATAACCCACCACAATGACTTCCTCAAGCACGGCGTGCCGGATGGCGGACAGGATGAGGACGGGAACGGTCCACCAGTAGGCATCGAGTGCGCTGGGAATGATGGCCGTGGTGATGCCCAAGGCCCGGCCGGCCGCATAGAGTCCCAGTGAGGGTATGCCGATCAGTGCAGCGAGCCCCAGCCCCTGCAGCAGGTCGCGGCCGGGCCGGGCAAAGTTGAAGCCAAGTTTCTGGAAAGCGGAGCCGGGGTTGCCCGTTTCACCAGGTACAGTCTGGCGCTGCTCGGTGAGGAAGTAGAGGACCAGCAGCACCGGCACCAGCGCAAAGATGATGTCCAGCAGCTGGTAGGTCAGGTCGAAGTACTCCCGCGTGCTCTGCGAGCGGTTCAGGGTGGACGTCCCCTCGGCCAAGGGCGCACGCGTCATCTTGTCGAGCAGCTGCACCACGGAATAGACAGCCGACTGGCCCAGGGACAGACCCAGGACGATCCAGACTTCGAGCCGCAGGCGACGGCGGGAGGGAACCAGCATGTTCCCATCTTGCATTCAGTTTCTGGATCCGGCCTGATGAAACTGCCGATGCACCCCGTCTCTCCGCGATGTCAGGCGGGTGCGACGATCACTTCCGTGCCGTTGGCCTCGAACGCGGCCTTGTCGCGGGCAGAAATGCCGGAGTCTGTGATCAACCTGTTGAAGTCATAGCCGTCCATGGTGGCGAAGGCGCGCACTCCCACCTTGGAGGAATCGGCAATGACATAGGAAACGCGGGCGCGGGATGCCAGAAGGGCGTTGACGGAAGCCTCCCCCTCCCCCGTGTTGGTGGGGCCGACCTCGGGATCGATGCCGTTGACGCCGATAAACGCGATGTCCAGCACCACCTTCTGCATGATGATGTCCGTGTAGGGCCCCACCAGTTCGTAGGAGCGGGGGTTGAGGATCCCGCCCGTGACCATCACCTTGATGTTGGGCCGGACCGCCAACTGGCCAGCAATGTTGATTGCATTCGTCACCACGGTAAGCGTGGGCTGGTTGGAGGGTGCGTTCAGGTCCTCCCGGGTAGCCAGGATCTGCGCAAGCGCCGTGCTGGTGGTGCCTCCGCAGAGCCCGATGACCGCCCCTGGACGGATCAAGGCAGAGGCGCATTGTGCGATCTGTTCCTTGGCTTCGGCATGGTCGTCGCGGTTGTAGCGGCCGGGCAGGTCGTAGGCCAGGGCACCGGTGGTCGCACCGCCCCGGGTCCTCGTCAAAAGCCGGCGCTTGGCAAGGCTGTCCAGGTCGCGGCGGGCAGTGGCCGGGGAAACATTGAGGGTGCTGACGATCTCGTCAACCTCCACTTGGCCGCTCTTGGCCAGCAGGTCGAGGATCGCCGTAAGCCGGTCAGTGCGCGTCATGCAAGGGGGCCTTCCGATCATTCAGCCACCATTCCTGATGACGTTTTCTGATTCTAACCTACGGCATACGATCAGAAACAAGCACATCGGGATGCTGGTGCTACCGCTCCCGGGCTCCGGCCCGCCACACAGCGTACGTCAAAGGCATGCCCGGGCGGTAAGCGAGGTGCGTGGCGGAAGGTGCGTTCAGGAGGTGCAGGTCCGCACGGTGCCCGACGGCGAGCGACCCCACCGCGCGTTCACCGTCCGCGTCCCGCCCGGTGTCCTTGTGCAAGGCCAGGGCACCACCGTACGTTGCGGCGCGGACTGCCTCGTGCACAGTCAGGCGCATCTGGAGGACGGCAGTGGTCACGCAATACGCCATGGAACTGGTGTAGGAGGTGCCGGGATTGCAGTTGGAGGCAAGCGCCACCTGCACTCCGGCATCGAGAAGCTCGCGGGCAGGAGCCAGCGGCTGGCGGGTGGAGAGGTCGCACGCAGGGAGGCAGGTGGCCACAGTGCCCCGCTCGCCGGCGCCGCTGACAGCGTCCCACCCGGACCAGGAAGCAGCGAGGGCCTTCACGTCCTGCCCCATCAGGTAATTCACATGGTCCACGCTTGCCGCTCCCAACTCCACGGCAAGCTGGACCCCTGGCCCTTCACCCAGCTGGTTGCCGTGCACGCGCAGGCCCAGGCCCGCGTCCCGGCAGGCCAGCAGCACCCGGCGGGACTGTTCGGCGGTGAACGCACCCTCTTCGCAGAAGACATCAGCCCACTGGACGTACGGACGGACGGCGTCAAGCATCGGTCCGCAGACCAGGTCCGTGTACTCGTCAGGATCCTGGCCGCTGGGAACCAGGTGGGCGCCGAGGTAGGTCACCTGGTCTGCCACGGTGGAGGCGATGCGGGCGCTCCGGGCCTCGTTCTCCACATCCAGGCCGTAGCCGGTTTTGGTTTCCAGATACGTGGTTCCCTGCGAGACGGCCTCGGCGACCCGGCCCATCGCCAGCCGTGTGAGGTCGAAATCGGAGGTGGCGCGCGTGGCTTCCATGGTGACGGCGATGCCACCGGCCGCGTAGGCCTCCCCCGCCATCCGAGCCTCGAACTCAGCGGTCCGGTCCCCGGCGAACAGCAGGTGGCTGTGCGAGTCCACCCAACCTGGCAGCATGGCCCGGCCTCCGGCGTCGACGGCGTCATCCGCTGCAGGTGCATCGGCCGCGGCGCCGATCCACGAGATCCGTTCCCCCTCGATAACTACCGCCGCATTCTTCAGGACGCGGTGCTCAAGGTCCTGCGTCATCAGCTCGGCAATGTTGGTGATCAGGGTGCTCATTGCACCATTCTTCAACGCCGGATGGACCAGCGCGTGGCTGCCAAGGCCTGCGCTGTCCGGGATACCGGACCGTCGGCGGCGCCATCAAGGGAAGCAGTACCGCCGGACGGGTCCTGCCCGGCAAGGATCTGCGACGCCGCGAATTCCGCCAGGGCTGACGAGGTTTGGAAGCCATAGCCGCCCTGCCCTGCAAGCCAATAGAAGCCGGCCGCTTCGGCATCGAACCCCGCTACCGGAATCCCATCTGCCGCCTCGGTGCGCAGCCCAGTCCAGGCCCGGCGGACTGCCGTAATTCCAAGGCTGGTGAAGGCGTTGAGCTTCTCCACCAGGCGTTCCACATCTCCGGGCCGGGGGCGTGCATCCTCGGGGCCGCTGGGAACGGTCTCGGACGGCGAAATCAGCACGTCCCGGCCGTCCGGACGGAAATAGAACGTGTTGTCGGCCGCAGCCACCATTGGAGTGGCGGCCGGAAGGGGACGTTCGACGGCGGTAATCGCCGCCGTGCGCCGGTACGGCTGCAGGCCCAGCTTTTCGACGCCGCTGAGCACCGCGAGCTCGTCCGCCCACGCTCCGGCCGCGTTGACCAGCACTCCTACCTCGAACCCCTCGGCACCGGCACCCACCTGCCAGCCGGAACCGAGCCGTTGCGCAGAATGGACACGGGCTCCGGTGAGGATGTCTGCGCCGGCGGCGAGCGCCCGCTTTCGGTGTTCTTCCAAAAGCAACGGGGCGTTGCAGCCAAAGGATCCGGTATCAAGTCCCGCGGCGGCAAAGGTTCCAGGCTTCAGGGCCGGGCACAGTTCCAGGGCGCGGTCCACCGTGATGGACTGCATGTGCCCGCTGGCTTCCGCGGCCACCTCAGCCTCGGAACCGATCAGCATGAAGCTCCGCGGCGTCAGGACCGGTTCCGGAAGCTCAGTGTCCCGTTCCGCGAGCAGCTCAAGGGTCCGGACAGTGAGTTCCTGGACCACCGGCGGTCCGTAGCTGGGGATCAGCTGCCGGGCCGAGCGGGAGGATGTGTGGTACGCCAGCTCCTGTTCCGCCTCCACCAGCACAACACTGCAGCGGCCCGCCAGCGCGGATGCCAGGGAGAGGCCGGCAATGCCGCCGCCCACAATCAGGACGTCGTAATGGGCTGCCATTGGTTACTCCTGTCCGGGTTGGTCCTCACAAAGCTTATTCCTGTCGGGTCCGTTGCCTGGCGGTTGATTGCCGGGACCGCCTGGCTCTCCGCAACAACTCCTGTCAGGCTGCCGCCTCGGCGCGGGCGGCGACGAAGGCACGCACGCAGGCTTCGACGTCGTCCGCTGAATGTGCGGCCGAAAGCTGCACCCGGATCCTTGCGGCACCCCGCGGAACCACGGGGAAGCTGAAGGCGGTGACGAAGACGCCGTGCTGCAGCATCCGGTCGGCCACCTTGGCGGCCATCACGGCGTCGCCGAACATGACCGGGACGATGGCGTGTTCGCCGGGGAGCAGGTCGAAGCCCTCCTCGGTCATCCGGCGGCGGAACAGTTCGGCGTATTCGAACAGCCGGCGCCGCAGGTCATGGGAGTTTTCCACCAGGTCCAGCGCCTTGAGGGTGGCGGCAACGATGGCGGGAGCCAGGGAGTTGGAGAACAGGTAGGGCCGCGCCTTCTGGCGGAGCATGGCAACAATCTCCCTGCGGCCGGAAACGTAACCGCCGGAGGCCCCGCCCAGCGCCTTGCCAAAGGTACCGGTATAGATGTCCACGCGGTCGCTGACACCGGCGTGTTCCGGGGTACCCGCACCGGTGGCTCCCATGAAGCCTACGGCGTGGGAGTCATCCACCATCACCAGGGCGCCGTACTTGTCGGCGAGGTCGCAAATGGCCTCAAGCGGTGCAAGGTAGCCGTCCATGGAGAACACGCCATCAGTGACGATGATCTTCCGCCGGGCGTCCTTGGCTTCCATCAGCTTGGCTTCGAGATCGGCCATGTCCTGGTTGGCGTACCGGTACCGCTGTGCCTTGCACAGGCGGATTCCGTCGATGATGGACGCGTGGTTCAGGGCATCGGAGATCACTGCGTCCTCGGCCCCAAAGAGGGACTCGAACACCCCGCCGTTGGCGTCAAAGCAGCTGGAGAACAGGATGGTGTCCTCGGTGCCCAGGAACTTGGAGACCCTGGCTTCCAGCTCCAGGTGCAGGTCCTGGGTGCCGCAGATGAAACGGACGCTGGCCATCCCGAAACCGCGCTCATCCATGGCGGCCTTGGCGGTGCTGATGATGTCCGGGTGGTCCGCCAGGCCCAGGTAGTTGTTTGCGCAGAAGTTCAGTACGTCGGCGCCCGGGCCGCCGATCTGCCCGGCGGTGATGTGGCTGGACTGCGGCGAGCTGATGCTGCGTTCGGTCTTGTAGAGCCCGGCCGTGCGGATTTCTTCCAGCTCGTCGTGGAGCTGGTCCTTCATGGAGGTGTACATGGGGTTCCTTACCGTCGGGTCTTAGAGTCGGGTCCAGTCGAGGACAACTTTGCCGCCCACGCCGCTGCGGGCAATCTCAAAGCCCTTTTCCCAGTCCGTTGCGGGCAGCGTGTCCGTGACCACGGCAGAAATTCCGGCGTGGAGGACCGGATTGGAAGAGAGCATGGCGCTCATGGCGTACCAGGTTTCGTACATCTCGCGGCCATAAATGCCCTTGAGCGTGAGCATGTGGGTGACCACCTTGCCCCAGTCGATGGTGATCTCCTGGCTGGGCAGTCCCAGCATGGCGATCCGGCCGCCGTGGTTCATGTTGTCGATCATCTCAGGCAGCGCGGAGGGATGGCCGGACATTTCCATTCCGACGTCGAAGCCTTCGCGCATGCCCAGCTCACGTTGGGCGTCGCGCACCCGGGTGGTGGAGACGTCGATGGCAAGGTCGGCGCCGAGCTGCCGGGCCAGGTCCAGCCGCGGGCGGGAGACGTCCGTGATGGCGATCTTGCGTGCGCCCGCGTGGCGGGCGACGGCGATGGCCATGAGTCCGATGGGGCCGGCGCCGGTGATCAGCACGTCCTCACCCACCAGGGGGAAGCTCAACGCGGTGTGGGTGGCGTTGCCGAACGGGTCGAAGATCGCGCCAAGCTCCGGCGTGACGGAGGGGTCGTGGTGTACCCACGCGTTGGTTTCGGGGATCACCACGTACTCGGCAAAGGCACCGTCACGCTGGACACCCACGCTGACGGTATGGATGCACATCTGGCGGCGTCCGGCCCGGCAGTTCCGGCAGATGCCGCACACCACGTGTCCTTCGCCCGAGACCCTGTCGCCCACCTTGACCTCGCGGACGTCCTCGCCCACCTCCACCACTTCGCCATAGAACTCGTGGCCGGCAATAAGGGGAGCTTCAATGATCCCCTGCGCCCAGGAGTCCCAGGACTGGATGTGCAGGTCCGTGCCGCAGATGCCCGTGGTCATGACGCGGATCTTTACGTCCGCCGGACCGGCCTCCGGTTCCGGCCGCTCGACGAGCTCGAAACCGGCCTGCGGGCCGGCCTTGTACAGGGCCTTCATTGGCGTCCTTACTGATTGGGGTTCACGTTTGCGGGGTATGTCATCCCCATTGAAGCCCTGCTGAAGCGTTAGCACAACAGGATTTTTCTCAATCAACGATGTAGTAATAGCTAATGAATAGACTGGAGCCATGGAGGTTCATCAGCTCGAAATCCTGCGGGAACTGGGTGCCCTTGGCAGCGTGAAAGCGGTGGCCGATACGCTCATGGTGACCCCGTCGGCAGTGTCCCAGCAATTGGCCCATCTGCAGCGCAGCGTGGAGGTGCCGCTGACGCGCAAGGAGGGCCGGAACCTGGTGCTCACGGAGGCCGGCCAGGTACTCGCCGACGCAGGCGCCGCCGTCGTCAGCGCCATGGCCGAGGCCCGCGGCGCGCTGGGAACCTATCATGGCTCTCCCGCCGGCCGGGTGACGGTCAGCGGGTTCCACAGCGCGGGACAGGCCCTGTTCGCGCCCCTGGCCAGGATGCTGGATAAGCCGGAGCATCCGCGGATTGAGCTGTCCGACGAGGACGTTGCCCAGCAGGACTTTCCGGCGCTCACTGCCCGCTATGACCTGGTACTGGCCCACCGCATGGACCACAGCCCCCGCTGGCCGGCGGAACGGGTTGCCGTCATCCCGCTGGCACACGAGCCCCTGGACGTGGCGCTGCCCGCCAGCCACCCCCTGGCCCGGCAGGACACGGTGACGGCGGACGACGTCGGCGCCGAGGCCTGGGTGACCAGCCACCCCGGCTACTCCCCCGCCGATGTCCTGGCCGCCGTCGCTGCCGTCTCCAGCCGCGAACCGAACATCGTCCACCGCATCAATGACTACTCCACGGTAGCGGCCCTTGTGGCTGCCGGTGGCGTGGTGGGGCTGCTGCCCAGGTACACGGCCGGGCCCGTCCTGAACCCGGACATCGTGCTGCGCCCATTGGCGGGGATCAGCACCCGCCGCAGGATTGACCTGCTGGCCCGGCCGGAGAACCTGAAGCGGCGGGCCGTGGTGATGGTTTGCGAGGCGCTGGAGGACATCATGGCAGGCCTGGTACGCCAGGGCTGAACAGCGCTAAGCGGTAAGGGGTCCGCCCCGGAAGGCGGGCACGCCCGGAATCTGCCGGAGTTACGCTCCCTGGTCATCTTTGCCGTTGCCCTGGTTCATTCCTTTGCCAGGCCCAAGTCCGGGGGCGTGTTTCAGTCCAGGTGCGTGTTCCAAACCGCGCCCCAGCCCAAGGCCGGGCTTGTCACCGGCGCCCTTCACAATCCGCTTGGCTGTGGCGTTGTCTCCGTCCTTGACGCCGGCAATCCGCACGGCGTCACCAACCGCAATGTCCGCGATGGTTCCGTCGCTCGGCTTAAGGCGCTTGCCGTCGTCGGACTTTCCTCCGGGGCTGGGCGTTGCACCGGGGTTGGGCGTTGCGCCTGGATTGGGCGTTGCACCCGGATTGGCGGCCGGAGGAATCCTGGTGATCTTCGTATCGCCGTTGACTGTGTAGGTCTGGGAAAAACCGTCCTCGCTCTTGACGGTGATGGCCGAGTCGCTGACCGACTCCACGGTCCCCCGCTGTTCCAGCCGGGTTTGCAGGCTGCCATCGGGATTCTTGACCACGGCCTCCCCGTGGAGGGGCTGGGCACGCTGGCCTTTGCCGGGCTTGTTGTGCCCCGGAGCGTTGCCCGAGTTGCCGGGCGCTGATTGTGACGATTGTTGTGGCGACGGCGCCGGTGTTGGCGCGCCTGTGGCGGACCACGCCAGCGCGGCGCCGGTCCCGGTCAGCGCCAGGGCCACCACCCCTGCAAGCGCCGCCTTGCGCACCCTTATTGGTTCCCGGACCACCATGGTTGTTCCTCCCGCACACTCACACCGCAGCTCAACGGCCGGGGCATCAGCGCCCCGTGGCCTCCAGTGTAAGTGCGGCGGCGCACGCTCAACCACGGGTACTTTCAGCGGCGGCCACCTGAGTACTTAAAGCGCAAGTGGGTCGCAGTTGTTGTCGTTATGAGGGCTCAAAACGACAATAACTGCGACCCAGTTGGGTGGACCTGCTAGACGGTGACGCCCAGCTTTTCCAGGATCAGCTCCTTGACGCGGCCGGCGTCGGCCTGGCCGCGGGTGGCCTTCATGACCCCGCCCACGATCGCGCCGATGGCCTGCACCTTGCCGCCGCGGATCTTCTCCGCGACGTCGGGCTGCGCCGCGAGTGCGGCGTCGATGGCTTCCAGGAGGGGGCCGTCGTCGGACACGACCGCAAGGCCGCGCTTCTCCACGATCTCTTCCGGAGTGCCTTCGCCGGCGAGGACGCCGTCCAGCACCTGCGAGGCCATCTTGTTGTTGATCTTGCCGGCCTCCACCATGCGGCTCAGCTCCACAACGGTGGCGGGGCTGACGCCCAGCTGGCCGGGGTCGACGTCGGCGGCCTTGGCGCGGCCCACGATCTCGCCCATCCACCACTTGCGGGCAACGGACGCGGAGGCTCCGGCAGCAATGGTTTCCTCGATTTCGTCCAGGACGCCGGCGTTCACCACGTCGCGGAATTCGAGGTCGGAGTAGCCCCAGTCGGCCTTCAGCCGCTTGCGGCGCTCGGCGGGCGGCTCGGGCAGGGTGGCGCGCAATTCCTCCACCCATTCGCGGGATGCCACCACGGGGACCAGGTCCGGTTCCGGGAAGTAGCGGTAGTCGTCGGCGTCGGACTTGGGCCGGCCCGAGGTAGTGGTCCGGGTGTCCTCGTGCCAGTGCCTGGTTTCCTGGACAACAGGGTTACCTGAGTCCAGGACGGCGGCGTGGCGCTGGATCTCGTAGCGGACAGCGTGTTCGACGGCGCGCAGCGAGTTCACGTTCTTGGTTTCGGACCGGATGCCGAAGCGTTCGCGGCCGTGGGGGCGGAGCGAGACGTTGGCGTCGCAGCGGACGTTGCCGCGTTCCATGCGGGCATCCGAGACGCCAAGGTTCTTCACGATCTCGCGGACGGCGGCCACGTAGGCCTTGGCCAGCTCCGGTGCGCGGGAGCCGGCGCCCTCGATGGGCTTGGTGACAATTTCCACGAGCGGAACACCGGCGCGGTTGTAGTCCACCAGGGAGAAGTCGGCGCCGTGGATACGGCCGGTGGCGCCGCCCATGTGGGTCAGCTTGCCGGCGTCTTCCTCCATGTGCGCGCGCTCGATCTCCACGCGGAACACAGTGCCGTCCTCGAGTTCGATATCCAGGTAGCCGTCGTACGCGATGGGTTCGTCGTACTGGGAGGTCTGGAAGTTCTTGGGCGTGTCCGGGTAGAAGTACTGCTTCCGGGCGAAGCGGCAGGATTCTGCGATCTTGCAGTTCAGCGCCAGGCCGATCTTGATGGAGGACTCGATGGCCGTCTTGTTGACCACGGGAAGCACGCCGGGCATGCCAAGGTCCACCTCGTTGACGTTGGTGTTGGGCTCGTCGCCGAAAACGTTCGGGGCGGAGGAGAACATCTTGGTCTTGGTGTTCAGCTCCACGTGGACCTCGAACCCCAGGACGGGATCGTACTTCTCCATGGCCTCTTCGAAGCTCAGGATGTCGTCAGTGCTCATTATTTTGCCTCCTGGGTTTCGAGGGTTTCAGCAGCCGCAAGGTCGGGAGCCTGGGCCAGCAGCGGGCCGCCCCACTTCGCTTCGAGCAGCGATTCCAGGACTGCGCCCACCCGGTACAGGCGGGCGTCCTCCCGGGCCGGGGCCAGCAGCTGGATGCCGACGGGCAGTCCGTCCTCGTCCGCCAGGCCGCCGGGCAGCGACAGGCCGGGCACGCCGGCGAGGTTCGCGGGGATGGTGGCGACGTCATTGAGGTACATGGCCAGCGGATCGTCCAGCTTTTCTCCGAGCGGGAACGCCGTGGTGGGCGCGGTGGGCGAGATCAGGACGTCGGCCTTTTCAAAGGCTGCGTCGAAGTCCCGCTGCACCAGGGTGCGGACCTTCTGGGCCGAGCCGTAGTAGGCGTCGTAGTAACCGGCGGACAGGGCGTAGGTGCCCAGGATGATGCGGCGCTTGACCTCGTCGCCGAACCCGGCGGCGCGGGTGGCACCCATGACCCGTTCGATGGTCATGGGCCCCTCTTCGGGCAGGACGCGCAGGCCGTACCGGACGCCGTCGAACTTGGCCAGGTTGGAGGAGGCCTCGGACGGCATGATCAGGTAGTAGGCGCCCAGGGCGTACTGGAAGTTGGGGCAGGAGACCTCAACGATTTCGGCGCCGGCTTCCTTGAGCAGCTCCAGGGCGTCGTTGAAGCGGTTTTCGACGCCGGCCTGGTAGCCCTCGCCGTGCAGTTCCTTGATGATACCGATCCGCAGGCCCTCAACGCTGCCGGTCTTCGCGGCGGCAACGAGGTCCGCCAGCGGGTCCGGCAGGGAGGTGGAGTCGCGCGGATCATGGCCGCCGATGACCTGGTGCAGCAAGGCTGAATCCAGCACGGTCCGGGTGACGGGCCCAATCTGGTCCAGCGAGGAGGCCATGGCGATGGCGCCATAGCGGGAAACGCTGCCATAGGTGGGCTTCACGCCGACCGTTCCGGTGACGGCACCTGGCTGGCGGATGGAGCCGCCGGTGTCCGTGCCCAGGGCCAGGGGCGCTTCGAAGGCGGCCACGGCCGCGGCCGAGCCACCGCCGGATCCGCCGGGAATCCGGTCGAGGTCCCAGGGGTTGCGGGTAGGGCCGTAGGCGGAGTGCTCGGTGGAGGAGCCCATGGCGAATTCGTCGAGGTTGGTCTTGCCCAGAATGGGCATCCTGGCGGCGCGCAGCCGTTCCACCACGGTGGCGTCGTACGGGCTGTGCCAGCCTTCGAGGATCTTCGAGCCTGCCGTGGTGGGCTGGCCGATGGTGACGATGAGGTCCTTAACGGCGATGGGGACACCGGCCAGGACGTGCAGGGCCTCGGCTTCGGCACCGCCGGCGGCACGGATGGCGTCCACCTCGGCGGCGACGGCGAGGGCTTCCTCGGCGTTGATGTGCAGGAAGGCGTTGACCTTGCCGTCAACGGCGGCAATGCGGTCCAGGTAGGCCTGCGTCACCTCGACGGCGGTGACCTCGCGGGCGGCGAGCTTTTCGGCCAGCTGCGCGGCGGACAGGCGGATCAGGGCGTCGGCGCTGGTGCCGGTGGAGTTCTGTTCAGTCATGGTTATGCCTCATCCAGGATGGCCGGGACCTTGAAACGGTTCTCATCGGAATCCGGTGCGCCGGAGAGTGCCTGCTCGGCCGTGAAGGTGTGCCCCACGACGTCCTCACGGAATACGTTGGTGAGCGGAATGGGGTGTGAGGTGGCCGGAACATCGTCCCCGGCGGCCTCGCTGACGGACTTGACCGAATCGACGATGACGGCGAGCTCGCCGGCCATCCTGTCCAGCTCTTCGGCACTCATCTCGATGTGAGCGAGCCGCGCGAGATGCGCGACGTCGTCACGGTTGATCGCAGCCATGGATCTCCCCTGCAAAGTTCGGATTGTTTTCCGATCCAGTCTAGTGCGGAAACGCAGATGCCCGTCTGACATCCCCCAGCGGGCGTCAGACGGGCACCTTCGATACCCGGTCCGGTCACGGGGACGGGAGCGCGGGCAGGTACAGACTAACCGATCCCAATGGCTCCGGTCAGCATGCCGACCCCAAGCATCACCAGGGAGATCACGGCGGTGCGCCACAGGACCTTCTTGTGGTGGTCACCGAGGTCAACCTTTGCCAGCGACACCAGCAGCAGGATGGCCGGAACCAGCGGGCTCTGCAGGTGGAACGGCTGGCCGGTAATGGAGGCGCGGGCCATGTCCGCGGCACCGACGCCGTAGTGGGCGGCGGTCTCGCTGAGGACCGGCAGGACGCCGAAGTAGAAGGCATCGTTGCTCATGAAGAACGTCATGGGGATGCTCAGCACGGCGGTGATGACGGCCATGAACGGGCCCATGGAGGTGGGGATGATCTGGACCAGCCACGCGGACATGGCTTCCACCATGCCGGTGCCCTTGAGGACGCCGGTGAGGACGGCGGCGGCCATGACCATGCTGACCACGGCCACGATGGACGGGGCGTGCGCAATCAGCTGGGCGCCCTGGTCCTTGACCTTGGGGAAGTTGACCAACAGGGCGATTGCGGCGCCCACCATGAACACGAACGGCAGCGGGATGACGTTGGCCACCAGCACCACCATGACGGCGACGGTCAGGGCCAGGTTGAACCAGAACAGCTTGGGGCGCAGGGTGCTGCGGTTGGGGTCCAGGGCGGTGTCCGCCATGGCGGTGTCGTGTTCGTCCACCAGGGTTTCGGTGCGTTCCAGCACGGCCACGCCGGCGCCGCCAAGGGGACGGCCGACAGCGGGGGCTGCTCCGCCGGGGTTGCCGCCCTTGCGTCGGCCGGTTCCGTAAGCGCCGGTGCCGGAGGCACCTGCGGAAGTGCCGCCGTCGAACTCTTCTGCCGCGAAGGGCTCTGCCGATGACGGCGTTCCCCAGATCTCCGGCGCGGTGGCGCGGAGCCGGTTGCGTTCCTGCAGGCCGAGCAGCCAGGCGAAGGCGAAGACCACGACCAAGCCAGCCACGAGGGACGGGATCATGGGGACGAACACGTCGTTGACGTCGATTTTCAGGGCGGTGGCAGCACGGGCGGTGGGGCCGCCCCAGGGCAGGATGTTCATGGTGCCGTTGGCCAGGCCGGCGACGCAGGTGAGGACCACCGGGCTCATCTTGAGGCGCAGGTAAACGGGCAGCATCGCCGCGGTGGTGAGGATGAACGTGGTTGACCCGTCACCGTCCAGTGATACGGCAGCAGCCAGGATGGCGGTGCCGAGGACAACCTTGGCGGGGTCATTGCCCAGCTTGCGGAGGATGAACTTCACCAGCGGGTCAAAGAGTCCGACGTCGATCATCAGGCCGAAGTAGATGATGGCGAACATCAGCAGGGCCGCAGTGGAGGTCATGGACTTCATGGAGTCCATGACCATGTCGCCGATGCCCAGGCCGGCCCCGGCGAAAAGCCCAAAAACAGTAGGGACAATGATCAACGCCAGCACTGGCGTCAACTTCTTCGTCATGATCAGCACCATGAATACCGCGATCATGGCGAATCCAAGTATTACCAGCACAGCCGGCTCCTTCTTGTGAACAGCACCACAGCGTTGTGATGCGTGCTACAGACTGTAGGGTGGCGGCCGTCACGGGAATGCCTTTGGCTCAATTGATTGGCATACTGCTTATTGGGAGCATTTTGCTCATTGTGCTCACCACGTTTTCGCACTAAACCACCAACCCACGCCCGTCAAGGAGGATGAATGCAGCGACCCGTGCCCCGGCAGCCGCTGCGGTTTTCCACCCAGACTTTGCTGCTGCAGCTGGCCGTGGTGCTGCTGGTGGTGCTGCTCAGCGCCGCCGTGCACGCTTGGCTGACGTACGACCGGGTGGGCAGCGATGCGGAGAACCAGGCGCTGACGCTGGCGCGGACCGTGGCTTCCGACCCCGAGGTGCGCGCCAATGTGCTGGCCATCAGTGAACAGCCCGGCACTCCCCCGCCGGCCGAGCTCCTGGCCGGCCCGCTCCAGTCCTCCGCCGAGGCAGCGCGGACCCGGACCGGGGCGCTGTTCGTGGTGATCACCGACGAAACGGGCATCCGGCTGGCCCACCCGGATCCGCAGCGGCTCGGCGAGAAGGTGAGCACCGACCCGTCCGAAGCATTGTCCGGGCAGGAGATCACCACCCGGAACACCGGAACCCTGGGGCCTTCCGCCGGGGCGAAGGTTCCCGTGTACGCTCCCGGCAGCAGCACGGTGGTGGGCGAGGTGAGCGTGGGCTACTCCATGGAAACCGTGGCCCAGAGCGTGGCCCGCGACATCGGCCCGGTGGCCCTGACCGCCGCAGGCGCCCTGCTCGCGGGGATCCTGGGGTCCTTCCTGCTGCGCCGCCGCCTGCAGCGCCTCACCCTGGGGCTGGAACCCGAGGAGATCAGCACGCTGGTCCACGACCAGGTGGCGGTGCTGCAGGGTGTGGACGACGGCGTCATCGGTGTGAGTGCCGACGGCCGGGTCAGCGTGTTCAACGCCGCCGCGCAGCGGCTGCTTGGTTTGCCGGACCTGGCGGGGTCCCGCTGGGAGGACGCGCCGGTGCCGGACCAGCTGAAGTCGCTGACCCGGCCGGCGTCTGCAACTGCCGGTCCTGGCGTTTCCATCACCGCGGGTGCCACGCCTGACGCCCTGGAGCTGGTGGCCGGCGGCCGGGTGCTGGTGGTGAACGCCCGCAAGGCGCTGCATCGGCGGGAGGACCTGGGCTGGGTGATCATGCTGCGTGACCGCACGGAACTGCAGGGGCTCACGCGGCAGCTGGACGCCGTCGGGACCATGTCCACGGCGCTGCGTGCCCAGCGGCATGAGTTCGCCAACCAGCTGCACACCCTTGCCGGCTTCCTGGGCATCGGGCAGCACCAGGAAGCACGCGATTACCTGGCCACGCTGGCAGCCACCGGGCCGCTCAAGTTCCCGGTGGACCAGGCCGAGCTGCTCCAGGACCCGTACCTGCAGGCGTTCGTGGGTGCCAAGGGCGTGGAGGCCGACGAGCGGGGCGTCGCCCTGCGCATCGGCCCGGAGACCCTGGTCCGCGGGCAGGTGACGGATGCCCAGGATGTCACCACGGTGCTGGGGAACCTGATCGACAACGCAGTCAACGCCGCCGTGGCCGGCTCAGCGACGGACCGCTGGATTGAGCTTGAGGTGCTGGATGAACCGGGCGACGACGGCGGCACCCTGCACGTGGTGGTCGCCGATTCCGGTGACGGGCTGGCAGAGGGAACGGATGCGGAGCACGTCTTTGCGGAGGGTTTCACCACCTCCGCCGGTCCTGTCCGTGCCGGCGGCGGGCAGGGCTTCGGGCTGGCTTTGGCGCGCCAGCTGGCACGGCGCCGCGGTGGCGATGTAAAGGTGCTGGAACGCGGGGCCAAGGGCGGGCCGGGTGCCGTGTTCATGGCTACCCTTCCGCACACCACGGCAGGCAACCCTGCCGACAGTAATCTGGGGGCAGCCGGAAAGGATGGGAATGGCTGACGATTTTCGGGTCCTGATCGTGGACGACGACTTCCATGTCGCCAAGCTGCACGCGGCCTATGTGGATTCGGTGGCGGGCTTCCTCGCCCTGGCCCCGGTTGGCACGGCATCCCTGGCGCTGCAGGCTATCCACAGCCTGCGGCCGGACCTGGTGCTGCTGGACGTCTACCTTCCGGATGCCTCCGGCCTGGACCTGCTCCAGCAACTGGATGTGGACACGATCATCCTCAGCGCTGCCTCCGATCCCGCGTCGGTCCGGGTGGCGTTCCGCCGCGGGGCGCTGGGGTACCTGCTCAAGCCCTTTACGGCGGAGTCACTGTCCCAGCAGCTGCGCTCCTACGCCCGGTACCGGCGCCTCCTGGGCCAGCCGGGGGCGCTGGACCAGGACGGCGTGGAACGCGCAAAACGGTCGCTGATTCCGGGCGACGTCACGCCGTCGTCGAAACCGCGCTCCGCAACGGAGGCGGCGGTGCTGGAATCACTGGCCCCGGGCGAGCAGTACTCTGCCGCCGAGGTGGCCGCCCGGGTGGGCGTCTCCCGCGCCACCGCCCAGCGGTACCTGTCCTCGCTGGCCGACGACGGCGCGGTGGACATCCAGCTCCGCTACGGCACCACCGGCAGGCCGGAACACCGCTACGGCCTGCCGGCCCGGTAGGGCAGGGGAACTACGCGCTCTTCTGGGCGACCAGTTCGATCTCGACGAGCATCTTCGGGTCCAGGAACGGCAGCACGTGGACCAGGGAGAGAGTGGGGCGGATTTCGCCAAACACCTCGCCGTGGGCCCGGCCGGCTTCTTCCCATTTGCTGATGTCCGTCAGGTACAGCTTGGACTGCACCACGTCCCCGTAGGCGAAGCCCGCGTCGGCCAGGACCTTGCCGAGTTTCTGCAGGATGTACTGGGTCTGCGTGTAGAAGTCGTCCCCCACCACGCCGTCCTCGCCGCTGGCGGCGGTGGCGGAGATGTACAGGGTGTTGTCCACCTGGACGGCGCGGGAGTAACCGAGGGTCTGTTCCCAGACGGATCCGCTGCCGAAGGTTTTGCGCATGGGTGGGCCTTTCAAAGCTGGAATGGGTCGCCACCACTGTAGGGCTGCTACAGGTCGCGTCGATAAACCAGCAGTTTTGTGTCGGTGCCGGGAACGAACCAGTCCCGCTCGGGCACGCGCTGGAAACCGGTCTTGCGGTACAGCCCGTGCGCGCTTTCCCAGGCCTGGCCGGTGGTGAGTGACACTCCCTTGATGCCGGGAAGGGTCTTCGCGTGGCTGAGGATGGCGTCCACCATGGCCTTGCCGGCACCGCTGCGCTGCACGGCCGGGTCCACTACCAGCATGCGGAACTCCAGCTCATCCTGCAGCGCGATGTCCGCGTACGGTTCCCCGGCCAGCGCCAACGTGACCGAGCCGATAACGGTTCCTTCCCGTTCCGCCACCCAAATGGTGGCCTGCTCGGCGCGGGCCGCAACGTCCATGATCTTGACCATGTACGGGTGGGCGGCGTCGTCGAAGTAGCCTGCGGAAAGGTAGGAGTCGCCGGTGATGCGGGCGACGGCGGCGAAATCGGCCTTGACGGCGGGACGGATGGTCAACTGCTTGTGCACCCGTCAATGGTAGTAGCCCGCGTACCTCGTCTCCGGCGGAAACGCGCTTTCCGTGATCGAACTATCAGTACGGGCGACTGGAGCACGTGCGACTGCCGGCACGTACCCCTTTTACAGTGGGAACTTGCCGGACAGTTCCAGGCTGGCGGCGCAGGTCCAGGCGTCCAGGCGCTCGTCGTCGGTGGGACCGCCGTCGAGCGGGCTGGTGAGGCGCGGCCTGCGCACCCAGCAGCCGGCTTCCTCCGCGATCAGGGCGCCGGCCGAGAAGTCATGCTCGTTTAGCCCCCGCTCGCCATAGGCGTCATGGGTTCCATCCGCCACCATGCACAGGTCGAGGGCGGCGGAACCAAGGCGGCGGACATCGGCAAAGCCGTCCATCAAGGCACCGAAGGCCGCAGCCTGTTGGACGCGGATCCCGGGCTCGTAGCTGAACCCGGTGGCCAGGATCTGCCCGGTGCGCCCCGGAACCGGCCCGTCGAGCCTGGTGACGGTGCCCCGCTCCTCCAGCCACGCACCGTGGCCGCGGGCAGCGTAGTACACCCGGCCCAGCGCTGGCGCGTTCACGACGCCGGCCTGCCAGACGCCGTCGGCATCCGCCACGGCCACGGAGGTGGCGTAGTAGACGATGTTGCGGATGAAGTTGGTGGTGCCATCCAGGGGGTCGATGGACCAGCGGTAGCCGGTGGGGTGGGCAGCGCGGGTGGTTCCCTGTTCCTCACCCGTGACGCTGTCGCCTGGGCGGGCAGCGGAAATGACATCCCGCACGGCATTTTCGGCAGCGACGTCATAGGCGGTCACCCAGTCCCCCGCCGCTCCCTTGTTGCTTGCGTCCAGGGCCTTGCCATCCCGGCCGGACAGGACCTTGGCGCCTGCTGCCGCAGCCTGTTTGGCCACCTCCAGGAGCTCCGAAGCGGATGTCATGCGTTTTCCTCCACCCTGTTCTCCCCGACAGTGTTCTCCCCCGGAGTGTTCTCCCCCGCGGTGGCCGGCAGGGTCGCCTCTTCGTTGCCGTCGTCGTCTGCTTCTTCTACGCTGCTGGCTGCTCCTGTGTCCGCTGCTGCCCCGTCACCCAAAGCTGCCGGGCCACCGTCGAGCAATTGCCGGAACCCGTCCTCATCCAGCACCCGGATTCCGAGCTGCTCTGCCTTGTCCAGCTTGCTGCCGGCGCTTTCGCCGGCCACCACGTAGCTGGTGTTCTTGGAAACGGAGCCCGCGGCCTTGCCGCCCCGGAGCAGGATTGCCTCCTTGGCCTCGTCGCGGCTGAAGTTGGGCAGGGAGCCGGTGACCACCACGGTGAGCCCTTCGAGGGTGCGCGGCATGGACTCGTCCTGTTCGTCCTCCATGCGCACCCCGGCGGCGGCCCAGCGCTCGACGATCTCCACGTGCCAGTCCTCGGCGAACCATTCCTTCAGGGCCGCGGCGATGGTGGGCCCCACCCCGTCCACGTGGGCCAGTTCCTCCTCGGAGGCTGCGCGGATGCGGTCCATGGAGCCGAACGCCTGCGCCAGGGCCCGCGATGCGCGGGGACCAACGTGCCGGATGGACAAGGCAACCAGCACGCGCCACAAGGGCTGGGTCTTGGCCTTTTCGAGTTCCTTGAAGAGCTTCTGCGTAGTGGCCGTGGGCTTGGACGGCGACTTGGCCGTGCCCTTGCTGAAGAAGTAGGGCACCAACTCGTACTCACCCGTGGGGACCCCCTTGGCCTTTTTCTCGCGCCGGATCCTGACATCGGCCAGGTCCTCGGGCGTGAGGTCGAAGAGCCCCGCTTCGGAGGTCAGCGGCGGCACCTCAGGTTCGATGGGCTGGGTCAGGGCGATGGCGGCTTCCCAGCCCAGGGCCTCGATGTCGAACGCGCCCCTGCCGGCTACGTGGAACACCCGCTCGCGCAGCTGGGACGGGCAGGACCGGGCGTTGGGACAGCGGACGTCCACGTCCCCTTCCTTGGCCGGGGCCAGCGGTGTGCCGCAGGAGGGGCATTCAGTGGGCATGACGAAGTCGCGCACCGGGGGATCCTGCTGGTCGCGGAGATTCAGGACCGGGCCCACGATCTCGGGAATGACGTCCCCCGCTTTCCGCAGGATCACGATGTCGCCGATCTTGACACCCTTGGCCTTGACCACGTCCTGGTTGTGCAAGGTGGCCATCTCCACTGTGGATCCGGCAACCTTGACCGGCTCCATGACGCCGTAGGGGGTGACGCGGCCGGTGCGGCCCACGTTGACCTGGATGTCCAGCAGCTTGGTGTGGACTTCCTCCGGCGGATACTTGTAGGCCACGGCCCAGCGGGGAACGCGGGTGGTGTTGCCCAGGGCCCGCTGGATGGCGAAGTCATCCACCTTGATCACGATGCCGTCGATCTCATGGAGCAGCTTGTGGCGCTGGTCGCCGTACCGCTTGATGAAGCCCAGGACGTCGTCGCGGGCTTCCAGCACCTCGAAGTACGGACTGACGGGCAGGCCCCACTCCTTGAGCAACCCATACGTTTCCGACTGGCTGCCGGCCTCAAGCCCCTCCCGGGCGCCGATGCCGTGGACGAACATTTTCAGGGGCCGCTTGGCGGTCTCGGCCGGGTCCTTCTGGCGCAGCGACCCGGCGGCAGCGTTCCGGGGGTTGGCCAGTGGAGCCTTGCCGGCTTCGATCAGTGCTTCATTGAACTCCGCGAAGGCTTTGGAGGGGATGAAGACTTCACCGCGCACCTCCATCTCGGCCGGGAAGCTGCTGCCGGCCAGTTCCTGCGGGATTTCCTTGATGGTGAGCAGGTTGTGGGTGATGTCCTCACCCGTGGTGCCGTCGCCGCGGGTGGCAGCCCGAACCAGCCTGCCGTCCCGGTACAAAAGGTTGACTGCCAGGCCGTCGATCTTGAGTTCGGTCAGCCAGGCTGCCTTGGCGCCGCCGTCACCGATTTTTTCGATGCTGGCCTCGGCCCGGTTGAGCCAGGCCTCAAGCTCCTCCAGCGAGAAGACGTCCTCCAGGCTGTACATCCGCTGCAGGTGTTCCACCGGGGCGAACGCGGCGGAGACCTCGCCGCCCACTTCCTGGGTAGGTGAATCGTTGGCCACCAGTTCCGGGTGCAGCGCCTCGATCTCCTCGAGCCGGCGGAAGAGGGCGTCGAATTCGGCATCCGACACCAGCGGCGCGTCCTCCTGGTAATACGCGAACCGGTACTTTCGCACCAGATCCGCAAGGTTTTCGTATTCCTCGCGGATGGCCTCTGTGGGGACCGCCTCTGGTTCGTGCGGTGCCGTGGTCCGGGCGGCGGTCTTTTCTGCGGGTCCTGGTCCTGTGCTCACAAACCTATCTTGCCTTACACCTCCGACAGCCACCCGGCAGGCCCGCGCGGCAGGCAGGAAGCGTCGCAGCCGGAAAGCCCCGGCAGCCAGGCAGTGTTGCCGCAGGAACGGCTCAGTGCGACCGAAGCCGGTTGCGGTTCCGGGTCCACCACGCGAAGGCTCCGGCGGACACTGCCAGCAGCACCGTTCCGGCGACGATGGGCAGCAGCGCCGGGCCGTCAGGGCCATGGCCACCTGCGGGGGCAACGGCAGCCAATTGGGCAGGCGCGGCGGACCGGGTGACTGGGCTGTTCCAGTCCTGGCCGCTGGACGGGCCGGTGGGAGGCCGGTAACCGGCGGCGGCCGAGGCAGTGTCGGGGGCAGGCTCATCCGGGACTGCCGCTTCGGTCGCAGGGATCGCTGCCGGATCAAGTGCCGGGGCGACGGGCTGTGGGGGCATATTTGTCTGCGGCGGCTGGGGCTGGGCCGGCTGGGCGGGCGGCTCGGCAGGCGGCGCCGGCGGGGCCGGCGGAGCAACGGGTTCCTTGGATTTCCGAGGGCGGCCGGGCTGGCTTGAGTCCGGGCTGCCGGCAAGGATGGGCACGCAGATCAGGCCGCAGTCTGAAGGAGCCTGGGTATCTGACGCCGGGACGGGCGTGGGTTCAGCTGTGGCAGCGAGCGCCGGGCCGGCGGGGAAGAAGCCAAAGGCGAGGGCCAGGACGGCTGCGGATGCCGTTGTCGAAACGGCGTGGCGGAGCGGTGCGGACGGGGTCATTGCTACCTTTCGATGCGCGCAGCCCCCCACCACGGCTTTCTGGTGTCCCCGGTAGTCTTCTACAGCGCCCTGCGGGGCCGCAAATCCGCAGCAGTGGCGGCCCCGCAGTTATCGGGCCTGTTCAGTCCCGGTTTTCCGGTGGCAGTGCCACCTGGATTTTCCGCGCCTTGCCGCGTCCCACCACATAGCCGCGGCCGGGGATGAACTCCGGACTGACGCGGCCCAGGGAAGTGTTGAGCAGGCTGTCGCCCTCGATGTCCCCCGGGTTGAGCAGCAGCCCGCGGCGGCCGGATTTGAAGGGTTGGGCAAGCTGCCACGCACTGGACCAGGTGGAGGACTCGGACTCCCCCACTACCCACTGGTCCGCCTTCAGCGACGCCGTCACCAGCTGCGCCACGCCCGATTCGGCGATGGTGTCGGTGAACTCGGTCAGGCCTTCGATGAAGAAGGCCACCGTTCCCGGGTTCCCGGTGGAGTGTTCCACCAGGTCCTCCACCACCTCGGCGAGATCGTCCGGCCCCACCACGGAACGGTTCCAGATGGGAAGGGAGGCCACGGCGGACCGGCGGGACCCGAGGTAGATCAGCTCAGTGGCGAGGTTGGACCGCCGCAGCGCGTAGGCCAGGGTGACCAGGGCTACGGTCCGCCCGGCACCGGGCGGGCCGGCCAGCAGCAGCGGGCCACGTGCCATGATCTCGGCGGGCTGGAGTGACTCGTCGTCCACGCCGATGACGGGCAGGTCCTGGCTCCCGGCGGGCAGGACGTCCAGGTCCACCTGCTCGGGAAGCCGTTCGATGCCGGGGGCGGTACCCAGCCCCTGCCGCAGCATGGCTTCGCTGAGCTTGTGCACTTCCCGGGCCTGCAGGGCCAGGTTCGAGTTGCCGCCCAGGACGGCCAGCTGGACTTCGAGTCCGTCCAGGAGTCCGCGGCCCGGAGGTGAGTTGGCGGTGAGGACGTCCCTGGGCACGTCCATGGATATGTAGTCGTCCTCGTTGGACAGCCGCAGGACCAGCCGCCGCTGGATGGAGGCCAGCAGCGACGCGGGGACGGCGTTGGGCCGGTCTCCCGTGACCACCAGGTGGATGCCCAGCGTCCGGCCGTCCGTAGCCAGCTGCAGGAAAATGTCCCAGAGGCCGGAGAGCTTGCTGTGTTCGTAGGCCTCCCGGAAGGCAGACATGCCGTCCACCAGCACGAAGATGCGTTTCTCGTCCGGCCGGTTGGCCAGCTTCCGGTACTCCACGATGGTGGAGGCACGGACCTCGGCGAACTGGGCGGCCCGCAGCTCTGCGATGTCCCGCAGGAGGCGCAGCAGCCGCCCGACGCGTTCCACGTCGTCGCCGTTGATGATCTCGCCAACATGCGGAAGCTCCTCAAGCATCCGCAGCCCGGCGGAGCCGCAGTCGATGCCGTACACGTGCACGGGCCCGCCGCGCGGGGTGACCGCGGCTGCGATGGCGATGCCCCGCAGGGCCGCGGACTTGCCCGAGCCACCGGTGCCGTAGATGGCCATGTTTCCATCCCGGTCCGGTTCGTAGAACACGGTGGGCTGGTCCTGGTGGACGGGATCGTCGGCCACACCGAGCAGCAGCTGTTCGTCGGTGCGCGGGTTGGGGAGCTTGGAGAAGTCGTAGGTCTTGGCCAGCTCATCGAGCCACGGTTTACGCGGCGGCTGGATGGCCAGGGTGTCCGCGGCGTGCACGATGGTGGAGGTCATCCTGGCGATGTCGTTGGGGCCGGCCGGTTCCTGGGCCACAGGCTTGTCCGGTGCGGGTGCCTCCCAGCTGGGACCGGAACCGAAGGCCATCTCCACGATGTCGATCTGCGGCCGCTGCGGCTTGTCAGTGGTCCAGCCGCCGGCGTAGCCGGTCTGGAACCCCTGGATACGGCCGGGGCCGGTCTTGGCGGCGCCGCGGCCGGGAATGGCGGGGTCGAAGTAGGCCGCATCCGGGACGCCCAGGATGTCGGTGGCGTCGTCCTCGTCCGCCATGCGCAATGCCACCCGGAGGTTGGTGTTGGCGCGCAGGTTGTCCTTGATGACGCCGGCCGGTCGCTGGGTGGCAAGGATCAGGTGCAGGCCCAGGGAGCGGCCACGGGCGGCCACGTCCACCACGCCGTCAACGAACTCGGGAACATCGTTGGCCAGGGCCGCGAACTCGTCCACGATGATGATCAGGTACGGCGGCGCCTCGGGGTCGGCCTCACGCTGCAGGGCCAGCAGGTCCTTGGCCTTTTTCCGGTTCAGCAGCTGCTCCCGGTAGTGCAGCTCGGCCCGCAGCGATGTGAGGGCGCGGCGCACCAGGTGCGGGGACAGGTCCGTCACCAGGCCCACGGTGTGCGGAAGGTTGATGCAGTCCGCGAAGGCGGCGCCGCCCTTGTAGTCCACGAACAGGAAGCTGACCCGGTCCGGGCTGTAGGCCGCGGCCATGCCCATCACCCAGGACTGCAGGAACTCGGATTTACCGGCGCCGGTGGTGCCGCCCACCAGCGCGTGCGGCCCCTCGTTCTTCAGGTCCAGATACAGCGGTTCGATGCCCTTTGACCCCACCAAGGCCCGGAGCGTGCCGTTGTCCTTGCGGTTGGCCACGGCGGTGGCGTGCACGGAGTTGTTCTCCGTCCAGCGCTCCGCCACAGCCTGCGGGTTGTCCAGGAAGTCCTTGCCGATCAGGGTGGCGTAGGAGACGGCCCTGGGCAGGTCGGAGTCGTCGTTGACGGGCTTGCCCACGTCCACCACGGGAGCCAGCATCCTGGCCAGTTGGGCGGCGAGTTCAGCGTCAACGCTTTCGCAGCTGACGGGGTAGGTGTGGCGGCCCAGGCGGACCTGGCCGGTGGTGGTGCCGTGCTCGCCGTCCACCACCATGAAGTCGCGGCAGGCTGCAGGAAGGGCCTGGATGTCGGTGGCCACCCACAGGACATGGACACCTGAGTCGGGACCGCGTTCCGCGAGCCGGGTGAGGCGGCCGCGGTCCACCGGGGCGTCGTCTTCCACGATGACCAGCACGGACGGCAGGACCGGTTCCTCGAGCTCATGCTTGACCGGGTCGATGCCGGGACGCAGCTCCGGCGCAGTCCGTTTGGCCGCCGCCTCACGGGCATCCACCAGGTCCTCGAGGCGGGCCAGCAGCGACGACCCGCCGGCCGACCCGGCAGCAAGGTGGTCTCCGCCCAGCGGACTGTGGCCGGAGCCAACGTGCGGCAGCCACTGCAGCCAGTTCCAGCGCTCACGCGATTGTGCGGAAGTGATGGCGGTGAGAACTACTTCAGCCGGCGAGTGCAGGCCCACCAGCTGCAGCACCATGCCGCGGGCAACGTCGTCCACCAGGCCGCGGGCTCCAGCGATGCCCAGGGCGCCGGAGGTGCGCAGCTGGGAGACCACGGGAACGCCTTCGATCTCGCTGAACTGCTTGATGCAGTCCTGGATTTCGCGGGCGTACTGGACCTCGGTGTCGTTGTTGGACGGTTCCTCAAGGGGGATGCGGGACGGCGCGGTGCCCAGTCCGAAGCGCAGGCCCAGGAAGGAGGAGTGCTCCGGCCGGTGCGTCCACAGCAGCGGCCCCAGCTTGTAGATGGCGTCCACGGTGTCGCTGACGGACGGTGCCTCCTGGAGCCGGACGGCCCGTTCCACCTGCTGCAGCTCGGTGAGGTCCTGCCGGAAGGCGGCCATGGAAGCCCGGAACTGCTTGAGCTGCTCCTTTTGCTGCTTCCGGGTCCGCATCTTTGTGTCAACGTAGTGGCCCACGATGAACAGGGGCATCATCAGCATGAACACCATGGACAGCACGTTCTGCGTGACCGCGAAGATAACCGCGCCCATCATCAGGGGCGCCACCAGCATGATGTACGGAAATGGCTGGTCCTCGGGCCGCTTGGGCCCTGAGGGAAGGACGCGCTTGGGTACCTCGAAGCGGGGCACCACGCGCGGGGAACGGTTGAAGTCCACCAGGGGCGACGTCGGCGCTGCCGCGTGGTTGTGCCCCAGCGGCACCACCGTGACGGTGGTGTCCCCCAGGGTCACGGTGTCGGAGGAGTTGAGGGTGGCGCGGGTGACGGGCAGGCCGTCCATGAGGAGCCCGTTGGCGGAGTTGGTGTCCACGATTTCGATGCTCTCGCCCACCGTGATCCGGGCGTGCCGCTTGGAGGTGAGCGGGTCCGTCAACCGGATGTCCACGTCCCGGTCCCGGCCGATGTAGCTGGTGCCGGTGGGCAGCGAAAATTCGCGGCCGACGTCGGGCCCGGACAGCACCCGCAGGGTGGCCGCTGCCGGCCCCCGGTTGGCCCCTGGCTCGTGGAACTGTTCGCTCACCTGGGCCAGTGAAACCACGGAGCCGGGGCGGAGGCCCGATTCGAGGAGGTTGTCCTGGCGGGCCAGGATGTTGCCGCTGATTCCGGCGCCCACGAAGGCTTCATCGATCCGCAGCGAAAGGTTGTCCGGCGCAGGAGTGCCCTTGCGGTCCGGGTCCGCAGCCCAGAGCACGGTGGCGATATCGGCTACGGTGGCCATGCCGTCCACCGTGACGGCCAGGTCCTTGGCGTCGGCGGGTTCGCGGCGGAGTGTCAGCCGGATCCTCATCCTTCGTCCACGCCCCTCATCTTTTCGAGCAGGTACAGGTCATCGGGTGTTACCAGGTGGGTGGTGACGGCGTGTTCCACCAGGCGGGCGCGGCGGTTGGTGGCCAGCTTGCCGCCGCCGCCGCGCAGCCCCACCACGCCCACGCGGTCCAGCTTGTCGCAGACGTTGTCGAGTTTGCGGTTGAAGCGGGTCAGCGCCCACCCAAGGGTCTTGGCGGCCGCCGCCGAGGACGGGATGGTGCTGAAGCCGGTGCCTTCGCGCCGCAGTACCGGCTCGGCGAGCGCCACGATCAGTGCCTTCTGAGCATCGGTGAAGACCACGGGGCCGATGGTGGTGTCCCCGCTGCTGGCGTCTTCCCTGGCTTCCTGCCGGAACGACGGCGTCTTCAGGTGCACGGCGAATTCGTAGGTGGTAGGTCCGGCCGTGAAGATCACATTGGTGTGGCTGAACACCAGCGGAATCCGGGCGCCGGGTGACAGCCAGGCCTGCATGCCGCCCGATGCGTCGGCAACGGTGGCGGAGAGCATGCTGCCCACGTTGCTGAGCCACCAGATCCCGTCATACCGGGCCACTTGCAGGAACTGCCGGTGCAGGTAAGGGTTGTCGTCCACTTCCAGGTCGCCCTCGCGGCCGATATTGAAGATGTCCTCGTCCGATGGCTCATACCATTCGCCGCAGAAATCGATTGCTAGATCCCCCACGATCCACGCCTCCTCAAGGCAGAATTTTTCCGTTGACCGGAGTACTGGTGGTGTGCTGTTGCCCGGTGCCGGGGCCGGGATGTCATGCGCTGGTCGGGTGACATCACTGGCCGGTGCAGGCGATGGAGTTCTCCTCCATGGGTGAGAATGCGCCGTCCGAGCGGACGATCATTACCTGGATGCAGGTCTGCCCGGTGGGGTTGGGCCGGATCTTGACCGGCGGCTTATCCACGGCGTGGAACTCAGCGCTGTTCCCGCCCATGGTGTACACCTTCCACTTGTAGGTGTCCCCTTCCTTAGGCTGCGGGTTGGTCCAGGTGAAGCTGGCCTCCCCGTCGCCGCCGATGGATCCCTTAAGGCCTTCCACGTCGGGCACCGTGCCGTTGTCCAAAGCGTCCGCTGGGGACTTGGTTACCTGCTGGGTGGGCACAGGCTTGGGTGTGCCCGGGGCCGTGTTGGCCACCACGATGCCCACCACAGCCGCCAGCGCCAGGAGGGTGCCGCCGGTGACTGCCAGCCAGAGGTTGCGTTTGCCGTGGTCGGCTTCCGGCGCCGCCTCCGGCTCGTCCACTTTTACGGCCCGCTGGACTGTTGCGTCGGCGGTGTAGGCGTCCTGCCATGCGTCGGTTACCGGCGCACCGTAGTTCACCGCCCCCGGGCTGCCGCGCAGGACGGTGGACTGGGCCCACTCACCCTGCCCGCCGCCGTCGGCCGTTTCTGTTCCGGCGGAGGCCGCTCCTGCCGGACTTGCCGGGATGGAGGGCACTGCCGGGGCGGCGCGCCATTGGCTGGGTGCTGCCGGAGTGAAGGCCGACGGCGGGAGGGCGCCTCCCCTGCGTCCGGTCGCATCGGTCTGGGCACCGGGAAGATTTACGCCCGGAAGGTTGGCGCCGGGTGTGTTGGGTCGGGTGCGTGCCGGGAAGGTGGGGGCGCTGCCGGTGCCTTCCGGGTCGATGGCGGCGATGCTGCGGACGCGGGTCTCTTCGGTGCCGTCGTCCGGGTGGCCCTCGTCCTGCTGGGGCTCCTCCAGGACCTCGAAGGGCGTGACGGAGAGGTTGAGCTCGGCCTGGATGCGCTGCAGGGCCAAGGCGAAGGCATGGGCCGAGGAGTACCGGGACTGCGGTGATTTGGCCATGGCCGTCGCCAGTGCCAGTTCCAGGGACTCCGGGACATCCGCACGGCCCAGCCGCGGCAGGGCCGTGTTGCTGATGCGGTTGATCAGTTCGCGCTGGGAGTTGTCCGCCCCGGGCATCACGAAGGGCGAGCGGCCAGCCAGCAGCGTGTAAAGGGTGGCGCCAAGCGCCCACACGTCCACCATGACGCCGTCCACGGGGCCGTCCCGGAACTGCTCCGGCGGGGACCACGGAATGGACATCCCGGAGTCGTCGTCCGATTCCCCGGCGAGGGTGCCGGAGATGCCGAAGTCGGTGAGGGCAGGGCGGTTGTAGTCCGTGACCAGGATGTTGGCGGGCTTGATGTCGCGGTGGGCGATGCCGGCACGGTGGGCTGTCTCGACGGCGGAGGCAACCTGGATGCCCACCGCCAGGACTTCGTCCACACTGAAGCGCTGCCGCCGGTACCGCACGTCAAGGCTGGGCCGGGAGCAGTACTCCATGGCCAGGTAGGAGTGCCCGTCATCCGTCACTTCCGCTTCAAAAATGGTGACAATGTACGGATGCGAGGACAGCTGGGCCATGAGGTTGGCTTCGGATTCGAACCTACGCCGGGCGCCCTCAGTCTTCAGGTCGGAGAGCAGCACCTTGACCGCCACCTTTCGGCGCGGCCTGTCCTGTTCGTAGAGGTAGACATCGGAGAAGCCGCCGGATCCCAGCAGGCTGATGTAGGTGAACCCCGGAATGCGGGGCGGCGGCGCAACGGGCCGTTTGGAACTCACGGAATCTCCTCAAAACGCAGTGAGATGTTGTCGCCCAGCTCCGCGATGTCGCCGTCGAGCAGGATGGCCATCTCGTTTTGGGCCAGGCGTCGCGGCGGCTGGCCTTCGCGGACCAGGACGGTGCCGTTGGTGGCTTTGAGATCGCAGAGCATGACGTGCCAGCCCTCGAGCCGCACCTCAACGTGGGACCGGGAGATGTCCCCGCCCGGGCTCGCCACCTGCACGAGGCGCGGCATGACCCCGCCCTGGACCCGGGACACGGAGGGCTGGCGGCCGATGACCATTGATTGGTCCAGGTCCAGGAGTTCCCCGGTGGACAGCCGCATCCGGCCCAGCCGGGGGCGTGCCACCTGAACGGCATCGGGCAACAGCGCCGAACCGCAGGCGTTGCAGTGTGCACGGGTTGGCGGGTTGGCGTGGCCCTGCGGACAGACGCGCGCCAGTACCAGCGGACCGTCGCCGGCATCCTGCTGCGCCTGCCGGTTCGCTGCCGGGCCGCCCGTTCCCGGGAGGCTGCTCTTCATGACCGTCTGGCCGTCGTGGTCGGGATCGAAGCCGGCCTCTGGTTGGCTCTGGGATGAGCTCTGCGCCGGGCTGGCGGGACCTCCTTGGAATGCAACGGGAGCAGGGACCGGCGGAGCCGGCGGCGTGCCGAGGGTTGGTGGCGTGCTGGGTTCCGGGGTGGGTGTTGTCGCTGCTCCCCCGGTACGCCATGGGACGGAATCGATGAGGCCCGTGGAGGCGGGGCGGGGCATGGCAGCCGCCGCGCCGGTTTCGGGGCCAGCTGTGGCAGGATTGCCGGCGCCGGTGTCAGTGTCGGTGTCCGCTGCCGGACTGGAACCGGCTGCTGCACCCTGCAGGCCGGCGTTCTCCGCCGAACCAAGGGCGGCCAGCGGTTCGGCTGCAGGCAGTGCTGGCGGTTGCTGTGGGACCACGTGGCCGGAGTCTGCATCGGGTTCCTCGCGCACCGCCGCGTCCTCGATGTTCCGCATGACGGTGCGGTCCCAGAGGTGGTCGTAGGAGCTGGTGAGTTCCTCGGCCGGAGGGGCATCGCCTGGGTCAGCCTGCAGCCCGTCCGGCCCGGCAGTTCCGTCGCCACCCGGTCCGTCGCCAACCGGTTCCGGAGTGGCAGGCTCCTCCAGCAGTTCCTCGTCGGCGTCGATGATGGCGCCCGGAGCGATGGTGGCGTCGGGGTCAAGGCCTTCGAGGTCAGGGCCTTCGAGGTCACCAGCATCGGCGGCGAACGCCTGGGGCAGGTTCGCGTCTTCCGCGCGTTCCCCGTCCGGCGCCTCGTCCAGGTCGTCATTCAAGTCAGCGACCGGGTCCTCAACCGGGTCCGCGTTCAGGTCCTCGTCGATCACCCCCACCACAGTCCCGGCAACATGGCCAGCGCCGCCGCTACCGTCGACTTCGCCGGCAACGTCGACTTCGCTGGCAGCGTCCACTTCACCGGCAGCGTCCACTTCACCGGCAGCGTTGACGGCGAAAGGGCCGTCGGGGGCGGTAGGAGCATGCCCTGCTTCTGGACCGCTCGCAGGCGCCGCGCCTGTGACCACGGCGGTGCCTGCGCCCGCCGCGGTGCCAGCATCAGCAACAGCGCCATCGACGGCGGCAGGGCCTGGGCGCGCCCCGAAGGTCAGCGACCGCAGCAGCACCACGCCCTCCCCCAGCGGCAGCCGGGGACCCTCAGCGGTCCCGGCGTCACCGGCGCCTGCAGCCCCGCCGTCCGCGACACCCAGCCTGCACGTGCCGGCCACCACGAACTTGCGTTCGTTCCAGGTGGTCACGTCCCTGCCGTCGAGGTCCACGGCGCCGCCGGGCTGCTCGACGGTGAGGTCGACCGCGCCCCGCAGGAAGACCCGCAGCGACCCGTTGAAGTCAAGGATGGCGAAGGATGGTATGTGGGTAAGCGAACCGCCGGAGCTGCTGGTCACGGCGGCCAGGACCTCGTGGGGCTCGGGTCCGCCGGCAAGGAGTTCCCACAGCGCGCCGGCCAGTTCAGCGGGCGCCTCCGGCCCCAACAGGACTGCAGTGCGGGACCGGACGATCCCCAGCCAGCCGCCGGGAATGTAGCTAGCGCCGGTCATCGCCCGGTTCCCCCTCCAGCGAAGTGCCGTCGACCAGCCCGGTGCCGTTCTCCAGTGCCGTGCCGTCCACCAGTGGTTCGGGCAGCGGTTCCGTTATGGCCTCGGAGGACTGCGGACGCGGCAGCGTCACTTCGTCCCCGTCAGCTGTGGTGTGGCGGGGCGCCGTGGTGCCTGCGCCGTCGTCGTTCGCCACGTTGTGTGCGTCCACAACGATGGCGGTGACGTTGTCACGGCCGCCGCTGCGCAGGGCCGCCTGGATCAGGGCGTCCACGGCCTCCTGCGGGTCGGCCAGGGTGCTGAGGATACGGAGGATGTCATCGTCTGCCAGTTCGCCGGTCAGGCCGTCGGAGCAGACCAGCACGCGATCGCCTTCCTCGACCGGGAGGAGCCAGTAGTCCGCCTCCGTCTCATCCCCTGTCCCAAGGGCGCGCGTGACGACGTTCCGGCGCGGGTGGACGGTGGCTTCCTGGGCGGTGATTTCGCCCGCGTCCACGAGCTCCTGGACTTCGGAGTGGTCCACGCTGATTTGCTCGAACCGTCCCAGGCTGAGCCGGTAGGTGCGGGAGTCGCCGATGTTCATCACCAGCCAGTAGGGCATGCCCATCTGTTCCACAACGACGGCGCCCGTCAGCGTGGTACCGGCGCGGGCCCCGGCGGCTTCACGGATGGAGGCGTCGGCACGGACCAGGTACTGCTGGAGGACGGATGCCGTGATGTTCCGCTCCCCCGTGGCGACCTGGGGCATCTCGGCCAGCGTACGCACGCACAGGCCGCTGGCAATTTCGCCGGCTTCGTGGCCGCCCATGCCGTCAGCCACGGCGAAGACGGGATCGGCTGCGATGTACGAATCCTCGTTCAGTTCCCGGCGGAGCCCCCTGTCCGTCCCGTAACCGCAGGAGAGGCTAAGGCCCGGCCCCGGCTCGATGGTGGAGGAAACACTGGCGGGGTGCTGGTTCATGCCTGTCCTAGGTAAAAGGTACGGTCTCCAAAGTGCACGCTGGATCCCGGGGTAACAAACGTGGGGACGCCCGGCACCAAGGGGGTGCGCAGGCCGTCCGGGGTGGTGACGGCGCTTCCGTTGGTTGAGTGCCGGTCCGTCACCCAGATGCCGGCACCGTCAGTAAGCAGGTGCAGGTGGGTTTTCGAAATGGATCGGCCGGGATCGTCCACGGCCAGCAGCTGCGCATGCTGCTCCCCGGTTTGTCCCACGGGGTTGCGGCCCACCAGGACGCTGCGGTCCAGCTGGAAGTCCCGGCCGTCGTCCAGGCGGATGCGCAGGACTGCCACTTGGGCCGGGGCACCGCTGCCGGGGCGCACCTGGGTGCGCTCAACGTCGTCGTCCACATGCGGCGGGGGCACGCGGTGACCGGAGGGAGCGCCCGTAGGAGGGACCCCCTGGGCGGCACCTTGTTCGAAGCCCGACGGCGAACCCGGACTACCAGCAGCCGGGGCACCGGCAGCCGGCGGAGCGAAGGATGCCGGCGAGGTGTAGGGCATGGTCTGGGACGGCATGGTGGCCGACGGCGCAGGTGCTTGGAGTGCGTGGGCTGGGGTTGCCGGGGGCGTCGCCGCTGCCTGGGGCGCGCCGGGTTGGGACGCCACCGGGGACAGCACCTGCTGGACGGGCGGAAGGTCCAAGGGTGCGAAGCTGTAGGGCCCCTGGATGCCGCCGGTGGTAATAGGATCCCGGCCCGCCTTCACGTCGAACACCAGGGTCTTGGCAGCGTTGTCATGCCAGCCGCGCAGCCCGCCGCTCTTGTCCCATCGGCAGGAAACAACCACCAGCACAGCCCAGACGGCAGCCACCAGGAGCAGCGGCCCAAGAATGAACAGGGCAACGTCAAACCATTTGAACACCACCACCAGTACCGCCGCCAGCAAGGCCAGCAGGACACCCGCTCCCGTGATCAGGCCGCGCAGGAACACGGCGCCGGCGCCGGGCGCGTAACCATCCTGGTCCGCACTGCGGATGCCCATCATCAGGTTGCCGGGGGTTTTGCCGCTGCGGCCCTCCAGTCCGAGGACGACAAACAGGTAGGCCAGGGTCAGGCCGAGGCCGATGCCGCCGAACAGCACCAGGGACGACGTGTCATAGACGATGAAGCCGCCGCTCCTGGTCCGCGTTATGCCTGCGAAACCAATGGCGAAGGTCACCACCAGCACCGCTATCCCAGGCAGCCAGTCAATGACGGCAGCACCAAGCCGCTTGCCCGCCGTAGCCGGAACAAGCTGAAGGTTCACTGCCATTCCCGTTCCTCCCCCTGGAGCGGCTTCCACCTTGGTGGAACCGCCGGTCCTGCCCGGCCCGGAGCCCGTGTACATGGGACCCGTCAATGCGCTGCCCGCCGGCTGACCTGCCAGGGGCCTTTCTACTACCGGGATAGTACCGGGAATCCCCGTCGCATGCTCGGGACGCGCCTCCCTGGCAGCGCTGGGGCCGTGATCCTGAAGCGGGTCCGGAGTGCGGGTGCGGCGCGCCGCCCGGTTGGACAGCGGCGCACCGCAGGCAGTGCAGAAGGTGGCCCCGGCACGGATCTGCTGTTGGCAGCGGGGGCAGCGTTCGGCGTCGGGCGTCACTGCTGGTTTGGTCCTTGCTGGTTGGGCGCTTGCTGGTTGGGTGTTTGCTGTTGCTGCGGCGCATCAGCGTTGCCGGAGGTACGACGGCGGCGCGCGGCAAGGATCCCGGGCACCGTCGGCAGTGCCAGCCGGCCTCCGCGCAGCTTAAGGCTCTTGCCGGAGTTCATGGCCGTGCGGGCGTCGGCGAGCAGCGACCGCGGCGAGAACCGTGCCTGCTGCCGGCGCCAGAAGCCCATTCCGGAGGTCATCTCCTTAAGCGAGCCGTCAACGATGGTCCAGTACTCCCGGACCTGCTCCTCCGTGGGCTCCCCGGCGCCGAAGATTGATGCGTCCGCCCGGCGGGCCAGCATGGTGGTGGTCCCCGAGGTTGCAGGGAACGCCTCGGCCAGCACGGCGGCGCTTTCGCGCCGGGTCGACCGGGTGTCGACGGCGGCACCCAGGTCCGTCGCCAGGCTCACCACCTCGTTCCATCCCCCGCCCACACGCTGGGCGGGGAGGCCATCACGGAAACGCGACTTCCGCCGTCGTGCCTTCAGCAAAGCAATCAGCAACAGCGGCAGGGCCAGGATGACCACCGGGATGGCCGCGACACCCAGGGCGCCCAGGAGCGCGCCCCAGAACAGCCACGGGTTGTTCTTCTTCTGGTCCGCGTCCAGCGCGTCCGGCGAGGAGTCCGGCGGCAGGTCCGCCGGCTCCTGCGGCGGGGGCGGCGGCTGCAGCACCTGCGGCTTGGGCTTGGACTTGCTTTCGGGGTCCGGCGGGATGGGGATGTTGTCCTTGGGCGGGGTGGGATCGAAGCTGACCCAGCCCACCCGCTCGAACGCCACCTCCACCCAGGCGTGGACGTCCTTGCCCGTGATTTTCACTTCGCCGGCACCGTTCTCGGGGCTGGTCGGTTCAGGGTAGAAGCCCATCACCACGCGGGAGGGGATGCCCAGGTGCCGCAGAATCAGGGACATGGCCACGGCGTACTGTTCGTCGTCGCCGAGCATCTGCTTGGCCGTGAGCAGGTTGCGAATGCGGGCGGAGCCGTGGCCGGAGACGCTGGGCAACTGCCCTTCGCTCACCAAGCCGTTGCTGAACGCCCCGGTCTTCTGGAAATGCGCCTCGATCTGGCGCAGCCGGTCGATGGCCGTGGGGGCATCGGCGGACAGGTCATTCGCCTGGGAGCCCACCACCGGCGGAACCTCCAGGGGGTCCGGGAGGGAGATCTTGGCGAAGTCGTACTGGGTCAGCTGCCCGTGCTCGAGCTTGACGGGGTCGGAGACCTGGACCGTGTAGGAGTCGCCCCTGGACAGTCCGCTGGTGGTGACGGCGGTGTCCGATCCCGGATTGAAGTAGAGGCCACCAGCCGCGGCAGAACCGGGCTGGTCAAAGCTGATGCCGGTGGTCTTGCGGCCGCCGGGGACAAAGTAGCCCTGGTAGTCCTCGATGTTGATGCTGATCGAGTAGTCGTTGGTGGGCACCACGCCGGACGTATCGGCAAGCGTGTTGATGGATTTGGCGTCGCCCACCTTGCTGAAGTTGCCCGATCCGTTGGGGTCCATGTTGTAGTTGGTGCCGTTGAAGGCGTCCAGGGCCCCCAGGCGCACCCGGCCGTCGCGCGGGAGGCCCTTGACCACGAACAGGGTGTCGTCCTTCTTGTCCTTCACGTAGGTCCGGAAGCTGGCCAGCGGAGTGATGTAATCCTTGGGATCGAACGGCGGCACCACCACGTTGCGGAGGACTTTACGGTCCTCCCCGGCGCTGACCAGCGGTGCGGCCACCGCGGTGATGCCCACGCTGACGGCGATGACGCCCGCGGCCATGCCCAGCCGGCGGATCCTGGCCCGCCGTGCAGTGGCACTGTCATTCTGCGGGTTGTTCACGGCCACCCGCTTGGTGCTGTTCCGCCGCAGGGCGTCCCGGCGGAACGTTGCCCAGGCGATGCCCAGCACGGTCAGCCCAATGCCGCGCTCCAGCGTCAGGAAGGCGGCGTTGGTGCTGAAGGCGATGCCGGTGACGAACAGAACCAGCACCGGAAGGAGGGGCAGGTAGGGGCTGCGGAGCCGCCAGGTCAGGAGCGCGGCCACGAGGGCTGTGATGAGCGAGCTCAGGAACGGAACGATGAGGACGCCACCTGCCGTGCCCACCGGCACGCCGACGGTGAGCATGTCCTTCCAGGCGAAGACGACACCCAGCAGCAGGGTCCGCAGCGAGTCCAGCGAGGGAACGAAGCCGGCAATCGCAGCATCCGGCACGGCCAGCCAGGTCCCGAACACCAGGTACGCGGCCAGGGCGAGGGCGGTGGTGATCAGCAGGCCCAGGCGCAGGTGGGCGTTCGCCGCCCCGATGGCCAGGCCCAGGATGATGCCGCCGAATCCGGAGAGCAGGTAGTAGGGGTCGCCGCCGAAGCTCAGGCCGAAGCCAAGCAGGCCCAGGCCCAGCAGGACCACCAGGGCAGCGGCGTCGAGCAGGAAGTGCCAGAGGGGCTGGCCGTCTGCGAAGGCCGACGCCGTGGTGGCGGCTTTCCGGCGGGTACGGGTGGGCGGGATGGAGGTTTGCGGGGAACGGCCCGGTGCGGTGCTCATGCGGCCGCCTTTCTCAGCACGATGGCAAGGTCGGCCAGGTCGCCGAGCGTCAGGACAGTAAGGTCTGCGATGTTGGCCCGGGTGGGGGCAGCGCCCGCTTCCACCCGTACGGCGAGGCTCCGCACACCCGGAGGCACGGAGGCGGCGGCGGAACGGAGCTGGGTTGCGGTCACGTGGCTGCCCACCACGAAGAAGACCACGGAGGCGTTGGGGACGGTGTCGGCCAGGGTGCGGGCGAGGTCGACGGCGGTGCGGCGCATGGGGGTGCCGACGATCCTTGTCATGTCGTCCAGCATGTTGCGGCCGGTTTCACAGCGCAGCGGCCCCTTTTGGGTCAGGACATCCAGTTCCCGCTGTTCGCGGATGGCCTGGCGGCCGATGGAGGCAGCCACCGAAATGGCCATCTCGAACTCGGTTTCGGACGCGTATTCCTCGGTGTTGATGGACAGCGAGATGGCCAGGTGGGCGCGTCGGGTTTCCTCGAACTGGCGCACCATCAGTTTGTTGGTACGGGCCGTGGTCTTCCAGTGGATGTGCCTCCGGTCATCGCCGGGCACGTAGTCGCGCAGGGCGTGGAAGGAGACGTCGGCGCTGGAGAGTTCGGTGGTGGGCATGCCTTCGAGGTCGCGGATGAAGCCGGCGGCCGAACCTGCGAGGGCGACGGTGCGCGGGTGTACGAAGAGATCCTCCGGCTCGGTCCAGAGGACCTGGCGGCGCAGCAGGTGCAGGGGGTCTGCCCGGACGGAGCGGACCGGTCCTACCACGATGACGGCGCGCCGCGCGGTGGGGATGGTGAACAGGTCTTCGTGGACCTGTCCGGGCTTCATCCGCGGCAGGTGGAAGACGGCCGTGGTGCTGCCCACCGGCAGTTCCAGCGCGGCCGGCAGCAGCGGCCGGGCCGACGTGTTGGAGACGGCAATGCTGCCCACGGCGCTGTCCCCCACCGCAACCCGCGTACGGGCCAGGTCCAGGACCACCCCGTAGGAAGACCGGCCCAGGATGAAGGCCACCGCGATGACGAACATGGCGAACGCGGCAATGGAGGCCGCTGTGGCTTCCTGCCAGCCGAATGCCTGTCCCGTGGTCCACAGCAGGATGGCGGCGGCAAGTACGGACCAGCCCAGGATGCTGACCACGGAAAGCACCGGCCAGGCATACTTCAGCCAGGTGTCGCGGACGGCCCGCCAGGCAGGTGTCAGGGCCTGGAGGGCCGTGCTGCTGGCTTCGGACCATACCGCTGCTGGGTGCAGTCGGGTGGGGCGGCCGTTCCGGTGGAAGAGCTGGTGGAATCGCTCCGTGAGCCGGGTCAACGGGGTGCCGCTGGACGTGCCGTCGGACATAGGGGTGTGCCTTCGTTGTTGCGCTGGGATGGAGTGGTGGTGGCTGCAGCGCCAGGCTGCAGCCGGCCGGTCAGGCGTTGGTGCGCTGCTGCGGGGCTGCGACGTCGGCCAGGATCCGGGTCAGCACGGCCTCGGCGGTGGCGCCGGAGAATTCGGCTTCGGGGTCCATCACGAACCGGTGGGTCCACACCACGGAGGCCAGTTCCTTGATGTCATCCGGCAGGACGAAGTTGCGTCCCTGCGAGGCGGCCCACACCTTGGCGGCCCGCACCATGGCCAGGGCGCCGCGCACGGAGACGCCGAGCCTGGTTTCGGGAGCGTTGCGGGTTTCTTCGCACAGGCGGGAGATGTACTCCAGCACCGCGGTGTCGATGTGCGCGGTTGCGGCGAGGTCAGCCATGTCCGCCACTGCCTGGGTGGTGATGACAGCGGACAGTTCCTTGGAACGGTCCTTCAGGTTGCTGCCACCCAGGAGCCGTACGGTGGAGGCGTGGTCCGGGTAGCCGATGGACGTCTTGATCAGGAAGCGGTCCAACTGGGCTTCGGGCAGGCGGTAGGTACCGGCCTGCTCGATGGGGTTCTGGGTGGCCATGACCATGAACGGGCGGCCCGCTGAGTAGGTGACGCCGTCCACGGTGACCCGGGATTCCTCCATGACTTCAAGGAGGGCTGACTGGGTCTTGGGCGAAGCGCGGTTGATTTCATCGGCCAGGACGATGTTGTTGAAGATCGGACCA